>JAVBUC010000040.1:0-64013 GCA_031555765.1 Bacteroides sp. | reverse complement strand
ATAAAGAAATCCAATGAAACTCCAACGCAAATCTAACACGACTCCAATGGGAGTCTAACAAAAGTCAAGATACAACTACAAGAAAATGAAACCGCCAAGGATAACTCTAACCGGAGTTGACCTTGGCGGTTGCTTTTGGGGACACCTGTACTTTATCGGGGGCTTACTGATCCCGGATGATTCCAATTTAGTAATATCGCAAAAAGGAGAAAACCGATTCCTCGATTTTCCCCTTTCGCGGTGCGTACGGGACTCGAACCCGTGACCCCCTGCGTGACAGGCAGGTATTCTAACCAACTGAACTAACGCACCAAAATAGTATTAACCAGCATCTCTCTTGATTGCGGATGCAAAGGTACACAATTTTTCCACACATGCAACAGATGGGAAGAAAAAATTGCGCTTTCCAAAAGAAACATCTATCTTTGGAGAGAAAAAAGAGACATAAACAATTTACCACATACATTATAGAAATGAAAGATACACCTATCAAACGGCATCTGATCGATGAAACAATCCAGAAGTTTCAGATTGTCGATTTCTCTAAAGCTACTATCCGCGAGGTGAAAGCTATCGCAGCCAAGGCCGAAGCGGCTTCGGGAGTGGAATTTATCAAGATGGAAATGGGCGTGCCCGGTCTGCCCCCTTCGGAAGTGGGCGTGAAGGCTGAGATCGAGGCGTTACAAAACGGCATCGCAGCCATCTATCCTGATATCAACGGACTGGCGGAACTGAAGGACGAATCCTCACGCTTCATCAAAGCATTTATCAATGTAGACCTGAATCCGGAAGGTTGTGTGCCGGTAACCGGTTCCATGCAAGGTACATTCGCCTCGTTCCTCACCTGCAGCCAGTGCGACGAGCGCAAGGACACTATCCTCTTCATCGACCCCGGCTTCCCGGTACAGAAGCAACAATTGCTGGTCATGGGACAGAAGTTCGAGACATTCGATGCGTACGACTACCGTGGCGAGAAGCTACGCGATAAACTGGAGTCGTACCTCAGCAAAGGGAACATTTCGGCCATCATCTACTCCAACCCCAACAATCCCAGCTGGATTTGTCTGAAGGAAGAAGAGTTGCGCATCATCGGTGGATTGGCTACCCGCTACGACGTCATCGTGCTGGAAGATTTGGCTTACTTCGCTATGGACTTTCGCAACGACCTGAGCAAACCTTTCCAGGCTCCCTACCAGCCTACCGTGGCACGTTATACCGATCATTACATCCTGCTTATCTCCGGGTCGAAGGCATTCAGCTATGCCGGGCAACGTATCGGCGTGAGTTGCATCTCGGACAAACTGTACCACCGCGCCTACCCTGGGCTGACGAAACGTTACGGTGGAGGAACCTTCGGAACCGTATTCATTCACCGCGTACTGTATGCCCTTTCTTCGGGCACAAGCCACTCGGCACAGTTTGCCATGGCTGCCATGCTGAAAGCTGCCAATGAGGGGAAGTACAATTTCCTCGACGAAGTGAAGGTGTACGGCGAACGGGCCCGCAAGCTGAAAGAAATTTTCTTGAAATATAATTTTCACTTAGTGTACGATAAGGATCTGGACGACCCCATTGCCGACGGGTTTTATTTCACCATCGGTTACCCCGGTATGAGCAGCGGCGAACTGGCTCAGGAGTTGATGTACTACGGTGTGAGTGCCATCTCGCTCGTTACCACAGGCAGCCAGCAGCAAGGTCTACGGGCATGTACCTCCTTTATTAAAGACCATCAGTACGCCCAATTGGACGAACGGATGAAGGTTTTTGCCGAGAATCATCCTGTCCGTTAAGCAAAGAAACCTAAAACAACAAAAAAAAGGAGAAAAGCACTTGTTCTTGCGATTTATTTTCTATATTAGTGGCATGAACAATAACGCTGACATATTCAAGATTCAATCGAACAACGTAATGCCGTCACGCGGGAAGGTCCTGATTTCGGAGCCTTTCCTTTGTGATGCCACTTTCGGGCGTTCGGTGGTGCTATTGGTTGATCACTCTGGCGAAGGCAGCATGGGGTTGGTTCTCAATAAGGAACTACCGTTGTACGTGAATGATATTGTGAAAGAATTCAAATACCTCGACGAGATACCCCTCTACAAAGGTGGACCGGTGGGAACCGACACCTTGTTTTACCTGCATAACCTGAGCGATGTAGCGGGTGCTTTGCCCGTGAGCAACGGACTCTATCTCAATGGCGACTTCGACGCTGTGAAAAAATACATCCTGCAAGGAAATCCGATAGAGGGGCACATCCGCTTCTATCTGGGCTACTCGGGGTGGAGCGGCGAACAGTTGGTAGAAGAGATCAAAGAAAATACCTGGATCGTAGGTAAGGAAGAGAATTCCTACCTCCTGGAAGAAGAAGTGAAAGTGATGTGGCGGAAGTCGATGGAAAAGTTAGGCAGCAAGTATGAAGCTTGGTCGCGCTTTCCACTAGTACCTTCCATGAACTGACAACGAAGTAGGGATCTGCAGAGACCCTACTTTTTTTTTGAATTAATGCGTTGTACCATCACCACATCCTGGAAGGACTCTTCTGTCCGGATCCAATCTTTCAACCGTCCGCTGGGTTCAAACCCGCAGTGGGCGAAGAGTTTCAGACTGGCTTCGTTGTGAGCCGGAATGTGGGCGTACAGTTGTTTCAATGAAAGAAAATCAAAAGCATATTGGCACAAAAGTTCCAACGCATCGATGGCATATCCTTGCTGGCGGAAGTCTTGGTGTATGGCTATGCCCACGGCCGCTCGCCCGTGAAGAGGTGCGAAGTCGGTCAGGTCAATGACACCTATCACCCGGCGGTCGTCCCGGTGAGTGATCATCAGGCGGAGTTGCTTATCGGCAAAGACATCACACTGTGACTGTTCGATATATTGTTGCAGGACATAACGTGAATAGGGCACGGTAAAACTGCTCACATCCCACATCGTCGGGTCGTTCTCCAGGTTGTACATCACATCCAGATCTGCCGGCTCCACGGCGCGTAGCTGGATGCGGTCGTTCATCAAGAAGGTTTTTTGCTTCATCTTTTATTCCTCGTTAATAGTTATATGCAATTCGTTGCGAAGTCTGTTTTCATTGGGGATGCAGAACAGCGAAGCGGTGAGTCCTATCAGGGCGCAGAGGGCTCCGGTGCTGTGCATGGTGGTGTAGTAAGCTGCTAGGTTGAACAGTATGGCGACCTCCAGCAACATCAGTCGCACGCCGCTCCAGCGGGTGTACTGTTGCAGTGCTACGGGAAGGGTCATCTCATCGATCTTCTTTGTCAGCACCCAACTGAATAGTTTCAATGCCAGGGGTACACAGGCAGCAGTGATGAGGATGGCGATTGTTTCGAACAGGTAAGTGGTGCGTTGGTCATCGGCCAGCAGACCCACCGGGAATAAATCGCACTCGCCTGCCAGGATAATTCCTACGGGGATAACCCAGAACAGAGTATATTGTCGTTTCAGAAGTCTTACTGCTTGTTTAATTTGCTTTTCCATGCGTATGATTAAAGTAATAGTTTATATAGTTCCGGAGAAAGGTGTGCGGTTCACGATGCTGCGTCCCAGCGTCACCTCGTCGGTGTATTCCAGTTCGTCGCCTATCGATACGCCGCGGGCCAGTACACTGAGCTTCACACCTAATCTATCAAGCTTGCGGTAGATGTAGAAGTTGGTCGTATCACCTTCCATCGTAGTGCTCAAGGCGAGGATAACCTCCTTTACCTCCCCTTCGGACACCCGTTGCACCAGGCTTTCTATCTGCAAGTCGCCCGGCCCTACCCCGTCCATCGGCGAGATAATTCCACCCAGCACATGGTACAGTCCGCGGTATTGCTGCGTGGCTTCTACCGCCATCACATCGCGGATGTTCTCTACCACGCATACCGTAGAGGCATCGCGTTGCGGATTGGCGCAGATCCGGCAAGTTTCCGTATCCGAGATATTGTGACACACCTTGCAATACTTCACTTCCCGTTTCAGCGTGATGATGGCTTGTCCGAAAGCTTCGACCGTTGCCGGATCCTGCCGTAACAGGTGGAGAACCAGGCGCATGGCCGTTTTCCGTCCGATGCCGGGCAGCTTGGCAAACTCGCCCACTGCCTTTTCCAGAAGTACCGATGGATATTGTTGACTCATATATTTACGTGGATGACGGTGCAAATATGGCAATAATTATCGGTACTGACAATGTATGTCTTCGATAAAAGAGAACAACATTTCAAAATAAACACTATCTTTGCCGCCGTTATGATGATTGTCATCACTATCGTTTGTTATTTTACGGCGCTGTTGTTGATTGCCCGGATTACCGGGCGTAAGGGAGGATCGAATGCCGTGTTCTTTAAAGGAGAGAACCGCTCGCCGTGGTACATCGTTTCATTTGGAATGATCGGTGCCAGCATCTCCGGGGTGACGTTTGTCTCTGTGCCCGGCATGGTGCGTGGTATGGACATGACCTACATGCAGACGGTGTTCGGCTTCTTTTTCGGCTATCTGGTAGTGGCACACCTGTTGCTTCCGCTGTACTACCGGTTGAATCTCACCAGCATTTACAGTTACCTCGGTCATCGTATCGGTACCCGCGCGTATCGTACCGGATCGTCCTTCTTCCTGCTCTCGCGTATGCTGGGAACGGCGGCGAAGCTCTATCTGGTTTGCCTGATCCTGCACACGTATGTGCTCCGGGAGATGGGCGTGTCTTTCGAGGTGATAGCAGCCGTATCGGTGGCATTGGTATGGCTCTATACGCACAAAAGCGGCATACGGACCATTGTTTGGACCGACACGTTGCAAACCCTCTGTCTGGTGGCGGCTTTGATTTGCATCATCTGGTTCACAGTAGATGGGCTGAACCTGGACTTCGGAGGTGTGGTGAATACCATTCGAGAGAGTGAGTATAGTCGCATCTTTGTGTTCGATGACTGGACATCGCGGCAACACTTCGCCAAGCAGTTCCTGAGTGGTATCTTTATTGTGATTGTGATGACAGGGTTGGACCAGGACATGATGCAGAAGAACCTGTCCTGCCGCAACCTGCGCGAAGCGAAGAAGAATATGTATTGTTACGGCTTTGCCTTCTTACCGCTCAACTTCCTGTTTCTCTGCCTCGGCATCCTGCTGCTGGCACTGGCCGGGAAGATGAACCTGACGCTCCCACCGCTGAACGACGATATCCTGCCGATGTTTGCCACACAGGGGTATCTGGGCGAAGTGGTACTGGTGCTGTTCACCATCGGGATCATTGCTGCCACGTTCAGCAATTCCGATTCGGCACTGACGGCTATGACTACCAGCGTATGCGTGGACATGCTCGAAGTGGAAAAGGATTCGGAACAGTTGGCTCACCGGAAACGGGAGATCGTACACGTGATCCTCTCCGTGGCACTGGTGTTGTCCATCTGCCTGATACGGACATTGGGTAGCCAGAGCGTGATCGACGCCATCTATATCATTGCCTCATATACGTATGGGCCGTTGTTGGGGATGTTTGCCTTCGGGCTTTTTACCCGTCGCCTCACCCGCGACCGATGGGTGCCGTATGTGGCAGTGGCCTCTCCGGTTTTGTGCTGCCTCATTGAAGAATGGGTGGAGCAGACAACGGGGTATCGCTTCGGCTACGAGCTGCTGATGCTGAACGGATTATTGACTTTTATCGGGATATGGGCTTTGTCGCTCCGCCCCACACATATATTAAATAAGGAATAACATGGAAATATCAAGTGCTGAATTTGTGATTAGCAACACGGATGTGAAGAAGTGCCCGGCGGGTATCTTTCCCGAATACGCTTTCATCGGTCGGTCCAACGTAGGTAAATCGAGTCTCATCAACATGCTGACCAATCGCAAGGCACTGGCTATGACATCGGCCACGCCCGGTAAGACGATGCTTATCAACCACTTCCTGATCAATAAGAGCTGGTATCTGGTGGATCTTCCCGGCTATGGCTATGCCAAGCGCGGACAGAAGGGACAGGAACAGATACGTACCATCATTGAGGATTACATCCTGGAACGGGAGCAAATGACCAACCTGTTCCTGCTCATCGACAGTCGCCTGGAACCGCAGAAAATCGACCTGGAGTTCATGGAATGGTTGGGCGAGAACGGTGTGCCGTTTTCCATCGTCTTCACCAAGTCTGACAAGTTGGTGGGCGGACGACTGAAAACGAACATCAATAATTACCTCCGCGAGCTGAAGAAGCAATGGGAGGAGCTTCCCCCCTACTTCGTTACCTCGTCCGACAACCGCACGGGGCGCACTGAAATTCTGGATTACATTTCAAACATCAATATAGAACTTAATTCAAAGTAAAAGGTATGAGTAAAAAAGTAGTATGGATTGCCTTCGCGGCAGCATTTTTGTGCACAACACAAGGCCAGGCACAATCGCTTTCTGATTTGTTGAACCTGGACAAAATCTCTAAAGTAGTTAGTACAGTTACCGGTCTGAGCACTTCGGACAACATCACTGGATCATGGAACTATACCGGATCGGCCGTAGAGTTCAAGTCGGACGACTTGTTGAAGAAGGCCGGCGGTGCTGTTGCCGCATCAACGGTAGAGTCGAAAGTAGATGCCCAACTGACCAAGGTAGGTATCAAGCCGGGCCAAATGAACTTCACGTTCAATGCCGACAGCACGTTCACCAGCACAGTGGGCGCTCGCAACATGAGCGGAACGTATACGTATGACAAGAGCACCCGCAAGGTACAGCTCACATACGCTTATCTGCTGAATATTAGTGCCAATGTGAACTGCACTTCATCGACCATGGAATTGCTGTTCGAATCGGATAAGTTGCTGAAGATACTGGCTTTCCTGAGCTCCAAGAGCAGCAATACTTCTATCAAAGCTATCGGTACGTTGGCCAACGGCTATGATGGCATGTTGATAGGATTCGACATGAAGAAGCAGTAAAATTATCGCATTAGGATAATAAATTATCGTCATAGGATAACAAATTATCTTCAAGGGATAAAAAATTATCCTATGACGTAAATTGTTAACCAGTAAAAATCCCCAGTGATGACTGAATATGAAAAATGCCTTCGCGAAATGCCTTTCGATGGGGCTGAAAAAGCACTGACCGACATGGCACTAAATGCCCGCCGATCTTATGAAAAGACTTCGTACATTGGAGTTTGAAGAAAGCAATGCCCGGCATGAAGCGTTCCGTGAAATGTTCGGTTCAATCGGTGAGAATGTCCATATCGATGTCGATTTTCACTGCGAGTACGGCAAACACATTTTCATCGGAAATAAGACAATCATTAATCAGAACTGCACCTTTATAGATAACAACTATATCCGCATAGGCAACAATGTACTTTTACACAGCCACACATTCCACCTATGCAGAAGAACGGATGATGAAAGATTGGCAGGAAGGTAAGTCGGTATGTGTCACTATCGCCCGTCCTGTTATTATTGAAGACAAGGCATGGATAGGCGGAGGTGCAATCATTCTGCCCGGTGTGACCATCGGGAAAGGAGCGGTAGTAGGTGCCGGAAGCGTCGTTACCCATCATATTCCTGCCAATTGCGTGGCCGTTGGCAACCCTTGCCGGGTAATTCGCAAGCTCTAATTAAGTCAACAGTGAAGTGCTTGGGTACCATATTTCTTGGTCCCATTTGTACTATTTCACAATTAAAGATTAATAATTCAACAAAAAACACTACATTTGCCGGGAATTATTAAAAACAGATTGTAATATGAAAAAGATACTTTTGACTCTCATGATGCTGGTAGCCGTCATAAGCTACGCATCGGCTCAGGTAGCAGCAGATATCAAATTTGATAAGACTTCGCATGATTTCGGTACGTTCTCTGAGAACAATCCGGTAGTAGATTGCACCTTTACATTTACCAACATCGGCGACGCTCCTCTTGTGATTCATCAGGCGGTAGCTTCCTGCGGATGTACAGTGCCCGAATATACGAAAGAACCCATTTTGCCCGGTAAGAAAGGAACCATCAAGGTGACATACAACGGCGCAGGCAAAGCACCCGGACACTTCCGTAAATCGATCACCCTGCGTACCAATGCAAAGACCGAAATGATACGTTTGTACATCGAAGGTGACATGACGGAAAAGAATGCTAAATAAATTCTAAACAAATAGTATAAGGAGAACCTTTCGGTTCTCCTTTTTTTTTCTTTACTTTGACATCTCAAATAAAGAACTTATTTACTATGGAACAAGAGAAAAAAGACAAGTTCACCGGACTGCATGAGAATGCATTCAGGAAACTGAAACCGGGTGAAGTGTACAATCCCCTGATGAACCCGCATAAAACGTATCCGGAGGTCAACTTCTGGTCGGTATCATGGGGTATCGCCATGGCCATCCTCTTTTCGGCAGCGGCCGCTTACCTGGGGCTGAAAGTAGGTCAGGTATTCGAAGCAGCCATCCCCATCGCCATCATTGCCGTGGGCGTATCGGGTGCTTGTAAGCGCAAGAACTCGCTGGGCGAGAATGTTATCATTCAGTCCATCGGTGCCTGCTCGGGGGTTATCGTGGCGGGTGCCATCTTTACTCTTCCGGCTCTTTACATCCTCCAGGACAAATATCCCGAAATGACCGTTACCTTCATGCAGGTATTCATCAGTTCACTGCTCGGCGGTGTGCTGGGTATCTTGTTCCTGATTCCTTTCCGCAAATATTTTGTCAGCGATATGCACGGTGAATACCCGTTTCCTGAAGCTACGGCTACCACACAGGTTCTTGTGTCGGGTGAGAAGGGTGGCAACCAGGCCAAACCGTTGCTCTTTGCCGGACTCATCGGTGGTTTATACGACTTTATCGTGGCTACCTTCGGTTGGTGGAACGAGAACTTCACCACCCGTGTATGTGCCGCCGGCGAATTACTGGCCGAGAAAGCAAAGTTAGTCTTCAAAGTCAATACGGGAGCCGCCTTGTTGGGACTTGGCTACATCGTGGGACTGAAATACGCATCGATCATCTGTGCCGGCTCGCTGCTGGTATGGTGGGTTATCGTACCTGGCATGTCGCTCTTCTGGGGCGATAGCGTGCTGAATGCCTGGAATCCGGACATCGTGGCAACCGTTGGTTCCATGTCGCCCGAAGAAATATTTAAGCACTATGCCAAAAGCATCGGTATCGGAGGTATTGCCATGGCCGGTGTTATCGGTATCGTCCGTTCGTGGGGCATCATCAAGAGTGCCGTGGGACTGGCTGCCAAAGAAATGGGTAGCAAGAATACCGTGGAGAAGACCATGCTACGCACCCAGCGCGATCTGTCTATGAAATTCATCGCCATCGGTTCTATCCTCACACTGGTACTGATCTTCCTGTTCTTTTATTTCGACGTGATGCAGGGCAACCTGGTGCACACTGTAGTAGCTATCCTGTTGGTAGCCGGTGTCTCCTTCCTCTTCACCACCGTAGCGGCCAATGCCATTGCCATCGTAGGTACTAATCCGGTATCGGGCATGACGCTCATGACACTCATCATCGCCTCTGTGGTCATGGTGTCCGTGGGACTGAAAGGCCCGTCGGGCATGGTAGCTTCCCTGGTGATGGGTGGTGTGGTCTGTACGGCTCTCTCTATGGCCGGCGGATTCATTACCGACCTGAAGATAGGCTACTGGCTGGGTAGCTCACCCTACAAACAGCAGACGTGGAAGTTCCTCGGAACACTTGTTTCGGCTGCCACGGTAGGTGGTGTCATGATTATCCTGAACAAAACATATGGATTTTCCAGCGGTGCGTTGGCTGCTCCCCAGGCTAATGCCATGGCAGCTGTCATCGAACCGTTGATGAGCGGTGTAGGTGCTCCGTGGCTGCTATACGGCATCGGCGCGGTATTGGCCATCGTGCTGACGGCATTCAAGATTCCTGCGCTGGCCTTTGCCCTGGGTATGTTTATTCCGTTGGAACTGAACATACCGCTTGTGATAGGTGGAGCCGTGAACTGGTTTGTCACTACCCGCAGCAAAGATTCTACCCTGAATACAGAACGTGGCGAGAAAGGTACCCTGCTGGCCTCCGGATTTATTGCCGGTGGTGCGTTGATGGGAGTAGTCAGTGCCGCCATGCGTTTCGGAGGCATCAACCTGGCCAACGTAGCCTGGATGCAGAACTCCTGGTCAGAAGTAGTAGCACTGGTGGCTTACCTGCTGCTCATCCTCTATTTCGTGAAAGCATCCATGAAAGTAAAGTAGTAGTAATATAATTAAGAAAGAAAATGAAAGCAATTAAATTATTTGTACTGGGAACCCTCCTGATAGGCACTCCCGCAGCTGCTCAGGAAGTCAACCTGATGTTAGGCAATGCCGAAACATTCATCGGAACTCCGTATGCAGCACATCCGCTGGACAATGAAGATACGGAAGAACTTAATTTCATGTGTGACGAGGTGGACTGCACCACGTTGGTAGAAAGCGTACTGGCCATGTCTCTCTGTCCGCAACAGGGCGATGCCATGCTCGAAGCAGATTTTGCACAGAACCTGCGACGCATCCGCTACCGCGACGGTGTGATCGACGGATATACTTCACGTCTGCACTACGTAGCCGACTGGATCAATAACGGTGTACGTCACGGCTTCCTCGAAGATGTGACTGCTGCAAACAGTTCATACATGGTTAAGCTGAACCTTTCGTACATGTCTGCTCATCCGGATCAATACCGTCAGTTGGCCAACTCACCTGCGAATGTAGCCAAGATGAAGGAATATGAAAAGGCCCTTACCGGACAAGCTGTTTACTGGCTACCTAAAAATGATTTGCCGGTGGAAGGTCTTCCCTGGATCAAGAACGGAGACATCATCGCCATTACTTCGGCAACTCCGGGACTGGACGTCAGCCACATGGGTATCGCCATCTACATCAAAGACAATCTTTGTCTGCTGCACGCCTCTTCTAAAGAAGGAAAAGTGATTGTTGACAAAATTGCATTGAAGAACATGCTCGATCGCAACAAAGACTGGACGGGTATCCGCGTCGTCCGGATGAAGAAATAAACAGACGTTATTCCATCACTCAGTGGCCACAGCGGATTCATTTATTTAATGGATCTCCTGTGGCTTCTGCTTATTCGGAAACGAGGTATCCGAACAATACCCTTCTTCAGGTGTTTTTATTAGTGCATTCATTCAAAATACACATACATGAGTCCTATCACTAAAAGAGCATTTCCTGTGCTGAATATGCACTGCGCAGTATGTGCCAACAATGTAGAAAAAACGGTGAGGCAATTGCCCGGCGTGGTGGAAGCATCGGTCAACTTTGCCACCAATATGTTGCTTGTTTCCTACGAAGCCGGAAAGATTACCCCCGAACAGATAAAAAGCTCCGTGCAAAAAGGAGGTTACGACTTGGTAGTGGAAGAAGCTGCTGCCACGGAAGAAGGGCGTGAGGAACTGCAGCAAGCTCGGTACCGCCTGTTGAAACGGCAAGTCATTGGTTCCTGGATATTCGCTGTGCCCATCATGTTGTTGGCTATGGTATTCCACTTCTCCTATTCGGACGAAACACAACTCGTCCTTTCCCTGACGGTGTTATTGCTCTTCGGGAGCTCATTCTACAAGGGTGCCTGGCAGCAAGCCCGGTTGGGACGTAGCAGCATGGATACCTTGGTGGCTCTGAGCACATCCATTGCTTTCCTGTTTAGTGCGTTCAATACTTTCTTCCCGGACTTCTGGTACAAACGAGGGCTGGAACCTCATTATTATTACGAAGCTGCGGTGGTTATCATCGCCTTTGTGCTGACCGGCAAGTTGCTCGAAGAACGTGCCAAAGGAAACACCTCTACTGCCATCCGGAAGCTGATGCGCATGCAACCTAAAACAGCCCGGGTAATTCGTAACGAGGTTGAACAGGAAGTACTTATCTCGCTTCTGCAAGTAGGTGATAAGGTGTCAGTACGCCCCGGCGAACAGATACCGGTAGATGGATTGGTACTGGGAGGAACTTCGTTTGTCGACGAAAGTATGATCAGTGGCGAACCCATCCCGATGGAAAAGAAGAAAGGTGACAAGGTGTTCTCCGGCACCATCAACCAACGGGGAAGCTTTGTGGTGCAAGCTTCTCAGGTGGGAACGGAAACTGTGCTGGCCCGCATCATCCGCATGGTGCAGGAAGCGCAAGGAAGCAAAGCACCTGTACAACGCATTGTAGATAAAGTAACCAATATATTTGTTCCCGTTGTACTGGGTATTTCCCTGCTGACGTTGATTTTGTGGCTCACCATCGGTGGTCCGGATTACTTCTCGCACGCCATTCTTTCGGCTGTGTCTGTGTTGGTCATCGCTTGTCCTTGTGCGCTGGGGCTGGCTACTCCTACTGCCTTGATGGTAGGTATCGGCAAAGCCGCCTCGCAACACATTCTGATTAAGGATGCGGTGGCACTGGAACAAATGAGAAAGGTAAATACCGTGGTATTGGACAAAACGGGGACGTTGACCGAAGGGCGACCCTCTGTCAGAAGCATATTATGGGCTTGTGAGAAGCAACCGCATTACAAAGAAGTGTTGTTGGCTGCCGAACTTAAATCGGAGCATCCTACTGCCGGGGCCATTGTCGAAGCCTTAAAGCAGGAAAATAAGATCATTCCGGCCCGCCTCAACCAGTTTGAGAGTCTGACAGGGAAAGGCATACGAGCTGTGTACCAGGGACATTCTTACTGGGTGGGCAGCCATAAATTACTCAAGGATTTTAATGCACCTCTTCCGGACACAGTAGCAGGAATGGTGGTAGAATACGAATCGGACGGAAGCAGCATCATCTATTTCGGATGTGGAACGGAAGTGTTGGCGGTCATTGCCGTGTCCGACCAGGTGAAGCCTACATCGGCTGCTGCGGTCAAGAAGTTACAACGTCAGGGAATCGAAGTGTACATGCTTACCGGCGACGGACAACGGACAGCTTCCTCACTAGCCCGCCAACTCGGCATCGAGCACTTCACTGCCGACGCTCTCCCCGATGACAAGGAGGACTTCGTGCGCGAGTTGCAAATGCAAAGCAAAACCGTAGCCATGGTGGGCGACGGCATCAACGACTCTCAGGCATTGGCTCTGGCCGATGTAAGTGTAGCAATGGGGAAAGGTGCTGATATAGCGATGGATGTGGCGATGGTGACGTTGATGACTTCGGATCTACTGTTGCTTCCCCAAGCGTTTGATCTCTCCCGCCAAACTACCAAGTTGATACGCGAGAACCTGTTCTGGGCATTTATATACAACCTGATAAGCATACCCATTGCTGCCGGAATACTTTATCCCGGCAGTGGAATCTTGTTGAACCCGATGATTGCCAGTGCCGCGATGGCTTTTTCCAGCGTATCGGTGGTGCTCAACAGTTTACGGTTGGGACGGTTATCGTTTTCGGTATTCCAGCGGCGTTAAATTGACATGTCTTCTGAAATACTTGCCGAAGAACGAAGCACTCGGGAAGTTCAGTGAGAAAGCTATTTCCTGGATGGTCATGTTGGTAGTCTTTAACTTCGACTTGGCATCCATAATAACCATATAAGCAATGATGTCGAGTACGTTTTTACCGGTTACGTTCTTCACGGTCGTGCTGAGATGTTGCAGAGAGATACCTAATGTATCCGCATAATACTGAGCGCGTCGTTGTTGTACGTAGTTTTGAGTAATTAGTTCGATGAGTTCCCGGCAGATTTCCTCTTTGCGGCTAACTGTCTTTTGCCTCAGTGTGTGAGACTTGTAAACCAGCTGAGTGGCTACAAGGATCGAATTATAGGATGCAATAACAAAATCAGCAGATTTATCCATGACTTGGTGCTGCCCTGCATGATTTAGTAAGGAGATATAATCCTTGAAGTAGAAAGCTGGTTCATTTCTCAGGCCGAGCACAGGCCTGTCAAGAATTACAGTAAAGAATTCGCCGGTGACTCTCAGGGGATTAACCTGATTAGCCACTTCCGGAGAAAAGCAGACCAAGGTAAGTCTGGCATCAGAGGAAACTTGTTTAATTTTCACAACAGTACCCGTAAAAATGGTTACTAAGTCATTGGGCACCAATTCGTAATCTGTCGTGTTAATTCTAACTGTAACTCTACCGCTCAGGCAAACCGCGCAAACACTGAAATTGAGTTGATAAATGAGTTTGTAATTATTCAGTGTTTCAAATGATAAATTAGTTTTTGCCACCGCATTGCAGGGCAAAGAGATTTCGGTAATTTCAGAAGTCATGCTATCTATTAATTGGTTATTACAAAATTAATTCTTTTTTCTTTAGTTTGTAACATATCGTACA
Organism: Bacteroides sp.; assembly: GCA_031555765.1. GTDB lineage: Bacteria > Bacteroidota > Bacteroidia > Bacteroidales > Bacteroidaceae > Bacteroides. Next base: position 49,786 of record JAVBUC010000040.1, on the reverse strand, counting down.
ATAAAAGTAACCGGCATATGAAAAATAGACCACATTTTAAGCAAATTAGGCCTTGTTTGTCGGCTTTTTAATACGGAACTTTGTTGTATATTTAGTAAGTAACCCCAATAACCCAAAACATGAGAAGTAATAAACTATGTAAACTACTCTTTTTACTGCTCCCGCTCGGAATAATCGTCGGCGGATGCAGCCAGGATGATGAGTATCCAGGCCCTGCACCTAAAACTGTGAATGCTGCTTATTTCAGCGGTGGAGCCTCTTCGGGCAACCAACTAAACCTGCTGTACAGTGGCAATGAATGGGAGGGTAAAGAAGCCCGTTTCAATACATCCGACGGTGAGAAAGCCACCGTCACGCTGAAGAATATCATTCCCGGCGAAACATTATCTTCCTTTGAGGTGACACTGGTGCCATCGACCGACTCGTATGCTTTCAATGGAAGTACCACCACCTCATCCGGCAATGTCCTGCAATACGAGGGATCGGTCCGTGCATCGTTGTTCACTTTGAATTTGAAAGTGGAACAGCCCACCAACCCGATGGTGGGGACCTGGAACCTGGCTCCTATCGATATGGATGCCACTACCGGTGAAGTACATTCCATGCCGTTGCGTCTCACTTGGGAAGCCAGCGGCGAATCGGCCGTGATGGCTACCCAACTGGCGGTATTCCTATCCAGTATAGGCAGCTCATACGTACAGCAATACCTGCAAACAATCACTTTCGGTGCCGATGGCAATATCTCGGCCAGGTATCGTAGTACCCGGACAGATGCGGTTTGGACAGACTCTCCGTTGAATATTTGTTCGTTTTATTCCAAGAATAGTCTGCTGTATGTATCGCCCGATGTGCGAATGATCACCGCCCTGGTGCAAGCCAACAAAGCGCAGGCAGCTGCCCTGAAAACGTCAACGGCCAATGCTGATACGCGGGCTATGAGTGTTATCGAGATTATCTCACTGCTTTCGCAAGTCTTGCAGTGGGGACAGGAAGGCATCCCTTTCCATGTGCGTGATAATGACAATGGAACCGTGTCTGTTTTCATCGACCAAGCCACGCTGGCCCCTATCCTCCCCTTGCTTCCGGCACTGATTGACTACTTGCCGGTGGACGAAGCTACTGCCGGGATGATCAGTGGGCTTGTTGAGCAGATGACGAGTATCCTCCCGCAGACCACTCGCCTGGAACTGGGAATAGACCTGAGTAAATAACCAAACGTATCCATGATGAAGAAACTACACCTTATTATATTAGGTATGCTGCTGGCCGGAACGGTTTCAGCGCAACAGAAAGTAAAAGGAACCATTTACGACGCTACCGATAACAATACGCCTCTCATCGGTGCCAGCGTCTATTACAATGACAAGGCGGGTATGCACGGGGTAATATCCGATGTGGACGGCAACTATGAGCTGGAAGTGCCCGAAGGCGGGCTGGTGCTGATTTGCAGCTATCTGGGTTACAACACACAGAACTTCTCCCTCATCATTCCGTACCATGGAACCGTCACACAGAACATCTACCTGAAGCCGGCTATCAATGCGCTGGACGAGGTGGTGGTGAGTGTGGGCCGCTTCGAACAGAAACTGAGCGACATCACCGTGTCCATGAATGTGCTGAAGGCGGCGGACATCGCCCGGCAGGACCCGTCGGACATCCGTACTACGCTGGCTACCATCCCAGGTGTGGATATCAACGACAAGCAACCCTCTATCCGTAGCGGTAGCGGTTGGACGTATGGCGTGGGAAGCCGGAGCCTGATCATGGTGGATGGTATGTCGGTACTCACACCCGGCGTGGGCGAGATCAACTGGAACACCATCCCGATGGAGAACATCGAGCAGGTGGAGGTCATCAAGGGGGCATCGTCCGTGCTCTATGGCTCGTCGGCCCTGAACGGCATCATCAATGTGCGCACCACCCGTCCCGGCCTGGAGCCTAGCACACGCGTGAACATGTACGTTGGTGTTTACGGAGATCCGGTTCAGGATAGCTATAAATGGTGGGATTCCGACTCCTGGGACAATGGCAAGTTTCAGGTGAAACCGTTCCTGCGCGGCAATCTCCTTTCGGGCGTAGGGAATCCGATTTATGAAGGATTCGATATCTCGCACGCCCGCCGCATAGGCAACTTCGACGTAATGGGAGCACTCGACTGGTTTACCGACGAGGGTTACCGGGAACGCGATTTCAACCGCCGCCTGCGCCTGGGTGGAAACGTGACCTATCACGACCCAAACGTACAAGGTTTGAGCTACGGTGCCAATGCCAACTTCCTGAACAACAAGTACGGTGACTTCTTCCTGTGGCGTTCGCCCGAGGAGCCTTACCGCCCCTCGCCCATGAGCAACATGGGGCGCGAAGGGAACACCTTCTACATTGACCCGTTCCTGACGTACAACAATGCCAACAACAATACCACCCACCGCATCAAGGGACGCTTCTTCTACCGGGGCGACAAGCTTGTATCCAAGCCCACTGACCTGCAACTGCTCGATATTGTTGACAACATGGGGCTGAACCTGCCCCAACTGATGAACCTCTCGCAAGCCGACCTGGTGCGGCTGGGCTCCACGCTGATACAGCCGTTGTGGAAGCAAGACCTGAGTGGCTTCATGAATACTGTGGGCAATGTGGGCAAGGAGTTTTTCCCGAAAGCTACGTCGGCCGACTATATGGACCTGATAGCGTATGTCATGGCGCGCCAACCATTCCCCTCTTTTACAGATGCCGACGGGAACTTCAACACGCAAGGACTGATGGAATGGCTCGGCTCGGAACCCACCAACAACGTGCAGAAGAATCCGGACAAGACCCTGCAATACTTCCTCGACTACCAGTTCACCAAGAAGTATGACCGGGCGCAGATTACCGCCGGAGCCACGTACGACCATCTCTACGCCAACTCGGCCAATATGCAGACTTCACACCAGAGCGATAACGCCGCGTTCTACTTCCAGTACGATGACAAGTTCTTCGACAAGCTGAACCTCTCACTGGGCGTACGCTTCGAGTACTACCGGGTGGACCAGCATTACCGCGAAGCGGAGACCAACGTGCTGGGCGTGTCCATTCCCTTCAAACCGGTATTCCGGGGAGGATTGAACTACCAATTGGCCGACTACAGCTTCCTGCGCGCTTCCTTTGGGCAAGGTTACCGTTACCCGTCGCTCACGGAGAAGTTCATCCGTCGCGACATCGGCGGTATCGGCGGATACCCCAACACTGCTCTGAAGCCCGAGAGCGGATTCAATGCCGAGATCGGTTTCAAGCAAGGGTATAAGTTGGGCCCGTTCAAAGGATTCATCGACGTGGCAGGGTTCTACACCCAGTACAAGGACATGATCGAGTTCAACATCGGCCTGTTCAATAATGAGACTTACGCCTACGTGGACAATCTGCTCCAGGTAGTAACGATGGTGATGAACGGACAGATGCCAGGCATCGGTGCCAACTTCTCTAACGTGAGCGACGCCCGCATCTACGGTGTGGACCTGTCCGTGATGGGTATGTGTGACATCGGTCCGGCCACGCGGTTCACTTACAACTTTGGCTACGTGTACACAGAACCGGAGGACATGAACTACAAGGAGACCAATGCCAAGGAAGCTGCCTACACGGACCCGTTGCAGTTCAAGTCGAAATCGAACAACTCGAAGTACCTCAAATACCGTCAGAAGCATTCAGTGAAAGGCGTGTTCGACATCGACTGGAAACGTCTGAGCCTGGGCACCAATCTGGTGTGGCGCAGCAAAACGCTGGCCGTGGACTACTTCATGGTGGACGAGCGTGCCAAAGCCGAACCCGACGTCATGGACTATGTACGCGGACTGCTCTTCGGCGACTTGCACGACTACTGGATGGATAATAACACCGGTGCATTCACCATGGACCTGCGCGCCGGCGTGAAGGTGACCGACAAGTTCCGATTCCAATTCAATATTAATAACCTGCTGAACACGGAGTACTCGTTCCGCCCAATGGACGTATCGGCACCCCGCAGTTTCGTGATGCAGGTCACTGCTAATTTTTAACGACAAATGGAGAACATGACAATCGATTGGGGAGTTATCCCCTATGCCGATGCCTGGCAGAAACAAACGGACTGGTTCGACGAACTGGTCCTCGCCAAGCAGTCGGGCGCGGCTTATACCAACCGCATCATTTTGTGCGAGCATCCGCATGTGTACACGCTGGGCCGTAGCGGCAAGGAGATGAATATGCTCCTGGGCGAGGAACAGCTGAAAGCCATCGACGCTACGCTGTACCACATAGACCGGGGAGGCGATATCACCTACCACGGCCCGGGTCAGCTTGTATCCTACCCTATCCTGAACCTGGAAGAATTTCATCTGGGGCTGAAGGAGTATGTACACTTGCTGGAAGAGGCGGTGATCGACGTGTGTGCCTCGTATGGCATCACTGCTGCACGGCTGGACAAAGCCACCGGTGTGTGGTTGGATGGCAATACGCCCCGTGCCCGCAAGATTTGCGCCATCGGTGTACGAAGCAGCCACTACGTCACCATGCACGGACTGGCATTCAATGTCAATACGGACTTGCGATATTTTAGTTATATTAATCCTTGCGGCTTTATTGATAAGGGAGTAACTTCATTGCAAAAGGAACTCGGCCGGGAAGTGCCGATGGATGAGGTGAAGGATCGCCTGCAACAGGCCATCCGGGCGAAGCTGGAAGCACGCGTGGAAATTTAGTTGATCTCAAATAAATAAATGCTGATTGGGGTACTATATTTGCCCCCAAGCCAAAGAACTTATTTCAGGAAAAGCCATGAAAGAGGGTGACCGTGGGATACTGGAACCGTGGGAGTTGCTGATTCTGAAAGAAAAATGTCATGAAGAAACTCATACTACCCTTATGCACGCTCTTCCTGCTCTCGCCGGTCTATGCCCAGCAGCAGGAGATGAAATTCGATCACGCCATCAAGGTCGAAGTCACCGACACTGATGAGACTATCATCAGCAAAGCTGCCCACGTAGTCCCTACCCCCAACCAACTGGCGGCGTTGCAGAATGAGTTCATCGCCTTCATCCACTTCGGCCCCAATACCTACACTCGCATAGAATGGGGCAACGGGATGGAAGACCCGAAGGTATTCGACCTGAAAAAGCTCGACACCGACCAGTGGTGCGATGTCATAAAAGACCTCTCGGCCTCCTGCCGGAAGTACGGGCTGAAACTCGGCGTATACCTCTCGCCAGCCGACCTGTACCTTTTCAAATAAAGTCACGCACTACTCGCGCACCTTTCTTATTCAGAGTATTTATCCTCTTGCTTCCTGGGCACAGCATTTGCCAGTGCCCAGGAAGCTCCCGACTGGGAAAACCCGGCTGTACAGTTAGGATAAATACGTACTTCCAGGAGGCTATATCTGATACACAGTAAGGCTATAATCTGCTTTGCAGGAGGATGATTGCTGTTCCACAGCTGTGAAATGGCCGTTCCACAGTAGTGGAATAGCTGTTCCACAAACGTGGAATGGTCGTTCCACAGCTGTGGAATAGCAAATAGCTTCAATCTTAAACACGTATTGCCTGTTGCATGGAGCAATATAGCCTCCGGGAAGTACAAAAATAACCTGAGGATACACTGCGAAGTGGCTCTTAATTAGTTGCATGAACCCAAATTTGTTTGTTAAATCACGGATCCTGACAGTGAATAGCGTGAACAGCAGATGAAAGACTCCCCCTCCATACTGTAACATCGATGAACAAAGGGTTTCAGAAGGGTTGGAAGATGTGAAGGTCTAAAATAAAACTCCCTGTAGATAGAAAAAAGTCAGCTATTTCTTCTCTTTTTCCTCCTTTACGACCTTTGCTTCGTACTTAAATTTCTTAAATCCGGCTTGTAGTTTCTCCACATTGGTCTTCTCCGCATCGTAGGTGATAGTGACGGTCTTCGTCTTCAGATCCGTCTTTACCTCCTTCATGCCCTTCTCGAACTTCATGTTGTTCTGTACCTTGCGTTCGCAATTTTCGCAGTGCATCTGGTCCACCTGGAATACCACTGTGCGAAAATCCTTTGCCATGACGACCACGGTTCCGATAAATGCCATTGCGAGAACGGCCCATACTCTTCTTGTTTTCATACGCATATATGTTTTTCTTATTTATATTCGAGGGAGGTGGTAACGCAAGCCGATGTAGGCTTTTGCACCGTGTATCGGTCCCCACACCATCGTAGCATCAAAGTTGTCGCCCCATGGATGAGCAGCGTCGATGATGGGATTCTTCTGTTTGAAATTGGTCAGGTTCTCGCCGCCCAGGTAGATAGACCCCCACCGGAAGTAGCGGGTGACCTGTGCACTGAGTTGCTCATAAGTTCCGTAGCGGGCATCCCACGAAGGGGCACCATTCAGCGTATAGGGAGTAGGCATTCGTCCCCCGCCGTTGAGCTGCACGGTGGCATCGAACTGCCACAGGCCGAGCGGTGTTTGGTACGACGCGGTGAGCAGCCCTTTGTACTTGCTGGTGAGCGGTTTATCGGTGAGCTGTCCGTTGATGGTGGTCTTCACATCCGTCAGACGCCAGGCACCCGTGAGCGTGAAGCCCTTGAAGAACGGGTAACTGGCTTCGATCTGGAACACCTGCGAGTACGACCTCCCCCGGAGGTTATAGAACGAAACGGCATGCGGATCGGTATCCATGTCCACCACCAGTTGGTTGATGAAATTGGTGTAGTAATACTCCGCATTGAGGTTCAGCATCTTTCCGAAGATGGGCAGGTACGTGGCGATGCTGGCACCGTAGTTCCACGCCTCTTCCTGCTCCAGCTGATCGGCGATAATCACCTGGCGACTGCTGGCCAGCAGGTAATTGTTCTCGGCCAACACCTGGTTGCTCCGGTAGCCCTTCCCGGCCGAGAGACGGAAGTGTAGGTACTCATTGGGAGTGTATTTGACGTGCGCCCGCGGTGTGACGAAGAAACCATACGCACTGCTGTGATCGCCCCGCAGGCCGCCCATCAGCACCAGCTTATCGTCCAGGTTATATGTGTACTGCACGTATCCGCCGTAGACAGCTTCGCGGACGAAGTCGTTGGTCAGGGCCTGTTGTGTATCGTTGGACAGGCGGTAACGCTGGTCGAATCCGTCGTAGTTGAAGTTCAGTCCGGTGGAGAGCGAATGACGTTCGCCCAGCGACGTTTCGAAGAGCAGCGAGGCATAAGCGTTGGACTCGTCTACGTCGTACAGCTTGTGCCCGTACGCCGCATCCTGGTTGTGTATCGATCCCTGGACGATGAGTGCCAGGTTGGTACCCTTCTCCTTATCTAATATATAAGCGTTCTTGGTGAAGAACTCGTAGCGGTCCGTGTTGATGCCTATCTCGTAGAGTTCCTGCGGCATATCCATTTGCCCGCCGCCGTGGTTCACTTGTCCACTGCTGCGTCGCTCGGAGAGTGCTTTGATGCCTGCCTGGAATACGTAGCGGTCGCCCATGTAGGCCCAGCGGTTCCACAGGTTGTACTGCTCCACCCGGGGAATGTCAGCAAAGCCGTCGCCGTTGGCATCGTGCGCCTTCGTTTCGTTCTCGTAGTGTGTCAGCAGCGAAGTGCTCCAGCGTGGGGATAGTTTCAGGGTGGCGTCGGCATTGGCTTCGTAGCGGTCGGTGCTGGCAGCAAAGAGGTTCAGAGCCAACCAGTCGGCCTCGGGGAGTTGCGGCTTCTTGAACTCCACGTTGATCTGCCCGGTGATCGACTCGTATCCGTTCTTCACCGACGAGCTTCCCTTGCTCACCTGTATGCTTTGCATCCACGGGCCTGGCACGTAGCCCAAGGCATACGGGGCGGCTGCTCCGCGGAAGTTGGGAATGTTCTCCGTCATCATCTGCACGTACGTGCCCGAGAGTCCCAGGAGTTTAATCTGCTTCGCCCCCGTTGCCGCGTCGGAGTAGCTCACATCCACCGACGGATTGGTGGTGAAGCTCTCGCCCAGGTTGCAACAAGCCGCCCGGCTGAGCTCGGCACTGCTTATCATATCCTCGTTCAGCACACTGTTGCGTAGTTTCAGCGTGCCCAGCTTGCGGCCCGATACGCTGACCTCGTCCAGCAGCACCCCTTCGCGCAGCACTACTTCGAGTGCTTTCGTCCGGTCGTCCACCGTCACTGTATCGTTGGCGAAGCCAATGAAACTGAATACCAACGCATTCGCTTTCCCTTTCACCGGGATAGAAAAAACACCTTCGGCATCGGTCGTCGCCCCATCGTCCGAATGAATCCAAAAAACATGTACTCCGGGCAAGGGTTCACCGGCGATATCTTTTACCGTTCCACGAACTTGCGCCATCGTCTTTTGCGCTGTGAGTGAGGCAAGTAGAATAAGCAATATGTAACGAAATCTCTGCATATAGGGTGCAAATATAGGGAGATTTCATCGCCAAAAGCCATAATATTTCCTTTTTTGTTGGACGATATCGTTAATTAGTTATATATTTGTCGATAAAGTACGGCACCTTGTTTGTTGTATTATTAAATAAAACAACCTATGAAACAGCAATATGTTACACTGCTTGCCTTTCTGCTTTCGGCAAGTGCCATTTTGTTCTCTTGCGACGACAAGAAGAAAAATGTAGGCGAACTGACGTTCGACAGTATCTCCATCAGCCAGACGGAACACCTCTTCGGCGATACAGCCCGCCCGGCCTGTAACCTGACCATCCAGTTCGTCTATCCTGCCCAATCCAAGGATGCGGCACTGAAGGATACACTTACCTCCCATTTCATCGCGGCTTGCTTCGACGAGAAATATGCCGGAAAGCAACCGCAGGAAGTGATGCAGGAATACACCAAAGAATACATAAACAGTTACCGTACTGACCTAGAACCGATGTACCAGGAGGACCTGAAGAACAATTCCGACAAGCAGATGATTGGCGGTTGGTACTCTTACTTCAAGCACATTGAGGGAAGAGTACAGTTCTACGAACAGAACCTGCTGGTGTACAAGGCTTATTACGATGAATATACCGGAGGTGCCCACAGCATGTATGCCACGCACTTCCTGAACATCGACCTCACCACCATGAAACCCTTGCATCTGGACGACCTGTTCGATGTGCCCGACTACCGGGAGATCCTGACCGACCTGATATGGAACCAACTCATGGCCGAACATAACGTAACCACTCACGAAGAGCTGGAAGACCTCGGCTTCGGGGTGACCGGCGAAATAGCTCCGGTAGAGAACTTCTACCTGGATCATAATGGCATTACCTTCTTTTATAATGTATATGACATCGCCCCCTACTCCAACGGTCCGGTGTCCGTCACCATCCCCTTCTCCATGATGGAGAGAATTCTGGGAACCCATGCCGTACTCAAAGCACTGAAAGAGTAACAACGACACAATAATCATGGATATCATTTTAAAGTATTTTCCGGATCTGACGGAGAAGCAACGCGAACAATTTGCCGCTCTTTATGATTTATATACAGACTGGAATGCAAAGATCAACGTCATTTCGCGAAAAGATATTGAGAACCTGTACGAACACCATGTGCTCCACTCGCTGGGCATTGCGAAGGTAATTCGTTTTCGTCCGGGAACCACTGTCATGGATCTGGGAACCGGAGGCGGCTTTCCGGGTATCCCATTGGCTATCCTCTTTCCGGAAACGAAATTTCACCTGGTGGACAGTATCGGCAAAAAGGTGAAGGTGGCTATGGAAGTGGCTGCCAGCATCGGGCTGACCAACGTCACCTTCCGTCACACACGGGCCGAGGAAGAGAAACAGTTGTTCGATTTCGTGGTAAGCCGGGCCGTGATGCCGCTGGCCGACCTGATCAAGATTGTCAAAAAGAACATCGGTCAGAAGCAGCAGAACGCGCTGCCCAATGGATTGATATGCCTTAAAGGTGGAGAGCTGGAGCACGAAACCATGCCCTTCAAGCACAAAACCACGTTGCATGCCCTGAGTGATGATTTCGACGAAGAGTTCTTCCAGACCAAAAAGGTAGTTTATGTACCGTTATAAGATATAATTAAAGAATAGACATGAAGATAAAAAGATTTGAGTTCAATATGTTCCCGGTCAACTGTTACGTGCTGTGGGACGAGACCAAAGAGGCGGTGGTCATCGATCCGGGCTGCTTCTATGAGGAAGAAAAACAGAAACTAAAGGATTTCATCACCGGCAACGAGTTGAAACCGAAGTACCTGCTCAATACGCACCTGCACCTGGACCACATCTTCGGTAATCCGTTCATGCTCCAGGAATTCGGGTTGCATGCACGGGCCAATCAAGCCGATGAATTCTGGTTGGAAAGCGCGCCGAAGCAGAGCCGTATGTTCGGCTTCCAACTGAAAGAGGAACCTGTGCCATTGGGCGAATACCTGCACGATGGCGATACAGTAACCTTCGGCAATACCACCCTGGAAGCCATCCATGTACCGGGACATTCGCCGGGCAGCCTGGTTTTCTATTGCAAAGCGGACAATTGCATGTTCTCCGGAGACGTGCTCTTTCAGGGCAGCATCGGCCGGGCCGATCTTTCCGGGGGGAATTTCGAGGAGCTGAAAGAACATATCTGCAGCCGCCTGTTCACTCTGCCGAACGAAACGGTAGTTTATCCGGGACACGGGGCACCTACCACCATCGGCATCGAAAAGGTGGAAAATCCGTTCTTCAGAGCATAGTACAACAACTAAAAACTGATCTAATATGATGAATGATTCTTTAGTATGCCGCCACATCGGCATCTCTGAGAAAGATATCAAGCCCATGCTCCGCAAAATCGGCGTAGCTTCGCTCGATGAACTGATCGATAAGACCATCCCCGCCAATATCAGGCTGAAGGAAGCCCTGGCACTGCCGGAAACGATGTCGGAGTACGAATATAGCAAGCACATTGCTGCGTTGGCAGCTTCTAACCAGGTGTTCGCTTCGTACATCGGTCTGGGTTGGTATGACACTATCACGCCGGCCGTCGTCCTGCGGAATGTGTTCGAGAACCCGGTGTGGTACACTTCGTACACGCCGTACCAGGCCGAGGTATCGCAAGGGCGCCTGGAAGCCCTGATGAATTTCCAGACCATGGTGTGCGACCTGACCGCTATGCCGCTGGCCAACTGCTCCCTGCTGGACGAATCGACCGCAGCTGCCGAAGCCATAGCCATGCTGTACAACCTGCGCAGCCGTGCCCAACAAAAAGGTAATGCCAACGTGGTGCTGGTGGATGAAGCCGTCTTCCCGCAAACACTGGCTGTGATGACTACCCGCGCCCTTCCACAAGGCATCGAGCTGCGCGTGGGCAACTACAAAGAATTTGAATTCACGCCCGATGTATACGCCTGCGTGGTGCAATACCCCAATGGCAACGGCGAAGCGAACGATTATGGCCAACTCGCTGAGAAAGCGCATGCAGCCGACTGCAAAGTAGCTGTTGCTGCTGACATTCTGAGTCTGGCACTGCTGGTTCCTCCTGGAGAATGGGGAGCCGATGTCGTCTTCGGAAGTACCCAACGATTCGGTATCCCGATGTTCTATGGCGGACCGTCGGCCGGCTACTTCGCTACCCGCGACGAGTACAAGCGCAGCGTTCCCGGTCGTATCATCGGTCTGTCGATGGACAAGTACAACAAACGTTGCTACCGCATGGCTCTGCAAACCCGCGAGCAGCACATCAAACGCGAGAAAGCCACGTCGAACATCTGTACGGCACAGGCTTTGCTGGCTACCATGGCTGGTTTCTATGCCGTGTACCACGGCGAAGATGGCATACGGGGCATTGCCTCACGCGTGCATGCCACAGCGGCTTACCTGGAAAAACAAATCTGCAAGCTGGGCTACGGACAGGTGAACATGCAGTATTTTGATACGCTGCGCTTCGTTCTCCCTGATCACATCTCGCACCGCCAGATACAGACCATCGCGCTGAGCAAGAAGGTCAACCTCCGTTACTACGAGAACGGTGACGTAGGTATGAGCATTGACGAAACCACCGATGACAATGCCGCCAATGTGCTGCTCTCTATCTTTGCCATCGCTGCCGGACAGGATTTCCCGAAGACGGAAGCCATTCCTGCCGCATCTGCCATCGACAAGAAGCTACAACGCACCTCGGCCTTCCTTACGCACGAAACATTCGGCAAGTACCACACGGAAACGGAGATGATGCGCTACATCAAGCGGCTCGACCGGAAGGATATTTCGTTGGCTCAGTCCATGATTTCCCTCGGTTCGTGTACCATGAAGCTGAACGCTGCTTCGGAACTGTTGCCCCTCACCCTGCCGGGCTTAGCTAATATCCACCCGTTGGTGCCCGAAGATCAGGTGCCGGGCTATCAGGAACTGATAACTAACCTGGGTAAGTACCTGGCTATCCTCACCGGATTTGCCGGAACCAGTCTGCAACCCAACTCCGGAGCCAGTGGCGAGTATGCCGGACTCCGTGTCATCGGCAGTTACCTGGAAAGCATCGGTCAGGGACACCGCAAGAAGGTGTTGATCCCCGCATCGGCACACGGTACCAACCCGGCATCGGCCATCCAGGCTGGTTTCACGACGGTGACCTGTGCTTGCGATGCGCAAGGCAACGTAGACATGGACGACCTCCGCGCTAAAGCCGAAGCCAATCGTGACGACCTGGCTGCGCTGATGATCACCTATCCTTCTACGCACGGTATCTTCGAAACGGAAATTGTAGAGATCTGCCGCATCATGCACGACTGCGGTGCGCAAGTATATATGGACGGTGCCAACATGAACGCCCAGGTGGGACTCACCAATCCGGGATTCATTGGCGCCGACGTGTGCCACCTGAACCTGCACAAGACATTTGCCATTCCGCACGGCGGTGGCGGTCCGGGTGTCGGCCCTATCTGTGTGGCGAAACACCTGTTGCCCTTCCTGCCCGGACATACGTTGTTCGACAATCCGCACAACCAGGTATCGGCAGCACCATACGGTAGTGCCGGGGTATTGCCCATCACCTATGGATATATCCGCATGATGGGTGCTGAAGGTCTGACCATGGCTACGAAGATCGCCATCCTGAACGCGAATTACCTGGCTGCTTGCCTGAATGATACGTATGGTATTGTGTACCGCGGTGCCAATGGCTTCGTGGGCCACGAGATGATTCTGGAATGCCGCAAGGTACAGGAAGAGACGGGCATCAGCGAGAACGACATCGCCAAGCGGTTGATGGACTACGGTTATCACGCCCCTACTCTTTCGTTCCCGGTGCATGGAACGTTGATGATAGAGCCTACGGAAAGCGAGAGCCTGGCCGAGTTGGACAACTTTGTCCACGTGATGCTCACCATCTGGGAAGAGATTCAGGAAGTGAAGAACGGCACGGCTTCGAAAGAGGACAATGTGCTGGTCAACGCCCCGCACCCGGAATACGAAGTGGTGGGCGATAACTGGGCACATGCTTACTCCCGCGAGAAAGCGGCTTACCCCATAGAGAGTGTACGTGAGAATAAGTTCTGGGTTAATGTGGCGCGTATTGATAATACGTTCGGCGACCGTAATCTGATGCCGACGCAGTACGGAGATATCGAACCGTTCTGCTCTTGCGGATAATATAAAACGCAAAAGGCTGCTTCATAGATACAGATATGAAGCAGCCTTCTTTCATTGTATCTTGATGAATAAAAGACTATCTGTTGCTGCTTTATGGATCATTGCAGCCATATCCTGGCTTGTCGTGGTATTGACAATTATTGCTATCTATGTCACTCCCGATCCTGCTCCTACTTTATAAATAAAGGCTGCCCCACCGGACAGCCTCTATTTATATAATATCGATTTCTACTTAGAAACGCCACATGCCACTTGAATCAAGAGCGAAGCAGTTTTCTTTGGAGGTCTTCAATACATCGTTCCAAAAAATGATAACTTCTTTGCCACTCCTGATTGTTGTTTCAAGGAATGATTCATTTTTAATCCACTTATAAAATTCCGGGAAAGCCAAATGAATGTTTACTTTTTCCAATGGATAGTAATTCTGAGTTTCCGGAACACGGATGCCGTAAGGAAGCGCGTCTTCCAGATTCTTATTATATTCTCCCACATAGAATTTTTCTCCTTCAGTTTTGATGTAGAATTTCAATGCCTGACTATTTTCCCCACCACCACTTGAAAGATTAGCAGTTGTAATGAGATCATAAAGAAGATAACCGGTAGTCATCCGCAAATCCTCAGCTGTTTGGGTTTTTTCCTTTCTTTTATGTACAATGGTGTACGGGAAGGGATAAGCATCTACATATTTCTCATCTAAGTCTTCGCTGGAAGCAATACCGGCAATAAAGGGTTTACCTTCTTCGGTATTGATAAATCCACCACGGCCTCCAAAGAGATCACGGCGAATATTATCCGTCAAGTCATAGTCCACTCCTGAATTGTCAGTAAATCCAAAACCAATTTGTTTAGAACTTCCTAAGGCAACTCCCCGGACTTTAAACTGAAAGTTCCGTTTACCGTTGGTCGATCCACTCACCAGATGCTTCACATGAAGTATGGCGTCGTTATAATCATAATCCGCATCGCGAGAATCTTCGAACAGATAGGTGCCTACACTTGCAGTGATATAGCTACCCGTTGTAAATTGGGGCAAAGCAGTATAATCCACATAGCTTACATCCAAATCATTACCCCCGGCACGAGTTACGGTAACATCCGAAGGTACCTGAATAGTCAATGCCATATCCGTGACAGCCAGGGTGTCCTCGCCCATAGTCACAACAGTTACTTTACCTGTTTGCAAGGGGACTTCGTAATCTTTTTGCATCAAATACTTGCTGTCGATCACGTACTCGGGTTCTACATACAAACTACGTTCGCAAGATGCGAACAAGGCCATAGAGATGGCGGCTACTAATAAACTTCTTGGTTTCATATCTTTAGTGTTTCGTCAAATTTCCGCAAAGATATAAAATAAAAACTCAATAATCGTCAGAAACAGCGTATTTATCTTAAAAAAGTGCAATTTTAGAGTTGTTTTATGGTTAAAAAACGTCCAGTTCTTTTCGATAGAAAGCTTTTACTTGCCGATGCGAAACCAGTCGGCATCCACCCATCCTCTCTCCATTCCGTACGGAGCCGTGCTGAACAATCCTACTTTGGCACCGATCCATTTCCCTTGGCGGGCTGTAAACGGGTCACCTGCTTGTTGGTATTTTTTATTGTCCATGCTGTAACTGAAATGACAAATACCTCCTTTTTCTACTTTCACACGCAGGTAGATATCCCGTTCGTAGTTGGGATAGAACCCGGCAGTAAACATGCGGCTATAAGGCAATTCGGCTATGCGGGTTATGGTTTCGGGATTTCCTTGCTCGGCATCGTGACAGGTTACTTGTTTCAGGTTGAAACGATCGCCTTCCTTCTCTACACCGATGTAGCAGTAATCCCATCCCATGACGATGAGACCGGACTGTTGTCCGTCTGCCTTGGCCGAAACTTTCAGTTTGGTGGTAGCGGTGAACTCCTCGGCCGTGAACTTCTGTAATAACAGATTCGGAACTTCCCAGAAGTTCACAAAGTTCTGGGACAGGATGTGACTGTACAGGCGGATATAACCCAGATCGGAGGTAAAGCCGAAGGTATCCTGGTAGTTGGCATGCCATTCCCATTGCAATCCCAGCTGGCGGGTATTGAACTCGTCACTTTCTGCCGGAGTCTCTACGGGATAGGTCTTGCCTACGTTCGGTTTCCGGTGCCGACGGACGGGTTCGCCGCAGCCATCACCGTCTTTATCTTCGCCGATGACGGGCCAGTCGTTCTTCCATGCCATCGGGTTCAGATGAATGACGCGTCCGTACATGGCTTTATCCTGGAAGTGGACGAACCACGACTCGCCGCTATTCGTATCGACCCAGGCTCCCTGGTGCGGACCATTGATCTCTGTTTTGCCTTGCGCCATGACGATCTTCGATTCGTAAGGACCGTACACGTTCCGGGAACGGAGCACAAGTTGCCAACCCGTCACTACCCCACCAGCCGGAGCGAAGATGTAGTAATACCCATTGCGCTTGTAAAACTTCGGCCCTTCGATAGTATGGTTCACACCGTCGTTACCATCGAAAACCAATATAGGATCGGTGACGACTTTCGTCCCTTCGGCATTCATCTCGCAAACGGTAATGGCACTGTTGAACTTGGCACGACTTCCAGCCCAGGCATGTGTGAGGTACAGCTTCCCGTCATCGTCCCACAGCGGTGCCGGATCTATCATACCTTTGCCGGCTTTCACCAGGACGGGTTTCTCCCATTCGCCCAGCGGATTCTTGGTTTTTACTAAGAAGATGCCAAAATCGGGATCGCCCCAATAGATATAGAATTCGCCGTTGTGGTAACGGATGGAGGGTGCCCATACGCCTTTGCCGTGCTGTGGAAGGTTGTAGAACTCTTTCGGCTCGATCTCTTTCAGGGCGTAATTCACCAGACGCCAGTTGACCAGGTCGTTGGAGTGCAGGATGGGTAGGCCGGGCGCACACCCGAAGCTGGAGGCGGTCATGTAGAAATCATCACCCACGGCACAGACATCCGGATCGGAGTAATCGGCATGAAGCACAGGGTTGATGTACGTTCCGTCACTCTGGTCGGACACCCAGACATCGGAAACATACTGCGCGTGTAACTGCGGCGACATGGCTGCCAGGCAAGCGGCAATAATAAGATATTTCTTTTTCATTATGCAAATGGATTTTTCCACCACAGAGTCACACAGAGTTTCACAGAGGAATTAGGATAAAGAAATAAAAACTCTGTGAAACTCTGTGTGACTCTGTGGTGAACCAATTTATTACTTTTTCAGTTCAGCAAAGATCGTTTGCCCTTCTTCCAACCTTTTCAGGCGGAGCAATGCCTCGATGTAGTAATAATCGGCATAGATGATCGATGCATCGACTTCCGAATTGTTAGGCCAGTGCCCGGTGCTGTGAAGCAGGAACGACGGTTTGCTCTTCCGGCTCTGGTATCGGTCCGAACTGAGGTTGGTGAGCATCTTTTCGGCAGCAGTGCGATATCTGTCGGCACGCTCGCTGGGCAGAAACGTGGAGAGTTCCAGCAATCCAGAGGCGATGATGGCGGCTGCCGAAGCATCGCGCGGAGCATCGGGGATGCCCGGAGCACTGAAATCCCAGTAAGGAATGTAGTCCTCAGGGAGTTGATCCAGATAGACATCGGCCACGTGCTGCACGAAGTCCAGGTATTTCGGGTCCTTCGTTTCGCGGTAAATCATGGTGTACCCGTAGATGGCCCACGCCTGACCGCGTGCCCACATGGATTCGTCGCTATAGCCCTGGTGAGTGACAGATTGAAGGAGGTTGCCGGTAATGGTGTCGAACACCGCTACGTGGTAACTGGTATAGTCCGGACGGAAGAGCGACTGCATGCTGCGGTCGGCATGTGCCACGGCAATGTCGTAGAGGCATTTGTTCTCTCCGTTCTTAGCTGCCCAGAACAGCATTTCGAGGTTGATCAGGTTATCCATGATGGTGTTGCGCGGCTCCCGTTCGCGCGGCCACGACAGGATGGTTCCTACGCGGGGGTTGAAGAGCGTAGCCAGGGAATCGGCCGTATCGAGAATGACCTGCCGGTATTCCCGATTCTTCGTCAGCCGGTAGCCGTTGCCGTAACTGCAAAACACCAGGAAGCCGAGGTCATGGTCGTATGCCGGAATCTGCGAGAGGTATCCCAGGGAAGCGGTAAACTTCTCCGCTTCGGCTTTGATCTTCTCATTGCTTGTGTACTCATAATCGTACCACAGTACGCCCGGCCAAAACCCGGCGCACCATTCGTCCTTGGTGGCTTTGCGGCAGTGCCAATGGTTCAGACTGTCGGCAATGTTGCGCGGCATCATTGTGTAGTCGATGCCCGAATCGCCCCGGAGCTCCGTCAGTGTGCGTTGTGTCTGCGTCGCACAATAGTCGAGAGCGGTATTCACATTGAACTCCTCGGCCTGGCGAGGAGTACAAGCCGTCATCAAACCAGCCAGGGCAACCGCTC
The DNA here is from genome assembly GCA_031555765.1 of Bacteroides sp. Classification (GTDB taxonomy): domain Bacteria; phylum Bacteroidota; class Bacteroidia; order Bacteroidales; family Bacteroidaceae; genus Bacteroides. The sequence continues at coordinate 31,811 of JAVBUC010000040.1, read as the reverse complement.
CTAAAAGATACTTCTTCATGCTATTCTATTTTAATATTGTCTTAATCCATTCTCCAACGCCGGGCGTTGGGATCGTTATCCTGAGCAATCTTTCTACCTATCTAAAAAAACTACTGAAAATAGAGTATTAGCCGGATGTTTCCGGTCATTTTCTATAAATACGAAGCGGATCAGGTATACACCTAATCCGCTTCCACTTTTTTGTTGTTTATCTGAATGTGCATCTCGTACAGCCTAAGATGTACATCTTATACATGGTATTTCGGCGAGATAAATAAACTACCTCCTAAAGTAAAGCTACGATGGTCGGAGGATAAAAAGCTTTTACTTGACCAACCGGAAGTGCAAGGCTGCTCCGCCGCTGGCTTTCAGGTTCAGTACCATCGGTTTACCGGGCTTGACGACCTTCACGGTGGTGCGAACCTTGGTGCGGGTATCGAGTCGGTCATCGTCTTCATAGAGATTGCGTCCGGGTTTAAGGAAGTCGGTAGGGAAGCTGACGGTACGGGCTTCCTGGTTGGTCATCGTTCCGACGAACCACTGCTCGCCCGTACGACGGGCCATGACGATGTACTCTCCTACTTCACCGGCCAGCGCTCGACTGTCGTCCCACACGTTGGGTATCTGTTTCCAGAAATCCAGTTCCTTTTCACCTTTGTACTATCTGGGTGCCGAGGGTACTCTCTTCGACCACCGTTTGTCCGTTGAAAGTCAGTGTATAGTATATCTGGCTGGTACTTTCGCCCGTGGTCTTCTGATAAAACATGAAGGAGTATGCCCCGTCGGGCGAGTAAAGCCGGTGTTCCGTCCCCGGCACGACTGTCTGTGCAGAGACTGCCCAAGGTAAAGTCAACAAGGTCAGCAAGATAAATTTTGTTCTCATGGTTGTTATTATTATATTATTATTACATTTGTATAAAATCACCCTTAATCCCCCCAGACGTATTATGAAAAAGATGCTCTATTACCTCCCCGATCTATTGCTGATTATCGGCTTTGCTGCATCAGCCCTCATCGAATCCTTAGTGAAAGGTTTCACAGGAGGCTTCTTCCTGATGCTTGCCTTCGCTCTTCTGTTCTTCATCCAGTTGCAATTTCGACTTCGGATACTGGGTTCTATTGTCAGTGCCGTTTTGTTCCTGATGGCTGCTTATCTCTTACTGGCTTATTTTTCTGACATAGCCAAAGCCGCCCCCCTTTCCATTTACCAGCTGAAAGACACCATTTGGGGATTCCTGATCATCGGTGCCGTTATCACCCTTGCCCTGCTGACGTTCCTGCGCAACATTCGCTCGCAGTCCTGACTCAGGGCAGGATGTAGAAACTACTCTTTGTTTTAAAATACGGACGAAGCGCGTTTTTTACTCAATTAACAAGAGTAAGTATTTTCTTTTAGGTTTTGCTCGGATGTAGATATTGAGAACATCTTCCTCCGCAACTCGGACGACTGTCTGGCTCTCTACGGCCACCGTTGGGACTACTGGGGCGACTCGCGCAAGATCACCGTGCAACGTGCCGTGCTCTGGGCCGATGTGGCACATCCCATCAACGTCGGAGGTCATAGAAACGACCGCACAGAAGGCGATGCGGTAGAAAATTACAGTTCCGGAATATCGATATCCTGGAACACGATGAGGATGATGACCCCTACCGCAGCTGTTTGGCCATCAATTGCGGTGATAGTAATTTAGTCCGTAATGTGCTGTTCGAGAATATCCGTGTAGAGGACTTTGAAGAAGGCCGGCTGTTTCATCTGGCTGTCTGTTTCAATGAGAAGTACCACCGGGTTCCGGGGCTAAAGGCGTTGAAAAAGGCACTTATTACAGCATTTTGAGGCAAGCGGGGCTGAAATAAGCCCCCGCCTCTTTTGTTAGTTTCAAAAGATAGGAGGATGTATGAAAACAGTTGAAGTTATTGTAGAACATGCAGGAAAGAACCTGAGTGCTTACATTGAAGGAGCCCCAGTTATTACGGTAGGGAATGACATGCGGGAGATTGAGGAGAATACGAAAAATCCAGAAAGGTATTCAAGCTTTGACGAAGGAGTTATCTGCTATTAATTTGCTATAATGCGTAATTGATACAGGTATGTGACAGGCATAAAAAAGAGTGTTGCCAAGTACCCAATACTTAGCAACACTCCATAAGAAAGAATAATTATCTTATTTACCTGCCGAAACTCTCAATACAGAGAATGAGTAAGCAGGAACTTCTCCCTTGCAAACGTCCGAAACAGTCACCGTCTTCGTCACCGGCTTCGCCGTTTTATCATCCGGTTTGCCGCTCAGTACCGTATATGCACCTTCGGTAGCTAACGCTCCCAGCGGAGACAAATCCATATCCAACTTCACTGCCACCGGAAGCAGGTTGACAATCTTTACAATATAATCGCCTGTGCGACTATCTCGTACCACCGAAGTAGCCACGCGCTTCGTCACTGCACTCATCGGATTTGATAGTTTAATCAAGCTCGGGATATAAGAATCGCCGGCATTCTGTCCATAGAGCATTTGTACGTAATAGTCCACCGTCGGCTTCACTTCTGTGTTGTTGAAGTAGATCAAGTCCGGTGTCCACTGCGTGTTGCCTTCTTTGGCCAGGAGCGGGGCATACGAGGTGAGGCTCACCACATCACCGTTGCGTTCCACGTTAGCCAGGTGCAACGCCTCGGCCAGCGACGTTTCGATGTTACTGGGGCGACCCGGCAAGTGAGCAGCATACTCGCCCAGGTATACCTTCGGCTTGTTGCGGTCGTAGCGATCGTAATACTGCTGGTTGTTGATGTACCAACCTGGTGACTCGTAATAGTGTTCATCCACCATCGGCAAGCCAAGTTCTGTAGCGATGCGCCAGCCTTCCTCATAGTCCGAACCTTCGTAAAACGGTCCCACTGTTCCGATGATGATCATCTCCGGATATTTCTCCTGAACAGCTTTGCAAATCATGGTATAGCGTTCCTCGAAAACATCCGAGATCAAGTCCTCGTTACCGATACCAATATACTTCAGGTTGAACGGTTTCGGGTGACCGGCCTCGGCGCGCTTCTTGCCCCAAGTGGTCTTTGCATCCCCATTTGCCCATTCTATCAGGTCGAGTACTTCCTGCACATAAGCTTGCATCTCGCACATCGGAATGCCGCATTGCTGACCGTGTCCGCCGTGGCTGGAATTCTGGCAAGGCACACCGGCGGGAAGTACCGGTAGCGGTTCGGCACCAATATCTTCGCAATACTGGAAATACTCAAAGTAGCCCAATCCAGCTGTTTGGTGATAATTCCAGATGTTGCGCTGCGGCTTGCGGCCCTCAAGCGGGCCGATGGTGTTCTTCCAGCGGTACATATTATCCAGACCGTCGCCATGCGCCACGCAACCACCCGGGAAACGGATGAAACGCGGTTTCATATCGGCCAAGGTCTGTGCCAGGTCCGGACGCAGACCATTCTTACGATTCTTGAACGTGTTCTGCGGGAAGAGGGAAATCATATCGAGTGCCACCGAGCCGGTGAATTGCGGAATCAGTTCCAGGTGTGCATTGGCTGCTGTGCGGGTAGCTGTGAGCAGTACCTCCTGTTTTTTCCAGTTGACAACCGAGCAGTTGACGGTAGTTTGTCCGCATACTTCGCCGTTGGCATCGACCAGACGAACAGTGATCTTTCCGCCCTTACCTTGCAGCATGCGTGAGAAAACAGAGAAGTAATACTTGCTGCCGGCCTTCACGGGAATACCTCCGAAACCTTCATTGGCTAATACAGCACCCGGTTGTTCCACCGTCAGCACGGCATAATGCGGGTTGTTAGCATGAATCGGATCGGCCGTTTGGATCTCCCATTTCGTGCCTTCGCCTCTCAGACTCCAAGCCTTGGTGCTGTTCCATGTAGGATCACTATCCTTCTTGTCATTCAGAGCGTATTCGAAGTCACGATTCTGTATCAACTCAGCATAAATACCTCCGTCGGCTGCATAGTTGATATCCTCGAAGAAGATACCGATGAGCATGTCACTGATAGACTTGCTTTGTGCCGGGTTGACCGTAACGGATGCTTCGACCGGCTTCAGGGAAGCGAAACGGGTAGCGTCGCCTGCCATCGTCTCGCTGTGGAGAAAACGTTTGTAGTCGGCCAACTTCTGAGCCTTGATTAGTTCGTCGATGGTATTCCAGGATACCTTCAAGATGGTCCCCGTCTGATCCTCACCGGCAATCTGAACCATGCTACGCTGGTTGAAACGGGCAGCTTCGGGCACTGCAACAACTGGTGTAAACGTATGAAAATCTTTTGTAGTAGTGGCGTAAATACCGGTCTTGCTCACCCAGGAGATGAAATAATGATTGTCCTTCGTGCTGTAACCCACCTCGATGGCACCACATTTACCAGCGGTGGTCAGAATGGGGTACGATTGCGGACGCCAGTTGATCAGGTCGGGCGAAGAAGCATTGGCTACCACGCCATCTTGCTCGTTCACACTGAACAGGCAACGCCACAGGCCGTCCTTGTCTTGAAACACCACAGGAGCCAGCATACGTTTCTGGGGGCCCCAGGTTCCGTAGTCACTTCCCAGGAAGCGGTGTTCCGGGCCGATGGAGTACCACGTTTCGGCATCGGTACTCCAAGCGAAGTGCAAGCCGTTGTGATTCGTATTCTTGTCCGTGGCATACGCGAAGATGTATGCTGAGTCGGGCTCGTTCGTTGTCTTCAGCACCGAAGCAGTGATGCTCTGCGAACAGAAAAACAGCAGTAATAAATAAGCGAGTTTATTCTTCATGATAGGATATAATTAATGTAAAAAGATTTCGATAGGGCAAATATAACTAATAATGTAGAAGTTACCATGTTTATAGTGTAATAATTACACCTTTATTGCTATTTGCCACAGAGACACACAGAGTTTTATTTCTCAATCTTTATTCCTCTGTGAAACTCAGTGTGATTCTGTGGTTATTTTAAAGTCCTGTTTGCTGAATCCACAGTTCGGTCATGCGTTGATGTCCGGCTACAGTGGGATGAATGCCGTCCCAGATCCAATAGGTATCGATGCTGGTAGGCGAAGTCTGGTAAATGTGGTGGAACATCTCGTGATATGGGAGATATACTGCTTTGTAGTCTTTAGCGATGCGTTCCACAACATTGATACATTGATGTACCAGGGCGTTACGTTGGTCGAAGTCGAGTGCTCTACACATGTTTCCTGTCTTATATATAAACGGAGTACCCAGCACCAGCTTCACCTTCGGATTGCTTTGAAGGGTACGGTTGAGCAACGAGCGGTATTTCTTTTCCCAATCAGCAATATCGAACGGCGCGGTTTCTTTTCCGGAGGCAGTCTTCTTATGGAAATACTGGTCCACATCATTGATTCCGACGAGCACCGAAAGCACATCGGGCTTTACCTGGATCACATCCTCTTCCCACCGCACTTCCAGATCGTGCAACGTATTGCCGCTGATACCCCGGTTGAAGAATTGGTACTCCCGCTCAGGATATTTGCCTAAGTAGTAGGCAGCGCAGAGATACATATAACCACTGCCATAAAGGTGGTTCTGATCCCACATATTCCGGACCGACGAAGGAATCTGATATCCTCCCCCGCCCCAGTTGCCATCGGTGATAGAGTCTCCGATGAAAAGCACGCGCGGTCCGGTGATGGGAGCGGCCAGTTTCACGTAAGTAGGACTGTTGCGGTCGGCGAGGATCCAGTTGTTGGCATCCAGCGTCAGTTCCACCACCTGAATGGACGTACGGCGTTGTTCATACGTATCCTTCTTCCTATCTTCGCCCACCCTTCCCGGATGCGTGAAATAATACATATATGCCCGGCCATTGCTGATCAGGATTTCGCCGTGCAAGCCATTCGGTACATCTTCGTTACCGGTGCCTGTTCCGTCAGGCATCAGGCTTTCACCGGGTTGACGTTCCCAGTTGTCCCCATCCGTGGAGCGGAATACGGCCATTCCCTGCCAATCGTCTATAATAAACCAGAAATATCCCTTCCATTGGAACAAGATAGGTCCTTCTCCCCTGGCTTTCAGTGCATCCTTCGGTTCCGACCAGTGATAGAGGTCTTTACTCTCCACCATCTTAAAATCGCCCGGAGCCGGATCACGGTAGTACATCCGCCACACGCCGTCAGGCATCTTGATAACATCAGCATCATAGCTCCGTTCGCCCAAACCGTTGATGCGGCTTTCGTACTTCCAGTCGCGCAGATTCGTACTTGTCAGGTGGGCAATGAATCCTTGTACCACACCCCAACGTTCAGCAATGCCCGGCTGGATGCTGAGGTACATGTGCCATTTTGCATCATCGCCCAGTATAATGTCCGGTGCCCAGAACGTAGCACTATCCCCTCCGCATTCGGGCGGAAGATCGGGTAAATTAGCCGTGCCGACATAGTTCCAGTTAGCACCGTCGGTCGATTCGGCAATGCCAAGCGGTGTCTTGAATACCCAACTCACGCCTGGCAGTTCCGTCATGGTAGCCCGTCGATTGGTGTAGAACATCCACCACTTCTCCACCTGTGGGTTCCAGATAACAATGGGATCGGCAGCACCGTCGTACACCGGATCACGGAATACAGGTTTTGGGGCCAGCACCCCTTGCGAGGTAACAGTGGCTTGTTTGGCCTTCTTTGAAGACGATGCTTTTTGGGCAGTTGCCGTACCGGTGAAACACCCGGCTATCAGGATGCAGGCGATGATTATCTTTTTCATGGTGAGTGTATTTGTTGATGCAAATATACAGTTTTTTCTGTAAAATTACCGATTACACCATCTCTGTAGTTCCCTGTGTCTTTTCTTTTTCATTTTCTGACTTTTAGAATCAATTACGTCCGCCTCCCAATGCCTGATACAGGTTAATTACACCCTGAATTTCAGTAACCTCAGAAAATGTTTGGTGATTATCCTACGCAGTCACGCGGCACGGTTAAAACGACCTGTTAATCGGCATTACAGGCGCGCGAGATGGCGATTTTAAGTCTCGCACCTCTCACGCACCTATTTATTCAGATTGCTGATATTCAGCGGAATAACAAAAACACTCATTAAAACATGCTTTGATTGGTATGTAGCATATCTTCTGCAGCGAGGAGGATATGAGTTGTTTCAACGGAGGATGTTTTCTTTCCTTAAAGAAGCAATTCCCTTCTGGCATGGGATGTACAACCCTTTTAGACCCGGGTCTATAACCTTTCTACACCCGGGTCTATAACCTCTGTACATCTGGGTGTAAAGGGGTTATACACCCGGGTCTGGAAGGGTTGTACACCCGGGTGTATAGCCTTGTTTGCTTCTTTAGAAAAAATTATATCAGGAGGCAATACTATTCGTATCCTCCTAGGAAAAAGACTTTACCTATTGTCTTGTAGACGTTGCAAGTACGTAGGTGCGTGAGAGGTGCGCGACTTTAAATCGCCATCTCACGCACCTGTAATGCTGATGAATAGGACGTTTAGGCCAATTGCGTGACTGCGAGACTTATCTCACGAAAATTCCCTGTGGTACCAAAGTATGCACCAGAATTGACGGCCCACAATTAAATACACTTCCTTATATACGCTCTCATTTCCCGGCGGGAAAGTAACAAATGTGTCTCCACCGTACGTTTACCTATATTCAGCATCTCCGAGATTTCGCTGACATTCTTCTCCTGGAACCGGTTGAGTGTATATACCATGCGACGTTGTGCAGGAAACGTAGACAGCTTGTTTCTTTCCAGAATCTTCAGCTCTTTGACTGCCAGCTGTTCTTCTACCTCATTGGTGCACTCAGCACATTCCTAGTAGTATGATGTCACTTCCGCTTTCTTATAATAGCGACGGAGATAATCATAAATCAGATTGCGGGCGATGGTATAAATCATCGACTTGATGGTCGTTTCGCAGATCATGGATTGATAAGTCATCAGGCGCAGGAAAACGTCTTGCGAGAGGTCTTTCGCCAGTTCGGCATCGCCTACCCTGGACTGGATGAAATAAATGATCGACGAATGATACGTGGTGTATGCATCGGTGATAAGCTGGTCTGAAAATGAAGTGGATGTTTGCATGTCGGTATACTTGTTTTTCATAATTTAATTCGTTCTAAAGGAGGGCTTTTTGCCGCTCCCTGAAACAAAATTAGGGAAAGAATCGGGAATAGAATCACCGGAAAAGGGTGAATAGGTATCAAGGAAACAAGGGAAACAAGGGAAACAAAGCAAATAAAACACGCTGATTATCAAACACATAAAAAGAGTATCACAAACTTATGGCACTCTGTTTGGGATTGTTATCCATTATAGAGCATGGCATGTGTTTCATTTATAAGAGTATTATAACGAATAACGGATGCAGTATATTCAGAAATCATTCATTTATTTGGATATCAACTAATCACGCAACAAACATGAAGAAAGTTATTATTACTGTATTGGGAGCTGTATGCTTATGTATGGCCATCCCTACACAAGCGCAACTGAAATGGGGTGTAAAGGGTGGATTGAATGTATCCAAACTATCCATTGATTCAAAATGGTATTCATCGGACAACCAGATGGGCTTCTTTATCGGACCTATGATGGAGTTCAATATTCCGGCTACCGGTTTGGGCATTGATGCATCTGTATTGTATTCCCAGCAAGCCATCCGGGTGAACAGTAACGACAGAGAAGATGTAACCGAAGGAAATGTCCAAGGACTTGATGTTCCCATCAATCTGAAATATACGTTTGGACTGGGTAGTATGGCTGGTATTTACGTGGCTGCCGGTCCCGATCTTTTCTTTGACTTCTCAAAAAAAGGAGAATTAAGTTATGCGTATTTGATAAAGAAAGATATGAATATAGGTCTGAATGTAGGAGCTGGTATTAAGCTAATAAAGCACTTGCAGATTGGCGTCACTTATACTATACCGCTGAGCGATTCGGGACATTTGGATGATTCGGCTATCACGGATTATTTTGTAAATCCTCCCCCTGTTTACAAATGCAAGACAACAAGTTGGAAGGTTTCAGCAGCTTACTTGTTCTAATATTGAGTTGGCGAAGCAGGAAATTGATTCCTGTTTCGCCAACTGAGAATTGACCTTATCACTTCAAGGTAATAACGGTATAAGAATATTTCGGGAAGGTGTAGGAAGCATTCTTCTTAGCCAACGTTACCGTTGAAGGCTTGAATACAACATTGTCCTGGTTCTCGTACGTATTGTATTCGGTCAAGTCACAGCCGCCAATGGTTTGTACATCGGCCTTGGAGCCGAAGCGGAAGTTGTCGATGTTCAGGACAGCTTCCTGCGGCTGATCGCTCATATTGGCTATGTAGATGGTCATCTCTGTCTTCGCATCGTTGATCTTGGCAGTGATGTCGAGGGCTTCGTCGCTGCTGGTGGTAGCCACGACATTGGGCTTCCAGGTCTTCATCATCATTTCATCGATGTGCGCCGACGGTTGGAACCAAATAGCTTCGGAGGTGTAATGAATGCGACCCTGATCCCACATGTAGTGCAGACCGTGCGGTTGGAACGTATTGGCGGTACCCAGCATACGGAAGCAATCGCCGTAACGTTGCAGGGTGTTCCAGTTGCTGGCATGTGCGAGGCCGCGGTCCCAGTCGCACCGGCTACCGTTCTCTTCCATGGGGTGCAGGTTCAGCTTATAGCCCGGATAGTCCTGAGCCAGTTCTCGTTGAAGCACGATACCCATTTCATTTTCGAACCAATCTTTAGAGTCGGCAAACTTACGGTCGCCGCTGTAGTGCGGGTCCCAAGCCAACTTATCACCTTTGCCCTGGGCAATAAACCATCCTGCCATCTCAGAAGCCAGGTCGTACTGCGGCGTTCCGCGTTTGTAACCTTCGCGGCCGATGTTAAGTGAAGTCATGATGGACATGCCCGGGTCGACTTCCCAGGCAGCTTGTGCAAACTTTTTCACACATTCCACATACCCGCGGGAAATCCGACGCTCGTTGTCCACCTGGATGTATTTCAGCCCGTAAGGTGCCGGATGACCATGCTTGGCACGCAAGGCACCCCACTTCGTATCAGTAGAACCATTCACATATTCCACAAAGTCGCGGATGTCTTCGTACGACTCGTCCATACACATACCGATGATGGCTGTAGCATCGATAGACTCGGCAGCCTGAAGCATTTCCATGAATCCGAAGCTGTGCGTAGCGTAGAGGTTGAATCCGCTACGGAGCGTTACGCGGCGTTCGTCCACCGGACCGATCATCTTTTTCCACCGGTACAGGTAGGTATCATTACCCACATCAACCATCGAACCGTTGTAACGGAAAGCAGTAATGCCTTGTTTCTTCAACGCATCGGTAAACATCTTGCGGATGGGGAAACCATTCACCCTACCCCACTCACCGGGTTGCAGGAAAGCGAATCCCAGATCTACCTGACCGGGGCTCTTCAGTGAGATGCCGAAACTTCCGCGGATAGCATCGGCATCGGGAGTCAACTCGAACGTTACCTTTTCGTAGGTTCCGTCGCCCTTCAACGTACAAGGTTTCTCGGCAAGAACCTGTCCGCTTTCATCGCGTAGCGATACAAACACCGTTCCGGGCGAGTACGACTTGATGCGCAGGATACCATCGTACGATTTTCCTTGTTCAAAATTGATCCCCATGCGGTACAAGCCATGGTTGGTAAGTCCCACCTCACCCGTTCCGCCTTGGAAACAGATGGTTTGAGTTTGCCGGCCGACGTAGGCTTTCCCGTCGCGTATCAGTTCATACTTGTACTGCGGAGTGCCTGCAGTGAGCTTGCTCCAATATTTAGAGATTTGTTCGTTGCCGTTGATGCGTTCCAACATAGTTTTCTGTATCGGGGCAGGCAAAGAATCGAACGCAAGAAAGCGTCTTGTAAATGTTAAATCGGAGATAATACGGGGAGAGCGGAAAGGGTTCGTGTCATAAATATCTTTGGAGTTGAAGTCGTACTTATCGGACTGGTTATTCCACTGAACGCGGCTGTAGATGTCCGACTGCGTGATGAGGTGTGGTATTCTCCGTTCATCCAGGACCACATAGATTTTGGAGTAGTCCTCCCGTTTCAGGTTCAGGAAGTCCACATCAATGTTTTCTTCGAATACTTCGCCATGAAGCAATTGGCTGAAGATTCCCCCATTGGTCTGGTTATTGAGGTCTTCAATGTTAGTACCGTTGAACCATTTAGTTACGGTAGCGATCTTTTCGGCAGCATCTACTTGTAGTTGCACCGGGGCGTTTTGTGCACTTGCCCAGCCCGCAAAGAGCAACAGGCATAAGCCGGAAATCAATTTCTTTTTTTGTTTCATGTCATTAGAATTTATAAATTGGATAAATGTGACGAATGCAAAATTAGAAATAGATTGATAAAGAATATAAGATAAGAATGTGGAATAGGTGCCAGATAAACGAGTGGAACCATGCAAAGATAATAAACTATCTTACATTAACATAAATAGAGTGCCATTTTTTGTGACACTCTACTTGTTAGAAAAGGAAAACATCCAATTTCACTATCCTTAGTGACACACTTCGACTGTAAGAATATTACTTAAATGAAGAAGTGAAAATTACTCGACAATGGTAACTGTACCGGCTTTCACTGTCTTTTCCTTCATCGGAGCGCCTTTGGGCAGGTAACCCAACGCCACGCAACCATACACTTTATGATCGGCAGGAACACCGAGCTGTGTGATAAACGCACGTACATCTGGATCGTCACAGGTAACACCCCCCAGCTGATTGATCCAGCACGAGGCAATGCCGAGCGAAGTAGCTGCTACGAACATGTTCTCAATGGCACAGGCACAATCCATTGCGGCCCACCACTGTGTCGTTTCGTTGGACACGATGACCAATGTCGGGGCGTGGTAGTAGCAGTTGTATGATTGATTGTTGCCCCGCTCGCGGATACGGGGTTCATTACTCTTGGCGAAGGCTTGCCGGATGCGGTCGTTCAGCTCGGTGAGCTTCTCTGTATTACGGATGGCCGTGAAGTGCCACGTTTCATAATGCATACCGCTGGGAGCATACGTACCTGCCTCGAGGATAGCTTCGAGGTCTTCTCTACTTACTTGCTGATTGCTATACACTCGCACGCTGCGACGTGCTTTGATGGTTTCGAGTACTGTATTGGTTTTCATATTTCGCTTATTTAGTATCGCTAATCACTAATCACTAAATATTAATCACTAATCGCTATTTATCGTTTCACCAAGCCGATCTTAGCGTTCAGTTTGAAGTAATATACATTGTTCTCGCGTTCCAGGAAGCCGTACTTGTCTTTCTCCACCGGGCCTTTCTCAAAGCGGCTGTTCAGGAAGAGGAAGTTCTCAAAGGTCTCCCGCTCGGACTTGTGGTAGCAGATCACTTCGCCGTTACTATCCACCAGCAGCATTCCTTCCACGGCGGAGTCTGTGCCGCGGTATATCTTTGCCGGACGCATGCCGAGGGCCAGTGCCATCAGGAATTGCTTCATCTTGAACTCATAATAGCCGTGTTTGTTTATCAACTCTTCTTTTATCTTCAGCGGATTAACGTTTTTCATCAGTTCGGTGAGTTCGCTCACGCGGCTGATGCCGTCGAGGTGCATGGTACGGATCATCTCGGTGAGCAGACGGGGGAAGTGAAGGTCTATCATCTGTAGGTTGCAACGGAACACGCGATCGGCTACGTCGGAATATTTCAGGATGCCGCCCAAGCGTTCGATCATCATCATGCGCTCGGCTACTTCGGTGGGCGACTCGGGCAGGGCGTTGATCTTGTTCACGGTGGGGTTGGCGAATTTGATGCCGCTTTGTTCCAGCTTCAGGTTGGCTGTGCGACCGCCGTCGAGCAACGGGTTCATGGTGCTGAGCCGGGAACGGACGTTGATGCCGGTGGGCGGGACGTCGGCATGCCAGAAGGCAATGGAGAAGTCGGTACGGTCTTCGGTCTGTGCTTCAAGGTCGATGATGGATACTTCGTTGAGGAATTCCTCTACTCCGTTGGGGGAGGTGACATCGTCCGTGGCAGATGCTTTGATGGCTTGAAGGATCAGATCGGCTACAATGCCGAAGTCTTCGCGCGGCAAGCGTTTGTCGATGGTTTCGCCGATGAGGTGGATCTCTTCAGCTTCGATGAGATAGTGACGGGGGCCGTCGTGCTCTTCGCGCTGTATCATCGCGATGGGACGGATGTTTTCTTCGTCGGCTTTTCCTTTGGCGGTTCCCATGTGGACTTGGCCGTCGGCCAGGAGACGGAAGAAGGCGTAGAGTTCACTCCACTCTTTCTTGGTTGCTTCGAATGACATATATGTTGTTTTATGTATTTACTCTTCGTCCTGTATGCGGGCGGTTTCTACTTTCTCGATCCTTGCCCGCAGCTTCGGCATTATGCTTTTTCGGATGCGTAGCGTCATGCTGCAATCCATATCGTATGATTGTCGAAGTATTTCCGGCTCTTCTTCTTTGACGATGCGCATGACGTCGTTCATGAAAGGGTACTCGAAAAGGAAGGTGATTTCCTCGTCGACTGTTTTTTCGATGATTTCGGCGTTGGCGATAGCTTCGGCAGCAGCGGCTTTGTAGGCCACGATCAGTCCGCCGGTACCCAGCTTGATACCACCGAAGTAACGTACTACTATAATAAGGATATCCGTCAGCTCGTTGGAATTGATTTGTCCCAGTATGGGCTTGCCTGCCGTGCCGGATGGCTCGCCGTTGTCATTGGCGCGGAAATCCTTGCGCTCGTGTCCCAGCATGTAGGCGTAGCACACGTGGCGGGCATCGTAATACTTCTTCTGGTAGACTTCGAGATGATCCTTGATCTCCTCCACCGTACGCACAGGAATGGCAATGGCAATGAACTTGCTTCGCTTCTCGGTGAAGATGCCTTCTGTCGGTGCGGCGATGGTTTTGTATGTATCTTCGGCAATCATGGTGCAAAAGTACAAAAAAAGTCCGAACCTTTCCCGGTTCGGACTTTTAATAGGAATATGCTGGGTTAATCCAATGCGTGAATCACTAATCCGGAGCGCAGTTTCGGTTCGAACCAGGTGGTCTTCGGAGGCATGATGTTGCCGGTGTCGGCGATGTCCATCAGCTGTTTCATGGAAACGGGGTAGAGTGCGAGGGCTACTTTCATTTCGCCGCTGTCTACGCGCTTGCTCAATTCGCCGAGACCACGGATACCGCCTACGAAGTCGATACGTTTGTCTGAGCGCAGGTCTTTGATGCCAAGTATCTCGTCGAGAATAAGGTTGGACGAGATGGTGACGTCCAGCACGCCGATGGGATCGTTGTCATTGTATGTTCCTGGTTTGGCGGTGAGGCTGTACCACTTGCCTTCCAGGTAGAGGGCGAAGTTGTGCAGGGCCGACGGTTTGTAGATGTCTGCGCCTTTTTCTTCGACAGTGAAGTCCTTTTCGAGGGCTTTCAGGAACTCGGCAGCTGAGAGGCCGTTGAGATCCTTCACCACGCGGTTGTAGTCGATGATGGTCAACTGATTGGCAGGGAAGCAAACAGCCATGAAGTAGTTGTACTCTTCAGTACCTTTATGATTGGGGTTCTGTTTGGCTTTTTCTGCTCCTACCAATGCGGCAGCGGCTGAGCGGTGGTGACCGTCGGCAATGTACAGCGCAGGCATGGCAGCAAAAGCTTTGGTGATAGCGGCAATATCTTCTGCTTGGTCGATGATCCAGAACTGGTGACCGAAGCCGTCGCCCGGGGCGATGAAGTCGTACACCGGTTTATGGGCCGTATAGCAGGCTACGATGACATCCAGATCGGCATTGTCGGGATAGGCGAAGAACACCGGTTCGATGTTGGCATTGTTCACGCGGACGTGCTTCATGCGGTCTTCTTCCTTATCACGACGAGTGAGCTCGTGCTTTTTGATGATGAGGTTCATGTAGTCGGGCACGTAGGCACCTACCACCAGTCCGTATTGTGTCTTGCCGTTCATGGTCTGGGCATACACGTAGTAGCTTTCCTGTTCGTCCTGCACCAGCCAGCCGTTGTCCTGGAACTTGCGGAAGTTTTCGGCAGCTTTGGCATACACACATTCGTCGTGCTCGTCGGTACCGACGGGGAAGTCGATCTCGGGTTTGATGATGTGATACAGTGATTTCTCGTTTCCGGCAGCCTCAGTGCGGGCTTCTTCGGAGTTTAAAACGTCGTACGGACGTGAGGCAACCTGCTCCACTAGTGCTTGCGGTGGACGTATGCCTTTGAAGGGTTTGATTACAGCCATATAATTTTCATGGATTGATTAGTAAAACTCTGATTAACCCAAAAGGACACAGAGAGTACAAAGGTATAATTTATAATTGCAAAACAAAAATAAAACCTCTGTGTTCACTGTGTCCTTCAGTAGTGAGAACAATATTAATTGTTTACCCGGAAGCGTTCGTTGCCGTCCTTCAGGAAACTGACGATCTGTTGGGCAGCGGCAATACCGGCGTTGATGTTGGCTTCGGAAGTCTGTGCACCCATCTTCTTTGGAGTAGAGAAGTAACGTGTGGGGAAGAGTTCGGCCAATTTTTCGTCGGCAGCGGGCATGATGTCCGTCATGTACTTGAAATCGGCACGTTCTTCCATCAGTTGGATGAGTTCGTCCTCGTTGATCACTTCCTTGCGGGCCGTGTTCACCAGCATGGCACCTTTCGGCATCTGCTTCAGGAGGGCGTAATTGATTGATTTCTTAGTCTCGGCTGTAGCAGGGATGTGAAGCGATACCACTTCGCAAGTTTTGTACAGCTCTTCGGCCGAAGTGAGGGCTTTCACGCCGTCCTTCTCAATGACTTCTGCCGGGCAGAAAGCATCATAAGCAAAGATTTCCATGCCAAAACCTTTGGCGATGCGGGCTACGTTGCGACCTACGTTACCGTACGCGTGGATACCGAGCTTCTTGCCCAGAAGTTCCGTGCCCGAAGTTCCGTTGTACAGGTTGCGCACACCGTACACCATTATGCCCAGAGCCAGTTCGGCTACGGCATTGGCATTCTGTCCCGGAGTGTTCATCACGCATACACCGTGAGCGGTAGCTGCTGCGAGGTCTACGTTGTCATATCCGGCACCGGCGCGTACCACGATTTTCAGTTCCTTGGCGGCGTCGAGCACTTCGGCATCGATGATGTCGCTGCGGATAATGATGGCATTGGCATCTTTCACTGCGTCGAGCAGCTGTGCCTTTTCAGTGTACTTTTCCAGCAAAGCGAGCTCGAAACCTGCAGCTTCGATTTCCTTGCGGATACCGTCCACCGCTACTTTGGCGAACGGTTTGTCGGTGGCTATTAATACTTTCATTGAAGAGTGTGTTTTGGGGTTGTTATAAAAAGGACAGAGTCTCACAAACTTACCTGATAATTCTGTGAGACTCTGCTACTCGTTAGCGAGAGTTTATATTAATGCAATTTTTCGAACTCCTGCATGCAGTCGATCAACGCCTGTACGCTTTCCTTCGGAATGGCATTGTAGCAAGATGCACGGAAACCACCAACGGAACGGTGTCCTTTGATGCCTACCATGCCTCTTTCGGTGGCAAACTTCTGGAAGTCGGCCTCGAGTGCCTGGTATTCGGGTGCCATGACGAAGCAGATGTTCATCCGTGAGCGGTCTTCCACGGCGGCTGTTCCTACGAACAGTTTGTTGCGGTCGATTTCTCCGTATAGCATGTCGGCTTTCTCGATGGCGCGGCGTTCCATTTCCTTCACTCCGCCTTGTGCCTTGATCCAACGCAGGTTCAACATGGCTGTGTAGATGGGCAGTACGGGAGGGGTATTGAACATAGAACCGTTGTCTATGTGTGTGCGGTAATCCAGCATAGACGGGATGTAGCGGCTCACCTTGCCCAGCGAATCGTTCTTCACGATGACGAAGGTCAGGCCGGCAGGTGCCAGGTTCTTCTGTGCGCCACCGTAGATGCAGACGTACTTCGCTACGTCGATAGGACGTGAGAAGATGTCGGACGACATGTCGGCAATCATCGGAACAGGCGAATCCAGATCGGCTTTCAACTCCGTACCGTAGATAGTATTGTTCGACGTGATATGGAAGTAATCGGCATCGGCCGGAACGGCATAGTCTTTCGGGATGAAAGTGTAGTTGGCCGCAGCAGACGAAGCTACTTCCACCACTTCACCAAATCCTTTAGCTTCCTTCAGAGCCTTCTTCGCCCAAACGCCGGTGTTCAGATACGCAGCTTTCTTTTCGAGGAAGTTGAACGGAATCATGCAAAACTCCAAACTGGCACCACCACCCAGGAAGAGTACCGAATATCCTTCGGGTATGCCGAGTAGTTCTTTAAACAGTGCCTCGGCTTCGTCAACCACCGGTTGGAAGTCTTTAGCGCGGTGGCTTATTTCGAGGATAGAAAGTCCCGAGCCATTGAAGTCTAAAATGGCTTTCGCTGTATCCTCTATCACCTCACGCGGCAGAATGGAAGGTCCTGCATTAAAATTATGCTTTTTCATTGGAAGTGTGTTTTTTGTTTAACAATTTGTTAGTTGTATTTATAAGACAGTGCGAAATTACTAATTAAATTCCGTACGGCCAATCTTTCTTTGTAAAATTACTACTGAAAAGCTGATATCTCTTACGTTTTTAAGAGTTATGCAAGTATTATGCACCAATTTGTTAAGTACGTTTATCAAAAGCGGCTATTCTGCTTCTTCGATGATGGTCTTCATTCCCTTAATTTTTTCGCCCCGGATGAGGGTCATCAACTGCTTCACGCGGGAGCGGCTGATGGCTACGAAAGCATAGTGATCTTTCACGTCAATGGGCCCTACATCTTCCTTAGCGAGCTGTCCTTTCTTGTACAGAAACCCAGCGATATCCATCCGGCTGAGCTTGTCTTTCTTACCTTTACCTATATATAAGGTAACCCAAAGGGGCTTTGGCGGGCGCGATGGTTGTAAAGGTAATTCGTATTCTTCGGTTTCGGCGGGGATGTAGTCGGGCAGTTGCTCTTCGCCGTGCAGGATGACGTACGAGGTGCCGCGGGCGTCCCAGCGGGCGGTGCGACCGTTACGATGGGTGAAGGCTTCTTCGTTGACCGGCAGGTGGTAGTGCACGATGTGTTCCACCTCGGGAATGTCGAGCCCACGGGCGGCCAGGTCGGTGGAGATGAGCACGTGGCAGCTTCCGTTGCGGAATTTATAGAGCGCGCGTTCGCGGTCGGGCTGCTCCATGCCTCCGTGGAAGCGTTCGTTGTATAGTCCTTTTTCGGTGAGGAGCGCCCCTACCCTGTCCACTGCATCGCGATGGTTGCAGAACACAATGCTCGATCCGCTGCCCAACGAGCAGAGCAAGCGGTACAGGGTGTCGACTTTGTCTTTGGCGGGCGAGAGCACTTTCCGTAGTTCCAGGCGCGATTCTTCGCGGGCGGTGGCATCGAGGAAGTCGAGCTTCACGGTGCGGTTCAGCCCGGTAAACTTGGGGATCTCTTCGGCATCGGTGGCCGATAGAAGGATGCGTTGACGAAGTGCAGGAAGTTGGGTGATAATCTCGGACATCTCGTCATGAAAACCGAACTCGAGCGACTTGTCGAACTCGTCGATGATGAGCGTGTGAATGGTCGACGGGTCGAAATTGCCTTTGCCCAGGTGGTCGGTGATGCGGCCGGGTGTTCCGATAATGATGGACGGATGATTACCGAAGATGCTTTTCTTCTCTTCGGTAATGGGATGTCCGCCGTAGCACACACAGGTTTTCCACGGAGTATTCATGGAGCGGAATACGCTGTCTATCTGTAGGGCCAGCTCACGCGAAGGGGCCAGTATCAGCACGCCGACGCTCTTGTCACCGTTACCAGATTTTTGCAGTTCTTCCAGTCGGGGCAGCAAGGGCAAAAGGAATGCCAACGTCTTTCCCGAACCGGTGGGCGAGAGTAATACCACATCGTTATCACCCGCCGACGCCCGGAGGGCTGCCTGCTGCATCTCGTTGAGCGCATCTATCTTCAGATGGCGTAAAGCCGTTTCAATTGTTCCCATAATCATGCGGCAAAGGTACGAAATTTACTGGGATAGCAAATAAAAAAGAATCCGGCAAGCTTTGAAACTTACCGGATTCTCCTTTATCATATAACATTATGCACCGAAGTCATCGAACATCAGGTTCTTAGGCGGAACGCCAAGACTGTCGAGCATCTTCTTCACAGCGTCGCTCATCGGACCAGGACCACACATGTAGTATTCGATATCTTCGGGAGCATCGTGATCCTTCAGGTACTCGTCGTGAATCACGTTGTGGATGAATCCTACGTAACCCGTCCAGTTGTCTTCAGCCAACGGTGCGCTCAGTGCGATGTTGAACGTAAAGTTCGGGAACTGACGTTCCAGTTCGCGGAAGTCTTCCTCATAGAAAATCTCGCCTTTGGAACGGGCACCGTACCAGTACGAAATCTTGCGGTCGCTCATCTTCAACGTCTTCAGCAAGTGCAATACATGTGCACGCAGCGGAGCCATACCAGCACCACCACCGATGTAAAGCATCTCGTTCTTGGTAGTCAGGATGGGGTGGAAGTCGCCATAAGGACCGCTCATCATCACCTTGTCACCCGGTTTCAGGTTGAAGATGTACGACGAGGCGATACCCGGATTCACCTTCATGAAGCCCTTCGTGGCGGGGTCGAACGGCGGAGTAGCGATACGCACGTTAAGCATAATCACGTCGCCCTCGGCCGGATAGTTGGCCATGGAGTATGCGCGGATGGTAGGTTCTGTGTTCTTGCAGTTCAGATCCCACATCTTGAACTTATCCCAGTCGCCGTGGAACTGCTTGTCGATGTCGAAGTCGCGGTAGTTCAGGTCGAACTCCGGGATGTCGATCTGGCTGTAGCTTCCCGGCTGGAAGTCCATGTGTTCGCCGGCGGGAAGTTTTACTACAAACTCCTTGATGAAGGTAGCCACGTTGCGGTTGGACACCACCTCGCACTCCCACTTCTTCACGCCCAGTACCGACTCGTCGATAGCGATCTGCATGTCCTGTTTCACCTTCACCTGGCAACCCAGACGCCAGTGAGCAGCCTGTTCCTTGCGACTGAAGTGTACCGTTTCCGTGGGCAGGATCTCACCCCCACCCTCGATAACCTGGCATTTGCACTGTCCGCACGATCCCTTGCCACCGCAAGCGGACGACAGGAAGATATCGTTGGCCGACAGCGTGCCCAGCAACGTACCGCCGGTTTCTGTTTTCAAATCTTGTTTTCCGTTCATCGTCACGGTCACTTCGCCCGACGGTGAAAGGTAGCTCTTGGCTACGAGCAGTATAACGACGAGCAGCAGGATCACTCCCAGGAAGACACCTACGCTCGTAAGTATTAATTCACTCATTGTTCTTTCCTTTCTTACTAATTATAACTTCAATCCTGAAAAACACATGAAGGCCATCGCCATCAGACCTACGGTGATGAACGTGATACCCAATCCTCTCAGCGGAGCGGGAACGTCCGAGTAAGCCATCTTCTCACGGATAGCAGCCAGACCAACGATGGCCAGCAACCAACCGATACCCGAGCCGAAGGCGTAGGTAGTGGCTTCACCAAGGTTGACAAACTGACGCTGCTGCATGAAGAGCGACGCTCCCATGATGGCGCAGTTCACAGCGATAAGCGGCAGGAAGATACCCAGTGACGCGTAGAGCGACGGGGCGAAACGTTCCACCACCATCTCCACCAGTTGTACGATACCGGCGATAACGGCAATGAAGAGGATGAAGCTCAGGAAGCTCAGGTCGACCCCTTCTATCAGGGCATCGGCTTTCAGTACATAGTTCTCCAGCAAGTAGTTCACAGGCAGCGTCACGATCAACACGAAGGTCACGGCGATACCCAGTCCTAAAGCTGTCTTTACATTCTTCGATACTGCCAGGTACGAGCACATACCGAGGAAGTAAGCGAATATCATATTGTCGACAAAGATCGACTTGACAAATAAACTTAAATAATCGTTCATACTTTCTTTTTTCTTAAAGGGTGTAGATTACTTTTCCTGCAACTGCTTGCTGCGGCTGCGTTGAATCCAGATGATACAGGCCACGATGATGAGCGCCATCGGCGGCATCAGCATCAAACCGTTATTGATATACCCTGCATCGTAAGCTGCCTGCGGGATAATCTGGATGCCATAGAGGCAACCCGATCCGAGCAGTTCGCGTACGAAACCTACAGCTACCAGAATACCGGCATAACCCAGTCCGTTACCAATACCGTCGAGGAACGATTCCCACGGGCCGTTGGCCATGGCAAACGCTTCGAGGCGTCCCATCAGGATACAGTTGGTAATGATCAGACCTACATATACAGAAAGTTGAACACTCACGTCATAAGCAAACGCTTTGAGCACTTCGCTCACGATAGTTACCAGCGCGGCCACTACCACCAACTGCACGATGATACGGATACGGTTGGGGATGGTCTTGCGCAGCAGAGAGATGATCACGTTGGCAAAAGCCACGATTGCCGTTACCGAAAATCCCATCACGATGGCAGGCTCCAGCTTGGCCGTTACGGCCAGTGCCGAACAGATACCGAGCACCTGTATGGTCACCGGATTATCGAGGTTGAGCGGGTTAGTAAATACTTCTTTATTTTTCTTAGAAAACAATTGACTCATATCTTTCGCCCTCCTTATTTATTAGTTAAAAATTGGTCGTACTGGCCGATGCAGTTGCGCAGCATATGGTCCACAGCGACCGACGTGATGGTACCACCCGAGATTCCGTCCACGTAATCCTGACCTTCGGCCGTCTTACCCGGTTTCACCACAGCGATGGATACGAACTTGCCATCCTTCATGATGTGCTTGCCGATGAACGGCGCCTGGAAGATGTGGGTAGAAATCTCGGCACCCAGACCCGGAGTTTCACCCTGGTGAGAGAAGTAAGTACCGAAAACGGTATCTTTGTCTTCGTCCAGACCAATGTAGCCCCAGATAGGACCCCAAAGTCCTTGCCCGAACATCGGGATCACGTATTTCACCTGCCCGTTCACTTCGCAAACGTACACGGGAAGCTGACGCTCGGCCAACGGCTTAGCCAGTTCGGCTTTCACTACCACCTGGAAACCACCGTTCTCGGCTACCGTTTCACCTTGTGCATTGATCACGATGTCCTTCTTCACATATTGACTGTACAGCGCCTGCGCATCCTGTCCTTTCGTATCGACATTCAGGGCACTGAGAATCTGTTTCATTTTGTCCAGCTCCACGTTCTTGTCCTGCGTGCTTTTCAGGGCCGAGGAAACAAACGCCAGCGCACATGCCACGATAATAACCATTACCGAAGCATATATGATAGTATAAGAGTTACTATTGGTATTCATATTCTTTCCGGTATTAATTAGTTAGACTTGGCAACACGTTTCTCGCGACGGCCGATATTGCTTTGTACCACGTAGTAGTCTATCAGCGGAGCGAAGATATTCATCAGCAGGATGGCCAGCATCATGCCTTCGGGGTAACCCGGATTCAGCACGCGGATGACGATGGCCATCACACCGATGAGGAATCCGTAGATGTACTTACCAGTCTCCGTGCGGGCAGCCGTCACAGGATCGGTAGCCATGAACACGGCACCGAAGCAGAAACCGCCGAGCACCAGATGCTCGTACCAAGGCATGTGAGCCATAGCCGTATCCGGACCGATGGCGTTGAACACCCAGCCCATGAATGCACCACCCACAAATACCGAAGCCATCACCTTCCAGCTGGCAATACCGGTAGCAAGCAGCAACAACGCACCCAGCAGGATGGCGATGACGCTGGTTTCACCAATAGAACCGGGAATAAGACCCGTCACCATGTTCCACGAGAAAGGCGGGAAACCGTCGGGACTGGGAGATGTCGAAGCTATACCCAACGAGGTAGCAGCCGTCAGCCCGTCCACCGACTTGCCCAGACCGAAGATACTGTCGCCCGATACCCAAACGGCATCACCCGACATCTTGGTGGGGTAAGCAAAGAACAAGAATGCACGGGTGACGAGGGCCACGTTGAACACGTTCATGCCCGTACCACCGAATACTTCCTTGGCGAAAATTACAGCAAAAGCCGTGGCCACAGCCAGAATCCACAGCGGACAGTCCACCGGAACGATCATCGGTATCAAGATACCCGAAACCAGGAATCCTTCCTGAATCTCCTCCTTCTTCCACTGGGCGATGATGAATTCGATACCCAGACCCACTACATACGAAACGATGAGTTTGGGCAGTACCGCCAGTAGTCCGTAAACAAACATTTCCACGAAACCACCTTCGGCTCCCGTGTGTGTGAAGTGCTGGTAACCCACGTTGTACATACCGAACAACAGTGCCGGCACCAGTGCCAGGACGACCATCGACATGATTCGCTTGCTGTCGATGGAGTCATGAATATGCGTTCCCGTTTTCGCGGTACGGTTGGGCACGAACAAGAATGTCTCGAAGCCGTCGAATACCGAGTGAAACGCGTGTAGCTTGCCTCCCTCTTCGAAGTTCGGCTTTATCTTATCGAGATATTTTCTTAACGCTTTCATTGAATATACATTATTAGATTATTACATCATTTCGGCACGGAGCGCGTCGAGTCCTTCGCGGACGATGCGCTGCAGTTCTACCTTCGACGAGCATACGAATTCGCAGAGGGCAAAGTCTTCGGGAGCTATTTCGTAGATACCGAGAGCTTCCATGCGGTCAATGTCGCCGGCAATGATGGCTTTGATGAGGTATTCGGGCATGATGTCCATCGGGAATACGCGGTCGTACTCATTGGACATGATCATGTGACGTTCGCCACCCTTGATACGGGCATCGAGCGCATATTTCTTTTTGCCCATCAGCCAGCTGAAATAAGAGCGGTTGGCACTGAACTGATCAAAGCGCGGCATGATCCAGCCGAACATTTCGTTGGTTTCGTCGCCTTCGGGGATTACCGTCACCTGACTGTGGAAAGCACCGAGGTAATCGTTCGGGCCTACCTGCTTGCCGGTGAGTGCGTTTCCGCTGATGTAACGCAGATGTTTGTCTTTCGTGGTGTTTCCGGCAAACACTTTAGTGAGCAGAGCACCCACTTTAAGCTTGCGGTATCCGGTTTTTACAACTTCAGAGCCTGTCACAGCTACGGTACGGGTGAAGTCCACGCGTCCGGTATTCAGCAAGCGACCGATGAAGATGACAGCCTGCGGATCGATGGTCCACACCGTTTCGCCTTTGTTCACCGGTGCTATATGGTTGATCTGCACGCCCACGTTACCGGCAGGGTGCGGTCCATCAAATGCAGTAACACTGACATTGCGCGCACCGGTCCATACAGACGCTTGTTGTTCTACACTGATTCCGAGATGCACCTTGGCTATCTTGGATAATGCATCAAGTCCGGTCTGGAAGTTGTTTTCTTCGTTTTGGAGAACAAACTCAAAATCGGGAGCCAACGGAGCCGTATCGAAAGCAGAAACGAAGATGTCACGAGGAGCTACCGACGGATCGGCAATTACATCGTACGGACGTTGCTTGATGAAAGCGAACAAACCGGCATCGAGCAACAGTTCCTTCACCTCGTCGGCCGACATTCCGGCCACGTCTTTCTTACCAAATTCTTCGTAGTCTTGCTCATCGGCTGCTTCTACAACGATTTTGAGCACTTTGCGGCGGGTACCGCGCTCCACACTTGTCACTACACCACTTACGGGTGACACAAATTTCACTTCAGGATGATTCTTGTCGATAAACAAGGGTCCTCCGGCCATCACATACTCCTGCTCTTTGACCACCACTTTGGGGGTTACGCCGGGAAAGTCATCGGGCACGAGGGCATACGATTTGGTTTCCACAGCGTTAGGGAGAAACTCTTTCAAAGCTTCTCCACGGAGATTGATGTCAAGGCCTTTGCGTAGCTTTATAACATTTGACATGCGATTATATAAATAATGGTTTCTTGAATTTGAGCGCAAAAGTAAGAAATAATAATGTGACTTAATAGTATTTAAGAAAGTATTGTGGTTTTTTTCCGTAATCACTCTTTATTTTTACAAAGGAGAGTCCATCCTAAAAGCTACTTTAAATTGAAAACTCGCTTGAAAGAGTTGAGCGGAAGAAGCAAAGGTATGGGATATGATAAACGCAAATCAGAACTTCATCTGTTTATGCATGAGTGGATAGAATACTTCCAGTTAGCAGATAACGTATAGACAAATGGCTTCGTCGTAGGATACGGATGTGCATCTACACGATTGGGGTATTGGGGTATAGCCGGGAGTAGAATACTGGCCTTCCGCTCTGAATAATGACAAGCTGAAACAGGCAGGCTATCCCACTTTGATGAGTCATTACAGTAAATTGCATTGTAAGTAAAGAACCGCCACGTGCCGAACGGCATGCGTGGTGGTGTGAGAGGTAGGAAAATAAAATAGGAGGAAAACTATTTTATTTTCCTCCTACTCGATTTCGGCAGATTACAACAATTCTTTCAGTCGACGGCACCATTGCTCAATGCGCTGATTGGATAGCTCCGGTTGGTTGTCTTCGTCCAGTACCAGTCCGCACCACTGCCCGTTGCGCAGTGACTTCGACTTGCTGAACGTGTATCCTTCCGTGGAGGTGAATCCCACAATCTTGGCACCGGTCTGTTCAAAGGAGTCGGCCAGGATGCCCAGGCTATCCGCAAAGTTGTCCGGGTATTTCACCTGGTCGCCCAGTCCGAAGAGAGCCACCTTCTTTCCTTTCATTTCCAGTGTTTGCAACTCCGGGTACAGCTCGTCCCAATACGTAGGAAGCTCTCCGTCAAACCAGGTCGAAGCACCGATAATCAGCAGGTCGTACGTTTCAAAGTCCTTCTGCCAGGCCGTTTCTACAGCTTCCACAATAGGTTCGTCGCCCAACTCCTTGCGAATTTTCTCTGCCACGCGGGCAGTCTTATCCGATTTCAGGGCGTAAAACAATCCGATTTTTTGTACTTTCTTGTTCATATACTTATCATTTATAGTTGTGTCAGTATTCCAGCAGCGATTTGGCTGCCTGATATATCTTCTCTTCGGAGGGCAGGATGGCACGCTCCAGATTCGGATGGAAGCCCACCGGTGTAAACTCGGAACCCACCCGCTGCACCGGAGCATCCAGGTAGCGGAACATGTCCGAGGCAATCTGGGCTGCTATCTCGGCACCAAAGCCGGAGAACACCTTGTCCTCATGTACTACCAACACTTTTCCGGTCTTTTTGATCGATTCGAAGATGGTTTCCTTATCCAGCGGGATGAGCGAACGCAGGTCGATCACTTCCACATCCCCTACTCCATCTTTGGCCAGACGTTCGGCGGCTGCCAGACTGAGGTGCGTGGTATTACCGTAGGTCACGAGAGTGACATCCGCTCCCGGGCGACGAATACGGGCTTTCCCGAAAGGAACCTCGAAATCATCGGGAACGATGGTCGATGCCTCCACCGAGTTGTATTGCGCCTTGGGCTCAATGAACAGTGTGAACCCGCGGGAACGCATGCTGGTACGGAGCAGTCCGGCTGCATCGTCGGCAAACGAGGGGTAAACGATACGCGCTCCCGGCAAGGTACTCAATGCACCTTCGAGGTTTTGCGAGTGATACAGTCCACCACCGATATAACCACCCGAAGCCAGACGCAGGGTGATGTTCGGCGTGAACTTCCCGTTGCTGCGCCAATACTCGTGCGTACATTCTACGTACTGCTCCACAGCCGGCCAGAAGTAGTCGGCAAACTCTGCACCTTCGATGACCAGACGAATCTTCGGATCGAAGCGGCTCATACCGTTGGCCGATCCTACGATATAGTCCTCGGCTATCGGAGCATTGAACACACGCTTCTCGCCAAACTCCTGCTGCATACCCTTCGTTACATTGAACACGCCGCCTTTGCCTTTATTGGCCACGTCCTGTCCCCAGATAAAGGTATCGGGGTTGTGACGGAACTCAGCTTTCAGCGTTTCATTGATGGCGTTCACGAAGAATTTCTTCTCGCCCTCCGTTTCCTGGTGTATACCGTCCGTGTACTTCTGCGGTTGGTAGGCTTCGGGAAGCACAAAGTTGTGAATAGTATCCGACTGAGGTTCGGGGGCCGTCATCGCTTTGCGGTTGGCTGCCGAAAGTTCCTTCTTTGCTTCGTCCTCTATCTGCTTCACCTCTTCTTCCGTCAGCCGTTTGTAGCGAATCAGCATCCGGCGGAATTTCACCAGCGGGTCGGCCTCTTTCACATAAGCCAACTCGTTCTCGTCGCGGTACAGCGTGTGCTTATCCGAGTTGGAGTGCGAGCCGATGCGCACACAGTTGGCATGGACGATGACCGGCGTGCTGTTGGCAATGGCAAACTCGCGGGCTTCGGTCATGGCATTCATCGAGTCGAACACATCTTTGCCGTTGCAGTGGATAATCCTCAGGTTCTTGAAACCGGAGAAGTTATCAGCCACTTTACGGTTGGCCGTCTGGTCCTCCTTCGGCACGGAAATGCCGTACCCATTATCCTGGAAGACGAAGATCACCGGCAGCCGCTCCTGGCTGGCGCCGTTGATGGCCTCGTACACGAACCCTTCAGATACCGACGATTCGCCGTGCGAAGCGATGGCTACCCCTTTGTGTCCGTAGTAAGCCATGGCACGCCCCACGCCGGCAGCATGCAGATCGTGCGTTCCCGTGGCCGACGACACATTCTCGATGTGCCATTCCGGTTTCGAGAAGTGATTCGACATGTGCCGCCCGCCCGTTCCCGGGTCGGTAGCTTTGGATAGACCGTTCAGGATCAGTTCCTCGGCAGTCATCCCGGCTGAGAGTGCCGTGAGCATGTCACGGTAGTACGGAAAGAGGAAGTCTTCCCCTTTATGGAACACCTGACCGATGGCCAGCTGGATGCCGTCATGCCCCGCATAGGGAGCATGGAACGACCATCCGAGGGATTGTAGCAGGTAGGCCGGAGCTTTGTCGTCGATGGACCGGCCCAGTACCATCAGTTTGTACCACTTTTTCAGTGTTTCCACGTCCGTGGTTTTGATATCATATTTTTTGGTTGTCATATTATACAGCTTATCAGGTTATTTCCAATTCTCTAAGTAGTCGGCAATGAAGTGCAGGAAGTTGCCTCCCAGCGAGCCGTCCACCACGCGGTGGTCATACGAGAGCGACAGGTACATCTTGTGCCTGATGGCGATGACGTCCCCTTCGGCTGTTTCGATCACAGCCGGCTTCTTTTCAATAAGTCCCACCCCGAGGATAGCCACTTGCGGCTGGTTGATGATGGGGGTACCGAACTGCATCTTGAAGCTGCCGAAGTTGGTGATCGTAAACGTTCCGCCGTCTATATCGTCGGCAGAGAGCTTGTTGCTGCGAGCCTTGTTGGCCAGCGAGTCGATGGCTACGCCCAGTCCGCTGAGGTTCAGACGGTCGGCATCCTTCACCACAGGGACTATCAGGTTCCCGTCGTTCAGTGCCACGGCGATGCCCACGTTGATGTGTTTCTTGTAGAGAATGTTGTATCCGTCTACAGACACATTCACGCCCGGATAGGTAGCCAGTGCTTTCGCCACGGCTTCGGTGATCATCGGCATGAAGGTGAGCTTCACTCCTTCGCGTTTGAAGAAAGCATCCTTGTTCTTGTCGCGCCACTGAACGAGCTTGGTCATATCCACTTCCACGATGTTGGTGACGTGCGGGGAGACTTTCTTCGACATCACCATGTGGTCGGCAATGATCTTGCGTATGCGATCCATCTCTTTCACTTCCACGCCGCTTCCCGGAGCGAATGTCGGGGTGGCAGGTTGTGCAGCAGGCGTAGCGGCCTTGGGGACAGCAGGAGAAGGAGCCGGTGCGGAAGTGGATACAGATACAGGAGCAGCAGCCTGAACAGGAGTAGCAACCAGAGCAGCGCTTCCTTTCTTCTTTTGCTCGATGTATTGGCGGATGTCTTTCTTGCTCAACCGTCCCTGGTAGCCGGTACCGGGGATGGTATCCAGTTCTTCGTGCGATATCTTGGCCTCACGTGCCAGTTGCAATACCACCGGGGAGAACCAACGTTCTTCGTCCGATTTCGCTGCTTTGGCCGATGGTACAGGCGTAGCCGGTGCAGGGGCAGCGGTAGCAACAGGTTCAGAAGCAGCAGTAGTTGCGGGAGCAGTTTCCACAGCAGGTGCAGGAGCAGATGCAGAGGCAGTAGTCGTGACAGCAGGTTCTTCCGAATCTTCATCTTCTATTTCCACAATGGCAACTACCGTACCTACCGGTACCGTATCGCCTTCCTTGTATAGTATTTCCACGACTTTCCCGGCAACGGGCGAAGGAATCTCCGCGCTGACCTTGGCCGTGTTTACTTCGAACAGTACATCATCTTCGCTGATGGTGTCGCCCACCTGTACCGACCAGGAAAGGATGGTACCTTCGGTGATGCTTTCACCCAGCTTAGGCATTTTTATTTCAAATTTTGACATATACTGAAATTATTTATGGTTTGGTATGTAATTAACAACAATGATTTTAACAAAAGGTTTAAACGCATTTGGGTTGCAAGCCTGCTTCGATCCACGCCCGAGTGACATACTTTTCGTCCCGTAAGGCAGTGATGGCAGCTTCTTCGGCAGAGGTGAACACGTAAGGCTCGTTGGTCACAGATTGAAGTAGGAAATATTGATACGCCATCTGCGAAAACTCTCCGGCATCGGACACTTGCGGCAGGAATGAATGCAGGTTTCCTACTTCACTTCGCACGGAAGGAACGGCATAACGCCCCTCTTCCACCCTGCCTTCGGGTACCTTCAGTACACGCTCCAGCAGAAATAGGTCGGTATCGAACAGCAAAGTACAGTGGTACAGTACCCGGTTCTTGTGTACGCTCTGCGCACTGCCCGAGAGTTTCTTCCCCCGGTTGGTGTAGATGCTCAGCCGATCATCGCCCACCGCCGGGACACCCAGCGAATGCAGGAAGTCCAGCGTACGGTTCAGGTAAGTACGGAAATCCGGCGAGGTCGATGTCTCTATGAACGTCAGGTTGACATTCCCGGCATCGTGGTACACCGTTCCGCCTCCCGAATAGCGACGGGCCAGGCCGATACCCTGCTCCCGGGCAAAGGCTGTATCTACTTCAGCCCGCAGGCGTTGGTGCCGCCCGATGACCACCGAGGGCGTATCACGCCACACCAGAAAGTAATCGGCATCCGCATGCTTCAACAGGTACTCTTCCGCAGCCAGGTTGAAGTACACATCCATCGACCGGAGGTCTACACAGCGCATCAGGCGTGCAGGGTTTCGTGGAATATTTCGCCCACGGTAGGATGCGGGAATACACTCTTTTTGAACTCGTCTACCGTGTAACCTTTCTGTACGGCGATACCGCCGATTACGATGAGTTCCGAGGCGGGATTGCCCATCAGGTGGCAACCGATAATGCGGTCGTCATCATCCAGCACCAGCTTGCAAAGCCCGTTGCCCAATTCATTCTCGGCCACAAAGCGACCGGAATAGGTCATCGGAAGCTTTTGTATATGATATGAGATTCCGGCAGCGGTGAGTTCCTCTTCGGTCTTCCCCACTCCGGCTATCTCGGGATTGGTGTACACCACGCCGGGGATGCAGTCATAGTTCATCGCATCGTCAATGCCCAGCACGTGGTTCACTGCCACCTCGCTCTCGCGGATAGCAGTGTGTGCCAACAGTGACCGACCGTTGACATCCCCACAGGCATACACCCGCGGGTGCGACGTCAGCAGATGTTCGTCCGTCTTCACGGCATTGCGGAAGAGTTCGATGTTCAGCTTATCCAGCCCCACACCGGCGGTATTTGCCCGGCGACCGACGCTCACCAAAATGCGGTCGGCCTCTATAACGGAGCTCACACCATCCTTCTCCACCGTCACACCGGTAGCATTCACGGCGGTAACTTTTGTGTTCAGATAGAAGTTCACGCCCCGTTTGGTATAGTCGGCCCGGATTATGGCACTGGTTTCCTTGTCCATCACGCCCAGGATCTCGGGCATCATCTCAATGACTTTCACGCGCACGCCCATGCTGTTGAAGAAGGAGGCGAATTCCATCCCGATGACTCCCCCGCCGATAATGGCGAGCGACTGCGGCAGCACGGTGCTGTCCAGTGCTTCCTTCGAAGTCCAGTAGTCCACATCGGAGAGTCCCGGAATGGGCGGTATCACCGTGTCCGATCCGGTGCAGACGATGAGATACGTCACGCGGTACTCCTGCCCATCGCTCAGGATGATGATCTCGTCACCCTCCTCACCGGTGATGACAGCTTCCTTGTCCACCACCGTCACACCGTATTCCTTCATCTGCATCTTCACCCCTCCGGTGAGTTTCAGCACGGTTTTGTTCTTTCGGGAGATGAGTTTATCCATGTCGAACGACGGGTCGGCCGGGACGGTGACTCCGTATTTCGAGGCACCTTTGATGCTGTCCAGTATCTTGGCCGAATAGAGTAGTGTTTTTGTTGGGATACATCCTTCATTGAGGCACACCCCTCCGATGTTTTTCTTTTCGAACAGTACGGTCCGTAGTCCGCCGCCTGCTGCACGTTCGGCAGCTGTATAGCCGGCGGGGCCTCCGCCGATGATTGCCATATCGTATTTCATAACTAATGTTTATTTTAAGTGAATTATCTTTATATAACAAACGCTGCGCTGTCTTGTTTTGGCTGCGCGGTGCTTCTGTTCTTTTTCTTTTGCCTTGATGCAAAAGAAAAAGAACCAAAAAGAAAAAATCAAGGCTGCGTCTGTTTTCCTACTCGCTCGCTGCGTAGCGCTAACGACCCCGAACTCACTCGCTACGCTCGCTCAAACACAGGGTCGTCTTCACGCGCTACTCCGGTCGCTCGCTTCACGGAAAACAGCCGAGGCCCATCCTTTCCTCGCCACATCGCTTCGCTCGTGCTT
>JAVBUC010000088.1:0-16278 GCA_031555765.1 Bacteroides sp. | reverse complement strand
AACAAAGAATTATGGGGCATAACCCAATAATGCAAATCAGGAAGTAAACCGAAACAGCACGAGCGAAGCGATGAGCTCACCGAAACAACACGAGCGAAGCGATGTGGCGAGCCCCTAAGATCGGCCTCATTTTCGGAGCGTAAAACGGAGCTTGTGCGAAAAACGAGTAAAGGAGCGATTGTTTGAGCGTAACGAAGTGAAGCGAGTTGGAGCTCCGATCGTTTTTCACACAAGCGGAGTAGCGCAGAAAATGCAGCCGTGGCTTTTTCTCTTTGTTACTTTCTCTTTTGCGCCAAGGCAAAAGAGAAAGTAAATGCACAGCGCAGCAACACAAGAATCCCCGAAGAAGCCAAAAACTCCTCCGGGGATTCATTAACTAAAAACTATTGATGGAATTTATAAAAGAACTAGAATCTCATACCAAGTGTAAGCAGCACCTGACTGCGGGTATTCGTCACATCCGTCTTGTTAAGCCCTACGGTATCGAACGCATAGAAGTCAGATTTGTACGTAGAGAACTTATAAGCCAAGTCGGCATAAAACATATCGCCACGGTAACCGATACCCAGCGTATAGTCGCTCTTCGATTTGGCATTGGCAAAGTCCGTATCTGT
Organism: Bacteroides sp.; assembly: GCA_031555765.1. Lineage (GTDB taxonomy): Bacteria > Bacteroidota > Bacteroidia > Bacteroidales > Bacteroidaceae > Bacteroides. The sequence continues at coordinate 15,664 of JAVBUC010000088.1, read as the reverse complement.
ATTGATGGAGTTGCTTGGCAAATCTTTGTACGCATTTTCTCCGTACGCGGCCGATGTGAAGTTATAACCGGCGCGAAGGGCAAATTCCGGAACCACCTTGTATTCGCCACCTACGCGAAGTGTGTGTACCCCTTTCAGATAAGCCTTAGCCGTCTGATTTTCGAAGTCCATATCGTAACCGTCGGAATACTTGAACTTCATGGTCGAGTAATCCTGGAATTCGTACTCAGCACCCAGTGCCAGATTCTTGCCAATGGTATAGCCCAAGCTCGCGTTGTACTTCCAAGGGGTTTGGATTTTGAAATCTTTCGCCATGTTGCTGTCATAGAGTTCCCAGTACGTATCCACTTCTTTTGTCATCAATGATTCGGTACCGTCGTTGTTGTTATACCAGAACTGCGATTCCAGATAAGCGTTGGTAGTCAGCGTCAAGTTATAAAAAGTCGGCGTATGCACAGCGAAACCGATGCGCAGCGGTGACGACTCGAACGGGCGGAGGATACCACCCAACTTAAAGTCGAATCCGGAACCTTCAATGCGGTTGTCGCTATTCAGGAAATAATACTGACTGTCACCGTAATCCTCGTCATAGCTGGAGAACTTAGAGTAGTTCACATCGTAAGCACCGATGGTGAATCCCAGGTAGAAACGATCATTGAAGTTGAATGCCACGTTGAAGTCGAACTGATCGATGCCTCCACGCTCTTCCGAATAGAACTTGGAAGTAGGTCGTATCTCAGCTGGATAATACTTATTGCCATCCTTTTCGATAACAGAACCTTTATACCCCATAGCACCCAGCCAGCCCACATCAGGATTATTGAAGAGGTTCACCTCCTGATCATCCAGCGAAGCAATGTCAACCCCCATGCGGTTAGCCTGATTAGCCATTTGTACTCCTTGCGACAGTACTCCCCCATTGGGAGCCAGATTCAGCAACCCTTCCATCGACATATTGCCATAGAACGATTTCGAACGCTTATAGTTGAACCCGAAGTTCACGTAGCGCAGCGAGCTATAATTCCCAATCTTGGTAGAGAACACCGCACCGATATTATCGAACGATCCTTGTACTTTATCGTTATTGAACTTAGCTCCTTGGTAGTTGGACTCCGTGCCGTAGGCCGACAGACCGAACGACACCATGATGTCATTGCTCCGGTAGATACCGATCCCTGCCGGATTGGTACCGATGGTAGAGATATCCCCACCGAGTGCGCCCATGGCTCCACCCATACCGACGAACCGTGCTGTTCCGTTCAGATCCTTATCCGTAAACTTTACCGCATCGTACATCGTCTGTGCCTGAATTGTTGTAGCACACAGCAGGGCTGCGGCCATCCATACTATCTTTTTCATATACTTACTATTTTCCGTTTATACTGCTTTACTATCGTCTGCTTCTGGAAGCACCTCCTCCACCGCTGCTACTGCTGCTACCGGAGCTTCTGGAGCTGCTCGACGAGCTACCGCTGGAGTAACTGCTACTGCTGCTGGAGCGTGAGCTGCTGCTCGGTGAGTAGGACGGCGATGAGCTTCGTGTGGACGGTGCCGAAGAACGGCTACTACCACTGCTACTTCCACCGGAATAACTTCTGGACGGAGAGGTAGAGCTCCCGCGACTGTACGTAGACGAGCTACGGGTGGAAGTGCCACTGCTGGACGAACGGCTGCTACCGGAGGACGGTGTCACATCCATGATGCTGCGGCGGGTACTTTCGTTCACACTGCTGCGTGTGCTGCTGGGGCGTGTATAAGTAGCCGGGTTCCGACGGGTTTGCGTTCCGTCTGCTCCCGTACGTTCGGTGGAATTGGCACGTGTACCGATTACCCGGCGGGTGCTGGTCACACCTTGACGTTGTTCGCTACCGGTAGCACCGGAACGTTGCTGATCCACTCCGGTAACCGACCGGCGGGAAACACCCGGTGTCGTTGCAGAACGTGAACGGCCAGTAGTCAGATCAGAGGTGCGTCTGCTACCTTCAAGGGCGGAACGGGAAGAACTCACTGAGGAGCGCGATCCTACCGTACCGGTAGAGCGACGGTCGGTGTACACACGATTGCCATAATGTCCGCCACCGCCATATCCGGGGTAATATCCGCCACCGTGGTGGTGATGTCCACCCCAGTAGCCCGGGTAGTATCCACCACCCCAATAACTACCGTACCAGCCACCATAATAACCGCCGTAATAGCCTCCCCAGCCGCCATACCAGCCACCGTAAGGATAACCACCCCAGCCATATCCGTAGTAGGGATAACCGCCCCAACCATAGGAGTTAAAGCGCCAATCCCACCACATGCGGTTGGTATAGGTAGGGAATGCGTAGGCATACAGCCCGTCGGTATAGACGTTCCAGTCCCAGGAGTTGAGTCCGTATACGATATCCCAATACATGGGGCTGCTGACGCTGACGGCAAAGCGCGGATTGCGGAAACGGATGATGCGTTCGGCGTATTCCAGATCGTCCTGCGAACCGTCGAATTCGTTCACCCATTCACCGTCCAGTCCGGTATACTGTTTCTCGCGGATCACCAACGTATCGTCTTCCATGACGAACTCGTTGTCTCGCGAGTCATACCGGCGGTTGTATTCGTCCACATCGCGGGCGTTGCCTTTACGATCCTTCACTACCACCGTAGTTGTTGTCTGAGTTGCCTTAGGGCCCGTGTAGACAGTAGTCGTATTTACCACTTTCCGTTCAGGCTCCTTCTTTTGGGCAGGTGCCTTCTCTGCTTTCTCCTTGGAAGGGATATAGTAGAGATCATCATCATTGCTTTGCGCCATCATTCCCAGGGGAAGTCCGAGAGCAAACGTCACTAATAAGACTAACTTTTTCATATCTTCACGTGATTTATTGTAATTATCCTTTTCTTCACGCTACAAAGATAGAGAAGGTATTCACCATACAAAGAAGATTTTCCCCAAACAACGGTAGGGATTTCCCTATTTATTACCTACTTTTGCAAACAAAAAGACCAATGAAATACTACGAGTTTACATTCGATGTCCATCCCTGCACTGAAACGGCGACGGACGTACTGTCTGCCGTTCTGGGCGAAGTGGGTTTTGAGAGTTTCCTGGAACGCGAAGGCGGACTGACCGCCTACATCCAGCAGGCACTTTGTGACGAGGCTGCCGTACGCGAAGCAGTGGACTGCTTCCCCCTACCCGACACGCAGATCACCTATACATTCATAGAGGCCGAAGACCGCGACTGGAACGAGGAATGGGAGAAGAACTATTTCCAACCCATTGTCATCGGCAATCGTTGTGTGGTGCATAGCACATTCCACACGGACGTTCCCCAGGCGGAGTTCGACATCGTCATCAATCCGCAGATGGCCTTCGGAACGGGACATCACGAAACCACGAGCCTGATCATCGGCGAACTGCTGGAAGCTGAGCTTGCCGGCCGGTCGCTGCTCGACATGGGTTGCGGTACGTCCATCCTGGCCATCCTGGCCCGTATGCGCGGTGCTGCTCCTTGCTTAGCCATCGATATAGACGACTGGTGTGTGCGCAATTCCATCGAGAACATTGCCTTGAATGGGTTGGACAGCATCGATGTGGAGCTGGGCGATGCGTCGACACTCACCGGTCGGGGTCCGTTCGATGTGGTGATAGCCAATATCAACCGTAACATCCTCCTGAATGACATGTCGCAATACGTGGCGTGCATGCGTCCGGGCTCGGAGCTCTACATGAGCGGGTTCTATGTACAAGATATCCCTGCCATCCGCCAGGAAGCCGAACGCAATGGGCTTACCTTTGTGCATCACCAGGAGAAGAACCGCTGGGCTGCGGTCAAGTTCATCTTTTAATTTTGATTCACCACAGAGTCACACAGAGTTCCACAGAGTTTTTTAGTTCACATCAGAGGGCACAAGTCAGCAAGTATCCAACAAAATAAAAACTCTGTGGAACTCTGTGTGACTCTGTGGTGAAATAAATCTACTAATGAATCATTAACTCCTGCAACTGTTCAAAGGTACCATTGAACACATTCAGGTCTACATCTTCTTTAATACCCGGCACCGTACCGATGTCAGAATGTTGCCAGAAATGCCACTGCCCGGTGTATTTCACCGAATCCACATAATAATGCGCTATCCAGTACGGATACCGGTCTAAATCCGGGTGCGACAGGTATTTGTTCTTAAACTTATACGAGGTGTACAAGATGGGCTTCACGCCGTAGTGCCCCTCCACCTTGTCCAGCCAGATGCGGACACTCTTTTGTAGTTCGGCGGGGCTCTTCTTGCCACTCACCTCGATGTCCAGCACCGGAGGCAGATCGCCTTTGGTGAGCTTCACCGTACGTATAAAGAAGTCGGCCTGCTTCGCCGGGTCCGTCCGGGGCGAGAAGAAATGATAGGCACCGCGGATGATCCCCCGTCGGCCCGCCTCCTCAAAGTTGCGCACGAAAGCATCGTCGCTGTGGTCGCCCCCCTCGGTGGCCTTCATGAATACAAACTGAATGGGGTAATCCGCCACATGGTCGCGTACCAACGCATCCCAGTCTATCAGTCCCTGATGGTGTGAGATGTCGATGCCATGTACATCATAGCAGCAAGGCACACAAATGCCATACGCTTTCCGTCCGGCACATTCCTGCCAACGGTACGCATACGGACGTATCACAAAATAGTAGAAACCTACGGTGAAAAGAGCCACGAGCAATGCGGCATACAGATTCCGCACCCACACAGGCATGTGCCGGCGGACGGGCTTCTTCCCTTTCTTGCGGGAAGCACCGTTGCGGCGGGCAGGTGTGGTTTTCTTCTTGCGCGTAGTAGCTGCGGGGGTTCTGGATGGCATAGAGTGGTCGGGGAAAGGTGATAAAGTGAGTAAAAGAGGTTGTCCGGAACACACAGGTGAGTTCGCAGACAGCCTCTTTCGTTATAGGTAGTTACAGGGAAAGTGTATTACTTCGCCTGTTCCAGTTGCAGGGTTTTAGTAGGCTGGTCGCATACTTCCGTGGGGCCGAAGTACTGGATAGGACCCGGATATACGTAATCTGTCCGAAGAGCCCACTCATCGCGCTTGGCAGCGAATGCCTTGAAAGGAGCACCATCCAGGCGAACCAATGCCTTCTGGATCACCGGTTTCATTTCGCCGTGACGACGTTCCATGTTCATCATCATCGTGATGGGCACACCGCCGGCAATCCACTGGGCAGCCGGAGCAGTGGTGTTACGCACTGACGACATGTAACCTGTCTTACCGTTGGCTATCAGCATAGAAGCCGTGAAGCCCAGCGAGTAACAGTAGTCGGCATCGTAGTTCGACGGAGCAGCGCAACGTCCTTCGTAGCCGAAGAAGTGGTGCTGAGAAGCAAACTTACCTACGAACTTACCTTCTTTCTTCCACTCTTTCAGTTTCTTTTCTACCATGTCCGACAGCAGTTTTTCGGTTTCGATGAGCGATACCTGTACGTTGCCGTGCGGGTCGCGGTCCAGCGTCAGCTGACGGGCCACACCTTCGGGCAGACTGGCGTAGATATCGGCATTTTCCTTAGAGAGCTTGCGGATGATATAGTCGCGTTGGTGCGATTTCTTGATCTGTGAGAACTCTTCAGCGTTTTCGGCCAGGAAGTCGTTCAGTTCAGAAATGAGGCGTTTCATGGCGGGGATGAACTCTATCAAACCTTCGGGAATCAGTACCGTACCGAAGTTGTTGCCCTCGGCAGCACGGTTGGCCACACGCTGAGCCACGTAAGTCACCACGTCGTCCAGAGACATATCGTTGGCTTCTACTTCTTCCGATACGATGCAGATGTTGGGCTGTACCTGCAGGGCACATTCCAGTGCGATGTGCGAAGCCGAGCGACCCATCAGCTTGATGAAGTGCCAGTATTTGCGGGCCGAGTTACAGTCGCGCTGGATGTTACCGATTACTTCCGAATATACTTTACAAGCGGTATCGAATCCGAACGATGTTTCGATCATTTCGTTCTTCAGGTCGCCGTCGATGGTCTTGGGGCAACCGATCACCTGTACACCGGCGTTGATGGCAGCGTAGTATTCGGCCAGCACGCAAGCGTTGGTGTTAGAGTCGTCGCCACCGATGATAACCAATGCCTTGATATCGAGCTTCTTCAGGATTTCGAGACCCTTGTCGAATTGTGCGGTTGTTTCCAGCTTGGTACGTCCCGATCCGATGATATCGAAACCACCTGTGTTGCGGTATTCGTCGATGATGCCCGAAGTGAGTTCCATATAATTGTGGTCTACCAATCCGCCGGGACCGAGGATAAATCCGTACAGACGGCTATCCTTGTTGAGCGACTTGATACCGTCGAACAAACCAGAGATTACGTTGTGTCCGCCCGGAGCTTGTCCGCCCGAAAGGATCACACCTACATTGACTGCGGGGAGCTGTACGGCCGGTCCTTCTTCGAAACGGAGCAACGGCATACCGTATGTATGGAGGAATAACTGCTTGATAGCTTCCTGGTCGGCTACCGACTGTGTAGCGTCACCTTCGACAACCTTCACTGTGCCTTTCAGGGCTACCGGAAGTTTGGGCTGATAGGCAGCCCGGGCAATTTGCAATGCACTTTTAGTCATTTTCTCTTTGTTTTATTTAAAGGGGTTAGTAATTGCTGCTTTACTCTTTTATGCAAAAGTGCTGCAAATTTCGCAATTTTTCCGGAATTACGAAAATAAAGCGGCGATATAAATGTGAAATCAATATAAAATGCGTGCGTTGAACAAGATGGTTATTGTAGAAAACAGAGAAAAAGTGAAAGAAAAACGCATCGAAAAGTGCATCAAAAAGTGCATCAAAAAGTGCATCAAAACGTGCTTCGAAATGCGTTTCGAAACGCGTTGTGTAGAACAAACAATCAGCTGATTTACAACAAGAAAGCCTGTTTTTCTCACGCGCGCGATTCGCGCGATCGCGCACACTCTGTTGTTGATGATAATATTATCTTCAGATAATATAATAACAACAGCAACAACAATAACGTGTTCGTAGCCGCGCGAGCTACAGATCGTACAAATTTGCTGTAACGGCTTCTTAAAACATCCCCAACAGCGGGAAGCAACCGGCCCGGTAGCAGAAAGCAACTGCCCCAACAGCAGGAAGCTACTGCCCCAACAGCGGGAAGCTACTGCCCCAACAGCGGGAAGCTATCTACCCAACAGCTTCCCGCAACAAAGGCACAAGGAATAGACCGCACCGACCGCACGAAAAAATCCGCGAATCGTTTGGCATATCCCAAAGAAAAGAGTTACCTTTACCAAATATTTCGATTACTAACAAATCAATCTTGAAATTATGACAAGCAGAAGAAAACTGAAAAAGAATGTACGGGGTGTGTTTGATTGTCTCATCACAGAGTTCCTTTACCTGGCAGCACGCAACTCCGTACAAACCGATACTGACACCCTCCGGGCACTGATTGAAAAGATAATGAAAGCCAACAACGAGTACATCTCGCGCATCAGCCACACTGAGCCGGGCAACGTGAAAGGATTCTACAAGAAATTCCACAGCGACATCAAGGTGTCTGTTGACGAAATCAGCGACGAACTCCAAAAAATGGTATAAGCGGCAGCAGACATGAAGAAAACAATATACGGCTTTATCTACTATCGACTGTTGGGCTGGAAAACCAACGTCACCGTGCCCTTGTATGACAAATGCGTCGTTTGTGCCGCACCGCATACATCGAATCTCGACCTGTTTATCGGCAAACTGTTCTACGGAGCCATCGGTGGGAAAACCAGCTTTATGATGAAGAAAGAATGGTTCTTCTTCCCCCTGGGACTGCTGTTCAAGGCCGTGGGAGGCATACCGGTAGACCGCAGCAAGAAAACATCGCTGGTAGACCAGATGGCCGATACCTTTGCCAGGCGCAAACGGTTCCACCTGGCCATCACCCCCGAAGGCACCCGGAAAGCCAACAAAAACTGGAAGAAGGGCTTCTACTACATCGCCCAGAAAGCCGGTGTACCCATCGTCCTGATAGGTATCGACTACAACACTAAGACCATCTCGGCCACGAAAAGCATCATACCTTCGGGCGACATCGAGAAGGACATGCAGGAGATAAAGTTCTACTACAAGGATTTCAAGGGGAAGCACCCGGAAAACTTCGCATATTGACCGCCCGATGAGAATAACCATCGTACAAACGGATATCCGCTGGGAGGATAAGGCCGAAAACCTGCAACGCCTACGCGGAACGCTGGAAACACTTCGCGGAACGACCGACCTGGCCGTGCTGCCGGAGATGTTCTCCACCGGATTCAGCATGAATACCCAGTCGCTGGCAGAGCCCGTCACAGGACCTACCATCACCACCCTCCGCAAATATGCCGCCGAAACGGGTATCGCCCTGGCCGGAAGCATCATCGCAGCGGACGGCGGACGGTTTTACAACCGCGCCTTCTGCCTCACCCCCGAGGGTGAAGCGCATTATTACGACAAGCGTCACCTGTTTCGTATGGGCAATGAGGACCGGTTCTTTCAGGCCGGAACGGACAAAGGCATCTTCACTTACCGGGGCTTCCGCATCCGCCTGCTGGTGTGTTACGACCTTCGCTTCCCGGTGTGGAGCCGCAATGTGGACAATGAGTACGACCTGCTGATATACACGGCCAGTTGGGCTGTGGCCCGGCAGAATGTGTGGGACACCCTGCTCCGTGCACGGGCCCTGGAAAATGAGTGCTACGTATGTGGTGTGAACCGCGTGGGCATAGACGCCGACGGAAAGTACATAGGCCGAAGCATCGTCTGCTCCCCCCGTGCCGACGTGCTGGCTTCCCTACCCGACGGGGAGGAAGGCATAGCCACCGCCGAGCTCGACCTGGAAGGCCTCAGGCTCTTCCGGAAGAAGTTCCCCGCCTGGGCCGATGCCGACCGCTTCCACATAGAGTAAGGCACCTAACAAATGTTAAAAATCCTGTTGCAGTGCAACAATACCTACAACAGGGTAGTTCTGAATAAAAACAACTTTCGTATCTTTGCAGTACTAATTCACGGCCGCCGACCGGCTGAATCAGTTTAGAAAACTTAACATCAAAACAACTGTGTATGAAAACAAATCTCAGTTCTCAGATCACTCTCAACAGGGTTTCCCCCAAATATTACAGCCCGGAGAATGCATTTGAACGATCGGTCCTGACCCGGTTTGAGAAAGTCCCGACGGATATCTATGAGTCTATCGAGGAGGGTGTCAACATCATCGCCCGTGAGATAGCCGACGTAATCCGTGAGAAACAGCGTGCCGGACGCTTCTGCATCCTGGCACTCCCCGGCGGAAACTCCCCCCGCAGCCTCTACACCGAACTGGTACGGATGCACCGCGAACAGGGACTCAGCTTCCGCAATGTCATCATCTTCAATATGTATGAGTATTACCCCCTGGCACCGGATGCCATCAACAGCAACTTCAACTCGCTGCGGGAAATGTTCATCGATCATGTGGATATCGACAAGCAAAACGTGTTCACCCCGGACGGAACCATCGCCAAAGACACTATCTTCGACTATTGCCGCTTGTACGAGCAGCGCATCGAGAGCTTCGGAGGCATTGACGTGGCCCTGCTCGGCATCGGTCGCGTAGGTAACATCGCTTTCAACGAACCGGGATCGCGGCTCAACTCCACCACCCGGCTCATCTTGCTGGACAACGCCTCCCGCGAGGAAGCCGCCAAGACATTCGGCAGCCTGGAGAGCACACCCATCAGCTCCATCACTATGGGGGTATCGACCATCCTATCGGCCAAACGGGTATTCCTCTTGGCCTGGGGCGAGAACAAGGCACAGATGATCAAGGAATGCGTGGAAGGCCCTATCACAGACACCACCCCGGCATCGTACCTGCAAACGCACAACCATGTCACCGTGGCCATCGACCTGTCGGCTGCCAGCCACCTCACCCGCATACACTACCCGTGGCTCGTCACTTCCTGCGAGTGGAACGATAAGCTGATACGCAGTGCCATCGTGTGGCTGTGCCAACGCACCAGCAAACCCATCCTGAAACTCACCAACAAGGATTACAACGAGAACGGGCTGAGCGAACTGCTGGCCCTCTACGGATCGGCCTACAATGTGAACATCAAGATATTCAACGACCTGCAGCACACCATCACCGGATGGCCGGGCGGCAAACCGAATGCGGACGATACGCATCGTCCCGAACGGGCCAAGCCGTACCCGAAGCGGGTCATCATCTTCTCCCCTCACCCGGACGACGATGTGATCTCCATGGGAGGCACCCTGCGCCGGTTGGTGGAACAGAAGCACGAGGTGCACATCGCTTACGAAACGTCGGGCAACATCGCCGTGGGCGACGAGGAAGCCGTACGCTTTATGCACTTCATCAATGGTTTCAACCAGCTGTTCAATAACAGCGAGGACGAGATTATCAAGAACAAATACACGGAAATCAAGCAGTTTCTCCGCGCGAAGAAGGACGGCGACCTCGATACAGCCGATGTGCTGACCATCAAAGGGTTGATACGTCGCGGCGAGGCTCGTACGGCTTGTTCGTACAACAACATCCCGCTCAGCCGCTGCCACTTCCTGGACTTGCCGTTCTACGAAACGGGACGCATCCAGAAGAATCCCATCAGCGAGGCCGACGTGGAGATTGTACGCAACTTGCTCCGCGAAGTGAAACCGCATCAGATTTTCGTGGCCGGCGACCTCGCCGATCCGCACGGCACGCACCGCGTGTGTACCGACGCTGTCTTTGCAGCTGTCGACCTGGAGAAGGAAGAGGGTGCCAAATGGCTCAAGGATTGCCGCATCTGGATGTACCGGGGTGCCTGGGCCGAATGGGAAATTGAGAACATCGAAATGGCCGTACCCATCAGCCCCGAAGAGCTGCGCAGCAAACGAAACTCCATCCTGAAACATCAGTCGCAGATGGAAAGCGCACCGTTCATGGGCAATGACGAACGCCTCTTCTGGCAACGCAGTGAAGACCGCAACCGCGCCACTGCCGACTTGTACGACCGCCTCGGACTGGCCTCGTACGAAGCCATGGAAGCGTTCGTGGAATACGTGCCACTGTAATAAAATAGTGATTAGTGGGTTAGCAGTCATAGTAGCATTACTTTTTGTCGGGTTAATTAACTATATCGTGCTAACCCCTAATCACTTCATTAAATAATCACCAATGGAAATGGACCGCCTGCTTCCTATGCAGGGAGCTTTTAATATGCGCGACCTCGGTGGCTACAAGGCAGCCGGAGGCAAACACACCAAGTGGAGAACCCTGCTACGCTCCGACGAACTGTACGAACTTACCGCCGCTGATCTGGATTACCTCGCCACCCTACCCCTACGCACCGACATCGACTTCCGGGGCGAAAGCGAACAAGTCAGCGCGCCGGACAAACTACCGGCGGGCGTCAATCGCTATCCGTTGTACATCGACGCAGCCAATGTAAGCTCTTTCCTTGATGGAGGCACCAACAATTTCACCTCCAAGATGGAACTGATCTATGCGCACATCATCCGCCATTTCCAACCGGCTTATCAGGAGTTCTTCCGCATCCTTGCCCAGGAACAGAGTGCACCGCTCCTGTTTCACTGCACCGCCGGGAAAGACCGTACCGGCATAGCTGCCGCCCTGCTGCTATCGGCCTTGGGTGTAGACCGTACCACGATCATGGCCGACTATCTCCTTTCGGCCCAATACCTGCAACAGAAATACGGAGCAATAGCCCGGGCATACCCCGAACTGGCTCCGGCACTCAGCGTACAGAAGGAGTTCCTCAAAGCAGCCTTCCGCACCATCGACGAGGAATTCGGAGGCATGGATCACTACCTCACACACTACCTCCAGGCAGACATAGAGCTACTTCGCACCCTATACACTGAGTAACCTACCTGCCGACCCAATGAAAAAAGCACTACTGATTCTGCTCGTCCTGCTGATCTCAGCCACCGGACAAATAGCCGCACAGAACATAGAACGTACGGTGGAGCAACGGCTCACTGAGTATTTCGCGGCCTACACCGCTCCCACAGCACGTATCAGCTCCACCAAACTGGCGGGAGTGGATGTCGACTTCGACCGCCGACGCATCACCGTCCGCGCCTCGGAGAGCTTCGCCTACCAACCCTTCCTGCCCGAAACGGTGGAAAGCATCTACCGCCAGATACGCAACCTGCTACCCGGCCCGGTCAACTACTTCGACCTCACTGTCCTGGCAGGCGAACGCCCTATCGACGACCTGGTGCCCAACTACTTCCGGGGCCGGAAGACAGACAAGAAACGCCTGGAACTGGGCATCAACTACAAAGGTACTCCCTGGGTAACCAACGATTCCCGCCCGTACGACATCTCCCGCGGACTGGACGGACGGCACATCGCCCTCTGGCAAAGCCACGGAAGTTATTACAAGAACGATAAAAAGGAATGGGGCTGGCAACGCCCGAACCTCTTCTGCACCACGGAGGATCTGTTCACACAATCATTCATCATACCGTACATTATTCCCATGCTCGAAGCAGCGGGTGCCAACGTGTTCACTCCCCGCGAACGCGATACGCAGACCAACGAGGTGGTAGTGGACAACGATGTTCGCGGCACCTCTACTTACCTCGAAGTACGGAGACGCAAGGCGCGCTGGGCTACTGCCGATTCGAAAGGTTTCGCTCCCACTCAACGGGTGTATAAGGATGGCGAGAATCCGTTCCTGACAGGTACCGCCCGTTTCGCCAGGACAGAGAAGAAAAAAGACAAGGCTTTTGCCGAATGGATCCCCGATATTCCCGCCACAGGCGATTATGCAGTATATGTATCGTACCAATCGCTGCCGCAAAGCGTGAACGATGCCAAGTACCTGGTGTTCCACAAAGGCGGAGTTACTGAGTTCCGGGTGAACCAACGCATCGGCGGAGGAACTTGGGTGTATCTGGGCACGTTCGCTTTCGACAAAGGCAGCAACGACTACGGCATGGTGGTGCTGAGCAACGAAAGCCGGGATGGCGGAGTGGTCTGCGCTGATGCTGTGCGCTTCGGTGGCGGCATGGGCAACATCGCCCGGGGCGGTCGTGTCAGCGGTTTGCCGCGTTACCTGGAAGGTGCCCGCTACTCGGCCCAATGGAACGGCATGCCGTACACGGTGTACGGCGGTAAGCAGGGTGCCGACGACTACTCGGACGATATCAACACTCGCTCCAATTCCATCAACTACCTCTCCGGAGGCTCGGTGTACAACCCCGGACAAGCCGGACTGGGTGTGCCTATCGAAATGAGCATGGCTCTGCACAGCGATGCCGGCTCAAGTGCCATCGATGAAGTGATCGGTTCGCTGGCTATTTACACCACCAATACCAACGAAGGAAAGTTGGCCGCAGGTACGGATCGCCTGGCCTCGCGCGACCTGGCCGACCTCTTGCTCACACAGATACAGAAGGATGTGCAGTCTACGTATCAAACTTCCTGGACACGCCGCTCCATGTGGGACCGCAACTACAGTGAAACCCGTCTGCCCGCCGTTCCGTCGACCATCGTAGAGCTACTGTCGCACCAGAACTTTGCCGATATGCAGTGGGGGCACGATCCCAATTTCAAGTTTACCGTGAGCCGGGCCATCTACAAGGCCCTGCTACGTTTCACCGCCAATCAGCATGGCGACGACTACGTGGTACAGCCCCTTCCGGTGAAACGTTTTGCCATCCGCTTCGGCGACAAACGGAACACGCTGGAACTCTCCTGGCAGGGTCAGGAAGATCCATTGGAACCGTCGGCTTCGCCCCGTGAGTACATCGTGTACACACGGGTGGGTTACGGTGGTTTTGACAACGGAGTACGGGTGAGCAAACCGCAGTGCACCGTGAAGATAGAACCGGGACTGGTGTACTCGTTCAAGGTAACGGCAGTGAACCGGGGTGGCGAGAGCTTCCCCTCGGAGATACTGGCTGCTTGCAAAGCCCGTCAGGAACGGGGAAAGGTGTTGATTGTGAATGGGTTCAACCGGGTCAGCGGTCCGGCATGGGTCAACACCACCGATGCTGCCGGGTTCGACCTGGAGCAAGATCCTGGCGTACCTTATTTATATGACATATCTTTGGCAGGAGCCCAAGTAGGGTTCGATCGTCGCCAGGCGGGTAAGGAAGGCAAGGGCAGTCTGGGCTACAGCGGGAGTGAGCTGGAAAGCCTGTGCATCGCCGGGAATACGTTCGACTACGCTTTTGTACATGGCAAGGCTATTCAGGCTACCGGGCGGTACAGTTTCGCTTCGTGCAGCAACGAGGCGGTGGAGAGCGGAACGGTTCCGTTGGAAGCTTATCAGGCAGTGGACCTGATTCTGGGAATGGAAAAGGAGGATGCTGCCAACCGGGTATATTACAAGACATTCTCGTCGGCCATGCAACGGGCATTGACCGCTTACTGCCAGTCGGGTGGTAACCTGTTGGTCAGCGGTGCGTATATCGGCAGCGACATGAGCAGCACACCTGGCAACCGGGAGTTCACGGAGAATATCCTGAAATACAGCTACCAGAATTCCCTGCGCGACAAGAGTTCGGGACAGATCAATGGGCTGGGTCGTACACTCAGCATCCCACGCTTACCCAACGAGCAGCAGTATGCCGTCACCGCACCCGACTGTCTGATACCGCAATCCCCGGCTTTTCCCGTCTTCACCTATCAGCCTGGCAACCAGTGTGCAGGCATCGCTTATCAGGGCAGTTACCGGGTATTTGCCCTCGGCTTCCCGTTCGAGAGCATCACACGCGAAGCCGACCGGTCGGCCGTCATGGCTTCCATACTGAATTTCTTCGAAAGCAAGTAGATTTATTGTCGAAAAAAGGAAACATTAGACGAAAAGTTCTATATTTGTGAGCAAAGTAACCATTAAAACAGCATACCATGTACACAATACAAGCCAACACCAGCGGCACCCGCACCCTGGACGTTTCTGAAGAGAATCTGCAAACCATCTGCAACTATGCCCTGTTCGACAATCTGATAGCCAGCCACGGCATCGTGGACGAACCGGTACTGGACAAGCTGAAACTCACCATCCGCTCACTCATCGCCAGCCAGGAAGAGGACAGCAAGGATCTGCTCGACCTATGCATCGATGTGATATATCACAACAACATGAAGGCTTTCGGCCTGCAACAACTCATCCAGCTTTACCGCAGCTGGGCCCCGGTCACCACGCCGGCGGAAGTCGAAGAAGAGCCATGAAAACCATCGACACCCGCAGCACCACGGCTTACAGTCCGCTCATCCCGGCCATCAAAGCCATCTGCACAGCCTCCCCCGGCGAGAAGCTGGAAATCGTTATGACACATACTGAAGCTTTTCAGGATCTGAAGGAGTATCTGGCAGAACAGAAAATCGGCTTCCGCGAGGTGTATGACGGCGTTGTGATGAGGGTACAATTTACTGTTTAATAGTTTGTCTTTTATAGGCCAACGGCCTCCAAGCATTAGCGTAGGGCATCGCCCTACGACCTCGTAATTACCCATACTTAAGCCCTGTTCTTCCTGCTCACACCCCTTCAGGGTGTAAATATGGAGGCCCAGGTTACGTAGGGCGATGCCCAGTCATGTTCGGAAGATTTTTGGCGTTCAAAAACGTTCTTTTTATAGCTGATAGCTGTCTCAAAAATGAATTGGCAAAAAACGTCCGTTTTATCAACATAAAAATGTGCTTCCTGTTAATAAGTATCT
>JAVBUC010000080.1:0-16728 GCA_031555765.1 Bacteroides sp. | reverse complement strand
AACAAAGAATTATGGGGCATAACCCAATAATGCAAATCAGGAAGTAAACCGAAACAGCACGAGCGAAGCGATGAGCTCACCGAAACAACACGAGCGAAGCGATGTGGCGAGCCCCTAAGATCGGCCTCATTTTCGGAGCGTTAAGCGGAGCCTGTGCGAAAAACGAGTAAAGGAGCGATTGTTTGAACGAACGCGAAGCGGAGTGAGTTGGAGCTCCGATCGTTTTTCACACAGGCGGAGTAGCGGAGAAAATGCAGCCGTGACTTTTTCTCTTTGTTACTTTCTCTTTTGCGTCAAGGCAAAAGAGAAAGTAAAAGCACCGCGCAGCCAAACTAAACCTTCTTCAAATTAGGCAAGAAATAAGTAATCAATCCCAGCAACGGCATATACGCACACACCTGATACACATACTCAATCCCCTTAGCATCCGCAATATCCCCCAGCACCGCCGAAGCAATACCCGCAATACCAAACGCCAGCCCGAAAAACAACCCCGATATCAACCCCAGCTTCATCGGCAGCAACTCCTGTGCATACACCAGAATCGCCGAGAAAGCCGACGACAAGATAAACCCGATACAAATACTCAACACACACGTCCACAGCAAACTATCCACATGTGGCATGAGCAACGTAAACGGTGCCACACCCAGGATAGACACCCAGATGACATACTTCCGTCCCACGCGGTCGCCGATGGGACCGCCCAGCAACGTGCCCAACGCAGCGGCAAACAAGAACGCGAAAAGATAAAACTGTGAATGCTGTATCGATACATCGAACCGCTCGATGAGGTAAAACGTGTAGAAATTCGTCAGGCTCGCCATGTAGACATACTTCGAAAAGATCAGCACCAGCAAGATAAGGAGCGAGAAGATAATCTTATTCTTCGGCAGTAACGGCTTCTTGATGAATCCCGCAGGCGTCGGGTGCGTCTTGGCATAGCGCAGCTTCTCCTTGTACCACAGGCAGATAGGGAACATCGCCACGATGGCTATCACCGCCACGATGGCGAAGAAAGCAATGTTGCGCTGCCCGTAAGGCGCGATGATCAGCGCAGCCAGCAGCGGGCCGAGCGATCCACCCAGATTGCCACCCACCTGAAATACTGATTGTGCCAGTCCACGCTTACCGCCCGATGCCAGCGACGTGAGTCGCGAAGCCTCCGGATGCAGGATAGACGAGCCGATGCCCACCAGGAACACCGCCACAAATATCCAGTGCAGCGTGTCGGCATAAGCCAGATTGAGCAGCCCCACCAGCGTGAACGTCATCCCGATGGGCAGGAACCACGGGTTGGGACGCTTGTCGAGGTAGAAGCCCACGATGGGCTGGAACACCGAAGCAGCTATCTGATACACCAATGTGATGAGTCCGATTTGGGCAAAGCTGAGCGACAGACTATCCTTCAGCAGCGGGTAAATGGCTGAGATGACCGACTGCAACGTGTCGTTCAGCATATGAGAGAGACTGAGGGCCAGTAGGATACCAAACAGGGTTCCTCCGGCAGCCTTGGATGAAGAACTATTCATTTTACCTTGTTATTATGGTTTTTTGGCGCGCAAAGGTACGAAAAGAATGTGTTTTTCCTTACGTAATGTACTGATTAAACAAATGTTTTTGTAAATTTGCACCCTTAAATCGGAAAGCTGTTTCCGAGACGACATGTAATAAGTAAAAATCACCGATAGAGATGAGTAAGAAGTTTACTGAATATTCGCAATTCGACCTTTCACAGGTAAACAAAGATGTGCTGAAGCAATGGGATGAGAACGACGTTTTCGCCCGGAGTATGACAGAACGTGAAGGATGCCCGTCGTATGTATTCTACGAAGGACCTCCCTCGGCCAATGGTATGCCGGGAATTCACCACGTGATGGCACGTTCCATTAAGGACATCTTCTGCCGTTACAAAACCATGAAGGGCTTCCAGGTGAAACGCAAAGCAGGATGGGATACGCACGGACTTCCTGTGGAACTCGGTGTGGAGAAAGCCATGGGCATCACCAAGGAAGATATCGGTAAGACCATCTCGGTGGCCGAGTACAACGCGGCCTGCCGCAAGGATGTGATGAAGTTCACCAAGGAATGGGAAGACCTGACCCACCAGATGGGCTACTGGGTGGACATGAACGATCCGTACATCACGTATGACAATCGCTATATAGAAACCCTGTGGTGGCTGTTGAAACAGCTCTACAAGAAAGGCCTGCTCTACAAGGGTTACACCATACAACCTTACTCGCCTGCGGCGGGTACGGGACTCAGCTCGCACGAGTTGAACCAGCCGGGATGCTACCGTGATGTGAAGGACACCACCGTGGTGGCACAGTTCCGCATGAAGAACCCGAAGCCCGAGATGGCTGCCTGGGGTACGCCGTACTTCCTGGCCTGGACCACTACACCGTGGACATTGCCCTCGAACACAGCTCTCTGTGTGGGACCGAAGATCGACTACGTGGCTGTGCAGACCTACAACGCTTACACCAACCAGCCCATCACCGTGGTACTGGCCAAAGCACTCGTCGGTGCGCATTTCAATCCGAAAGCGGCTGAGCTGGCACTGGAGGACTACAAACCGGGCGATAAGCTCATCCCTTACAAGGTGGTGGCCGAATACAAAGGTCCGGACTTGGTGGGCATGGAATACGAGCAACTGATGCCGTGGGTGAACCCCGGAGAAGGTGCGTTCCGCGTAATACCGGGCGACTATGTGACAACGGAAGATGGTACGGGTATCGTACACATCGCACCTACGTTTGGTGCCGACGACGCTCTGGTGGCCAAGAACGCCGGTGTACCGCCGTTGCAACTGATCAACAAGAAAGGGGAGCTCCGCCCCATGGTGGACCTCACCGGTAAGTTCTACGCCATCGACGAGCTGGACGAAACCTTCGTACAGGAACGCGTCAACGTAGAGTTATACAAGGAATACGCAGGCCGCTTCGTGAAGAACGCCTACGACCCCAACCTCACCGAGCAGGACGAAACACTCGACGTAGCCCTGTGCATGATGCTGAAAGTGAGCAACCTCGCCTTTAAGATCGAGAAACATGTACACAACTACCCGCACTGCTGGCGTACCGACAAACCGGTGCTCTACTATCCGCTCGATAGCTGGTTTATCCGTTCTACCGCTTGCAAAGAGCGCATGATGGAACTGAACAAGACCATCAACTGGAAACCGGAATCCACCGGAACCGGACGCTTCGGCAAGTGGCTGGAAAATCTCAATGACTGGAACCTGAGCCGTTCGCGCTACTGGGGCACACCGCTGCCCATCTGGCGCACGGAGGACAACAGCGAAGAGATCTGCATCGAGTCGGTAGAAGAACTGTACAACGAAATAGAGAAATCGGTAGCTGCCGGATTCATGACTTCCAATCCTTACAAGGATAACGGATTCGTCCCCGGACAGTATGCTGCCGATAACTACGATAAGATAGACCTGCACCGCCCGTACGTGGACGACATCGTTCTCGTATCGAAAGCCGGGCAGCCGATGAAGCGTGAGCTGGACCTGATCGATGTTTGGTTCGACTCGGGTGCCATGCCGTATGCCCAGATTCACTATCCGTTCGAGAACAAGGAGATGCTGGACAGCAAGGAAGTGTACCCGGCCGATTTCATCGCCGAAGGTGTGGACCAGACCCGCGGATGGTTCTTCACCCTGCATGCCATCGCCACGATGGTGTTCGACAGTGTGTCGTACAAAGCCGTGATCTCCAACGGATTGGTGCTCGATAAGAACGGTAACAAGATGTCCAAACGCCTCGGCAATGCCGTAGACCCGTTTGCCACCATCGAGAAGTACGGTTCCGACCCGTTGCGCTGGTACATGATCACCAACGCTTCGCCGTGGGACAACCTGAAGTTCGATGTGGAAGGCATCGAGGAAGTGCGCCGCAAATTCTTCGGTACCTTATATAATACGTATTCGTTCTTTGCGCTCTATGCCAACGTGGACGGATTCGAATACAAAGAAGCCGATGTGCCGGTAGCCGAACGTCCGGAGATCGACCGTTGGGTGCTCTCGGTACTCAACACGCTGATCAAGGAGGTGGATGCCTGCTACAATGATTACGAGCCCACCAAGGCCGGACGTCTCATCTCGGACTTCGTGAACGACAACCTGTCCAACTGGTTCGTCCGCCTGAACCGTAAACGTTTCTGGGGTGGCGAATTTACACAGGACAAGCTCTCGGCTTACCAGACGCTCTACACCTGTCTGGAGACAGTGGCCCGCCTGATGGCACCCATCGCTCCGTTCTATGCCGACCGTCTGTACGCCGACCTCATCGCCGTTACCGGACGTGACACCACAGTGTCTGTACACCTGGCCAAGTTCCCCGTTTGCGATGCTGCAATGATCGACAAGGAGCTGGAAGCCTGCATGCAGATGGCACAGGACGTTACCTCGATGGTACTGGCCCTGCGTCGCAAGGTAAACATCAAGGTTCGCCAACCGTTGCAATGTATCATGATTCCGGTGGTGGACGAGGAACAACGTGCCCATGTGGAAGCTGTGAAGTCGCTCATCATGAGCGAGGTGAACGTCAAGGAAGTACGCTTCGTAGACGGTGCTGCCGGTGTGTTGGTGAAGAAGGTGAAGTGCGACTTCAAGAAGCTCGGCCCGAAGTTCGGCAAGCAGATGAAAGCCGTAGCCGCTGCCGTAGCCGAACTCTCGCAGGAAGCCATTGCCGAACTGGAAAAGAACGGTTCGTACACCCTGGATCTGGGCGGTGAAACAGCCGTGCTCGATGCCGTCGACGTGGAAATCTTCAGCGAAGACATCCCCGGATGGTTGGTGGCCAATGAAGGTCGTCTGACGGTAGCTTTGGAAGTGACTGTAACCGAAGAACTTCGTCGTGAAGGATTGGCCCGCGAACTGGTAAATCGTATCCAGAATATCCGCAAATCGAGTGGTTTTGAGATAACTGATAAGATAAAAGTTACAATCTCTAAAAATCAACAGACAGATGATGCGGTAAATGAATATAATGGTTATATTTGTAACCAAGTTTTGGCCACTTCATTAAATCTTGCCAATGAGGTGAAAGACGGCACAGAACTGAATTTCGATGATTTTATCCTAAGCATCATCGTAGTTAAAGAGTGAGTTAAATAAGTTTACTATCCTTAAAGCTTTACATATTATGGCAGAAAAAACAAGATACTCGGATGCGGAACTCGAAGAATTCCGCGCCATTATTAAAGACAAATTGGAGTTAGCACAACGTGACTACGAACAGTTGAAAATGAGTCTGATGGGATTGGATGGTAATGATACCGACGATACATCACCTACATACAAAGTTCTGGAAGAAGGTGCCAATACGCTGTCAAAAGAAGAAACGACACGCTTGGCTCAACGTCAGTTGAAGTTCATCCAGGGTTTGCAGGGTGCTCTCGTGCGCATTGAAAACAAGACCTATGGCGTCTGCCGTGAGACTGGTAAACTGATTCCGCCCGAACGTTTGCGAGCTGTACCTCATGCCACTCTGAGCATCGAGGCTAAAAACAACGGAAAGAAATAAATGAAAGAATTTTTCACGAAGGGGCGGATAGCCCTGCTTGTTATTTTCTCGGTACTGATGGTAGACCAGGTGATCAAAGTCCTGGTGAAAACCAATATGTACTGGCATCAAAGTATTCATGTGGCCGACTGGTTCCAGATTTTCTTTACAGAGAACAATGGGATGGCTTTCGGCATGGAGATATTCGGTAAACTGTTCCTGACCAGCTTCCGTATCATCGCTGTGGCATTCCTGATCTGGTATTTGGTACGGATCATCCGGCGGGGACTCAAGACGGGGTACATCGTCTGTATTTCGCTGATCCTGACCGGAGCTTTGGGAAATATCATCGACAGTGTGTTCTACGGGGTGTTGTTCAACGAAAGCACGTCTTACCAGATTGCCAGCTTTATGCCGGCCGAAGGAGGGTATTCCACCTGGTTCTACGGCAAGGTGGTGGACATGTTCTACTTCCCGATTATCGACACGTATTGGCCTGCATGGATGCCGTTCGTTGGCGGACAGCACTTCGTCTTCTTCAGTCCGATATTCAACTTTGCCGATGCGTCTATCAGCTGTGGAATCATTGCCTTACTGCTCTTCTATAGCAAGTACCTGAACGAATCCTATCATCATCAACCGAATTCTCAAGAAGAAATCAAACAATGAAACTGCGTTCCAGTTTTCCGTGGTTCGGCCTCTGCATGGTGATATCCGTGTTGGTCGGCTGTCAGGTGAAACGTCCGGATGGGGTGCTCCCGGAGTCGAAAATGGAGAATCTCCTGTACGACTACCACATAGCACAGGCCCTGGGCGATAACCTGCCGTACAGCGATAACTACAAGAAAACATTGTATGTGGATGCGGTATTCAAGAAATACGGTACCACGCAGGCGGTGTTCGACACGTCGATGGTGTGGTATACACGCCATACGGAGGTGCTCTCTAAAATCTACGAACGGGTTAGCAAACGGCTGAAAGGGAAGCAGGAAGCCTTGGACCACCTGATCTCTTTGCGCGAGAAGAAAGTGGGCACCAGCTTGCCGGGCGACAGCATCGATGTGTGGTACAAACAACGGATCGTGCTGCTCTCGGGTAGCCTGCTGAACAACAGAATCACCTTTACCATGGCGGGCGATACGAACTTCAAGGAACGGGATACGTTGCTCTGGAACGTGCGTTACCGCTTCCCGGAAGGGATGCCGGACAGTGTATACTCGCCGGTGATGACCATGCAGATAGTGTACAAGAACGACAGTACTATCGGACGTTCCATCCGGGTATGGGAGCCGGGAATGCACACCATTCGTCTGCAATCGGATACCCTGGGTGAGATTAAGGAGATAAAAGGATATATCTACTATCCGGGCGATAAAGTGGCAGTCAAGCCGTTGCTTACAGACCATATCTCGTTGCTTCGCTACCACGAACACGTAATTGGCAAGGACTCATTGAATACCGATTCGCTGCGTACTGACTCCTTACGTCAGGACTCGCTGCGTGCGGATTCCCTCAAGAAAACCTCGGCAACGGATACTGTCCGGGTGGAACCGCAGGAACAGCAACGCCTGAGTCCGGATGAAATGAATCGTCCCCGAAGTGGCAACCGTCCGCAGCAACGTAAGCCTGAGGCTGTTCGGCAACAGCCCGGAGTGCCCACGGATCAGGCGCGGAAACAAGAACAGCAGCAGCAACAACAGCAACAACAGCGAGCTGCCCGGAGACAACAACTGCAGCGGCAGCAACAACAGCAACAGAAATAAGGTGATGAAACGGTTCGCTTCTCATTATCTTTTCCTGCCGGAGAACGGTTTTCTGAAACAATATGTGGTGGAGCTGGATGGCGAACGTGTCATCCGGCTCTTTCCATTGACGGAGGAAATTGAATCGGTGGAGTGGTTGCCGGGGGTCATCGTGTTGACGAACGAAGAAGCTTCTTGTGAAGCCGAGAAGGCAGTAGACTTCCAGAAAGAAGAAGATTTCTGGGAAAACAGCCAGGTGCTGATTGAACTACCTTCTGCATTTCCTGAAAAGTTGGCTGCGGGCTGTTGGAAAGCTTGCCTGTTATTTCCTTTTGATTTTACTTCCATGCAGCCTGTCGCCGGAACTCGGCACAGACTACTGCGGTAGCGATAGCTACATTGAGCGACTCGGATGTTTCGCGCGTAGGCGGATAATTGGGTATGTAAAGCTTCCGGTTGATCATTGCTTCCACCTCCTGTCCGATGCCTTTCCCTTCATTTCCCATCACAATCAGTCCATGAGTAGACAGCGGCTGTTCATACATGTTCTTTCCGTCCAGAAAAGTGCCGTATACCGGCGTATCGGGGCCCAGCGAACGGATGAGTTCGGGTAGGGGAGTATAGTGTACTTTCACGCGGGCAATGCCTCCCATGGTGGCCTGGATGGTCTTAGGGTTGTACACATCGACCGTATTGGGCGAACAGAACAGGTGTTCGATGCCGAACCAATCGGCCAGACGGATGATGGTTCCCAGGTTGCCCGGGTCTTGTATGTCGTCCAGAGCCAGGCAGAGCGAATGGGCTATTACCGTAGAATCAGGTTGGATGTTCGGCTGCTCGAAAACAGCCAATACCTGTTGGGGCGTTTTGAGCAGGCTGGCCCGGGAGAGTTCTTCGTCGGTGGCCTCCAGTATCTCGTCGATACGGGGTGTTTCGGAGGAAGATTGCTTTACTTGGGGATGCTCTTTCAGCCAGAGGGGTGTGGCTACGAGCAGGCGGCAGGGGAAATGTCCCAGCAAGTCGCCTACCAACTTCGGTCCTTCGGCCAGAAAGGCATTCTCTTCCCGGCGTATCTTCTTTTGGTCGAGCGAGCGGATGTATTTTATTTTATTTTTGCTCAGTGGCATCATACGGTCAGCATATTTGCGACAAAACTATAAAGATATTCCCAATAAACCGCTGGGTTTGACGGAAATCTTGTTTGCTGTATCTTTTTTTTTCGTACTTTTGCGTTTCAAAATCAAGAAGGTAAATTTAAAAACAAGAAATAATGGCAAAAGAACTGAAAGACCTCACCAAACGCAGCGATAACTACTCGCAGTGGTACAATGATTTGGTGCTGAAAGCCGAGCTGGCAGAACAGTCGGCCGTGCGTGGATGTATGGTAATCAAGCCTTACGGATACGCTATCTGGGAAAAGATACAGCGTCAGTTGGACGATATGTTTAAGGAAACCGGACATGTGAATGCTTACTTCCCGTTGCTGATCCCGAAGTCGTTCCTGAGTCGTGAGGCTGAACATGTGGAGGGCTTTGCCAAGGAATGTGCCGTGGTGACGCACCACCGTCTGAAAAACGATCCCGATGGGAAAGGCGTGGTAGTGGACCCTGCTGCCAAACTGGAAGAGGAGCTCATCATCCGTCCGACGTCGGAAACCATCATCTGGAATACCTATAAGAACTGGATCAACTCGTACCGTGACCTGCCTATCCTGGTCAACCAGTGGGCCAACGTGATGCGTTGGGAGATGCGTACGCGCCTGTTCCTCCGTACTGCTGAGTTCCTGTGGCAGGAAGGACACACCGCTCACGCTACCCGTGAGGAAGCCGAAGAAGAAGCACTCCGCATGCTCCACGTGTATGGTGACTTTGCCGAGCAGTATATGGCTGTGCCGGTAGTGAAGGGTGTGAAGTCGGCCAACGAGCGTTTTGCCGGTGCACTGGAAACGTACACCATCGAAGCCATGATGCAGGACGGTAAGGCGTTGCAAAGCGGTACGTCGCACTTCTTGGGACAGAACTTCGCCAAGGCATTCGATGTGCAGTTCGTCAACAAAGAGAACCAAATGGAGTACGTTTGGGCAACCTCTTGGGGCGTTTCTACCCGCCTGATGGGTGCTCTGATCATGACGCACTCGGATGACAACGGATTGGTATTGCCTCCGAAATTGGCTCCTATCCAGGTGGTCATCGTTCCTATCTATAAGAACGACGAGCAACTGAAACTGATTGACGAGAAAGTGGCCGGTATCGTGGTTCGCCTGAAAGCACTGGGCATCTCGGTGAAGTATGACAATTCCGACAATAAACGTCCGGGCTTCAAATTTGCCGACTATGAACTGAAAGGTGTGCCCGTTCGTCTGGTGATGGGTGGTCGCGACCTGGAAAACAATACCATGGAGCTGATGCGCCGCGATACGTTGGAGAAGGAAACTATCTCTTGCGAAGGCATCGAGGAACATGTGAAGGCTCTGCTGGACGATATACAAGAGAATATCTTCCGCAAAGCAATGGCTTTCCGCAAGGAAAAAACCATCACGGTGGATAGCTACGACGAGTTCAAGGAAAAGATCGAAGAAGGCGGTTTCATTCTGGCTCACTGGGACGGTACTCCCGAAACAGAGGAAAAGATCAAGGAGGAAACGAAAGCTACCATTCGTTGTATTCCGCTGGATGGAGACAAGACTCCCGGAAAGTGCATGGTAACCGGCCAACCTTCGGCTTGCCGTGTGATCTTTGCTCGGGCTTATTAATAAAGATTTCACCACAGAGTCACACAGAGTTCCACAGAGTTTTTCTTCACGAATCAGAAGATAGAAACTCTGTGAAACTCTGTGTGACTCTGTTTTTACAGATGTGCTATGATGGCTTCGCGCAGGCTACTGGTAGAGTAGGGTTTGGTCACTACATCGATACATCCTACCTCCAAAGCCTCGTGCCGTTCCGTATAGTGCCCATGCTCTACCACAGCGATGATGGGCACGTGGGACGTATATTCGTGCATCTTCTTCAAGATTTCGATGGTTTCCGAAGCATCGGCAGGGATGTTCATCAGCACCAGGTCGAAATTGGCGGAGGTGTAGCGATTCATAGCCTCTTTGAGCGTTGTTGCCCGGATAAGGTCGTACGTACCCTCGATGGCGACGGAGATGAGAGAATAATCAGTGTCGGATGGTTCCACTACCAACAGTACTTTGCTTTTCTTTTCGCCGGACTTGTCGGGCTGTGGCAGAGGCGGGGAAGGGCGATCTGCCTTTTGCCGGATGGGCAGGCTCAGTGAGAAAGCACTACCCGTTCCGAACGTAGAAGTCACATTGACACTGCCTCCCAGGTGCTCGCTCAGGCTTTTGGAGATGGCCAGTCCCAGACCGGTTCCCTGAGCAAAACTGTTTAGCTTTTCGAAACGGTCGAATACACTATCCAGGTTGTCCTCTTCGATGCCCCGTCCGGTATCGATTACCGTGAACTGAAGCGTGTCGTTGTCCGGTACGTCCAGTTGCAAGGTGATGCTACCTTGCTCGGTGTTCTTGATAGCATTGGAGAGGTAGTTGTACAGGATCTGTTTCACCCGGTTCGGGTCGGTCAGGGTCCATAGCTGCCCTTGCGGACGGTTGGTGATGAACTCCACTCCAGGATTCATCTTGACGCGATACACCTGGCTGATCTCGTCGACCAGTGCACAAACATCTATATTATTCAGGATGATATCGCTTTTTCCCGCTTCCATGCGCGAGATGTCGAGGATGTCGTTGATGAGTTGCAGCAGCAGGCTGCTGTTCTTGCGGATGATATCCACGTATTCGTCCCGGTTTTCCCCCACATCTTCGGTAGCGATAATCTCCGAGAAGCCCACGATGGCATTCAGCGGGGTGCGTATCTCGTGACTCATGTTGGCCAGGAATGCCGATTTCATGCGGTCGGCCTCTTCGGCTTTTTTCTTGGCATCGAGCAATTCCTTGATGCGTCTCACGCGGTCACCGATGTCATTGATCAGGGCCATCACCTTGTTGTCCTCGTAGGGAACGATGCGTGCCTGGAAGAAGTAACGGATGCCACCCATGTCGAGCGGGTATTCTATTTCACACAGCTTTTTGTCTTTCAGGCAAGTGCGTATGTTTTTGATGTAGAGTTCGCACACTTCGGGTGAGAAGATGTTCCGGGCATCGAGGCCAATCAGATCTTTCAGTGAATGAAGCAGGTCTTCGCCTTCGGAAAGGAATACATCGCGGAAAAAGAACTGGTCGTCAAAGATGAAGATGAATCCCGTAGAGGCTTGCAGGAACTTGTTGAAGCGGTTGTCCAGCGCTTGGATTGTTACCTGGTTCTGTATGTTGCGGGAGTACCCGGTGAGCACCCCTTTTGCTTCCGGCGAGGCCACGATGGCATCTTCCAGCCAAATACTTTTCCCCTGCGATGCGGTGCAACGGTACTTCACCTTTACCACTTCGCCACGGGTAGAGAGGGCTTCTTGCAGAGCTGCGTAGAGGATGGGCAAATCTTCGGGATGGACATAAGAGTCGAAAGCAGTGGGCTGTTCGTAGGAGAATTTTACTTCTTCCAGCCCCAGTGTTTGGACATATTTTTCCCGGAGAACCAGTGTTCTGCTGTCGGGATTATAATGCCAGATGCCTATTTCCTGAGCGGTCAAAGCGGCAAAATCCAGGAAATTACAGCTTGTAATATTCGCTTTTGTCCTCATGTAAACTTATATAGAAAATTGGTGTAATATGTATGTGCTCTGCAAATATCGTAAAAAATGTTCGATACTTAAGATGGGAAACCTGTTTTTTTGTAAGAATACAAAAAATAATCCCCCAGCTTGTCAGGGACAGGCTGGGGGATTGTTACGAACCAAGGCCGGTTCTTATAATATCTCAAGTGCTTTGAAGCATTTTACCAATTTGCTGATAGCGATATCAATCTGCTCCTGTGTGTGCGTAGCCATCAGTGAGAAACGGATCAGCGTGTCATTGGGCGAGCATGCAGGTGGAACCACCGGGTTTACGAATACGCCTTCGTCGAAGAGCATCTTGGTCACCATGAACGTCTTTTCCATATCGCGCACATACAGCGGGATGATGGGAGTAGAGGTGTGTCCGATTTCGAAGCCCAGGTCGCGGAAGCATTTCAGCGAGTAGTTGGTCATGTCCCACAGGTGAGCCAGGCGTTCCGGTTCGTTCTTCATTATTTGCAGGGCAGCACGGGCGGCAGCGGTAGCAGCAGGCGTGTTGCTGGCACTGAAGATGTACGAGCGTGAGTTGTGACGCAGGTAGTTGATGATAGACTCGTCCGCAGCAATGAATCCGCCGATGGCAGCGAGCGACTTGCTGAACGTACCCATGATGAGGTCCACATCGTTGGTCAGTCCGAAGTGGTCGCACGTACCGCGTCCCTGATATCCCAGGACACCCAGTCCATGTGCTTCGTCTACCATGATATTGGCGTTGTATTTCTTGGAGAGGCGAACGATCTCCGGCAGGTTGGCTATATCACCTTCCATGCTGAATACGCCGTCCACTACGATGAGTTTCACAGCTTCGGGGCGACATTTCTGCAACTCTTTTTCGAGCGAGTCCATGTCGTTGTGCTTAAACTTCAGGATGGTAGAGAAAGAGAGGCGTCGTCCTTCTACGATGGAGGCGTGGTCCAGTTCGTCACAAATCACGTAGTCTTCGCGGCCGGTGACACAGGATACCACTCCCAGATTCACCTGAAAACCGGTAGAGTAGATGATGGCATCTTCTTTTCCTACGAATTCGGCTAATTCTTTTTCCAGTTCCAGGTGCAGGTCCAGCGTACCATTCAGAAAGCGGGATCCGGCACAGCCTGTTCCGTACTTCCGGGTAGCTTCCACAGCAGCTTCAATCACTTTCGGGTGGTTGGTCAGGCCAAGATACGAGTTCGATCCGAACATCAATACTTTTTTTCCACTCATCACTACTTCCGTGTTCTGTTCGCTTTCGATGCAGCGGAAATACGGATATACGCCTTTTGCCTTTACTTGTTGCGGAAGGTCGTACTTAGCTAATTTATCTTGTAATAATCCCATGAAATGTAGTTTATTGTTCTCTGTTTCAAGGCAAACCATATGCCTGGATTAATAATCCTTAAAAGAGTGTGTTCAAAACAGGGGGCAAAGATAGCAAAATAACTGTTTGAATACACGTTTTATGTGAAAAAATATATTCTTTCGGTTTAGATGGGAAGGTCGAACCTTTTAATTGATATTTTTGTATTACTTTTGTCACTTATTAAAGAAGAACAGTCAGCATGGCCGAAAACATAAAGAAGTTAGTATTTATCGTCAATCCAATCTCGGGTACCCAGAATAAGGAACATATCCTTCGCCTGATCGATGAAACAATCGACAAGGAGAAGTATGATTGCCGGATAGTCTACACCGAACGCGCTGGTCATGCGATTGATATTGCCGCTCAGGCCGCTGCCGAAGAGGTACATACCGTGGTGGCCATCGGGGGCGATGGAACCATCAATGAGGTGGGACGTTCGCTGCGGCATACCCACACGGCACTGGGCATCATCCCCTGCGGGTCGGGCAACGGTCTGGCACGTCACCTGCGCATACCGATGGAGCATCGGAGGGCTGTGGAGGTCATCAACGAGGGACTCATCAAGACCATCGATTACGGGAAGATCAACGAAACACCTTTCTTCTGCACCTGCGGGGTGGGGTTCGATGCGTTTGTCAGCCTCAAGTTTGCCAATGCCGGGAAGCGGGGACTGCTCACGTACCTGGAGAACACCCTGAAAGAGAGCCTGACCTACCAACCGGAAACGTACGAACTGGTAACCGAAGACGAAACGTTGAAGTACAAAGCCTTCCTCATCGCCTGCGGCAATGCTTCGCAATATGGAAACAATGCTTACATCACTCCGCAGGCCAGGCTGACGGACGGGCTGATGGATGTCACCATTCTGGAGCCTTTCACCGTGCTCGATGTGCCTTCGCTCTCCTTCCAGTTGTTCAACAAAACCATCGACCAGAACAGCCGCATCAAGACCTTCCGTTGCAAGAAGTTGCGCATACTTCGCTCCAAACCGGGTGTGGTGCACTACGATGGCGACCCGATGATGAGCGACAAGGACATCGAGGTGGAGATTATAGAAAAGGGGCTGAGGGTGGTCGTCCCGAAGAAGCCGGACAAAGAAAGCAATGCGAACGTGCTGATAAAAGCACAGGAGTATGTCAATGGCCTGAAGCACATCAACGATGTGTTGGTGGAAGATATTGCACATAAGAACAAGAAAATGCTCAAGAAACTCACGAAAAAGTAAGAGAATGTGTATTTTTGTGCGTTTTATACGAAAAGACAATTACAAACAAATCAAACAATAAACAAGTATGTATAGGAGTCGTACATGCGGAGAGCTGAGAATCTCCGATATAAATAAGGTAGTGACGCTGTCCGGATGGGTGCAACGCAGTCGCAAAATGGGCGGTATGACGTTTATCGACCTGCGCGACCGCTACGGTATCACGCAGTTGGTGTTCAATGAGGAGGTGGATGCCGAACTCTGCGAACAGGCCAACAAGCTGGGACGCGAATTCGTGATCCAAGTCACCGGTACCGTGAACGAACGCTTCAGCAAGAATGCTAACATGCCCACGGGCGACATCGAAATCATTGCATCGCAACTGAACGTGCTCAATGCAGCCATCACTCCGCCCTTCACCATTGAGGACAATACCGACGGTGGCGACGATATCCGTATGAAATACCGTTACCTGGACCTGCGTCGTAACACGGTGCGTGCCAACCTGGAACTGCGTCACAAGATGACACTCGAAGTGCGTAAGTACCTCGACGGCATGGGATTCCTCGAAGTAGAAACGCCGATGTTGGTAGGTTCTACACCCGAAGGAGCACGCGACTTCGTAGTGCCCTCTCGCATGAATCCGGGACAGTTCTACGCCCTCCCGCAGTCGCCCCAGACGTTGAAGCAGTTGCTCATGGTGTCGGGTTTCGACCGCTATTTCCAGATTGTAAAGTGCTTCCGCGACGAAGATCTGCGTGCCGACCGTCAGCCGGAATTTACCCAGATAGACTGCGAAATGAGTTTCGTAGAGCAGGAAGATATCCTGAATACCTTCGAAGGCATGGCCAAGCATCTGTTCCGCACCATCCGTGGCGTGGAATTGACAGAGCCCTTCCAACGCATGTCCTGGCATGATGCTATGAAGCTGTACGGTAGCGACAAGCCCGACCTTCGTTTCGGTATGCCCTTCGTGGAACTGATGGACATCCTGAAAGGACACGGTTTCCCGGTGTTCGACGATGCTGCCTACATCGGCGGTATCTGCGCCACGGGTGCTGCCGGCTATACCCGCAAGCAACTCGATGCGCTGACTGAGTTCGTGAAACGTCCGCAGATTGGTGCCAAAGGCATGGTGTATGCCCGTGTGGAAGCCGACGGAAGCGTGAAATCGAGCGTAGACAAGTTCTACACACCGGAGGTGCTGCAGCAGGTGAAGGAAGCGTTTGCCGCTCAGCCGGGCGACTTGATCCTGATTCTCTCAGGCGACGATGCGATGAAGACACGCAAGCAGCTCAACGAGCTTCGTCTGGAGATGGGCTCTCAGCTTGGTCTGCGCGATAAGAATACGTTCGTTTGCCTCTGGGTAGTGGACTTCCCGTTGCTTGAGTGGGACGAAGAGTCTGGTCGATTCATGGCCATGCACCATCCGTTCACCTCGCCCAAGCCGGAAGACTTCGACTTGCTCGACACCGATCCGGGGGCCGTACGTGCCAATGCTTACGATATGATTATCAACGGTGTAGAAGTGGGTGGCGGTTCCATCCGTATCTACGACAGCGAGTTGCAAGCCAAGATGTTCAAGTTGCTGGGCTTCACACCGGAGCGTGCACAGGAGCAGTTCGGCTTCCTGATGAATGCGTTCAAGTACGGTGCACCTCCTCACGGTGGTTTGGCTTACGGACTGGACCGTTGGGTGTCGCTCTTCGCCGGACTGGATTCTATCCGCGACTGCATCGCTTTCCCGAAGAACAACTCCGGACGCGACGTGATGCTCGATGCTCCCGCTGCCTTGGAACAGTCTCAGCTCGATGAGTTGAACCTGGTTATCGATATCAAGGAAAAGCAATAAGACTTCGTATTATATAATAAAGTACGGGCGACTCGGAGATTTACTTCCGGGTCGCCCATTCTGTATCTAGGAGGCCTTCGGGTTCTTGTTTCCTGATATGTCGGTCATAGCTTCCTGCTATCACTCAGTTTCATGCCTTGAAACACTTGGTTTCACACCGGGAAACACTTGGTTTCATGCCTTGAAACACTTGGTTTCACCCTTTGAAACGAGATAGGGCTTCGTGTGTCCGTAGGGCATATGGAGCCCGTGTTGTACGTTCCACTTGCTATGGGGATTCCCTTGGTATCTTCCCCTTCTGTGATATGTACCTCGTTTTTCTTTTTTATTTTTTGTTCAGTTTA
>JAVBUC010000046.1:0-44192 GCA_031555765.1 Bacteroides sp. | reverse complement strand
CTGACGAAGGAGCGGATGCCTTCATGGATCTACATTCCATTACCGACACGGCGTGGAAGAACAAGCAATCGCCCTTGGATGCAATTCTTGCCATTTTAAATGGCGAGACGGGCAACTATGCTTTCGCTGAATAGTTACAGGAGCTTGCAGGATGGTCAAGGGATAATTTATTATCGTCTTATGATAATTCATTATCACTTGATGATCATAAATTATCTTCTTAGGAAAATCCGGGAAGACACCGGCTCCGTGGTCGGTTGCCGGTTGCAACTGGAGCCGGAGACGGTTGCTACAAGGCTTGTAGCCGGTTTCTCCAGAATAAGTAGCCGGTTTCTCCGGGGCAAGCAGCAGGTAGCTATCGGACGAAGAACCGGCCGGAAACAAAAATAGGGAAGCCGCCGGCTTCCCTATTTTATCGGTAGTATAAACTGAATACACTGTACCTTTACGTTGACAAAGATACTGTTTTTATCAACCAAAGTCAAGTGTTTCGAGCATTATTTTAGTAAATGGAGGTTGTTTTTATTGAGGCTAACGGCCTCCAAGCATAAGGGGGTGTGTCAAAAGTCCCATCGCTATTTGAATAAGTTACAGATTGTAAGTTGATCCATCATAGCCCAGCGGGCGATTGTGTTCGTAGCCGGGGGTGTAAGCCCCCGGGACAGGATATTTCCCAGCTATGCGCCACGTAGTGGTGCTGTGTGTGATAACCAAGCCCATAACAGCACCACTACGTGGTGCGTAATTAGAGGTACATGTGTCCCGGGGGCTTACACCCCCGGCTACGGACACGTTGGCCCGCTGGGCCAAGATGAATGAACTTACGATTTGTTACTTTAAGATTTACTAAAGAGACTTTTGACACACTCTCCTAATGCTTGGAGGCCGTTGGCCTCAGAAGGCGAGGAAGTGTTCGTTCGTCGGCGAAGTGGCTTACCTGTAGTGAAGGAGAGCTGGACTTTTCTCTTAATCTTCCTTCAGAATCTCCAGCGTCTGTTCCGGGCTGATGGTATATTCCTTACCATACACTTGTATCGTCAACGCTTCACCGTTAGTCAGTTTCACCTTCGTCATGCGGCGGCTGACTTTCAGGAGCAGCGTGCGGTGGCGGTAGTTCACTTTGAACGAATACTTCCTCCACTTCTCCGGTATCACCGGGTGGAACGACATCATCTCGCCCGTCAGTTGCAGACCGCCGAAACCCTTTACCAACGCCAGCCAGGCACCGGCCATGCTGGTGATGTGAAGCCCCTCGTCGATCTCATTGTTATAATCGTCCAAGTCCAGGCGAGTGGCATGCAGGAACAGTTCGTACGCCTTGTCGATATCGCCGATGCGGGCCGCCAGGATGGAGTGTACGAACGGCGAGAGCGACGACTCATGCAGCGTACGCGGCTCGTAGAACCGGAAGTTGCGGCGGATGGTCTCCGTATCGAACAGGTAATAGTACAGGTGCAGTCCCAGCAACACATCGCTCTGCTTGATGTAGCACGAACGCAAGATACGATCCCACGACCAGTGCTGGTTGATGGGCCGTTGGCGTACCGGGATGTCTTCTACCGTGAGCAGCTCCTTATCCAGGTACCCGTCGTTCTGCACAAAGATGCCCAGTTCCCGGTCCTCGGGCAGGTACATGTCGTCGATGATCTCCTTCCAACGGGCGGTTTCCGTGTATTGGAAGTTAGTGGCCCGTCGCACATTGGCATATTCGTCCGGGTATTGGTGGGCTATCAGCTCCAGGTAATGGAGCGTAGTTTTCAACGTCTGCACGCAAGAGAAGTTCGTGTACCAGTTGTTGTCCACATTGTTCTCGTACTCATTCGGCCCCGTCACACCGAGTATCACGTACTTCTGCTTCGGCTGTGAAAACGATACCCGCTGGCTCCAGAAACGGCAGATGGCTATCATCATTTCCAGACCGTACTGCGTGATGAAATCCATCTGCCCCGTGGCTTGCGTGTATTGTAGGATGGAGTGCACGATGATGTTGTTGCGGTGAATCTCCTC
Source organism: Bacteroides sp. (assembly GCA_031555765.1). Classification (GTDB taxonomy): domain Bacteria; phylum Bacteroidota; class Bacteroidia; order Bacteroidales; family Bacteroidaceae; genus Bacteroides. The sequence goes on along the minus strand of JAVBUC010000046.1, from coordinate 42,185 downwards.
GAACGTGATTTCCCACTCGTTGTGGCACTCTTCGCCATGGATGGTGACCATGGGGTAGAGTGCGGCACCGTCCCGGAAGCCCAGGAGGCGGGCATTATCGATGGCTTTGGGAAGCTGGTGGTAGCGGTAGAGCAAGAGGTTGCGTGCTACGTAGCGCGAGGTGGAGAACAGGAAGAAAGGCACGCAGCACAGCTCTGTGTTCCATTGCGTGGCACCGCCGTACTTCTCTCCCGTGAAGCCTTTCGGTCCGATGTTCAGGCGCGGATCGTCGCCCCGGTAGCTCTGGTTCAGTTGGAAGATGTTGTACCGGATACCCTGTTGCGCTTCCGGATCGCCCTCTATCACCACATCGGTATCCTCCCAGATCTCCGCCCAAATGTCGCGGTGTTCCTGTGTCAGCGCATCCCATCCTTTGGCTTTGGCCTGTAGGACCTCTTCCAGCGAACGTTCCACCAGCACATGCCGTTCGGCATGGAGCGACGATACCAGCGATACGTACTTGATCAGCGTCACCCGGTCGCCCGGCTTCACGTCCGTACCGGCACTGAAGCCCACAAGCTTCTCCTTCTCTATCTTGATGGGAGTCGATGCCAGTTCCTTGCTGTTCTTGAAGAGTTGGTACGTCAGGGCGCAGCAGAGTTGTGAGTCCTCCCGCTTGGTCTGCGTCCAGAGATAAGCGTAGTCCGTGTTGGTCTCCGCCCGCAGGATGTTCCACATCTGTTCGTTGAAGTTGGATGTTTCATGCGTCACCTCACCGTTGATATACGGTACGATGGAAACCTTCCCTTCGTAGTTCACCGAAGTGACGCTGTACTTGATGAGGCAAAGATTCTGATTGGCCATGCTCTCCACGTGCTCCACGTTCACCTTCAAGGTATTCCCCTTGGGCGAAGTAACCTCGAATTCGCGGTACGAGATACCCTCCTGCATGTTGAGCCGGCGGCGGAAGTTCTCCACATCCCACTGGGCCAGGTTCATCTCCTCGTCGATGAGCCGCACGTAGATGCCACTCCAGTTGGGCGCATTCGGCACGCGCGAGAAGAAGTGCGGGTATCCGTTCTTCCACCATCCCACGCGGGTACGGTCCTGGAAGGTGATGCCCGCTACGTACGAGCCTTGGAGACTGTCGCCGGTATATGTCTCTTCGAAATTGCCCCGCTGGCCGAACCGCCCGTTGCCCAGGCTGAAGATGCTTTCGGAAGCACGCATACGGTCGGCCAGGAAGCCTTCCTCTATAATGTTCCACTCATCGGTTTGAAGGAATCGTTTCATGGTATCTTGTCGTTTTAGGGATTATAGGCAGGCAAGATACGAAAAAAGTTGATTATAGTTACTGTACCGGCAATACAATCTTTAGTTTCTGGTGCGGATGTGCTACCATTTCCACCGGACGGGTATCGGCGTAAGAGATGACCAGCGTCACGCTACCTTCCACGAAGAGCTCGAACTCGCCTTTTGTACCGCTCACGGTTCCATTGGCTGTGCCTTTCACTTGTATGGAAGCGCAGACGATGGGTTCGCCGAAACTATCGGTCACGGTACCTTTTATCAGATGCGATTTGCGAAACGCCTTCGACTCTTTGGGCGAGAGAGTGATTTGAGTACCATCGGCCACGAACGATACGTTCTGATCTTTCAATGCCTGTGCCAGCACGCACTCTATCGGTTCGTCCTGTACGGTGAACGTAACCGCGACGTTGAGGTTCGTTCCCTCCTTGCAGGCGAAAGTGTATTCGGAGTCTTTCTCTATCTGGGCGAGTACATCTTTCAGCGGAGCATCGACAAACGAAAGCGTGAATAATGTTTCGTGTTGGGGTGCTGTGGGCAAGGCGAGGAGGGACGTGGAAGCAATCAGTACGAGGAGCACTAAGATGCTTCGGAGGGCAATATTCGTCCGGCTACATCCGGCCACGTTGCCTGTGTTGTGAGTCATAATGCTTTTCATAAGGATCGGTATTGAGGGTTAAACAATGATTTACCTCCTAAAGATAAGAATTATTTCGATAGGATGTTCGGGGAAGGCGGTAAAATTGATGTCAGTTGCTTCATTACCACCTCGATAGCTTTGTCTAATTGCGGATCTTCACCTTTTAACCGATCCTCGAAAGTGTTCTTTATATAGATGTCAGGAGCCACGCCTGTCTTCTCCAGGTCGTCTCCTTTCAGGGTGTAGCAGCCCCAGGCCGGCAACCGGCAGATGGAACCGTCAATGAGCCGGGCAAAAGCTGTATAGATGATCCACCGGTACGTTTCCGTGCCGACGAGGGTGCCTATGCCCAACGTCCGTATGCCGTTGGCGGTGATCTCCGAATCGCTCAGGCTGCGCTCATTGATGAGGATGACGAGTGGCTTGTCGCCCAGCGTTACATTGGGGTGGGTGTTCATCTGCCGGTCGCGGTACTGCCACGTGAAGTGTGGCTTACGACTAAGGAACTCCAACACTTCATCGTGTACATTGCCACCGTTGTTGTAGCGCAGGTCGAGGATGAGGGCATCCTTGTGAGCGGCCTCTGTGTACATGTCAATCAGGAAACGGTCCAGCGAACTCTCCTGCATGTCGCGCATGTGATGATAGGCTACCCGGTGCTCCGTGGAACGGTTGACCCGTTCCCGACACTCGTCCTCCCAGGCTGTGTAGTGAGCTGTCCGTACTTCCGTGGCGGTGAGTGTGTGGAAACGAACCTCCCGATCCTGTCCGTTCCGACGGAAGGTGAGGAGCAACTCTTTCCGGGGAGCTGCCGAAACAAAGTAAAACTCCCGGTTCAGCAGGGTATCCACCGGAACACCGTCTACGGCTACCAGTACATCCCCCGATTCTACTTTCGACGGAACGGTATAGGCGGGAGTACTTGTCAGTACACCAGCTACCCGGTAAGGCGAATCATTGTGGAACAGAATACCTGTCTCCATGCTTTTTAAGGTGGTTGCTTTCTGCTCGTCCGTAGCATATTCGCGCAGGTCCAGGTGGGAGGCGTTCAGCTCGCCTACGAGGTCGGTGACCAGCTTTCGGAAATCTTTTTTCGACCGCAGGTAGGGCAGGAACTGAGCATAACGTTCGCATTGTGCTTTCCAGTCGACACCATGAAACTGCGGATCGTAGAAGTTCTCGGCTATCAACGCGCCGATCTCATGAAACATCTGCCGGAACTCGTACTCGTTGTTCTGCTGCATAGTTGGTGTAAAGTCGATTTTCCGGAGGGTGCCTTTGGCGAGGTCTACCTCATGCAGGTTTCCTTTCTCCACGGCGTACAGTCCCTTGGCACTGTGCCCGATGGCATAGAGTGAGCTCAATCCGGTTATCTTCCGGGGCTTCGGCGGGTCGAACTCTTTGATTTCCTGTGCATAGACCGCCCACTCACCTGCGTTATTGGAGGTATAGAGCAGATAGTCCTTGTCGTTATTCTTCACCACTTGCACGGCATTCTGCTTGCCCAGCGGTTGAACGGCTTCCCAACGCCGTTGCAGGTTGTCCCGGTCGATGACAACAGGGCCGACCTGCCGGATGGTATCGCCGGAGAACAGGCGGGTGTATTGTTCCGACCGGTAAGGTTGTTCGGTGAATCCAAGCCGGAGGCGGTACAGGTTGGCATTCCCGCCCCGGGGGAAGATGGCTTGATGGCGGTTGGCGGTGAGATAGAGGAACTTCCCGTCGGGCGACCAGGCCGGGGAATCGTCTGCCGAGGCACTGCGGGTCAGGTTGATGGTCTGCTTCTGCCGCAGGTCGCACACGAAGATATCGCGCTCAAAGAGGTTCACAGCCGAGAAAGCTAAGTAGTTGCCATCGGGTGAGAAACTCATGGGATAGCTTTGGAACGACCAGAATTCCTGGTCGGAGAGCTTCTCTATCCGGTCGTCCGCGCAGTGAAGCAGTTGCACAGACTCGCTGCCGGTGACAAACGCTATCCTGGAGCGGTCGGCTGACGGATGGAGGTCCTTCACCATCTTGTCGGGCGTATAGACGGGGCGTTCAGCTCGTTGTCCCTCTGTCGGCTTTTCGGCAGAAACCTTGAACAGATTATACCATCCCCGGCGGGTACGTGTGTAGTAGAGAGTCTGGTTATCAGCGGCCCAGACTACTTCCATCACCCGTTCGTCCGGGGCGGTAGGGAGTGGCTGGGCGAAGAACCCTTTCACATCGCTCACCCAGAGCCGACCGCGTGCCACGAAGGCCAGCTTCTTACCGTCCGGAGAAAGGTCGCATGCTGTAATCTTCCCTTCGATGGGGTGGGAGGTGCTTACGCCTGTCCGGTGGCTATCGTATATACGTATGGGTGGGAGTGTAATTTGGCCGCTTTGTGTATCGTACAGGTGGATGCGGTAGTCGCGCAGGAAGACTACTTGCTGTCCGTTCCGGCTCACCTCGGGCGACTGGATTCCAGGGGAGTAATGGGTCAGTATGTGCGTGCGTCCGTTTTCCAGACGTGCCAGGTTGTACTCCCCGTTCTCCTCGTCTGTAGTCCAGTAGAGTGTGCCGTTCCGGTCTACCGACGGCCACAGGTCTTTCCCGTTGTTGTCGGTCAGGGAAGTTTGTTGTTGCCGTGCCGGGTTCCATGCTTGTATATTGGGGCTGTTGGCTCCTTTGTATCCTTTCCGCAGAGGGTACACGAAGGCTTCGTTTGATTCATTGAAGTAAAATACCCCGTCGGCCGGGTTCTCTACCAGGTGTGTTACTGTGTTGAAGAATCCGGAGAAAAGGCGTTGCGGAGTACCGCCGTTGATACTTACCCGGTAGGTAGTAAAGAGGTTATAACGGTCGGACTCAAAGTAGACATACTTTGAGTCTGCCGACCAGGAACTCACCCGGTCGGCAGACTCATGGAAAGTAAGCTGCCGGACGCTTCCTCCGGCAACGGGGATGATGTATACATTTTCATTGCCTTGCTCGTCGGAAGTGAAAGCCAGCCACTGTCCGTCGGGAGAGACTCTCGGATGGCTCTGATAGCCGGGCATGCCGGTGATGCGTGCGGCTGTCCCACCTGTGGAAGCTACCCGCCAGATACCCTGGTCGTAGCAGAAATAGATTTCCTGCGCATCCGGGGAAAGTGTGGGTTGTGTGGCAAAGAAGAGACTGTCCTGTGCCTGCAAAGCCATAGGTATCCACACGAAGAGTAAAGCTAATTTTTTCATGAGTTTATTGCCTGTTTTAAGGTTTGTTATTCTATCTCATAGCCATCGTTCTGCTGCAACTGCGGATTCAGCTTGAACTGATCCAGCGGGATGGGCAGTACACACAATTGGAAATCCCAATCGATGTCATATCCCGTGGCAGCCTTATAATGGTATCCGCCCGAACGGCTGAAGGTGATGCCGTTGCGCAGCAGATCGAAGTAGCGGTGCCCTTCGCCGATGAACTCCTTTCGACGTTCGTCCAGTACCCGGTCCAGGGTATAGTCGGTATCACCCACTTCATTCTCCGGATTGCCACGCTGTACGATGACGTTGAGGTAAGTCAGCCCGTTCGTGAGGCTACCTCCCCCTTTCACGGCTGCTTCGGCGGCGATGAGGTACACCTCGGACAGGCGGATCAGCGGGTAATTATTGTCGAAAGCTGCCTGCCCGTCGGCACCCGGGTACTTGTTCAGGTAGGGTGCCCCGTTGCCGTAATACCCGATCACAGCATGGCGCACATCGTTCTCGTCTCCCCAAAGGAAGTCGGCGTACGACCAGGTGACCATATTTTCCGAATAACCATTGGGACTGCACATGTAGCTCAGCCCGTTACGTCCGGGGTTGTCCGTCGGGGTATTAAACACTTCGAGCAGTGATTCCGGATCGAAGTTCGTATCATTCGAGTTGTAGACGAAAGCCTTTGCGTAATTCCCATTGCTGTAAAGAGCATACAAATCGTTGCCTTTCAACTCTTCGACGAGCAGGCTGGCAGTATCGTAGGCCTTGGCATTCTGTTCGCAGTAGAGATAGGCACGAGCCAACAATGCCCGGGCACCGTAGGCGTTCAGTTGATTGTAATTGCTCTTGGCGGTGGACATCATCGGGATGGCCCGTTCCAGTTCGCGGATGATGAAGTCGTACGTCTCCGCCACCGTGTTCCGTATCGGCAGTTCATCGTCCTTCAGTACATGGTCGATGACAGGAGCACCCCACGAGGCACCATTGTTCTTCTTGTACGGGTAGCCGAAGACTTTGACCAGGTCGAAGTGAGCCATAGCGCGCAAGGCGATGGCATGCCCCTTGATCTGATTGCGGGCTGCTTCCGAACCGTCTTTCACCGACCCGTTGTCGATGGCTTCGATGATGCGCGAAGCATTGCGTATCAGTTGCAAAGGGTAGAACCACATCAGCCCGAAACCACTGGAGGCTGCGTTCAGGCGGTAGTGGTCAAAGACGTAGAGGTAGTACGATGCCTGTCCGGCAGCATCCGACTGTATGTCATCGCCCCGGATATCGCCATAAATCAGGTAGTACTGGTTGTAATATGCCGGTTGTTGCATGATATCATAGCAACCGTTGATGGCACTTTGTGCATCGACAATGCTGCTGATGGCACCATCGGTGGGCATTTCGGTAGACGCTTTCGTGTCCAGAAAGTCGTCACAGGCATTGAGTAGCAAAGCTAAGCAGGCCAGGTATATGTAGGTCATCTTTTTCATAACGTTCTATATAATATATAAGGTGTAACCATCAGAATGTAAGTTCCACACCGAACGACAGGGTCTTGGTAGGTGGAACGTTGAAATTAACCTGCGGCCCGAGTTCGGGGTCGTACTGGTCATACGCCGCCCAGGTGAACAGGTTGTTGGCAGCAAAATAGAGACGCGCTTTTGTGGCACCGATGGCGTTGGTCCACTTCCGGGGAGCTGTCAGTCCGATGGAGAGCGTCTTGACCCGCAGGTGGTCGGTGCTGTGCAGGGCGCGGGTAGAAGTGTACCATCCACCATTCATGTAGCCGTTGACGTAACGGGGGACATCGGTGATGTCGCCCGGTTGTTTCCAGCGGCGGCGCAGCTCGGTACTCTTGTTGTAACGGTCCCAACGACCGTCGTCCTGCAAGGCATACAGCCCGTTGTCGATGCTCCGTCCGCCGAGGCTGAAGGAGAGGCTGAAATTCAGGTCGACAAACTTATAGCTGAAGGTGTTGCCGAGTGCTCCCTGCAAGTCGGGTGCGGGGTCGGCAGCACAGATGCGGAAAGCCTGGTTCGGGTTGGTGGTGATGTCCCGGGAGAGTGTACCGTCGGCCTGTGGCTCATTGATATAGTATTGCGCCAATCCGTTGTCCGGATTTACTCCGGCAGATTCCAGTACATAGATGGTGTTCATCGCCTCGCCCTGACGTTGTATCAATCGCCCGTCGATGATCTCCGAAGCGTCTTCAGTGGTTTTAATAATCTTCGACTGGTTGCTGCTCAGGTTCAGGGTGGTGGACCACCGGAAGTCTTTCGTCCGGATATTTTCCGAAGCGATCTCCAACTCTAAACCCCGGTTGCGGATGTGTCCGATATTGTCTACCATCGACAAGAAGCCCGAGGCGGCGTAGAGCGGTTTGTCCATCAGCAAATCCTTGGTGTCGCGTTGGTAGAAGTCGGCTGTAAGCGATAACCGCCCGAAGAGGATGGCCTCGATACCTATATTGGCCATGTATCCTTTCTCCCAGGTGAGTTTGGCGTTACTGCGACGATATTCATAAATGGCACTCTTGGCACCGTACTGGCTGGCACTGGTGTACGTACCCATGTAGCCGTAGTATTGGCTGGGTAGGGTACCGTTCACCCCGTAGGAACCTTTCAGCTTCAGGTCGGTGAGCCAGTTCTCGGTAGCCTTCATGAAGGGCTCGGCGGAGATGCGCCACGAACCGGAGAGCGACCAGAAGCCTGCCCAACGTTCGTCGGGGGAGAGGCGGGACGAACCATCGTACCGGTAAGAAGCACTCAGGTAGTACTTGCTGGCATAGTCGTAGTTCAACCGTCCGACGTAGGATATCAATCGATCGTTGTCCTCGTAGTTGCTCAGTTCCACCGGTGTGGTGGCGTTGCTCAACTTATGGTTGGCTTTCTGTCCGAAGACTTGTGCCCGTCCGTACAGCATCTCGTAGTTGAGGCTCATCACCTCGAAAGCCACCGTGGCATCGAAGTTGTGCTTTCCGCCGAACGTCTGCATATAATTGAGCGAAGTATTCGAATTGTAACGCAGGTACTCCGGTCGCCACATCTGTCCGGCACCCTGGGTAGAGCGTCCGTCGAACGATTCCGGTCCCCAGTAGCGGAACTCCTTGGTATTGCCGTAATCCACATTGAAAGTGGTTGCCAGCTTCAGTGGGTCCAGTATTCGGTACTCGGCGTTGACCGATCCCAGCAGACGCCCGATGCGGGTGAACGACTCAGTGTTCTCGTTCTCGAAGAGCGGGTTGTATCCGCCGTTGTTCGTATAGAAACCGGTGTTGTACGTGCCGTCGCTCTTGTAGATAGGAACAGAAGGGGTGAGCTCGTACCTCGAACTGTAGATGGCACTGGCGTAATAATATTGCTCGGGCGTCATGTTGTTCTCGGTCAGGGTGAAGAAGGCACTCATGCCAAGGGTGAGCCGTTTGAACCGGTTGGTATAGTTCAATCGCCCGCTGTACCGCTCGAAGTCGGTGGAGAGCGAGATACCGCTGGACTTGGTGTACCCCAGGCTCATGGAGAAGTTGCTGTGCTCCTGTCCGCCGTTGGCGGTGAACTCATACGTCTGCATGTGCCCTTTCTTGAACAAGGCACCGATCCAGTCCGAGTATCCACCTTCGGGGATGGCGGCGAAATTGTCTATCTTCGAATCGGCATATTCCACGGCTTCCGCCTGGGTATAACCATAATTGAGCCACTCGTTGACATATCCTTCGTGAATCAGTTCCCGTCGTTCCTGTCCGCCCATGATGGGACGGTACTGCATGGCCAAGTCAGTGAACCCCCATGAAGCCTTGAGGGCATAGGTGGTTTTCCCCTCTTTCCCTTTCTTCGTGGTAATCAGGATAACGCCATTCGCTCCCCGGGCACCGTACAGGGCGGTCGAGGTCGCATCTTTCAGCACCGTGATGCTTTCGATATCCGCTGGGTTCAGGGTAGAGAAGAAGTCCAGACCTCCGGGGTTGTTCTCGTCGTTGGTCAGGTTGCCCGACATCACCGGTATTCCGTCGAGTACGAAGAGCGGTTCATTCGAAGCATTGAACGAGCCCGTTCCGCGGATACGTATCTGCTGGAAAGCACCCGGCTGACCGGATAGCCCGCTGATGCTTACGCCGGGAATCTGCGCTTCGAGCATCTGTGCGGCTGTGACGGTGGGGATGTCTTGCAGTTTCTCCATTGTGACGATGGATGCCGCTCCGGTATACGACGAGCGTTTGAAGTTGCCGTAGCCCGTCACCACGACTTCGTCCATCAGCGTCACCACTTCCTGCATCACCACCTTCAGCTCCTGGCCGGGCTGTGCGGGCATTTCTATGGTGCGCATGCCAAGGAAGGAGATGAGAAGTGTAACGGCACCTTCTACCTGTAGTTCGAATCGCCCATTCAGATCGCTCACAGTACCGGTGCTGGTGCCTTTAATAAGCACAGAGGCTCCAATGATGGGCTCGCCCTGAGCATCGGTAATGATTCCGCGAATGGTTTGGTTGGGTTGAAGTACGGCGGATGCCGTTGATTTGTAGATGATGATGTGCCGTCCGTCGACCTCAAAGGCAAGGTTTTGACTTTTCAGTACCTGTTTCAGTACGGATTCCACTGATTCTCCCCGGGCAGTGACAGAGACTCGCCGGTTGAGGTCGATCTCATTGCTCCGGTAGATAAAGGAGAACTCGGTGCTTTTTTCTATCTCCCCGAGTACTTCCCGTAAGCTGACATTGTTGAGTGAAAGGTAGATCTGGCTCTCCAGCGAGTAGCCTTGCCAGGCATAAAGGAAGGGGGAGGCTGTCAATACGAGAAGCAATAGAAAGCTTCTCAGGAGGCTGAACCCTTTGGTATACCCATGCGGGTCGCCCATGTTCCAACTGGTTTTGTCTTTCATGAGGATCTGGATTTAGTAAAAACTTAGTATCTATGAGGGAGCTATGCGTATAGTCCCGTTCGTCATCACGTATCGCCAGGGCCGGTGTTGCGATAGCTTGTCGAGTATCTCCTGCAGACTTTCCCCGTGCTTGAACAGCGCATTGTAACGTTCGTTGCGGAGTCGTTCGGAGGCGATTTCAATGCGTACGTCGAATTGCCGTTCCAGCACGGAGGCAATCTCGGCGATGGTCTGGTCGCGGAACACCAATATACCTTCCTTCCAGGCAGTGTAGTCCGATGGAGTTACTTCCTGGCATTCCACTTTCCGGGTGCGGCCGTCATATACCAATTGTTGGCGGGGTTGTAGTACAATGCTTTGTTCCGATGAGGCGGGAGTAGCTTTTACCGAGCCCGATTCTAAGGTGAGTACCGTCTTTTCTTCCTCGTCATAGCTCTTCAGACTGAAGCGGGTACCCAGCACGTCAATGGTAAGCAGGTGGCTTTGTACGGTGAACGGAGTTCCGGTTTTCTCTACATCGAAGAAAGCTTCGCCCTGCAGGAACACTTGTCGTCCGCCGGTAAAGCTGGTGGGATAGATCAGACTGGAACCGATGTTCAGGGTTACTGTGGTTCCGTCGGCCAGCGTCAGCGAGCAGGTTTTGCCTTTGGGCGTATACATCGCTTTCCACTCCACTGAGGTAGGTTCATTGTCCGAAGGATGGCTTTGCAGGTAAGTATATGCAATGAAAGAGAAGGAAAGGAGAAGAACCACAGACACTGCTATCTCGTAAACCGGAGCGAAGCGACGTACGGAGTGTTGTACCCGTTGCCGTTGTCCTGCCTGCATACCAGCCTTCCGTACTATGCGGCTGTATACCTCCTCCCGGCTTGCTTCCATCTGTTCGGTGGTGTCGGCCGGTTTTAGCTCGCGAAGCAAAGTTTGCACCTGGGCTAGCCAATCATCCGTCGTTCTCTTCGGTTCGTTCATATCTTACGCACGTTATAGGGTGATCTATAACTGAAGAGTGACGAAGTGCAGGTGCACCTATAAAAGAGAGGCGGTGTTTAACGTTTTTTTAGAATCTTAAAGAGAGTGTATATTAAATCATCACAACTATAATCCTGATCAGTTTGAGCGATTTTCTGCAAACTCATATAGTTGCGATTGATTTTACTATCGTTGTCTAATTTGCAGGCTTTTATCATTTCAACAGTTAGATGAGCAAACGGCGCATGATGGTCTTTCAGGGTGCCGGTCAGTGCGGCCAAGTTAGGATGGGCGCAACCTAAAGGTTTCCCCAACGTATAAGAAGCCAGTCGGATGATAAGTTGAAGCGTTTTATAGTTTTCCAACATTTCAAGATATTCATTCAAATTCAGCTTTTGCAATTTATCCCACATGGTCACCAGAAGACATTTTTCTATCTGATCACGTTCGTCGTCCGACAATGTTTTTTTTATTGTATTTTTTCTGATATCCCTTAAGTTGCTTTGGCATCTCTCAATCAAGTATGTGGGAATAGTATATCCATGGCGCGTAAAAAGTGCAAGATAAAACCGAAGACAGTTTGCTGTATTTCCTAAATCCCAAGCCATTTGATATTTACCCTCCTCCTTATCAAATACTCTACCTATTTCATAATCAAGGTCACTATGACATAATATACAAGCAGCAGCATCTTTGTATTCTGGAAAATCACAGGCTACCTGGATTAGTCGCTTTAGAAACACATGGCTGAGCTGTGGGATTTTGATATTGTATTTCTTTGCCTCTATTATACGAAAAAAGACTACGAAGAAATCTTTGTAATAAAGCGCGGTAAACATATCTAACACAACATTATTTGAATAATAGAATGTAGTGCGTATTTCTTCTTCTAGCATTCTTTGAAATGCTTCTTCACTTGTTTCTGTGTTTTTTGCAAAATTCATACTAAGCATATAATTTAGTTGGTCGCAAAGATATTTATTTAAGAGCAAAATGATGTAAGGATATCTGCAAAGTTAGTGATCGCTGGAATTTTCTTGTATGATTTTTTTTCGGCAGATATCCGCTCGCTATCTATTATGAATTTCTTTTGAGTCGTGGATAGTGTTCCTGAACTAAGGAGATGATCTTGCGGATGGCGATGTTCATTTGCTGCTCCACCGTGCCTTCGGAGATGGAAAGAATGTCAGCTATCTCCTTGTGCTTCAGTCGTTCTTCGCGTACCATAAGGAAGATGAGTTTGCAGCGTTCGGGAAGTTGGGCGATGGCAGCGTTGTATATCCGCCACATCTCTTCCTCCAAGAGGTGACGGTCTACCACGGAAGCGTCGATGGAGAGCTCCACCGGCAGTTCGTCAATGGAGAGACCCGGCTGTTTCTCTTGTTGTTTCAGGTAATGAAAGGCTTCGTTGCGGCTCACGATGTAGAGCCAGGAATGAATGTCCCGTACTTCGGGCAGCTGCTTGCGGTAACGCCAGGTGGTACAGAATACCTCGGACACCACTTCCTCGCAATCCTCCCGGGCGGGCAGGAAGTAGTGTGTGAAGCGGAATACCATCGGATAATACATGTCGAAGAATCGCCTGAAGTCTTTCTGGCTTCCAGCAGCGATGTTTCGGAGGATTTGTATCATAATCAGGCGGGTATTAGATAGTTAGGGTGATACCAGGTCGTTTAGTTTTTGCATCCATGGCTCACGGTTAATTGGTGCAAGGTACAAAAAAAATGGTTTGGTTGATACACTTAGGTTGAAAAAGTGCAGGCGGCATCTATTCAGGTGGTTTATGTGGAGGTTGAGATATAACACTATCCCGACAGCAACTAGCGAATGATGAAATGATATATTTGACAATTTGTTAATTCTAAGGGTGCTACAATCGCTTCGTTGCATTCAAACGGATGGAAGTCCGCAAATATCCTAAGGATTTCTGCTTAGCGAATGCCGAAAAGTTTTAGATAATAGTTGTTTTTGTATTGTTGTGATCTTGAATATTCTATTTGAACGTTAATTTATCTTTGTATGAGATGTAATATCATCAAAATGGTACTATTTGTTTTGCCGGATTTTCCTTCGAAATAGCTTCTGAAATGAAAAAAACGTACATCCCGTTCGAATGTTTAAAACATACGGGGTGGATGTTTAAAACATTCGGGTCGTATGTTTTAAACATTCGATGGGTATCTTTCTATGTTTTGAGCAACTTAGTTTCTTATGAATCTGTTTATTTATACATTTCATCGGTCTTTTTCACCTTGTTCCTGTATTTCTATTCGTATGTTTATCCGTTTTGTTTGCTGGAATGAGGGGAATTACATAATTACTCGTTATCGAAAACTCCGAATTTGTTTCTTTATGATAGACATAATGCAAAATAAACGCGCAAATGGTTATAAGTCCAAAGCCTGCAAATCTTTCTAAGAATTAATAAAAGCCCTATTGATATCTTTTTATTGCAATTATAATTATTATATTTGCAATAAAAGCAAAAGTTTTATGGAAAAAACTTCAATATCGAACCCATTTGTAGTAGGCAGATATATCTCCGACGAGTATTTCTGTGACCGCGAACAAGAAACCGGTTTTCTGATCAAGCAGATAGAAAATGGACGCAATGTAGCCTTGATTTCTCCTCGTCGTCTAGGAAAAACCGGGTTGATACAGCATTGTTTTCGCCAGAAGCAATTGCATGGCAAATACCATACTTTTTTCATTGATATCTATGCATCGACTTCGCTTTCGGAGTTTGTCTATCTGTTAGGGAAATCTATCTTTGAAGAACTAAAGCCTTTGAAGAGCAGTTGGAGTGAAAAGTTTTTTCAGATTATCAGCTCCCTACGGGTGGGGTTTAAGTTGGATGGCATGACAGGCGAACCAACTTTTGATATTGGATTGGGGGATATACAAACTCCGCAAACCACCCTTGATGAAATATTCGAGTATTTAGAGTCGGCCGATAAGCCTTGTATCGTGGCTATCGATGAGTTTCAACAGATTGGGAGTTATGAAGAGAAAAACGTGGAGGCTTTGTTGCGTACCAAAATTCAGCAATGCAGGCATACTATGTTTATTTTCGCCGGGAGCAAACGGCACCTGATGAGCCAGATGTTTAATTCTCCTTCAAAGCCTTTCTATCAGAGTTCTATGGGAATGGGGTTAGAGCCTATTCCGCAGGATATTTATACAACGTTCGCCAATCGCTTATTTGAGGAGCGCGGAAAAAAAATGGAACGGGAAGTTGTCGAAAAGGTGTATGGCCGATTCGAAGGATGCACCTGGTTTGTCCAAATGATGATGAACGAGCTTTTCGCATTGACCCCGCCCGGCGGATGTTGCCGGACGGACAAACTGGAACTGGCCCTGAAGAATATCGTTCAGGCACAGGAAAGCATTTACAAAGAGATCTTATTTAATCTTGCCACGAAGCAGAAACTGGTACTACAAGCCATAGCCAAAGAGAAAGAAGCAAGCGGTATCACTTCCTCCGGTTTTATCAGGAAATACAATCTCCCGTCGGCCAGCTCTGTGCAATCGGCCGTTAAAGGGTTGATAGAGAAAGACTTGATAACGCATACGGATGGTGTTTATAGGGTATATGACTACTTCCTGGCCGACTGGCTGGCCCATGAATATTGATAAACAAAAAGCACAGTACCTACTCCCCCTGGAAGTAGATACTGTGTTTCTCTGTTTAGATTGTCAGACGGCTAATTCTTCTGATGTGCCACTGTTTCCTTCACGAAATGCACACAAATAGCTCCAATAATAAGCAATACACCTGCCAGTACCAACATGTGTACCTGGCGTCCGCCCACTAAGTAAAGCAGTCCGCCACCCGCAATGGCTGCTGCAATCTGCGGTATACAGATGGTTCCGTTGAACAGTCCCAGATAAGCACCCATGTTCTTACCCGAAATAGAGTTTGTCAGGATGGTGAACGGCATGGCCAGCATGGCAGCCCAGGCGCAACCGATGAGGAAGTAGGAAACGAACAGCAGGTATGGGTCGTTCAGGAAGAGGGTAGAGATGAACCCCACGCCTCCCAATACCAAACTCAACGAGTAAGCCAGCTTGCGCGAACGGAACAGGGGAAGTACCACTGCCCACAGCACCGAACCGATGGCCTGTACGGCAAAGAGTACGCCCACCCAGTTGCCCGCTTCCTGATAATTTTCACTACTGGTGTCGGTGGTGCTCCATACGGTGTCGGCAATGGCTCCGTTGGTGTATGTCCACATATACACAAAGGCAGCCCAACAAAAGAACTGCACCAGGCCCACTGTCCAGAATACTTTAGGCGCATTTTTCAGCAGGGAAAGGAAGTCGGTCTTTTCCTTCTTCTCCTCGGCAGTGATGCCGTGGAACTCTTCGAACTCCTTCGGCGGCATCTCTTTTACCTTTACCACCGTATAAATGGTACAAAAAATAAGGATAGCAGCACCGATATAGAAAGAGTAAATCACAGAATCGGGTACTGTGCCTTTGTTGGCCGTGTTACTGATGCCAATCCAGGTAAAGGCAAGGGGGAACAAGAATCCCACAAAGCTACCGGCATTGCACAGGAAACTCTGGATGGAGTAGGCCAGACCCTTTTGTTTCTCGTTGACCATGTCGCCCACCAGCATCTTGAACGGTTGCATGGCCATGTTCACCGATACATCGAGGAACATCAGCGCGAAGAGCCCGAAGATCATGGCCATACCCACCGCCATGCCGAAACTACCGGCATTGGGCAACAAGCACATCACCAACACGGCCACCAACGTACCCACAAACAAGTAAGGTATGCGTCGTCCGAAGCGTGTCCACGTCCGGTCGCTGGCCGAGCCGACAATAGGTTGCACCAGAATACCCGCCAGCGGAGGAAGTATCCAGAAATAACTCAGGTCGTGCGGATCGGCACCGAGCGTGGCGAAGATGCGGCTGATGTTGGCACTTTGCAGGGCGTAAGCTATCTGCACCCCGAAGAAACCGAAGCTGATGTTCCACAGCTTCCAAAAACTCAAATCAGGTTTTACTTTCATGGTATATTTGTTATTGATTATTTCGTCGTTCCGCGTACCACCAGGTTGGTGCGTACGATCTTGTTGCTCGACCGGGCTTGTGCATTGTTCCCGTCTATCTTGTCTATCAGGAGGCTGATGGCACTTCGTCCCACCTCCTCGCCGTGTTGTTCCACCGTGGTAAGCTTCGGATCGGTACTTTGTGCGATGGCTCCGTCGGTGAAACCACAGATCGAGACCTCATCGGGCACACGCAGCCCCACCAGTTTGCAGGAGTAGAGGATGCCCGATGCCGTCTCGTCGTTGATGGCGAAGAAACCATCCGGCCGGTCCTTCCCCTCGAGCAGGTCGGGGGTGATGGCGATGGCCTGCTCACGCGTGTCGCACAACCGGATCATGCTGTCGTCTACCGGAATCTTGTACCGCTTCATAGCATCCAGGTAACCATTGCGACGGTTCTTCGATATCTCCAGGTGCGGTGCAGCACTGTAGAAGAAGATACGCTTGCACCCCGTCTGTATCATATATTCCACGGCGGCGTACGAACCTGCATAATCGTCCACTACCACCCGCTCGGTATTGATGCCCGTGCAGATGCGGTCGTAGAAAACAATGGGGATGTTATTGTCGAGAAGTTCCTGGTAGTGATCATATTGCGAAGTGTCTTTGGCCAGTGAAGCAATGACGCCGCACACCCGTGAAGCGAGGAAAGAGTGGACGATGTTGACTTCGCGCTCGTATAGTTCATTGCTTTGCGCCACCAGAATATTGTAGCCAGCCTTAGCCGCCATCTCTTCGATACCACTCAGCACACAGGAAAAGAAGTGATGTACCAACTGCGGAACAATCACCCCGATGGTGTTCGACCGACTGGTACGTAGATTCAGTGCCAGCGCATTGGGCTTATAATTATGTTCGCGCGCGTACTTATGTATAGCATCCCTCGTCTCCTGGCTGATGTCCGGGTTGTCCTTCAACGCCCTGGATACCGTGGATGGAGAGACGCCCAACTCGCGGGCAATGTCTTTGATAGTGATTTGCGGTTTACTCATGGTACGATTGTAAGTTCCAGCCAAAGTTAAACAAATAGGGGTAACAAAGAAGAGGAACCGCTGACAAAATTTTCCTCCCGGTTACAAAAATAGAGGATTACTTAGTATAAACCTTTATCTGAACAGTGTTTATTTCGAAGCAGGTGCGCAAACGTTTGCGTTTACCGGTTTCCGGTGTGTGGTTGTCCCATTCTCATCGTGCAAACGATTGCATACCAACAAATGCACTTTTATAATATTTGTTATAACGAAGTATGTTCGGTTACATTATTTTTGTTTCGTCAATTAGTGTGAATCGAACCTTCGTCTTTAGTACGAACAGAGAAAATACAAATTAATCATATTGTTAACTTTAATTTTTTGAATGCATGAAGCAAGTTAATCTTAGAATCTTTCAAACGATTCTGCCCCTATTAGTAGGGCTATTCTTGTCTTTGGGTGCCAGTGCGCAGCAAATCACAGTCAAAGGACATGTGAAAGATGCGTCGGGCGAACCCGTGATTGGTGCAAACGTAGTAGTGAAAGGTACTACTACCGGTGTGATTACCGATTTTGACGGTAACTTTACCTTAACAGCTTCCCAAGGATCAACTCTTTCTATTACTTTCGTGGGCTATCAGCCGGTTGAGGTAAAAGTTGCTGCATCGGTAGTGGTTACATTGACGGATGATACACAGTTGTTGGATGCAGTTGTGGTGATCGGTTACGGTTCGGTGAAGAAGAACGATGCTACCGGATCAGTAGTGGCTATCAAGCCAGATCCAATGAACAAAGGTCTAGTAACCAATGCGCAAGATATGTTGGCAGGTAAGGTTGCCGGTGTCAGTGTTATTTCTGATGGCGGTACGCCAGGTGGTGGTGCTCAGATCCGAATTCGTGGAGGATCTTCGCTCTCTGCCAGTAATGATCCTTTGATTGTTATTGACGGGTTGGCGATGGACAACGAAGGCGTGCAGGGATTGGCTAATCCGCTTTCTATGGTTAATCCGAGTGATATTGAAACCTTTACAGTGTTGAAAGATGCTTCGGCAACAGCTATTTATGGTTCGCGCGCATCGAATGGTGTTATAATCATTACGACTAAAAAAGGTACGGCAGGCAAGAAACCTACAGTAACTTATGACGGAAATGTATCAATTAATACTGTTCGTAATACGATTGAAGTTATGGACGGTGATGAATTCCGTGCTTATGCGAATAAACTATATGAAGGACGTGATGATGTGTTGAGCAAACTGGGAACAGCCAATACAGACTGGCAGGATGCTATTTATCGTACCGGAGTAAGCACTGACCAGAACGTTAGTGTGTCGGGTGCGCTCAAGCAAATGCCTTACCGTGTTTCATTGGGGTATACCAATCAGAACGGTATCTTGAAAACTTCCAATTTTGAGCGTTATACAGCAAGTATCAGTTTGGCTCCTTCTTTCCTGGATGATCATTTGAAATTCAACCTTAATGGTAAATTTATGTATGCCAAGAATCGTTATGCTGATGGTGGTGCGGTTGGTTCGGCAGTTGCTATGGACCCCACACAGCCAATCTATTCGGATGGCGAAACTTACCAGAAATATTTTGGAGGATTCTTCCAATGGGATGTGGATGCAAAATCAATCGGTGACCCTAGTTGGACACGAACAAAGAACTCTTTAGCTGTACAAAATCCGTTAGCTATGTTGGAGCTGAAGGACGATCGTGCTAAATCGCATAGCTTCATCGGAAATGCGGAAATTGATTACAAGTTCCACTTCTTGCCCGATATGCGTTTCCATGTTAATATGGGAGGTGACTGGTCGGGCGGATCGCAGACAACTGTCAATTCACCCTATTCGTTCGGTAACAACTATTATGGATATTATGGATACAAAGAACAGGGAAAATACAACCTCTCATTGAACTCTTACCTTCAATATGCTAAAGATTTTAGCTCACAGATGATCGATGTAATGGGTGGTTACGAATGGCAACATTTCTATCGCGATGGCAATGAAGAACGGTACGGTACTACACCGGATACTAATCCTACAACAGCAGGAGAGAAAACAGACGCTTATAGCAAGGAATGGAAAACGGAAAGTTATCTGGTTTCGTTCTTCGGTCGAGTAAATTACTCGCTGCTGAATAAATACCTGTTTACAGCAACCGTTCGTTATGATGGTACATCGCGTTTCTCAGAAGACAACCGTTGGGGGCTTTTCCCATCGTTGGCTTTGGGATGGAAGCTAAAAGAAGAAGGTTTCCTGAAGGGTGTTGAGGCACTTTCGGAACTGAAACTTCGTTTAGGTTATGGAGTTACCGGTCAACAAAATATCAATATGGGTGACTATATATATATCCCTGTATACTCCACCAATATCAGAGGTGCTTACTACCCGTTGGGTGGCGAATATTATTCGCTTTATCGTCCGGATGCTTACAATAAAGATTTGAAGTGGGAAGAAACAACTACTTGGAATGCCGGTTTGGACTTTGGTTTCCTGAATGGACGCATCACAGGTTCAGTTGATGGTTATTTCCGCCGTACCGACGACTTGATCAATGTGGTCGATATTCCTGCCGGTACCAATTTCAAAAATCGCGTGGCAAGCAATATCGGTTCCTTGGAAAACAAAGGAGTGGAGTTCATTATCAACACAAAACCGATTGTGAGTCGTGATTTCTCATGGGATCTGGGATTCAATGTGGCATACAACGAAAACAAAATAACCAAATTGACCATGGGGTCAGGTGAGGGATATTACGTTGAAACCGGCGATAAGATCAGCCGGGGTAATAATACCAAGATTCAGGCACACGTAGTGGGCTATCCGGCTAACTCGTTCTATGTATATCAGCAAGTATATGATAAAGAAGGAAAGCCCATTGAAAACCTGTTTGTAGACCGTAATGGTGATGGTAAGGTTAACGAATCTGACAGATACCTGTACAAGAAGCCTGCAGCAGACGTATTAATGGGACTGACATCCAGATTCAACTATAAGAATTGGGACTTGGGCTTCTCACTTCGTGCCAGCCTCAATAATTACATCTACAACGACGTGCTTTCCGGTAATGCTGATGTTAGCGAAACAGGCATTTGGGCTACCAGTGGATTCTTTACTAACCGTCCGGTGAAAAATTTAGAACTGAATTACAGCGGTAAAGGTGACTATTACTTCTCCGACTATTTCGTTCAGAATGCCTCTTTCCTTCGTTGCGATAACATAACATTAGGGTATTCGTTCAAGAATTTGTTTGGCGCCAACCTGCGCGGCCGAGCGTTCCTGACTGCACAAAATGTATTTGTAATCTCCGGATATGATGGTCTGGACCCTGAGAATAATAAAGGAATAGACAGGGACTTATATCCCCGTCCATTCGTCGGAATCTTTGGATTGAATTTGACTTTCTGATAATTAACGATATAAATGAAGAGATATATGAATACAAGATATTTCAAATCAATAATAGCAGCAGTGTCGCTCACAGCTACGTTCTGCTTGTCGTCCTGCATAGGCGATTTAGATGTGACTCCTATTGATCCGAGCGTTGAGCAAGAATTCAATCAGGATGGGGTTTTTGCTAAAATTTATGCAACTATGGCACTTACCGGGCAAGAAGGACCTGCCGGAAATGGCGACGTAGATGGTATTGACGAAGGTACATCCGCTTTCTTCCGTCTGATCTTTACTGTAAATCAATACCCAAGTGACGAAGCCATCTGCGCATGGGGGGATACGGGTATTCCGGAAATGAACTATATTCGTTGGGGGGCTTCGCATGGAATGCTTGCCGGATTATATGGCCGTTTAAACTTTGATGTGACTCTTTGCAACCATTTTCTGGAAATGACGGAAGGAAAGAGTGATGAGCATTCTTTGAAGCAACGTGCTGAAGCGCGCTTCATGAGAGCTTTTAATTATTTCTATCTGATGGATATTTTTGGAAATGTTCCTTTCACAGAGAAAGTATCCAACGAGTTACCCAAACAGATCAATCGGGCCGATTTGTTCAAGTATGTTACTGATGAGTTACTGGCTATCGAATCAGAAATGTATTTGCCCGGACAAGCACCTTACGGTCGGGCCGACCAGGCAGCTTGTTGGTTGTTACTTTCGCGTGTTTACCTGAATGCTGAGGTATATACTGGAACAGCGCAGTGGACTGAAGCTGCTCAGTATGCCAAGAAAGTAATGGATTCGTCTTATACGTTGGCACCTGTATATACACACTTGTTTATGGCTGATAACGACGGAAGTTCGGCGGTCAATCAAGCGAAGCAGGAGATCATTCTTCCTATTTTCCAGGATGGCGTGCAGACTATCAGCTACGGCGGAGCTTTATACCTGATAGCAGCTACGCATACAGAAGGGATGACTTACTGGGGAACTACTGAACAGTGGGGCGGTGTTCGTGCCCGCAAGAAATTGGTTGATAAGTTCTTCCCCAATGGAAATGTACCCATGGAAGTGGACGCAGCGGCTATGGTAGCTGCTGCCAAGGATGACCGCGCATTGTTCTTCTCTATAGAACGTACGCTTGAGGTTGAAAACGTAAGCGATTTTAAGAAAGGCTTATCTGTTACCAAATTCTCTAATGTACGTGTCGACGGTGCTTCTACCAGTCATGCAGCATGGGTGGATACGGATATACCGTTCCTGCGTGCGGCTGAAGCTTATCTTACTTTTGCCGAAGCTACACTCCGTTCAAATGGCGATAAAACT
This sequence comes from Bacteroides sp., assembly GCA_031555765.1. Lineage (GTDB taxonomy): Bacteria > Bacteroidota > Bacteroidia > Bacteroidales > Bacteroidaceae > Bacteroides. The sequence continues at coordinate 20,471 of JAVBUC010000046.1, read as the reverse complement.
GCAGCATTGAATGCTGTTAATGAATTGCGTAAGCGTGCTAATGCTACCCCGTTAGCCACACTCTCCATGGATCAGATCCTGGATGAGAAGTCGCGCGAGTTCTATATGGAAGGTCAGCGTCGTACTGATTTGGTACGTTATGGATACTTTACCGGTAATAAGTATTTGTGGGATTGGAAAGGTGGTGCACCAACGGGTACAAGTGTGGATGCAAAGTTTGACCTATGTCCCATTCCGGCTTCTGATTTGAATGCTAATGAGAATCTGAAGCAGAATCCAGGTTATTAATCACTTGTTATACTTAAAAAAATAAGACAATGAAAAATATATATAGCATCTTGGTTTTGATGGCTGGTTTCCTTTGCTTCACAGCTTGTGAAGATGATAGGGATTCTAATCCTACACTTCAGGAGCCTACTGTATTCAAACTGAATACACCGGCTTACGCTGATGCACCCTATGATTTGGAAAAATCCACAGTAATTGAGCTCACCTGTTCGCAACCTGATTATGGCTTCACGGCAGCTGCTGTTTACACTGTTCAGATTTCGTTGGTCAATGATTTTGGTACAGAAGGTGCATTCGAAACGCTTCCCAGTACATATACCACAGCTAAAATGAATGTGGACGCGTCTGAAATTGCTGTGGTTGCTACTGGACTGGCTACTGAACCGGAAGCCAACTTCCCGATCCAAACTAAAATTTATTTGCGCCTAAAGGCTGCTTTATCTAATGGAATGGGCGAGGTCTATTCTAACTCAATCGAACTTTCAGATGTACGTCTGCACTTTGCTTTGCCGCCAGTGGTGGTTCCTACAGAGATGAATATCATCGGTGGATTCTGTGATTGGAACTGGAATAATTCGGCACCAATGGTGTTGACATATGATAATAATGGAACCTTCTGGCGTCTGCTCTATGTGCCTGAAGGAAGTGGTCTCAAATTCAATACAGTGAAGGATTGGGATGGCGGCCAGTTTGGTGCAACTGCTGAGGTGAACGATAATGCTGGTGCCGGTACGGGATCAGATGGTGACGGAAACATAACTGTGACGAATGGCGGCTGGTACTTGATAGTGCTTCGTGCAACCGTTGTAGGTCGTACCATTAATTATGTAGTTGAATTTAATGCTCCGAATGTATATCTGATGGGACCTGCTAATGGCGGTTCTTGGGATGCAAAACCCGAACAATTGTTTACTGTACCGACCACAGCCGACGCTTCATTCGTCTCTCCGGCATTTGTAGCAGTGCCTGCTGCAGATACGGGTGTACGTGCTTGTGTCTTTATTTCTGGCGCAGACTGGTGGAAAACCGAGTTTATGGTATTTGATGGTGTGTTAAAATACCGTGCTACAGGCGGTGATCAGGATCGTGTGGTAGGAGCTATTGGTCAGAAGTTGTATATCAACTTCACAAAAGCTACTGGCGAAATTAAATAGTGTGAAACAATAAAACAGAAATGAATATGAAAAGGATTTCATTATATATCATGTCGTTGCTGGCTTTGAGCTTCACCGCATGTACAGAAGATTTTAATGTGGATGTTGCCCAACCGCAGAGTTGGGAGCAAGATCCTGCCGCAGCGGGGATGACATTTGCCACTGCTGAGGTGGCTGGTGTTGACTTGGGTGCAGTTGCTACCGACCTCGTTACAGTTCTTTCATTCACCGCTCCGGCGGTGGCTGAAGGAGCCGAGGTGACCGGATATGATGTAGTACTCGATGGTAAAAAAACTTTGAGTATGAATGCAACCGGTCAGGTTAGTGCGGAAGAGCTGCAGGCTATTGTTACCGATTTCTATGGCAAGCGTCCTACTGCTCGTACAATGAGTGGTGTAGCAAGTGTATTGGTAGCAAAAGACGGACAAGTATTCCGTGTGAAAGCTCCTGCTAAGAATATTATAGTAACTCCTAAAGCTCCGTTTATCGATACAGAATATTACATGATTGGATCTATGACCAATTGGGTAGGGGATGATCCTGGTAAGCTGATTAAGTTTGGTCACAGCGGTAAAGATGTGTACGTAGATTCAAAATTTAGTATTATGATGGAAGTTGCTGAAGGCGACAAGTTTAAAATCATTCCGAAATCTTCTGTGGACGAATTAAAGGCAGGTACAATCGGTTCGGTGTGGGATAAACCAGCATTGGGCTCTACTGTAGCTGATGCGGTTCTGGAAGGACAGTTGACAACCGATAACGGAAAAGATATTTTACTTGCTAATGCCGGATGGGTACGTATAACATTGGATATGATGGATAGCTCTTATATCATTGAAGAGTTGGGTGACATCAGCCCATATATGTATGTAGCAGGCAATCACCAAGGATGGAACCCAGCTACTGCACCGGCTGTCTTTGCTTCGGACTTTATCACTTACAAAGGCTTTGTGTCTTTGGATGGTGGATTCAAGTTTACAAGCGAACGCAATTGGGATGGAACGAATTATGGTAGCGGAGGCGAAGGTATTCTTTCGGCTACAGGTGGTGACCTCTCTAAGGTTGCCGGATTCTACTTGCTGGAAGCTAATATGTCGGATATGAAGTGGAAAGCTACCGCTATCACCACCATGGGATTGATTGGTAGTGCTACTGAAGGTGGTTGGGATACTTCTACCCCGATGACATTCGATGCTGCAACGGTTACGTATACTGTAACTGCTACCTTGACAGACGGTGAATTCAAGTTCCGTGCCAACGATGGATGGGACATAAACTTGGGTGGTAGCCTGAATGGTTTGACATTCGGTGGGGATAATATTGCTGCTTCTGCTGGCACTTATCTGATTACACTTGACTTGTCTAAAGCAGATGCCTTCAAAGCCACTGTAGTAGCTAAGTAAATAAGTACATGCAATATAAGAGAGGGCTGCGGACAGTCTGAAAACCGTCCCATCCCTCTTTTGATTTTATAAAAAGAAGAATGTTTATGAGAAAAATAACTTCTGCTTTCCTGCTGGGAATGCTTACCCTGCTTACCCTTGCCTGTTCCAAGGAGGAAGATGTAATAGAAACGTTGACTCTTTCGACTGACAGTGAGGTTTATTTTACGAGTGGAATGAGTTTCGATTCCGAAAAGGGGAGCAAAAGTATTTCTTTTAGTTCTACCAAACCTTGGAAAGCAACTCTCTCCAATGGAGGGTCGGGCTGGTGTACAGCATCTCCGGTTAGTGGACAGGCTGGTAATGCTACCGTAGTAGTCAATGTGGCCGAGAATGTAACCAATAAGGCACGCAATGTAACGTTGACTTTGGTATCTGGTAGCATAGAGAAGGTATTTACCATCTCGCAGAATCAACAAGGAAATGTAGCCGATGGGTTAACTTACTCACCCGAAGCACCTGATGCAGACAGTCCATTGACGATTACCTTCAAGGCATCTTCTTCTTCTGAGTTGAATGGCTATACAGGTGATGTTTATGCTCATATAGGAGTGGTGAGCGAAGGCACTTGGATGTATGTTCCTGCCGACTGGGGTGTCAATACTGCGAAGTGTAAGATGACTTCGGCAGGTAATAATGTATGGAGCATCACGCTTTCACCTTCTATTCGTCAATGGTTTGCTTCGGGAGAAACAGCGATAAACAAGCTTGGTATTGTAATTCGCAGTTCCGATGGAAGTAAGAAGGGCATTGAATCCGACTCTTTTGTGACAGTCACTGATACGAAATTTGCAGGTTTTGTTCCGGCAGCTATCAAGACAGGGACTCTTCCTGCCGGGATGGAGCATGGCATCAATATAAACAATAATTCTGTGACGCTGGTGATGTACGACAAAGACAAGAACGGCAACCACAAAGACTACGCACACGTGGTGGGCGACTTCAATAACTGGAAACTAAGCAATGAAGAGAATAGCCAGATGTTCCGCGATGATGCCGCAGGCTGCTGGTGGATTACAATCGACGGACTGGATGCTTCGAAAGAGTATGCTTTCCAGTACTACGTTGGTACGAAGGGTGGTGACTCATTCCGACTGGCCGATGCTTATTGTGAAAAGATTCTTGACCCGGACAATGACAAGTATATCCCGTCGTCCACCTACCCGGACAATAAAGAATATCCGGCCGGTGCCATCGGTATCGCTTCGGTATTCAAGATCCAGAAGGATAGCTGGCAGACATCCAACTTCAAGCGGGCCGACAATGGCGAACTTATCATCTACGAATTGCTGCTGCGCGACTTTACCGCCTCGGGCGACATCGCCGGAATGAAAGCCAAGCTGCCGTATCTGAAATCGCTCGGCGTCAATGCCATCGAGTTCATGCCGGTACAGGAGTTCGACGGGAACGATAGCTGGGGCTACAACCCTTGCTTCTTCTTCGCACTGGACAAGGCGTATGGAACGAAGAATATGTACAAGGAACTGATTAATGCTTGCCATGAAAATGGTATGGCGGTAATCTTCGACGTAGTGTACAATCATGCTACGGGCAACCATCCGTTTGCCAAACTCTACTGGAACTCTGCAACGAACAAGACGGCTACCAATAATCCGTGGTTCAATGTCGATGCACCGCACCCGTACAGTGTGTTCCATGACTTCAACCATGAGTCCGATTTGGTGCAGACATTTGTGAAACGCAACCTGAAGTTCCTGCTTGAAGAGTACAACATCGATGGCTTCCGCTTCGACCTTACCAAAGGATTCACGCAAAAGAGTAGTACAGAAAGCTCGGCAAGCAACAAAGACGATTCGCGTATCGCCATCCTGAAGGGATACAACGATGCCATCAAGGCAGTGAAACCGGAGGCTATCGTGATACTGGAACACTTCTGTGCTGAGTCTGAAGAATCTGAACTGAGCAAAGCCGGTATGATGCTATGGCGCAACCTGAATACAGCCTATTGTCAGTCGGCCATGGGATACCAGAAAGATCCGAGCAGTGCTTTCACGGCTCTGACTACCTGGAACACTACAATGACCGCCAATGGCTGGGTAGGCTTTATGGAGAGCCATGACGAGGAACGTATGGCATACAAGCAGACTGCTTATAGCCAGGCACCTTTAAAGGCCGACTTAACGGCACGCATGAAGCAACTGGCTACCAATGCCGCACTTTGCTTCACAGTTTCCGGCCCGAAGATGATCTGGCAGTTTGGTGAGCTGGGGTATGACATCAGTATTAATGAGAATGGGCGTACAGGCAAAAAGCCTATCCACTGGGACTACTACGAGATAGAACAGCGGAAAGGTTTGTATGATACGTACGCCAAATTGCTGGCATTGCGTACTGCCAACCCGACCCTCTTTAGCCAGGATGCTTTCAAGTCCTGGAGTGTGGCCGAGAGCGATTGGACCAACGGACGTGACATCATGCTGGAAACGGTGGATGGTAAGAAACTGGTGGTAGTAGGCAACTTTACCAACGCAGCCATCACCCGGACAGCATTTCCGTCGGTAGATACGTGGAAGAACTATATGACTGGTGAATCGGTGAATGTTTCTTCGACTGCTACCACGGTAGAGGTTCCGGCACACGAATTCCGCTTGTACGTCAACTTCTGATAGATAGAGTGATATTACAAAGGGGGTTGCACAGGCTAAACCGGTGCAACCCCCTTTGTAATATCACTCTATCAACGATTCAGAAACTGATCAACAGGAATGGTCAGTTTAGTACCGGAACCGGTGTGGCAATTCAGTACTGTAAGAGTCTTCGATTTCAATGTGGGGACTAGCAATGTTTTACGTGCCGGAATGATGTACCTGCTTCCTTCATCGTCCACCAATATGAAATCAATATCCGAGCCATTGATAAGCTCTGTCATGTCTTTAGTTACCGGACGAGGTTTCAGGCATGCCAGCACCAGCGGTTGCAAATAGGCAGGATCGCCGGCCAACTCACCATGGAAGTAAGATACGGAGCGTCGGGCAAAGAGGGCTTCCCGAATCCCTTTCTCGCTTTTCTCAGTGGCAAAGACCAACGTCATCGGGCGAAGGTTTTTGCCGTAATCGCCAGTGATCAGGTTGTGTATATCCGAATTCCCCATGAAAGCGAGGTTGTACTTCTGCGCCCAGTCAAAGGCTACCGGATAGTACTCTGTGTAGTTGAATACTTCCAGCCCGTCGATCTTCTTTTCTTTGATCAACTGTTCGTGCACAGGATATAGGGTCGATTTATCGTCCGGCCAACCGGGGTGGTTCCACATGACGAAGGCCCCTTGTTTCTTGGCTTCATCGATAGCTACCAGCGGATCGTCTACTTGCAACGGATTGGCATCCTGAATGAACAGTGCGTTCAAGTGTCCCAATGGCTTCGCGCGGGTGATTTCCGTTCCCTGGATAACAATGAACCCGATGCCGTCGCCTGCCTTTTTGGCTATTTTGAACGACTCGTTCAGGTCGCCTTTCAGCAGGTCTTTGTGTGGGCGATATTCGATGTGATCGGTGATGGCGATGGCATCTAAGCCCTGTTGCCAGGCTTCGTGCACACGAATATCCGGCCATACTTTCCCGTCGGAGAATACAGTGTGAATGTGAAAATCACATTTCAACGTCTGATAACCGGGAATATCCGGAATAGCAACCTCGGTACGGGAACGGGAATAGTCGTACTCCGTGATTTCGTACACATCCAGGTTGCGAATTTGTGCCTGCATGCTGAAGCATAAGCACAATAGAGCAAGGAGAGATAAAAGTTTCTTCATACTGATATGGATTAATTGCACAAATATAAAACATTCAATCCGGATATCCTAAATAGGAAAAGGGATGTTGCCCAACCGGACAACATCCCTTCCTTATTATATATAGCTGCTTTAGCTGTTGATAACATTGGCTTTCAGTAGCATTTCCTTAGACCATTCCATTTCTTGCAGGATCCATTCCTTGTCTTCTTTGCTGTCCGGCTGCGTTTTGTAATCAGTCAGCAGGTTCATATATTCTTTTAGTACACCTTCTGCTTCCACATAATTGTTGAGGCGCATCAGCAGCTGAGCTTCCTGTTTGTAGATGTCCAGGTTGGGTACCGTAGATATTGCTTTAGCTTTGCGTATCAGTTCCAGGCATTCCTGATTGCTGGCAGGGGAGTTCTCCTGCTCCATGCGCGACTGTACGTAGATCACATAGTCATGCTCCGAGGCGAAATTGTTGTTGATGTTCTTCCGGGCCAACAGTTGGGAGATGCGGTAGTAGCGGTCGCCTTGGTACATGGAGGCAGTGAACGTTACCACACCCGACATCAATTTCTGATAATCGTTGTTTTGTAGGTTAGCTGTCCGGTCCAGCTTTTCGAGGCGTCGGTTCAGGGTTTCCGTACTGCCGTAGCGTACGATTTCGTTGGTTTGACGTTCCAGCTGATAATACCATCTGATTTTTACCAAAGCCGACCCCAGTGCTTCTGGATTGTAGCCTTTGAATGTCAGGAAGTTTTTCACAATTTTATCGGCAGCCTCTTCCTGTTTCATACTGTACTTCAAGCCTAACATGTTGATTTGCGGTGCGCTAGCCCTTACTGCAATGCTGGCAATGTCGGTTGCTACGCTTGCTGCGGCTAATTTAGCATTGTCTTCATACCAGGCTACCTCGGAACCCACATAGGCAGCAGCAGCCAATATACCTCCCCAGACAGCGGCATTCCTGGCTCGTTTCTGTGCTCGCACCACGCTTGCTACCTGGTTGTCGAGTACGTAATGGGTGATCTCATTGCTCATGATGGCTACGAGCTCGTCCTCAGAGTCCAGAGCGGCGAGCAAGCCGGTACCGATGATCAATGTACCGTTGGGCAGCATATAAGCCTCCGGATGGGGCGACTGGATGAGGCGCATCGTGAGTCGTCCGGGGCGGTTGAAATCCCCATCGGAAGGAATCATGCGGACAAAGAGCGTCTGCAGGTACTCGGCGATCTTAGGATCGGCCGTGTACGTGAAGTTCTTCAGGTCGGCAACAAAATCCCGCGAGTTATCGTCCAGTTCCTGACGGAGTTCACTCCGGGTTCTGGCAGGGTACTCGTAGAGGTCGTTTTGTAAGCGTACCGCCTGCCAGAACTCAGCCGTAGTTTCCGGTTTCATAGTAAGCTTCTTCTTAACACTGGAAGGGAAAATCGTCTGGATGCTGTCGATCTGTACGATCAGGGCATCTTGACTCCCCTCTGCGGTGGGTCTCCAGGTGTACCCACAAATGGTGATGGGGGTACCTGCCGGGTAGAAGGAATGACTCTTGTTCAATACTGCCTTGATAGACAGCGAACGAACTTCGGCTTTGTTGTTCTGGGCAAAGCCACTACTGAGTATCATCAGTAGAAGTAGGAGGGTAGTGAATCTTTTCATAAGCTTTATGACTTGTCGTTTGTTTCTCTTCTATGCTGCGAAGATAAGGATTTAGTTCATTGCTGCTTCTGGACTTTTCCTATTCCCCGGTAGGGTTTTTCCTAAAAAAAAGAGGGAATCCCTTTGGAATTCCCTCTTTTTTAATTTGTCTGAAGCTACAAATTACTTCTTTTTGCGGTCACCGTAGCGGCTCATGAACTTGTCTACACGTCCGGCCGTGTCAACCAGTGTAGATTTACCGGTGTAGAACGGGTGAGAAGTGTTAGAGATTTCAATCTTTACCAACGGGTAAGTTTCACCTTCAAACTCGATGTTTTCCTTCGTGTTGCAAGTAGAACGCGACAAGAACATATCACCGTTTGACATGTCTTTGAATACCACCGGACGGTATGAAGTAGGATGAAGATCTTTTTTCATTACTGTATTTGTTTTTTAATTATTATATCGTTTTACTATTTTGGTAAGAAATAGCGTGTAATGGTCTTTTTTCAGGCTGCAAAGATAATGCTTTTCCGGGAATAAGAAAATTGTTTCGGAAAAAAACCTTCTTTCTCGCTTTTTTTTGTGACTTTTGCAGTATAATACATGGAAGTATGAAGAAACTGATTATGACTTGGGCACTGTTGCTCCTGGTAGCTGTCTGTGGTAACGCACAGGAGAAGAAGAATTTGTATGCCGTGGCTTTCTACAATGTGGAAAACTTGTTCGATACGACGCACGATGAAGGCAAAGACGATGCCGAATTCCTCCCCGGTGGAGCCAAAGACTGGAATACGGAGAAGTATGAAGCCAAACTGAAGAACCTGGCGCAGGTGCTGGGCAGTATGGCGCGCGACTGCGTACCCGAAGGACCGGCAGCCATCGGACTGGCCGAAGTAGAAAACCGTCGTGTGCTCGATGATTTGGTGCGTCAGCCGGGATTGGCGGAGAGCGGCTACGAGGTGGTGCACTACGAGGGACCCGATACGAGGGGTATCGACTGTGTATTGCTGGTCGACCCGAAACAGTTTAGCGTCACGTCTTCCAAACTGATCCTGTCTACCCCTTTCGAGGGCGATACCCTACACAAAACCCGTGGTTTCCTGGTGGTGGACGGGCGGATGGCCGGTGAGCGACTTTGCATCATCGTCAACCATTGGCCGTCGCGTGGAGCAGAATCGCCCGTGCGGGTGCATGCTGCCCGTCAGGTACGGGCCGTTGCCGACTCGCTACTTCGCCGGGACAAGAAGCTGAAGCTGATTGTAATGGGCGACCTGAACGATGATCCGATGGACGAGAGCCTGGCTGCGCTCGGTGCAAAGAAATACACCCGGGAGGTTCAGAAAAACGACTTCTACAATCCCTGGTGGGAGACGCTGGAAGATAAGGGCGTGGGCACGTTGCTCTACCGTGGCAAGTGGAACCTGTTCGACCAGATCCTGGTTTCATATCCATTGCTGAATGCCCCCAAAGGATTGCTCTACGACCACAACGAGGTGTTCATGCGTACCTACCTGTTCCAGCACGAAGGACGGTACAAAGGTTCGCCCCTGCGTACATTCAGCGGCAACGAATGGCTCAACGGGTACAGCGATCACCTGCCCACCATCGTCTACCTGCGCAAGAAGTAACTTTGTCAATCAACTTTATATAAAACCTAAATGAAAATGAAAAAGAAAATCCTTCTCCTTACTGTGTTGTTCTGCGCGGCATATTCGCACGCCCAGGATTGCTCCATTGCCCTGACGGGTACTTTTCAGCTGGACCCTACTGTTGAAACGGGGTTGTATGATGCCTTTGCTTTTGATGGAGCCGGGACAGTCAAGATCCATGCCGGACTTGAGTTCCGGGGCGATTTCTTCCAGATAGGCGATACCGTGATTGTGTATCCGGATAAGAGTGTTTTCACCTTCCTGATGAAAGATGAGCGTACGTTGGTGGGGCTCGATACCTGGGTGAAAGACCAGGTGTTCCGGGAGATGGAAAACGATACAGTCATTGCACCGGTTCAGCAACGTGCTCCGGAGTATGCCGAGCAATGCTATGAGTTCTATAAACTGACCGGAAAGGACAATCCGGGTTTGCTCACCTACCTGGATATGCATGTCGATTCTGTCTTACGGATGTCCATGGATACACTTTGTGAGAAGGGCTTCGCGAAAGCATGCATCGTTCTGGCAAACACTTTTATGCTCGATAGCCCTGCGTTAACCTCTTACTTTGCAGGGACCTACGATGAGAATGAAGTGATGGTTCCCGATGAAAAGGTGGTTTATTATTTCAGGAAAGCCGCTGAACTAAATAGCCTGGATGCGATGGCTCAGCTGGGCTCTTACTACCTAATGCTCGGCGATAAAGAAGCAGCCAGGGAAACCTTTGAAAAAGGTTGTCTGCTGGGGCATCTGGAATGCTGTTTGGCAGGGGTTGCGCTGGATATGGAACAAGAAAATGAATAGTACCCTTTGCTACATCGAGATTACAAACTACTGCTAACTGTAATCTAATGAGGTGAAATAATGTTGAATTGTTGCAAGTCAGGGGAATTTTGTAATCGCTTAAGGGCGCAGTTCAAAGTATTATGCTTACTTTTGCACAGAATTTGAATTCACTAATAAAACTTTAAACAAATGATTAGTTACAAAGAATTAGGTCTTGTGAACACCAAAGACATGTTCGCAAGAGCCATCAAAGGCGGATACGCTATTCCGGCTTTCAACTTCAACAACATGGAACAGTTGCAGGCAATCGTTATGGCTGCAGTAGAGACAAAATCACCGGTAATCCTCCAGGTATCAAAAGGTGCACGTCAATACGCTAACCAGACTTTGTTGCGCTACATGGCCGAAGGTGCCGTAGAATATGCAAAGGAATTGGGCTGTGCCAAACCGGAAATCGTTTTGCACCTCGACCACGGCGATTCATTCGAAACTTGCAAATCTTGCATCGACATGGGTTTCTCTTCTGTAATGATCGACGGTTCTCATCTGCCTTATGATGAAAACGTGGCTCTGACCAAGAAGGTAGTTGAGTACGCTCATCAGTACGGCGTGACTGTAGAAGGCGAACTCGGCGTATTGGCTGGTGTGGAAGATGAAGTATCGGCTGAACATCATACATATACTCAACCGGAAGAAGTGGTTGACTTCGTTACCAAGACAGGTTGCGACAGCTTGGCTATCTCTATCGGTACTTCTCACGGTGCCAACAAGTTCAAACCGGAACAGTGCACCCGCAACGCTGAAGGCGTTCTCGTTCCCCCTCCCTTGCGTTTCGACGTACTGGAAGGTGTAGAAAAAGAACTTCCCGGATTCCCCATCGTTCTGCACGGTTCTTCTTCAGTTCCGCAGGAAGAAGTGGAAACTATCAACAAGTTCGGTGGTGCTTTGAAGGATGCTATCGGTATCCCCGAAAGCGAACTGCGTCACGCTGCTTCTTCAGCTGTTTGCAAAATCAACATCGACTCGGACAGCCGTCTGGCTATGACTGCTGCTATCCGCAAGGTGTTTGCTGAAAAACCGGCTGAATTCGACCCGCGTAAGTACCTGGGACCGGCTCGTGACAACATGAAGGCTCAGTACAAGCACAAGATTGAAAACGTATTGGGTTCTGCTAACAAGTTGGCTGAATAAGATACTTTTCTTTGCGATATGGAAACCGTCCCGGAGCAATCCGGGGCGGTTTTTTCGTTCTATACATAGGGTTTTATTTTTTGCCCTTCACATCTTCCAACCCCTCTGAAACCCTTTGCCCATCGGTGTTTTAGTATGCATACCCCCTTCTTCACCCGCTCTTCACAAAGTTCACGTGTAGCGTCCTGATTTTGGTTGACTGTTTTAAACTTAAATCCTATACCCGGTTGTCTACATATCGGAATACGCTCCTTTTATGGCTTTATACCTGATACAGGTTGACTCTCTACTTTGCACCGAGCAAAGCGTCAGGCTGTTTTGCAACTTCCAGAGGCTATATTGATCCATGCAACAATCAATAAGTATTTTATATTAAGGCAATTTTGCTGTTCCACAGCTGTGGAACGGCCGTTTCACTACTGTGGAATAGCCGTTTCACAGCCGTGGAACAGCAAAATGCTTTAAGCAAAGCAGATTAGAGACTTACTACATATCTAATATAGGTTCCCGGAAGTATCATTTTGCCTTATTGATACAATTTTTTAGTCCTGACTCCAAGTTGAAGAGGGTGTGTCAAAAGTCCAACAACAATCTGCGCAAGTTACAGATTGTAAGTTCATCTCTCATAGCCCAGAGGGCTATCGTGTTCGTAGCCGTGGGCTTCAGCCCACGGAAAATGGCATTCCTTGCCTATGCGCCACGTAGTGGTGCCGTTGTATATATACAGCACCACTACGTGGCGCACGTGGGGATTCATATGCCCCGTGGGCTGAAGCCCACGGCTACGAACACATTGGCCCGCTGGGCCAAGATAGATTGACTTACAATTTGTTACTTCAAAATTATATCAAAGGGCTTTTGACACACCCTCTTCAGGACGTTTCAACCAAAATCAGGACGATACAACGTGAAGTTTGTGGAACAGCAATGAACACCGCCCCCTTCACGGTAAACTCCGATGAGCAAAGGGTTTCAGGGTAGTTGGAAGATGTGAAGGGCAGAATTAGAAACCCCTGTGGGGAAAAGAAAATCGCTCCACCCAGATGATGAGCGGAGCGATATTATGAGTACGGCGAAGCCGATTTAGAGCTCGATAACAAGCGACTCCCGCGGAGCCATCTTCAACTCACCAGACAGTGAAACAGACTTTCCACTCAGTACATCTTTGCCGGAAGTCTTGCCGTTCAGAACCTCGGCGTAGAACTTCAACGGAAGAACAGCATCTGCATCCGTGCCATTCAGCAGAACGAATACCGTTTTACCGTTGTGCTGACGGGCATATCCGTACACACCATTCTGCGGGAGGAATTGCGTCATGCTTCCCTTGCCGATGATGTCATTACCCTTGCGCCAGTTGAGTAGCGTGCGGTAGAAATCATAGCACTCCTTCTGCTGAGCAGTGCGTCCTGCCGGGGTGAAGGCATTGGCGGCATCGCCTGCCCATCCGCCGGGGAAGTCCTTACGTACGTAGCCGTCGCTCTTGCTCTTCTCGCCGTTCATCATTACCTCCGTGCCGTAGTACAGCTGCGGGATGCGGCGGGTGGTGAGCAGTATGGTAGTGGCTTGTTTCAGCATAGCCAGGTTGTCGCCTGTGCCCAGAAAGCGGTCCGTGTCGTGGTTTTCCATGAATGCCAGTATCTTGGTGGGATCGGCGTAGAGGAAATCATACACGAAGTTGTTATAGATGCGGTCTAGGCCCTTGAACCAAGGATCGGTTTGCTCATTCTTGGCCATGTTGATCTTATCGTAGAAGCTGAAGTCCATGACCGTTTTCAGGTAACTGTTACGGGGAGCCGAGAGCTTGGAATCCATCTGCCACCAAGCGGTGTAGGCAGGGTCGATGTTCCATGTTTCGCCCACGGTGTTGTAGTTGGGATATTCCTCGTTGAGAGCCTTCATCCAGTTGCTCATGGCATCGTAGTCGGCATATGGGTAAGTGTCCATGCGAATACCGTCGATCTCGGCATACTCTATCCACCAGAAACTGTTTTGTACCAGGTACTTGTACACGTGCGGGTTGCGCTGGTTCAGGTCTGGCATGGAAGGTACGAACCAACCGTCGTTCATCTGCACGAAGTCATACTGCGAAGCGTACGGGTCTACGTGCGGAGTGAGTTTGAAGGACGTCTGCACGAAGTTGTTCTTGTGGTCGGGGTAGTTGAACCAATCCTTCGAAGGCATGTCCTTGATCCAGGGATGTTCTACACCACAGTGGTTGAAGATCATGTCCATCACCACCTTGAGGCCGCGTGCGTGCGACTTCTCGATGAGCGAGCGATACTCTTCGTTGGTACCCAGGCGAGCGTCTACTTTGTAATAATCCGTGCTGGCATAGCCGTGGTAGGAACCACCTGTCATGTTGTTTTCCAGTACCGGCGTAAACCAGAGAGCCGTCACGCCCAGGTCGGAGAAGTAGTCCAGGTGTTGCTCGATACCGGCCAGGTCGCCACCGTGACGAGCATTCGGGTTGTTACGATCCACCTTGTATTCGGCCATACCCGGTATCTGGTCGTTGTCCGGATTACCGTTGGCAAAGCGGTCGGGCATGAGCAGGTAGAGCGCATCCGAAGCGTCGAAACCCATGTGCTCGCAACCCTTCCTGGCACGCGCTTTGAGTTCGTACTCCTGCGTGATTTTCTTTTTCCCTTGGGTGAAAGTGAGCATCATCTTGCCGGGTTTCACATCCTGTGCGAGCGACAGGTATACGATGAGGTAGTTGGGACTTTCCACACGTACGGTGCTGCTGAGCGACACACCGGGGTAATTGACCGAAACGGCGGCATCGCCGATACCTTCTCCATAGACCATCAGTTGGAGTTCCGGATTCTGCATCCCGGCATACCAGCAGGGCGGGTCAATTTTAGATACGTTCATGGCTGCAAATGTGCTGACCGAGAGTAGGAGGCTTCCTACGAGTAATGATAATTTCTTCATGATATTAGCGTCGTTATTTTTTAACATTAACGACGCTAATATACGATTAAAATCTCACATTCTATAAGATAGGTATCGGGTGAGTTCTCCGGCTATTTATGCAAACGTTTTCGGGAAACCGGAATCAATTGCTCTGAACAACGCCATCTTTGAAGAACTCTTCCTTCTTCCGTGCCTTTTGTAAGTCGTCCAACCACTTCCGGGCAGCGTTGTAGTAGTTGGTCTGATTCAGTTCTACCTCTCCGCTCTCGTTCGTCTCGGGTGCTTTGTTCGTACTCTCCTTGGGCTGGGTTTTCAGGAATAACTCCAGACAGCGTTCGGTATTCTTTTTGTCGTTCAGTTGGTAGGCGTAGACGGTAGCCATGTCATAAATCAGCCGGTGTTTGGTAGGTTCGTATTTATAATGCTCTTTGATGGCATCTATCTGCTCCCGGTGTTTGCCGGCCAACCTGCAGCAGTCGGTCAGCCCGGTGTACAGGCGTGCCATGGTGCTGTCGCTCGGTTGGGTCAGCTCGATGGCTAGTTGCAGGTACTCTACCCCTTCCTGCTTCCAGGATGTCTTGGCGCAGGCGCGTCCCAGGTAGTAGAGCAGGTTAGGGTCGTCGGGCTGCTGCTCATGAGCGATGGACAGCATGTCATACGCATCGTAGTACCTCTCCGAAGCATAATAGCAGATACCCATGTAGTAGTAGGTGAGGATGGAGTTGTCGCCCTGGCTCACTAAGTACTTATACCGGTCGATGGCAGTGGAGTAATCTTTGGCTAAGCAATAGGCCACAGCGTTCTGACGGTTCACCACAATGTTGGTGCTGTCTATCCGACGGTATATCTCCGTGGCTTCGATGGCATATTCATAGTCGCCGCCGGCGCAGTACAGGCTACCCAACTTGGCCGCAGCCAGGTAATCGTCCGGGTATTTATCCTGGATGACGTGGTAGCACCCGACGGCCGGCAATGCCATATTCAGCCCCTCCAGGCTTTGCGCTTGCAGATGCAGCACCACCGCCGAGCTGTCTGTCTCGGCCATGATGGTGGTTTCGCCGAGTGCTTCTTCGAACTTGCCCTGGTTGCACAGCAGGCTGATGTACTGCAGACGTACATATTTATTGCTCGGATTCAGGTCCAGTGCTTGCTGGTAATAGTCCAGTGCTTCTTTATACTTAGCCAGAGCCTTGCAACATTCGGCAGCTTCGGTATGTGCCAGTGCGTGTTGTGGTTCCTCAGCTATGAGTTGCCGGAAGGTGGCAAGGGCTTGTGCATTCATGGACAATGCCTTTTGCGCCTTTCCCTTCTGCAGCAGAAGGGAAGGGGTGGAGGGCTCTTTTTCTATCAGGGCGAGGGCGGTTTCGTAGTCATAAGTGGCCATGGCCTCCTGGATCTGTTTGTTGTTCTGCGCTGACAAAGTGGTTGCCGCACAGAGGAATACGCATAGAATGAGTTGTTTCATAATGACGTTCTCTTGTTGAAGTGCTGTTTTAATGAGCGCAAGATAGTGAAAATATGATAAGTACGAACGATTCGTAGTTTTATTTCAGATACATTAACGAAGTGGAAGTAGGGGGAAGGATAAAAAGAAGAGTGCTCCCCCTGCGAAGGAGAAGCACTCTTATCATAGATCCCGTTAGGATGGATTACATAAGGAAGCCCAGCAGTACACCGGCAGCAACAGCCGAACCGATTACACCGGCCACGTTCGGGCCCATGGCGTGCATCAGCAGGTAGTTGGTCGGGTCGTATTCCAGACCGACGTTCTGCGAGATACGGGCCGACATTGGTACAGCCGATACTCCGGCATTACCGATAAGCGGATTGATCTTCTTGCTCTTCGGCAATATCAGGTTGAATGCTTTCACGAAGAGTACACCCGAAGACGTGGCGATGATAAAGGCCATGAATCCGAGGAAGAAGATGTAGATGGTACTGGCAGTAAGGAACTCACTGGCCTGGGTAGAAGCACCTACGGTTAGTCCGAGCAGGATGGTGATGGAGTCGATCAGCGGACCGCTGGCAGTTTCGGCCAGACGACGGGTGACACCACTTTCTTTCAGCAGATTACCGAAGAAGAGCATACCCAGCAGGGGCAGACCCGACGGAACGAGGAAGCAAGTGAGCAACAAGCCGATAATGGGGAACATGATCTTTTCCGTATGAGATACCGCGCGGGCGGGCTTCATACGCATCACACGTTCTTTCTTTGTTGTCAGCAGGCGCATGATGGGCGGCTGTATCACCGGAACCAGTGCCATGTACGAGTAAGCCGACACGGCAATGGCACCCATCAGGTTCGGGGCCAGTTTAGACGACAGGAAGATAGCTGTAGGACCGTCGGCACCACCGATGATAGCGATACCGGCTGCCTGGTTGGGTTCGAAGCCTAAAGCCAACGCCACCATATAGGCACCGAAGATACCAAACTGTGCCGCAGCACCGACCAACATCAGTTTCGGGTTGGAAATCAACGCCGAGAAATCGGTCATGGCACCAATGCCCAGGAATACAATGGGCGGATACCAACCGGTTTTTACGCCCTGGTACAGGATGTTCAATACTGAACCTTCTTCGTACAATCCTATCTCGAGTCCGGCATCTGCCTTGAAAGGAATATTACCAATCAAAATACCGAATCCGATAGGGATAAGAAGCATGGGCTCAAAATCTTTCTTGATAGCAAGAAAGAGGAAGAACAAACCTACCAGAATCATAATGAAGTGTTGAGGAGTCGCATTGGCAAATCCCGTATACCCCCAGAAGTCTACCAGGTTGTTCGATATGAATGACATAAATTCTCCCATACGGCTATTCGATTATGATTAAGTCGGTTCCTTCCAATACAGAGTCACCCTTACCTACTTTGATTTCTGTTACTTTACCGTCTTTGTCTGCATTGATGTTGTTTTCCATCTTCATAGCTTCGAGTATTGCAACTACTTGGCCTCTCTTCACCATGTCGCCCTCTTTCACCTTGATGTCGAGGATAACGCCTGGAAGCGGAGACTTGATACCACTCTTTGAAGAGGCAGCTGCTTGACGGGTCACTACCGGAGCACCCGTAGCAGTCTTCGGAGCGGCAGCCGGGCGAACGATTGTCTTCGGTGCCTGGATGGGTTTGTCCAACTCAACGTTGTACGGAGTTCCATTCACCTCTACGCGTGCGATGTTCTCTTCGATATCATTCACTACTACATTGTAGAGGTTTCCATTGATTTTATATTTATACTGTTTCATCTTGAATTATAATTTAATGTATGGATCATCTGGGTGTTTGACGGAGCGTGTAGATCTTCGAACTCCACGGCGAATAGTTACGTTTCACCTTATTGATAGTAAGGATGGTATCTTCGACATCGTGTACGTTGTCCTGATACTCGTGCAAAGCCATGGCAATAGCGGCAAAGATTTCACCTGATTCCGTACCGATGGATTTTTCCTTCGCTTCTTTCTTGTCGGCAATACCGTGTGCTCTCATGGCATTCCGTCTACTCAGTTTCACGCCGATAGAACCGATGATGCGGAAAGATACATACAACAGGATGAGTCCGCTGAACACAACTGTCATAGCCATAATGGCCATACCGATACCGCTGGCGTCGTGTTTACGGAAACCGTCGATCTTCTCCTGTTTGTCCTGAGTCATGTTGTTGGTGCTCGGAGTAACATAGCTACTGGGGTCACTGCCTTTGATTACCCATTTGTCCTTACCGTCTTCGGCTCGTGCATACGAATAATCTGCCGGAAGATTGGCCGGAACTCTTACAGAATCGATCAATGTCTTTCCATTGGCATCATACAAAGCAATCCAGTTGGACGCAACGGAGTCCAATGTGAAATTCAAGTGGAAAGTACCCCGGTTTGGTTGTCCATCAGCCCAGAAAAGGAGATGCTGACGCGGGTGGATGAGGGTCTGTATGTCGCTCTTCGGGATGGGATACATCATGCTCATACGTTCTTCGACCGTTAAGTCGGGGTTCTTAACGCGCTCATCGTTCGTCAGGAAGCAGCTTCTGATATCGACAGAGGCGAAAGAGGTATTGAAGATTTCAATCCAGGCGTTGTGTTTGCCGTAGTCGTCCTGATAGTTGTCTACGTTTCTGATAAGCACCTCGTTGATCTTCAGGCTCTTGGCTCCCTGTGCATATGTGCTTCCACATACTGCTACCAGCAGAACGATAAGTATTCCTATATTTTTTCTATTCATAACAATATGCTATTATTACAATGGAATATTACCGTGCTTCTTGGCAGGGTTGGTTAATTTCTTGGTCTGCAACTGTTGCAAAGCGCGGATCACGCGGAAACGGGTGTTTCTCGGTTCAATCACGTCGTCAATGTAGCCATACTTGGCAGCATTGTACGGGTTGGCAAACAGCTTGGTGTATTCGGCTTCTTTTTCGGCCATGAATGCAGCAGGGTCGGCGGCAGACTGGGCTTCCTTGGCGTAGAGAACTTCTACGGCACCTGCGCCCCCCATTACGGCGATTTCGGCAGTAGGCCATGCGTAGTTCATGTCGCCACGGAGTTGCTTACAGCTCATTACGATGTGCGAACCACCGTAAGACTTACGCAGCGTCACTGTTACCTTAGGCACAGTAGCTTCGCCGTAAGCGTAGAGCAACTTGGCACCGTGCAGGATCACACCGTTGTATTCCTGACCGGTTCCCGGAAGGAATCCCGGAACGTCTACCAGTGTTACCAAAGGAATATTGAATGCGTCGCAAAAACGTACGAAACGGGCACCCTTACGAGAAGCGTTGCTGTCCAGTACACCGGCCAGGAACTTAGGTTGGTTGGCTACCACACCTACCGACTGACCGTTGAAACGGGCAAAACCAATGATGATATTTTTGGCAAAGTCTTTCTGCACTTCGAGGAATTCACCGTTGTCAACGATAGCACCGATTACCTCATACATATCGTAAGGTTTGTTCGGGCTGTCGGGGATGATTTCGTTCAGAGAATCTTCCAGACGGTCGATGGGGTCGTTGCAAGAGATGATAGGAGCTTCTTCGAGGTTGTTCTGCGGAATGAAGCTCAACAGTTTGCGGATGATAGACAGACCTTCTTCGCCGGTCGTTGCGGTGAAGTGCGTAACACCCGATTTAGAAGCGTGTACGCTGGCACCACCGAGGTCTTCCTGCGATACGTCTTCGCCGGTAACGGTCTTCACTACTTTCGGACCTGTGAGGAACATGTACGAAGTTCCTTCTGTCATCAGCGTAAAGTCGGTCAACGCCGGAGAATAAACAGCACCACCGGCACACGGACCGAAGATACCGGAGATCTGTGGAATCACACCCGAAGCCATGATGTTGCGTTGGAAAATTTCGGCATATCCTGCCAGTGCATTGATACCTTCCTGGATACGTGCGCCACCCGAGTCGTTGATGCCGATACAAGGTGCACCCATCTTCATGGCCATATCCATTACCTTACAAATCTTTTGTGCCATGGTTTCCGACAACGAACCACCGAATACGGTGAAGTCCTGTGCGAAAACATATACTAACCGACCTTCAATCGTACCGTAACCGGTTACCACACCGTCGCCCAGGAAGTGTTTCTTCTCCTGACCGAAGTTGGTACATCTGTGCTGTACGAACATGTCCATTTCTTCGAAGCTACCTTCGTCCAACAGTTGGGCTATACGCTCACGAGCTGT
>JAVBUC010000077.1:0-9751 GCA_031555765.1 Bacteroides sp. | reverse complement strand
CACGCTTACTTACACAGATGCCTGCTACTGAGTCAGTAGACACCTGCTGTTGCCCTCATTGCTTCCTGATGTTTCCCCGATTACTTCCCGATGTTGGCTTGTTTCCTGCCTTGAAACTCTCTGTTTCAAGGCAGGAAACAACGAGTTTCACCCTTTGAAACAACGAGTTTCGACCGGGGAAACTACCGGGCGGAACATTCAAGTTGTGACGAGGAAATGAGTAATGAAAACAAGAAATAACAGGAAATTTATGGGAGATGGCCTTGATTATGGGAGATGTATGGGAGATAAAAGCCCATCTCCCATACGAAAACCAAGCGTACAACATGCTGTGACCACGATTTATGGGAGATGGGAAATGATTTGCGTTTTTTTGCAGGAGCGACCACTGGTTGAAACGACAGGTATTACTACTTCGCTCTATTTCAGTTCATGTGAAAAATCGCTATCGGCTGATCACTATTCACATCGGTAGCTGTGATTGTTTTATTCGTTTCATCGACATAAATACCGTAAATGAATCTATCCAGCACATACTTACAAACAGGTTCACCTTTCAGATTAAAGACATAAATATATTGTCCACCATCAATGATTTGCTCTTTTTGTTGCATCAGTTCCTTAAACGTGCGTCCGTGGAACACGGCGTAAATAGCCTTATCGGTTACTTGCACATCACTAAAGCCCATTATACCGGTCGGTATGGCATATTCACCAGAGAGTTTAAACTCCGGTTCGCCGTTCGGTCCGGTACATACCACATGGGTATTCTTTTTGAGATTGTATATCTCGAGCACTTCGCCAAACTGGGTAACCATGGCAAAAACGCCATTCCGGGGATTGTAATCAATAAAGCTACGCCATGCCTGAGCCACAGCCGGACCGGATTCTTTCAGCAACTCTTCGTTCTGAATAGGTATGGCGCCGGATTTACGAAGCAGTTTCCCCTTTCCATCGACCCAGCAGAAACGATTCTCGGCTGAATAGTCAGGGACAATGAAGGTAGAATCATCATAGACCACGAAATCAAGCACCCGTAGCAAACCCTCGTCAAGCTTCACTGTTCCCTCACGAAACACTGAATCGCCCGACCGGGAATATGCTAACTTCGTCAGCTCACTCTTATTGGCATCCAAGGTCCATAACGCATTGCTTGTGAAACGATAATCGTCTGCAGAAAGCATTTCTTCGGGAGCATCGCCACGTTTGCCAAAGGAGTTCAGATAACGGAAGCCCGGATACTGAAACAAATGGAAGTAGTGGTTGGCTCCGTGCATATCCATCACCACGGCTTTGTCTTGATCTACCCGTACCCTGAAAGGATAACGGAAGATAGCCGTGTCTACAACTACTGTTTGCGCTTCCAGTTTTACCTCCTTGGGAAATGCGGAGTAAACTACATTTGCTTCCGGAGAAGGAGAACAAGAACAGCAAAGGATCAAAATGGCAAATACAAATTTAATTTCATTCTTCATACTATCAGTATTATTTTGTTAATAAATATTCGCAAAAGTAGAAACCTATTCTATAATAATATAATATTTTACGTCACAATTTACGTCACAATTTGTCACAGCGCGTCACAAAAATAGCATTGGATTATTTTACTATCTTCTCAGACTATTTTTCCATTGAAAGTCAAGTATTTTACATAAGCAAGCATGAGGAAACCGTTGGTGAAGTCCTAAGACAGGATTACCCATAAATAAGTAATTACAGCACCTACATTTACCAAGATATTGCGGTTGATGCGCATTCTTTTTTGGGGGACCTTTGCAGCGAATTTATAATTTGATGCAATGAACAGAATGAAAGTAATCCGTTATTATCTACCCCTAATCACCTTTTTATTATTCTTATCTATTGATTCCCAGGCACAAAACGGAGAAACGATGATCTCCGGAAAAGTCATATCCACCGAGAACGAGACAGTGGACTTTGCCACGGTCCGCCTGAAAGGGACCGGCTACGGAAGCACCACCAACCTGGAAGGTATCTATCATATTAAAGCTCCCGCGGGAAATTACATACTGGTAGTTTCGGCCATCGGTTACCAAACGGTGGAGAAACCGGTGAAGCTTATCCCGGGCAACAGATCCAAGTTGAACGTTACTATCAGCCCGTCAAGCACTGAACTGGAAGAGGTCGTGGTGGTATCGAGCGGGGTAAGCCGATTGAAACGGTCGGCCTACAACGCGGTAGCCATCGACACCAAGTCGTTGCAGAACTCCACGCAGAACCTGAGCGAAGCCTTGGCACAAGCTCCAGGCATGAAGATCCGCGAAACGGGCGGGGTGGGTTCGGACATGCAGCTGATGATGGACGGGTTCAGCGGTAAACACGTTAAGATATTTATTGACGGAGTGCCGCAGGAAGGTGTAGGAAGTTCGTTCGGACTGAACAACATCCCCGTGAACTATGCCGACCGTATCGAAGTATATAAAGGTGTGGTGCCTGTGGGCTTCGGGACCGATGCCATCGGTGGGGTGATCAACATCGTCACCAAGAAAAACCCGAAGAGATGGTTCCTGGACGCTTCTTACTCGTACGGGTCGTTCAATACACATAAGTCGTACGTTAATTTCGGGCAGACATTCCGGAGCGGTTTCACCTACGAGCTTAATGCGTTCCAGAACTATTCGGACAATGATTACTACGTGGACACTCCGGTAAAAGACTTCGAAACGGGAGCGATCAACAAGAAAAATATTGAACATGTAAAGCGTTTCCACGATAATTACCACAACGAGGCCATCATGGGCAAAGTGGGCATCGTGGGCAAGAAATGGGCCGACCGCCTGATGCTGGGTTTCACCTACTCGCACATGTATCAGGAGATCCAGACCGGGGTACGACAGGAGGTGGTCTTCGGCGGGAAGTACCGCAAAGGGCATTCGGTGATGCCGTCGCTGGAATACCGCAAGCAGAACCTGCTGACCAAGGGGCTGGACGTGACGCTGACGGCCAACTATAACAAGAACATGGTGAACAATGTGGACACCGCTTCGTACGAGTACAACTGGCGGGGAGAGAAACGCCTCATGCGGATGCCGGGTGAGCAGTCGTACCAGAACACCCGTTCGGACAATGACAACTGGAACGGCACGTTCACGGTGAACTACCGCCTGAGCAAGAGCCAAACCCTCACCTTCAACCAGGTGATAAACTTCTTCGAACGCACCAACCAATCGCTGCTGAACACCGACTCGGAAGCAAATGCCATCGCCAAAGAGACCCGAAAGAACATCAGCGGACTCTCCTACCGCCTGATGCCCTCCGAGCGTTGGAACTTCTCGGCTTTCGGGAAATACTACCACCAGTACGTGGCCGGCCCGATAGCCACCAGCTCGGCACTGGACAAATACACCCGTACCAGCAAGTCGATCAGTTCGCTGGGATACGGGGCGGCGGGTACCTACTTTATCCTGAAAGGGCTGCAGGCGAAGCTATCCTATGAGAAAGCCCACCGCCTGCCCACCAACGAGGAGATGTTCGGCGACGAGGACCTGGAATCGGGTGACATCGGGTTGAAGTCGGAAAACAGCGACAATGTAAACTTCAACCTCAGCTACAACGAAGCCTTCGGCAAGCACTCCGTATACGTGGAAGGCGGACTGATCTACCGCAATACCCGCGACTACATCCAGCGCAAGATCCAGGACTTGAGCGGCGGCAAATACGGAGCAGGCTACACCAACCACGGCCGCGTGAAAACCAAAGGATACAACCTCTCGGCCCGATACAGTTTCGCCAAGTGGATCAGCCTGGGCGGAAACTACACCCAAATGGATGTGCGCGACAATGTAAAAACCCTGAGCAGCGGAACCAGCCAGAAAAGCCTGACGTATGGTGCCCACATGCCGAACATGCCCTACCGCTTTGCCAACTCGGACGTGTCGTTCTTCTGGCACGACCTGTGGAAGAAGAGCAATGTGCTGTCCGTCACCTACGACAACATGTACATGCACAGCTTCCCGCTCTACTCGGAAGTGCTGGGCAGCGGAACGGATTTCTTGGTGCCTACCCAGTTTTCGCACAACCTGACCGTATCGTACAGCCTGCAAAAAGGGCGATACAACCTGTCGCTGGAATGCCGGAACTTCACCAACGAGAAACTATACGATAACTTCAGTCTGCAGAAAGCCGGCAGGGCGTTCTACGGAAAAGTGAGAGTTTATTTCAATAATTAATAAATCCAAAACCAAAGTAAAAAAATGAAGAAGAATTTCTTAACAAGTGCTCTTGCCATCGCCATGCTGGCAGGAACTGTATTGACTTCCTGTGATGATTCAAACGTTCCGGACAACGGAGGAGATGATACCCCCAAGGCGCAATCGGCCTACGTGATTGCGGCCTACGAAAGCGATGCCAATAAGTTGCTCACCGCCGAAAGCCTGAACGAGGGTTCGGTATCGGCCACCAGCAGCGGCAAGGTGACAGAGAGTGTATCACAATGGGTGTTCTACAAGGATAAATACCTGTACCGCCTGGTGTACAATCAGGGGAGTGCGGGGCTGACTTCCTCGTACATCCTGAATGCGCAGGGCGAGATCGAGGAACGAGACAACATGTTCGAAATCAAGCGATTCACATCCTACGGCATGCATGGTGACTACATCATCACCTCGTCCACCGGCGATCTGGGAACGGAGTATGCCGACGAGAACGGTTACCTGCCGAAGGGGTTCCTGTTCAACTACCTGGATGTGGCGAAAGAAACAGCCGTATCGAACAGCAAAGCCCTCTGGTCTGAAAACTATCTGGGCAACGGCGAATTTGTTACCCTGGCCGGTATTCTGGAAGCCAACAACAAAATCTATTCGGCTCCCATACCCATGGGACTGAGCAAATACGGCGTGAAAGCCAACGAAGGTGCATACGTGAAATACCCGGAGCTGGTCAAAACAGAAGCGGGCGGTAGCAGCAGTAGCGCGTACGAGAAGGGAGAGCTGCAATGGACGCAGTACCCGAACGAGGCTTGGGTGGCTATTTACAACAACAAAAGTTTCGAGAACCCGAAACTGATCAAGACCGACAAAATCAGCTATGCCTGCGGACGTAACCGCTCGCAGTACTACCAAACCCTCTGGGCGGCCGACAATGGCGACATCTATGTCTTCTCGCCGAGCTTTGCCAAAACGATGACCGAAACCGTGCAGCAAACCACCTTGCCCGCCGGGGTGGTCCGTATTAAGGCTGGTGCCGAGGATTTCGATGCCAACTATTACTGCAACCTCGAAGCACAGACGGGAGGCAAATCGTTCCTGCGTTGCTGGCACATCGCCGAAGACTACTTCCTGTTGTTGATGTATGACAGACCGTTGACAGAGACCGGCTTCGTAGCTGCGGAACTGGCCATTTTCAAAGGGGAAGACAAAAAGCTGACATACGTAACGGGCATGCCTGCCGCCAACGTGATTTCCGGATACGGCAACACGCCGTTTGCCGAAAACGGTATCGCCTACATGCCGGTGACAACGACCGACGGCAGCAACCCAGCCATCTACCGGATCGATGCCAAAACAGCCACAGCTACCAAGGGTATTTCGGTAGAATCGGCCCAAGTCAGCGGTGTGGGTAAGCTCTCTTACCAGCAATGAGTAAAATCCAGGTAACATTCCTATTCCTCCTGCTCCCGCTAACCATGTGGAGCCAGGAGGATATTTGTATAGGAAAGAAGCACACCCTCTACTCCCACATCCTGCAAGAAGAGCGGGAGTATTGGGTACATCTGCCTGCCGACTACGGACAGGACACCACACAAACGTATCAGGTGGTCTACCTGCTCGACGGGGAAATGTTCTTTCATTCGTTGGTGGGTATCAGCCGGACGCTGGCTTCGGGCAGGGGGCGGTATCTTCCTCCAAGCATCCTTGTCGGGGTGCTGAGTACCGACCGCACGCGCGACTTCACTCCTACCGCTTCCGCAGCCGGACGGGATGGAAAGGTAGAACCCGGCACCACGCCGCAAGGCGGAGGCAGCGAGATGTTCAGCCGCTTCCTGACGGAGGAACTTCGTACGGTGATAGACAGCACCTATCGTACCGACGGGAGGAGCATACTCATCGGGCATTCCTACTCCGGGCTTTTTACAGTGAACACATTTCTGCGCCACACAGAACTATTCGACACCTACCTGGCCATCGACCCCAGTTTGTGGTGGGACCGGGGCAGACTGTCGGAAGAAGCCGCTGCATTGATCGACGGGAAGGACTTTACCGGGAAGAGCCTGTACATCGGCGTAGCCTCCCGAAAACGAACCGACAGGGTAGATATCCACCTCACCCAAGTGGGGCATTTCCTGGGGGAAGTGTTGCCACAGGCAAGGAATCTGCGCTACTATAGTCAATCATTCCCAGAAGAAAACCATGGAACGGTTGCCATTCCAGGAATATACGACGGGATCAAACATTTATTCGGAAAATGAGAAAACTCTTTGCTAAAATACACTTATGGTTATCGGTACCTTTCGGACTCATTATAATCATCGTCTGCCTCACGGGGTCGATCCTCGTATTCGAAAAGGAAATCCTGGAGCTCTGTTACCCCTCGCGATACTTTGTCAAAGAGGTTAAGGAACGGCCGCTTCTCATACCGGAATTGATGAGTATGGCCCGTCGGCAACTTCCCGACTCGGTAAAGATAAACGGCATCCGCGTCACCCCCGACGCTGAACGAACCTACCAGCTGGTTCTTCCTGCCCGGAAAGCTTCTTACTTTGTCGATCCTTATACCGGGGAAATAACCGGGATGGACGATGGAAAAGGGTTTTTTCTGGACATGATGCGCCTCCACCGCTGGTTGCTCGACGAGTACAAGCGCGACGGTGGACTCTCCTGGGGGAAAACGATTGTCGGGGTTTCCACGCTGATCCTGGTCTTCGTTCTGGTCAGTGGGCTGGTGATCTGGTTCCCGCGCAGCAAGAAAGCATTGAAGCCCCGGTTGAAGATCAAAACCCGGTCGGGCTGGTTCCGTTTCCTCTACGACCTGCATGTATCGGGCGGTTTCTACGCCACCCTGCTCCTGCTTGCCATGTCGCTGACCGGGCTGACGTGGTCGTTCGGC
Source organism: Bacteroides sp. (assembly GCA_031555765.1). Lineage (GTDB taxonomy): Bacteria > Bacteroidota > Bacteroidia > Bacteroidales > Bacteroidaceae > Bacteroides. The sequence continues at coordinate 2,686 of JAVBUC010000077.1, read as the reverse complement.
TGGTATCGCGATGCCTTTTATAGTGTATTCGGTGTTCCCGTGGCAAAAACAGAAGCGCAGGCTCCTACTCCTGCGGCACAACAAAAGGATGGCTTCCGAGAACGCTCGGGCAGAGAACGAGACCGTTCAAGCGAGATAGACTACACCGTATGGGCCAAAGTGATGTCCGGCCTGCAAGACCTCTACCCCGATTACAATACGATCACGGTTCAGAATGGTTCGGCCACTGTTTCCACAGCCAAGTATGGCAATACCCGGGGAAGCGACAGCTTCTCCTTCGATCCGAAGACCGGTGAGTTCACTGAAATAAAATGGTATAAGGATCTGCCTAATTCTATGAAGATAAAAGGATGGATCTATTCGGTACATGTGGGTTCGTGGGGAGGAATCACCACCCGGATACTCCATTGCCTGATTTCATTTCTCGGAGCGGTTTTTGCTGTAACGGGATACTACTTTTGGATCAGGAAAAAGATGAGGAAGAGTAGATCTTGATTAAATAATACTTCAAGGGCTGACATTCATCACGGAATGCCAGCCCTTTTAGCTTACGTTTACCAACCTTTGGACGCCCAGCCTACGTCAGTATACCACTGATAATTCCGATAGAACTCATTTAAGGACGTTCTTTCTGTAGTAGTACTCCGGCAAGGAATATACATGGAAACTCCACATGAGCCCTCCATAGAAAAGGACTTAGAGCCATACATTGAGTAGTTAGTTGGGGTAGTCTGGAAATAGACAACCGCATTATCAAATGCTTGTTTCCATTGATAGTATTCTGCCTCATCAGAGGATATCAGCTTCACAAATTCATTCATATCCGTATAATAATAACTCTTACTCCTGTTATAATACAGCAAATTGGAAACATCCACCGTAGCATCCATTCCGATGTTATGGTTTATAACCTGTCGGGTCGCATCGGCTAAAGCATCCAACGCACCAGCTTTCAGTGCGCCCATCGACGCCCCATACGACCATCCCGGTTGAGTGACACTGTAATAGTTAAAATATTCGGCAGCTATATCTTTAGCAACTTCTTCAGAAGAACCACTTTTAAAGAATGCAGGCACTACATTCTGATAAGGAGCTCCCGGTCCCGGAATTTCCGTAGGAGATCCCAGAAAGAAATCTGCCCGATCTCTTAACTCATAGGCCACTTCAATGGTTTGCATAAAGCAGGCATCAAATAAAATAAAATCCTGGTGAGGTATAACTTCCAACACTTCATGCATATCTGCAATATCAATATTAGACCCGTTGTCTTCTCCAAAAGAGCGCACCATGGCTTTAGAGGATTTGGTATTTGCTTTGATCCACCCTTCGGCATGCGACCACAAAACCAATCCGCTTCTTTTGGCAGGATAATCTGAGAAAACTTCAGACAGTGTTTCTTTCATTTCGTCAACCCCTACCGAGTTACGGTCCTGATATGTTTTCAATGTATCCTGTATGATTTCATTATTCGTATTTCTACATAATCGAATCAATACCGGTTTCTTCACATATTTCCGATCCATGTAGACGATCAGGTTATTCTTTTTAGTATCAACGCTCTCAATGCCTTGCAACATTTCCTTCAGATCATTGGAAGCATGAGAACTCAAGTCATTGCTCGCATTATCTGCAACAATGTACACCAGCACTGTACGGTTAGCCATGGTAGGAGCAGGCTCTGGTGTGGGAGGTTTAGGGACATCATTGTCCGAGTGGCACGAAGTGAAAAGTCCTGCCACAGTCCAAAGAATAAGTACAAAATATTTTACTTTCATAAAGACGGTTGATAGATTCGGCACAAAGGTAAAAAATAAAGAGACACACGTGTGCGTCTCTTCCTATTTATATAACATTTATTGTTCTTCCGGTTTCGTAAATTTAAACTCTTTAGGATCAATATGAATCAAGGAGTTCGATTTGCTTTTCTTGTACTTTGCCAGCACCTTGGTCATTTCCTTGTCAATCTTCTTCTTCGACTCCTTGTAATAAATCATGCAAGTACGATTCTGTTTATTGTACGCGCCTTCCACGTAGTTCTTCAGCTGAAAGCTATACAACTCCTGGTGAGGCAAAACGCCTTGGCTATTTAGCTTTACGCTATCGAGTACCTGAACGTCCGTATAATACACCAACGTATCGAGGAAAGAGGCTGCTACTCCGAAAGCATAAACTGACTTGTCAGCTTTCTTCATACCAAAGAATGGAACCGAAGAGCAAGAACACAGAGTACCCACCAAGGCTGCCACAAACAATATCTTTACATATTTCATATCTAAAAAGTTTATTAATTGCGGCAAAGATAACAAAAAAACCGGCCAACCCTACGGATTGACCGGTTTTTATACCTTCTGTCATTCGGAAATTAACGCTTCTTATTTATCCTAAATAAGATTTGAGCAGTTTGCTACGATTACTTTGTCTTAACCTCCTGATAGCTTTTTCTTTAATCTGGCGGACGCGCTCACGTGTGAGTCCAAACTTGTCGCCGATTTCTTCCAATGTCATTTCTTGTTGTCCGATACCAAAAAACATCTGAATGATGTCTTTTTCCCTATCGGTTAACGTAGAAAGTGCTCTATCAATTTCCTTCGCAAGAGACTCGTTCACTAACAATCGGTCGGCCATGGGCGAATCATCGTTGATCAACACATCGAGCAGGCTATTGTCTTCTCCTTCCACGAAAGGT
>JAVBUC010000043.1:0-56817 GCA_031555765.1 Bacteroides sp. | reverse complement strand
CTCTTCCCATTCCGAACAGAGAAGTTAAGCCTTGTCACGCCGATGGTACTGCGTAACAGTGGGAGAGTAGGTAGCCGCCACTTATAACAGAAGCCCTTTCGTACAAATACGTACGGAAGGGCTTACTTGTTTATATACATTGGAAATAATTATCCGATGTTAGCTTTTTTATGTATGGCTATAGCTAACTTTATTGGAAGTTTATGCTATATTGAAGAATATTATTCGTATCTTTGTCGCCCGAATTATGTCCATTCCACTAAATAAAGGAAGCTTTGGGAAAATTTGATAAATATAAAATAGACCTGAAAGGGATGCAAGCAGACTCGGCTCAGTTTGAGTTTGTGCTGGACAACCTTTTCTTTGCCCACATTGACGGCCCTGAAGTACAAAAGGGAAAAGTCAATGTTATATTGACGGTGAAGAAGACATCGCGGGCTTTTGAATTCCATTTTCAAACAGATGGAATTGTATGGGTACCGTGCGACCGCTGCCTGGACGAAATGGAGCTGGTAGTCAGCTCGACCGACAAACTGATGGTGAAGTTCGGACGTGAATATGCCGAGGAAGGTGACAACCTGATCGTTATTCCCGAAGAAGAAGGCGAAATCAATGTAGCCTGGTTTATGTATGAGTTTGTAGCCTTGTCTGTCCCGATGAAGCATGTGCATGCTCCCGGAAAATGCAACAAAGGCATGACTGGTAAGTTGAACAAGCACCTGAGGACAAATGCAAGTGAAGAAGAGGGAGAAGAAGGTTTCGAACCGGAAGCCGATATGGTGGAGGAAGAACAGGAGGAACAGACCGATCCCCGTTGGAATGAATTAAAGAAAATATTAGATAATAATTAAAGTTTTAGAAAAATGGCACATCCTAAGAGAAGACAATCAAAGACTAGAACAGCTAAGAGAAGAACTCATGATAAGGCAGTAGCACCTACATTGGCTATCTGTCCGAACTGTGGCGAATGGCATGTTTATCACACTGTATGTGGTGCTTGTGGCTACTACAGAGGTAAGCTTGCTATCGAAAAAGAAGCAGCTGTATAGTTTGATCTACACTTGTCGGATCGGAGGCTTTGCCTCCGCTCCGATTTAAGTATTAATTAAAACAATATTGATGGAAAAAATAAATGCAGTAATCACAGGAGTCGGGGGGTATGTACCTGATTATGTCTTGACCAACGATGAGTTGTGCAAGATGGTAGATACTACTGACGAATGGATTATGACACGTATCGGGGTCAAAGAAAGGCGTATCTTGAACGAAGAAGGGCTGGGAACCTCATACATGGCACGTAAGGCAGCCAAGCAGTTGATGCAGAAAACGGGTGCCAATCCGGATGACATTGATCTGGTGATTGTTGCTACTTCTACCGCAGACTATCATTTCCCTTCCGTCGCTTCTATCCTTTGCGATAAACTCGGGCTGAAAAACGCATACGCTTTCGATATGCAGGCCGCTTGTAGCGGATTCTTGTTTGCACTCGAAACAGCTGCCAGCTTCATTCGCTCGGGGAGATACAAAAAGGTGATTATCGTGGGTACGGATAAGATGTCGTCAACGGTGGACTATACGGATCGGGCTACTTGCCCCATCTTTGGAGATGGTGCAGCGGCTTTCATGGTCGAACCGACAGCGGAAGAGTATGGTATCCTGGATTCTATTCTCCGGACGGATGGTAAGGGGCTGCCTTTCCTGCACATGAAAGCAGGTGGATCGGTTTGCCCTCCTTCTTACTTTACGGTTGACAACAAAATGCATTACATTTATCAGGAAGGGCGTACAGTGTTTAAGTATGCTGTGTCCAACATGTCGGATGTAAGCGAAGAAATAGCTGCACGCAACGGATTGACGAAAGAAACGATCAACTGGGTAGTACCCCATCAGGCTAACATGCGCATCATCGATGCTGTGGCCAACCGGATGGAGCTCCCAATAGAAAAGGTTCTTGTCAACATCGAACGTTACGGTAACACAAGTGCAGGAACGCTTCCCCTTTGCATCTGGGACTTCGAGAGAATACTGAAGCGAGGTGATAACATCATCTTTACGGCGTTCGGAGCCGGGTTTACCTGGGGAGCCGTATACGTGAAGTGGGCTTATGATAGTGAAAATAAGTAACTGCTGATATACAGAATTAAAAACGCATCCTATTTCGATTCGATGCGTTTTTTTGTCTAAACGAATATGGTATGCATAAAGCTGGATTTGTAAATATTGTAGGGAATCCTAATGTCGGTAAGTCGACACTGATGAACCTGCTGGTGGGCGAACGGATTTCGATCGCCACTTTCAAGGCGCAGACTACCCGCCATCGGATCATGGGCATCTGCAATACGGATGACATGCAGATTGTGTTTTCGGATACTCCGGGGGTGCTGAAGCCTAACTATAAGCTACAGGAGTCTATGCTGAACTTCTCGCGTTCGGCATTGGCGGATGCGGATGTACTGCTCTACATGACCGATGTGGTGGAAACCCCTGATAAGAACAACGAGTTTATTGAGAAAGTACGCGAAATACAGGCACCTGTGTTGCTACTCATCAACAAGATCGATTTGACTGATCAGGAGAAGCTGGCAAAGTTGGTCGACGACTGGAAGGAACTTATTCCGCAGGCGGAGATCATTCCGGTTTCGGCAACGTCCAAGTTCAATGTAGACTATGTGATGAAGCGGGTCAAAGAGCTATTGCCCGAATCGCCTCCTTATTTTGATAAGGATCAGTGGACGGACAAACCGGCACGCTTCTTCGTGAACGAGATTATCCGGGAAAAGATTCTCTTGTATTATGACAAGGAGATCCCTTACTCGGTGGAAGTCGTGGTGGAAACCTTCAAGGAAGAAGCGAAGATGATCCATATACGTGCAGTTATTTACGTGGAACGTGATTCGCAAAAGGGAATCATTATCGGCAAGCAGGGTAAGGCACTGAAGAAGGTGGCCACAGAAGCCCGGCGTGACTTGGAACGGTTTTTCGGGAAGACTATTTTCCTGGAAACTTATGTGAAGGTGGACAAGGACTGGCGTAGCTCGGACAAGGAACTGCGGAACTTTGGTTATCAATTAGATTAAGAATATATCGACTGTGAGAGTCGTTTAAAAAGGAAAGGAGTGACTATGGGAAATTTAGTAGCGATTGTAGGACGACCCAATGTGGGGAAGTCTACTTTGTTCAACCGTCTGACAAAAACTCGGCAGGCCATTGTGAATGATGAAGCGGGCACTACCCGCGACCGGCAATATGGCAAGTCGGAATGGCTTGGCAAAGAGTTTTCGGTGGTAGATACTGGAGGATGGGTGGTGAATTCGGACGATGTGTTCGAGGAAGAGATTCGTAAACAGGTCTTGATTGCGGTAGACGAAGCAGATGTGATCATGTTTGTTGTCGACGTGATGAACGGCGTAACCGACCTGGATATGCAAGTGGCCTCTATCCTGCGGCGTTCCAAGAGACCGGTGATCCTGGTGGCCAACAAGACGGATTCGAACGAATTGCAATACAATGCACCGGAGTTCTACAGTCTGGGTGTAGGCGATCCGTACTGTGTCTCGGCCATGACTGGTAGTGGAACAGGTGATCTGTTGGATCTGATTGTCAGTAAGTTCAAGAAAGAATCGGAAGAGATTCTGGACGAAGACATCCCTCGCTTTACAGTCGTCGGACGCCCGAATGCCGGTAAATCGTCGATTGTCAATGCGTTTATCGGAGAAGATCGCAACATCGTGACCGAGATTGCCGGTACTACCCGCGACTCTATTTATACCCGTTACAATAAATTCGGTTTCGACTTCTACCTGGTTGATACAGCTGGTATCCGCAAGAAGAATAAGGTGACCGAAGATCTGGAATACTACTCGGTGGTGCGTTCCATACGTGCTATTGAAGGTTCGGATATCTGTATCTTGATGATGGATGCTACGCGTGGTATCGAAAGTCAGGACCTGAACATCTTTTCATTGATCCAGAAGAATCAGAAGGGATTGGTCGTGGTAGTGAACAAGTGGGATTTGGTGGAAGACAAGACGGCCAAGGTGATGAAGGCTTTCGAGGAAGCTATTCGTTCCCGGTTTGCACCGTTTACCGATTTCCCGATTGTGTTCTCTTCCGCACTAACCAAACAACGTATCCTGAAAGTCTTGGAAGAGGCGCGTGCGGTCTATGAGAATCGGAAGGTAAAGATTCCTACTGCCCGCTTGAATGAGGAAATGCTGCCTTTGATCGAGGCTTATCCTCCTCCCGCGACGAAAGGGAAATACATCAAGATAAAGTATGTGACGCAGCTGCCTAATACCCAGGTGCCTTCGTTCGTGTTTTTCGCCAATCTCCCGCAATACGTAAAAGAACCCTATAAGAGGTTCCTGGAGAATAAGATGCGCGAGAAGTGGAATTTGTCCGGAACTCCGATCAATATTTATATCCGACAGAAATAAATCGTTTACGAAAAAGAAGCAAAACGGCCAGACTCATTACTCTGGCCGTTTTTTCATGCAGAAATGTAAATAAAGTAGGTAAAAACAATAAGAATCTGAAAGTTATGGTTATATTTGCGTTGTAAGAATTTATAAATAAAGTATGGGGAAAAGAGTAGAGGCACTGTTGGTCGATGACCATAGTTTGATTTTGGAAGGGATAAAACGAGTGCTGGGTAGGATACCGGAAGTAGTAGTGACCGATGCAGTAACCAGTGGAGAGGAAGCTGCCGGGTTGATTGAGGCTCGGGATTATGATCTTTACATTTTAGATATCAGTTTGCCGGGAGAATTGTCCGGCTTTGATCTGATCGATTTGATCCACGAAATCAATGAGGACGCCTGTATTGTAGTAAGTACGATGCACGACGAAGTGTGGGTAGCCAACAGGTTGGTAAAGCAACAAGTAAATGCGGTTATTCTGAAGTCGTCGGCTTCCGATGAGATGGAAAAAGCAGTACGGAGCGTGATGGCCGGAGAGCCTTATGCTTGTGCAGGCTTTCAGACGATTCGCCAGAAGCTGGCGAAGACCTCAGTCAAGGTTCATTCCAATGATTTACCTACCAAACGCGAACTTGAAGTGCTGAAAGATGTGGCCAAAGGACTCAGCACGCATGATATCGCATTGAATCTTCATATAAAGGAAAGTACGGTGGAAACTTTCCGGAAAAGGTTAATGCAGAAGTTGGACGCCCGGAATGCTATCGATATGGTAGTTAAATCTATCGCTCGTGGGTGGATTAATGTTAAATAATCAACATTTTTGAGTTTGTCCCTGTTTATGGTGATTTTTGATAAAAAATAAATCTCTACCTTTGCAGCAGTTTGAGAATCTGGAAAGATTCTCGTGATTGAGATGGGGACAGTCAATATGTCGTGATGATATATGTCAATTCTATTAACTGGTTTTACGAGAAAAGAGCGTATCGTTTTCGATGCGCTCTTTTTATTTGCTAACCTTCAATGTTTTGAATCTCAACCTCTTTTACTTTGCGTAACAGGTCGGACGCAAAGATGAAATTGTTCAGCCGTTCGTTGGATGAGGTGAAGATATCGTCCTTCGTGCCTTCCCATTCTTTTCCCCCTTCATAGATGAAAATGACTTTCTCGCCAATGCCCATCACGGAGTTCATGTCGTGGGTGTTGATGATGGTAGTCATGCTGTATTCGCGGGTGATATCCTGTATCAGCTCGTCGATAACCAACGAGGTTTTAGGGTCGAGTCCGGAGTTGGGCTCGTCGCAAAACAGGTATTGGGGATTCAGGGCGATGGCTCTGGCAATGGCTACACGCTTCTGCATACCTCCACTGATCTCTCCGGGGAACTTATCCTTGGCATCGAGCAAGTTAACGCGGTCCAGGCAGAACAGGGCGCGCTTGGTGCGCTCACGGAAGGTGTCGTTGCTGAACATGTTGAGGGGGAACAGCACATTGTCGATAACCGGCATGGAGTCGAACAAGGCGGCACTCTGGAAAATCATTCCCATCTCCCGGCGCAAGGCCTTCTTTTCTTTCTTCGCCATGGCGAGGAAATTGCGGTGGTCGTACAGCAACTCTCCTTTTTCAGGGGTCAGCAGCCCTACGATACACTTCATGAGTACGGTTTTACCTGAACCGCTCTGGCCGATGATCAGGTTGGTTTTCCCATTCTCGAAAGTGGCATTGATGTCTTTCAATACTGCTTTATTATCGAATGACTTATATAGTCCTTTAATTTCAATCATCCCATTAAAAGTTTAGTTAATACCAGGTCGGCAAAAAGGATAAGTACGCTGCTGCAAACCACCGAGTCGGTGGATGCCTTTCCTACCTCGATCGATCCGCCTTCGACGGTATAGCCGAAGAAAGAAGAGACGCTGGCAATGATAAAGGCGAAGAAGAGCGACTTGATAATGCCGCACCAGATGAACCATTCCACAAACATGTATTGCAGACCGTATTCCAGGTCGGTAGCCGTCATGATACCCCCGAACCAGCAGGTGGCGAAGGCTCCGATGATACCGGCGAAGATGCTGAACGTCACCAGGATAGGAATGGTGGTTACCATGGCTGTGATTTTCGGAAGTATCAGGTAGTTGGCCGAGTTTACTCCCATGATTTCGAGGGCGTCTATCTGTTGCGTGACCCGCATGGAGCCCAGCTCGGAGGCGATGTTGGAGCCAACCTTGCCTGCCAGGATCAGACACATGATGGAAGAAGAGAACTCGAGCAGCATGATTTCACGCGTCACATACCCCACGGTCCAACGGGGCATCCAGGGGCTTTCAATGTTAAGTTTAATCTGAATCGTAATAACCGCGCCGATGAAAAAGGAGATGAGCAGCACGATGCCGATGGAGTTGACCCCCAGTTGTTCTAACTCGCGAAGATACTGCCGGAAGAACATGCGCATACGTTCAGGGCGGGAAAGAGTACGTCCCATGAGTGCCATGTATCGACCGACTGTTGCAAATGCTTTAATCATAATTCACGTATATTTGTCTGCAAATGTACACTATTTCACCCGATTATTGCTACATTTGCGGCAAAATAACAAAGATATGGAAGAAAACAAGATGGTGCTTCGCACGGAGGATCTGGTAAAGAAATATGGAAAGCGTACGGTAGTAAACCATGTCTCTATTGATGTGAAACAGGGAGAAATCGTCGGTTTGCTGGGACCTAATGGTGCCGGAAAGACCACCTCGTTTTACATGACCGTAGGATTGATTACTCCGAACGAGGGCCGTATTTTTCTGGACGATCTTGAAATAACCAATTACCCTGTGTACAAGCGGGCGCAGACGGGTATCGGCTACCTGGCCCAGGAGGCTTCCGTATTCCGCCAGATGAGCGTAGAGGATAACATCGCTTCCGTCCTGGAGATGACCAACAAACCCAAGGAGTATCAGAAAGAGAAGTTGGAGAACCTGATAGCAGAGTTCCGCCTGGAAAAGGTTCGTAAGAATAAAGGGAACCAACTCTCGGGTGGTGAGCGGCGGCGTACGGAGATTGCCCGTTGCCTGGCCATCGACCCGAAGTTCATCATGCTCGATGAACCTTTTGCCGGGGTAGACCCCATTGCCGTGGAAGATATCCAGCAAATCGTATGGAAGCTGAAAGATCGAAATATCGGCATCCTGATTACCGACCACAACGTGCAGGAAACGCTGAGTATCACCGACCGGGCTTACCTGCTGTTCGAAGGCAAGATCCTGTTCCAGGGAACGCCCGAAGAACTGGCCGAAAACAAAATTGTACGCGAAAAGTACCTGAGTAACAGTTTCGTGCTTCGCCGGAAAGATTTCCAATTGAACGGATAGACTTAAAAAGATTCTCATCTGCAATTTATGTGGTGCTTTTTTTGATAATTGAAAGAATAGCACTAATTTTGCACCCTCATTAAAAGTGGAATAGTATAAATTAAATAATTGTAAGAATGAACGTTTCATTACAAAACATTGACAAAGTAAGCGCGCTGCTTACTGTAAAACTGGAAAAAGCTGACTATCAGGAACAGGTAGATAAATCATTGAAGAATTTTCGTCAGAAGGCACAGATCCCGGGATTCCGTAAGGGCATGGTACCGATGAGCCTGGTTAAGAAAATGTACGGTAAATCAGTTGTGGCAGACGAAGTTAACAAGCTGCTCTCTGAAAAAGTATATGGCTATATCCGGGAAAATAACATCAATATACTGGGTGAACCGCTGCCTAATGAAGATAAGCAACCGATGATTGACTTCGAAACCATGGAAGAATTCGAGTTCTTGTTCGATATCGCCCTGGCTCCGGAATTCAAAGCAGAACTGGGTGCTAAGGATTCTGTGGATTATTACAACATCGACGTGACGGAAGATATGGTGAACAACCAGATCAAGAGCTATACCCAACGCAATGGTAAGTATGACAAGGTAGATTCTTACGAAGACAAGGACATGTTGAAAGGTCTGCTCGCTGAACTCGATGCCAACGGTAGCACCAAAGAAGGTGGTATCCAGGTAGAAGGTGCTGTGTTGATGCCTGCTTACATGAAGAACGATGATCAGAAGGCTCTCTTCGCTAATGCCAAAGTAAACGACGTATTAGTGTTTAATCCGTACACTGCTTTCGATGGTGTTGAGTCAGAATTGGCTTCACTGTTGAAAATAGAGAAAGAAGCTGTTGCAGAAGCAAAGGCTGATTTCAGCTTCCAGGTGGAAGAAATCACTCGCTTTGTAGAGGGTGAATTGAACCAGGAAATCTTCGATCAGGTATATGGCGAAGGTGTGGTGAAGACTGAGGAAGAATTCCGCGCCAAAGTAAAAGAAAGCGTAGCTGGTCAGTATATTGCCGATAGCGACTATAAATTCATGCTCGATGCTCGTCAGGCATTGATCGAGAAGGTTGGCAAACTTGAGTTCCCGGATGCACTGCTGAAACGCATCATGGCACATAATAACAGCGAAAAGGGGGCAGAATTCGTGGAAGAGAACTACGAAAAGAGCATCGAAGAACTGACCTGGCACCTGATTAAGGAACAGCTGGTGAAAGATAATGACATCAAGGTAGAGCAGGCTGATGTGTTGAACATTGCTAAGGAAGCTACCAAAGGTCAGTTCGCTCAGTATGGTATGATGACTGTTCCTGAGGATATCCTGGACCAGTATGCTTCGGAGATGTTGAAGAAGAAAGAAAACATTGACGGACTGGTGAACCGTGCCATCGAAACAAAATTGGCCACTGCACTGAAGGGAAAAGTGAAATTGAAGAACAAAAAAGTTTCTGTAGAAGAGTTCAATAAGATGTTCCAGTAATATCTTCTTTTAAAGAAATCTATTAAACCATAAAAACACAGAGTTTTATTAAATTATAACTCTGTGTTTTTTTGTGTCTGTCTGTTCTTTTTTGTTTCTTTGCAACTCAATAAACTAATCATTTAAGAAAGGAAATAAACTATGGATGATTTTAGAAAATACGCGACTAAGCATTTGGGCATCAACAGTACGGTGCTGGATGGTGTAATCCACTCACAAGCAAATTATTTGAATCCCTATATTCTCGAGGAAAGACAGCTGAATGTCACGCAACTCGATGTGTTCTCACGACTGATGATGGATCGCATCATCTTCCTGGGAACGCAGATTGACGATTATACAGCCAATACCCTGCAGGCGCAGTTGCTTTATCTCGACTCGGTAGATCCGGGTAAGGATATTTCCATTTACATCAATTCTCCGGGCGGATCTGTATATGCCGGACTCGGTATCTATGATACTATGCAGTTCATCTCCAGTGATGTGGCTACCATCTGTACAGGTATGGCTGCTTCGATGGCGTCTGTGCTGCTCGTGGCAGGTGCTAAGGGCAAACGTTCCGCTTTGAAGCATTCGCGGGTGATGATACACCAACCTATGGGCGGAACCCAGGGGCAGGCTTCGGATATCGAAATTACCGCCCGTGAGATCATGAAGATAAAGAAAGAACTCTATACCATCATTGCCGATCATTCGGGCACAGAATTCGATAAGGTGTGGGCGGACTCTGACCGCGACTACTGGATGACTTCCGAAGAAGCGAAGACGTATGGTATGGTAGATGAAGTATTGATTAGAAAATAAGAATGGCAGAATCGAAAAACAGTAAGAAAAGGTGTAGCTTTTGTGGACGTTCGGAGACGGAGGTAGGGTTTCTTATCACCGGAATGAACGGGTATATTTGTGACAGCTGTGCCACACAGGCGTATGAGATCACCCGGGAGGCGATGGGTGAGACTGATGGTGCGAAAGCTTCGACCAAGTTGGACTTGAAGAGCCTGCCGAAGCCCGTTGATATTAAGGAGTTTCTCGACCAATACGTGATCGGGCAGGACGATGCCAAACGTTTCCTGGCCGTATCGGTCTACAACCATTATAAACGTTTGCTGCAAAAGAACAGCAGCGATGATGTGGAAATCGAGAAGTCGAATATCATCATGGTGGGAAGCACCGGTACGGGTAAAACCTTGCTGGCGCGCACTATTGCCAAGCTGTTGCACGTACCGTTTACCATTGTAGATGCCACCGTCTTGACGGAGGCAGGTTACGTGGGCGAAGACATCGAAAGCATTCTGACCCGCTTGCTTCAGGTGGCCGATTATAACGTAGCCGAGGCTGAGCGCGGTATTGTCTTTATCGATGAGATAGACAAAATTGCGCGTAAGGGAGACAATCCCTCCATCACCCGTGATGTAAGCGGTGAGGGCGTACAGCAAGGATTGCTGAAATTGTTGGAAGGTTCGGTGGTGAATGTTCCTCCCCAGGGTGGACGTAAGCATCCGGATCAGAAGATGATTCCGGTCAATACCAAGAATATCCTGTTCGTTTGCGGAGGTGCGTTCGACGGTATTGAGAAGAAAATCGCTCAACGCCTGAACACCCATGTGGTGGGATACGGTGCTTCGCAGAAAAGTGCTGTGATCGACAAGAACAATATCATGCAGTACATTGCTCCGCAGGACTTGAAGTCGTTCGGGTTGATTCCGGAGATTATCGGGCGTCTGCCTATCCTGACTTATCTGAATCCGCTGGACAGGGCAGCCCTTCGTTCCATCCTGACCGAACCCAAGAACTCGATCGTAAAGCAGTATGTAAAACTGTTCGAAATGGACGGCGTGAAGCTGACATTCCAGGAGGACGTTTTCGAGTACATTGTCGACAAGGCTGTAGAATATAAGTTGGGTGCGCGTGGCTTGCGTTCCATTGTGGAAACCATTATGATGGATGTGATGTTCGAGATACCTTCGACTTCCGAAAAAAGCTACAAGGTAACCCTGGATTTTGCCAGACAACAGCTGGAAAAGGCTAATCTGGGACGTTTGCAGAGTGCTTAATCCTTCCGAAAAGGTGGTTGGAATATACTTTTTGCTTTTTATCGAAAATATTAATCGGAAAATCTTGATATTTTAGAACTTGTTTCTAACTTTGTTAGGGCTCTCTGCAAAGGGGGCCTGTGAAGTTAAAAAGAAGAATTGAAATAAAAATGACCGAAAATGATGGCAGGGGAGATTAATTTGACAAACGAACTGAAAAAGTTTTTTGGATTTGATAAGTTCAAAGGAAACCAGGAAGCAATTGTTCGGAATCTGCTTAATGGAAAAGATACATTCGTACTGATGCCCACTGGGGGCGGTAAGTCCTTATGTTACCAGCTACCTTCTTTATTGATGGAGGGTACGGCCATAGTTATCTCTCCGTTGATCGCCCTGATGAAGAATCAAGTAGATGCGATGCGGAATTTCAGTGAAGACGATGGAGTGGCTCATTTCATTAACTCTTCGTTGAATAAAGGTGCCATCGATCAGGTGAAAAGCGACATTTTAGGCGGCAAGACTAAGTTGCTGTATGTAGCTCCGGAATCGCTGACCAAGGAGGAGAATATAGAGTTCCTGCGGGGAGTAAAGATTTCTTTCTATGCGGTGGACGAGGCACACTGTATATCGGAATGGGGGCATGACTTCCGTCCGGAGTACAGACGCATACGCCCGATTATTAATGAGATAGGAAAAGCTCCGGTGATTGCGTTGACGGCTACGGCTACTCCGAAGGTACAACACGATATTCAGAAGAATTTGGGAATGATTGATGCACAAGTGTTCAAGTCGTCGTTCAACCGCCCGAACCTGTATTATGAGGTACGCGGAAAGACCGCTAATGTAGATAAGGATATTATCAAGTTCATTAAGGGCAATCTGGAGAAGTCGGGGATCGTATATTGCCTGAGCAGGAAGAGGGTCGAGGAGTTTGCCGAAATATTGCAGGCCAATGGTATCAGTGCACGGGCGTATCATGCGGGTATGGACTCGGCTGCAAGGACACAGAACCAGGACGATTTCCTGATGGAGAAAGTGGACGTTATTGTGGCCACCATCGCCTTCGGCATGGGCATCGATAAACCTGATGTGAGGTATGTAATTCATTATGACATCCCGAAAAGTCTGGAAGGTTATTACCAGGAAACCGGACGCGCCGGTAGAGACGGTGGCGAAGGTCGGTGTATAACTTTTTATACAAATAAAGACTTGCAGAAACTAGAGAAGTTTATGCAGGGAAAACCTGTGGCAGAACAGGAAATAGGCAAGCAGCTTCTGCTGGAAACCGCTGCGTATGCCGAATCTTCTGTATGTCGGCGTAAGGCATTATTGCATTACTTTGGCGAAGAATATACGGAGGAAAATTGTGGTAATTGTGACAACTGTTTAAATCCAAAGAAACAAGTGGAGGCTCAAGAGTTATTATGCGCTGTGATAGAAGCTATTATCGCAGTAAAAGAAAATTTCAAAGCAGATTACATCATCGATATATTACAAGGTAGGGAAACTTCGGAAGTGCAGGCTCACTTACACGAAGACCTGGAAGCTTTTGGCTCGGGAATGGGCGAAGAGGATAAGACTTGGAATGCGGTAATCAGACAGGCTCTCATTGCAGGGTATCTGACTAAAGAAGTAGAAAACTACGGTACGCTAAAGGTATCGCCTGAGGGACATAAGTTCCTGAATAATCCGAAGTCGTTCAAGATAACGGAAGACAACGACTTTGAAGAAGCGGAAGAAGATACTCCAGCCAGAGGCGGAGGTTCTTGCGCCGTGGATCCGGGATTGTACTCCATGTTGAAGGACTTGCGGAAGAAGCTGTCCAAGAAGTTGGAAGTGCCGCCTTATGTCATCTTCCAGGATCCGTCGCTCGAAGCGATGGCTACCATCTACCCGGTTACGCTGGAAGAACTCCAGAACATTCCGGGTGTAGGTGCCGGTAAAGCCAAACGTTACGGCGAGGAGTTCTGCAAGCTGATCAAGAGACACTGTGAAGAGAACGAGATCGAACGTCCGGAAGACCTGCGTGTACGTACGGTTGCCAACAAATCGAAGATGAAGGTTTCTATCATTCAGTCGATCGACCGGAAAGTGGCATTGGACGATATCGCCCTCTCCAAAGGTATCGAGTTTGGCGACTTGCTGGACGAGGTGGAAGCAATCGTCTATTCAGGTACCAAGTTGAATATTGACTATTTCCTGGATGAGATCATGGACGAAGATCATCTGCTCGATATCTATGATTACTTCAAAGAATCGACTACGGATGAGATTGAAGATGCCTTGCAAGAGTTGGGCGATGACTTTACGGAAGAAGAGGTACGTCTGGTGCGTATCAAGTTTATCTCCGAGATGGCTAATTAACGGATGCCGATGCCGAGGTTTCCACTTATCGTTTTTGCGCTGCTGGGAGTGGCAGGAAGTGTTTCGGCACAACAAAGCCCGGTGTTGATGCGTGTCAATGGAGATGCTATTACCCGCTCGGACTTTGAAGCAGTATACCCCGCTCGTGTTACCACCGGCAAAGGGCGGAAATCGTTGGACGCTTTGGTGGACTCGTTTGTAGACTTCAGATTGAAGGTCGACGCTGCCGAGGCAGCCGGATTGGATACTTCCCGGGTCTTCCGCGAGAAGGAGGTGGAATATCGACGCCGGTTGACTAAACGTTTCCTGTCGGACGAACAAGCTGAGGAGAAGCGAATCGCGCAAGCCTATGAAAGCAGCGGAGAACATACCCGCACCAAAGTCTGGGTAAGCCAGATCGTTCACTATCTTCCCCAAACAACTTCCAATTACCGGTTACAGGCGGCCGAAGCCCGGATGGATTCTATCTCGCGGGTTTTGCAGGCTGCTTCATATCCCGACTTTGCATCCTTTGTACAGCAGTTTTCCGACAATAAAGATACCCTTTGTCTGGGTAAGTTCCAGATGCTGGTGGAATTAGAGCAAGTAGCATCCGAACTTCGCGAAGGGGAAATCTCAAAACCATTCTTTACCCCCCAAGGTATTCATATTATAAAGGTGATCAGACGGATGGATGTGATGCCGCTTGCTGATATGCATGAGGAATTGTCCGGACGACTTTCGCGAAAGCAACCGGTGGGTGAAGCCACTGCTGCCTGGGTGGAACGGTTGAAAGGAGAATACAGTTACTCACCCGATCGGGCAGGACTGGAGGAACTTTATGCCAACGGTTCAACAGGACGTGCACTGTTTACATTGGATGGGAAAACGTATACCGGCAGAGATTTTGAGCGGTTTGCGGCGGGATATCCGCTGGGTGTGAAGAAACAATACGAAGCGTTTGTGATGAAGGCGGTGCTCGATTATGAAAACGGTTTACTGGAGCAGAAATACCCAGACTTCCGCCGGACATTGAATGCGTACCGGGATAGTTTGTTGGTGTCTGAGATAACTTATCGGGAGATTATGGTTCCCCTGCAGAGAGACGAAGCCGGACTGGCCAGTTTCTTTTATGCAAACGCTTCGGATTACCATTGGAAAGAACCTCGCTTCAAAGGCGTTGTACTGCATAGTTCCGATAAGAAAACCCTGAAACTGGCTAAGAGGTTAGTTAAGAAGTTTCCCGAAGAGGAGTGGGCAGGTGCTTTGAAGAGAGCTTTTAATTCCCCAACTTCAGAAGTGGTGCAGGTGGAACAGGGGCTTTACGCAAGAGGAAGCAATCCGTATGTGGACAAACTGGTGTTCAAAGAAGGGCATTTCACTCCTTTGAAGTCCTATCCTTTTACTGCGGTAATCGGTGAAAAACAGAAAGGTCCGGAGAAGCTGAAAGAGGTGCGTGAACAGGTACTAACCGATTACCGGACACTGCTGGAAACCCGTTGGGTAAAGCGGTTACGAGAGGAAAGTAAGGTTGAAATTAACGAAGAGGTTTTAAAAACCGTTAATAATCACTGATGTAACCGATTATTGCACTATCTTCGTACCTTCAAATATAATGTTCCGGATGAATATGCGATCAACAGGGCTACTGTTTATTTTTCTTCTTTTTTGTGCGGCTTGTTCCGAGCAGCATGATCATAAAGGATTGACACCATTGGTCAAGGTTGACGGGAATTTTCTTTATGAAGAAGATTTGCAATCGGTATTGCCGGCTGGTCTGTCCAAAGACGACAGCTTGCTTTTCGTGGAGCATTACATACGTACCTGGGCCGAAGATGTGTTGCTGTATCAGAAAGCACAAAGCAATATTCCAGATGATGCCAATATCGAACGGCTGGTCGAGAACTATCGCAAAGCACTGATCATGCACGCTTATCAGCAGGAACTAGTCAACCAGAAGCTCTCGACGGAGGTTACCGAGCAGGAA
Source organism: Bacteroides sp. (assembly GCA_031555765.1). Taxonomy (GTDB): domain Bacteria; phylum Bacteroidota; class Bacteroidia; order Bacteroidales; family Bacteroidaceae; genus Bacteroides. The sequence goes on along the minus strand of JAVBUC010000043.1, from coordinate 41,205 downwards.
TTGTCCGACTATTATGCGGCGAATAAGATGCTGTTCAAGTTGGATCGCCCGTTGATCAAAGGGCTTTTTATCAAAGTGCCGCTGACAGCCCCACAGTTGGGCAATGTGCGGAGTTGGTACAAGAGCCAGTCACAAGACGCTATCGATAAACTGGAGAAATACAGTTTGCAGAATGCGCTTAAGTATGAATATTTTTATAACAAGTGGATATCGCTGACCGATGTCCTGGATATGATTCCGTTGCTGGTGTCCGATCCGGAGGAGTATCTTAGCAACAACCGGAACATCGAGGTGAAAGACTCGGACTTCTGGTATTTCCTGAATGTGAGCGAGTTCCTGCCGACAGATGCAGAACAGCCTTTTGAGATGGCGAAACCCCGGGTGAAGGACATGATGATCAACCTGAAACAGGTGGATTTCATGAAACGGGTGAAGAGCGATCTGTACCAGAGAGCAGTTGATAGTAAAAGAATTATCTATTATTAAATAAAGGATGAAGAAGTTTATAAACTTTAGATTGGTGATTTTATTTGCCTTGACCATGCTTACCAGCGTAAGCGCGATGGCACAGGACAATGTGATTGATGAAGTGGTATGGGTGGTAGGTGACGAAGCTATATTGAAGTCAGAAGTTGAACAGGCGCGTCTGGATGCGTTGATGTATGGACGTCGTTTCGATGGCGATCCGTATTGCGTGATTCCGGAGGAACTGGCGATACAGAAACTTTTCTTGCATCAGGCAGTACTGGATAGTGTCGAAGTCTCTGAAAGCGAAGTGATTCAGCGGGTGGACCAGATGATGAGCTACTATCTGCAGGAAGTAGGTAGCAAAGAGAAGCTGGAAGAATACTTCAACAAAACCTCTACTCAGATACGCGAAACCTTGCGCGAGGATGCCCGTGATGGACTTACTGTGCAGAAGATGAAGCAGAAACTCGTGGGCGAGGTGAAGGTAACTCCTGCCGAGGTGCGTCGTTACTTCAAGGATCTTCCGCCCGATAGTATTCCTTTCATTCCTACACAGGTAGAGGTGCAGATCATTACGCAGCAACCTAAGATTCCTGTAGAAGAAATAGAAGAAGTGAAGAGTCGTTTGCGCGAATATACAGACCGTGTTAATAAGGGCGAGGTTGATTTTGCTACGTTGGCCCGCTTGTATTCGGAGGACAGAGGATCGGCTGTGAAAGGTGGTGAAACCGGATTCTCAGGCAAAGGCCAGTGGGTGCCCGAGTTTGCCAATGCAGCGTTTGCCTTGAAAGAACCCGGAAAGATCTCCAAGATCGTGGAGACGGAGTTCGGCTTCCACATTATTCAATTAATAGAGAAGCGCGGCGACCGTATCAATGTGCGTCACATCCTGCTGAAACCGGTGGTTTCGGAGAAGGAGTTGACCGAGTCGTGCCAACGATTGGATTCCATCGCTGACGATATCCGCGCCAATAAGTTTACTTTTGAAGATGGAGCCGCCGTCTTGTCGCATGACAAGGATACACGCAACAATCACGGGTTGATGCCGAATCCGGAAACGGCCACTTCTAAGTTCGAAATCCAGGAACTTCCCCAGGAGATAGCCAAGGTGGTAGACCAAATGAACGTCGGCGAGATATCCAAGGCATTCTCCATGATCAACCGGAAAGACGGCAAGGAAGTTTGTGCCATCGTCAAGTTGAGGAACCGTATCAACGGGCATAAGGCAACCATCGCTGAAGATTACCAGAACCTGAAAGATATTGTGATCGAGAAACGCCAGGAAGAAATGCTGGAGAAGTGGATCCGCAGCAAGCAGAAACTCACGTATGTGCGTATCAATGAGAACTGGCAAAAATGTGACTTCAAGTATCCGGGTTGGGTGAAAGAGTAGTAGAACGTTTCATGCAAATATGAAGATAATCCTAAGAAAAACTTTTCACAGGCATAGGATACTCATCGCGAGTGTTCTATGCCTGTTTGGTGTATGCCTACTGGCGCAAAAGCCTAACGGGAAGCAGCCCGATAAGCCTAAGCAGGAGCAGAAGAAGAAAACTAAGGTAGACCTGCTGCATGCCGACCGCGGCGAGGCCGATAAGAAGATCCGTCCCGATGTACGGGTACTGATCGGTTCGGTGAAGCTGAGGCACGACAGCATGTATATGTATTGCGATAGTGCGCTCATCTTCGATAATACCAACTCCTTCGAGGCTTTCAACAATGTACGGATGGAGCAGGGCGATACGCTGTTCATTTATGGCGATTACCTGTACTATGACGGAATGACGCAGCTGGCACAGCTCCGCGAGAACGTGAAGATGATCAACCGGAACACAACGTTGCTGACCGACAGTCTGAACTATGACCGGGTGTACAACCTGGGTTATTATTTCGAGGGCGGTACGTTGCTCGACGAAGAGAATGTGCTCACATCCGACTGGGGCGAATACAGCCCCGCCACCAAGATAGCCGTGTTCAACCATGACGTGAAGCTGGTCAACCCGAAGTTCACCCTCATGTCCGACACCCTGAAGTACAGCACGGAGACCAAGGTGGCTACCATCCTCGGCCCGTCCGATATCATCAGCGACCAGAACCATATTTACTCCGAACGGGGTATTTATAACACGACTACCGAGCAAGCCGAGTTGTTGGACCGTTCGGTGCTGACCAACGAAGGCAAACGTCTCACCGGCGACAGCCTGTACTACGACCGGAAGTTGGGCTACGGAGAAGCGTTCTACAATGTGATGATGAACGACACCGTGAACAAGAACATGCTCACCGGCGATTATTGCTTCTACAATGAGCTGACCGACAGTGCCTTCGCCACCAAACGGGCGGTAGCTATCGACTATTCGCAGGGCGACAGCCTGTACATGCACGCCGACACGCTGATGATGGTGAGCTACTTCCTGGATACTGACTCCCTGTACCGCGAGATGCGTGCCTACCACAAAGTACGTATGTTCCGTACCGATGTGCAGGGCGTATGCGATTCCATGGTCTTCATCTCCCGTGACTCCTGTCTGACGATGTACCGCGACCCCATCCTCTGGAACGAACAGCAACAGCTACTTGGCGAAGAAATCAAGATATACATGAATGATAGCACCATCGACTGGGCGCACATCATCAACCAGGCATTGGCTGTGGAGATGAAGGACTCCATCCACTACAACCAGGTGGCGGGCAAGGAGATGAAAGCCTTCTTCGAGGAGAAGGAGATGCGTCGCGTGGAAGTCATCGCCAACCTGCAGGTGGTAACCTATGTAGAAGAGAAAGACAGCACGCTCAGCGGCATGAACTATGCCGAAGGTAGCCTGCTCCACCTCTTCCTGAAAGGAGGAAAGATGAAGCGTGGTTCCATCATCGGCAAGGGCAACGGAACCTACTACGGCATCGATGCCATCCCGCCCGATAAGATGCGGCTGCCCACATTCGTGTGGTTCGACTACATTCGGCCGATGAACAAAGACGATATATTTGAGTGGCGAAGCAAAAATTCAGACCAAATATTAAAGAAAACCGAACGGAAAGTTATAAATTCGCCCAAGAGGGATTTAATTAATATGAAGTAGTTATGGGAATATTCAATGCTGGCATAAGAAAGCCGCGTCGGTTCAATCATCAGTACATCTATGTGGACGAGCGCAAAGAGAAGCTCGATAAGATGGAAGAAGACGCGAAGCGCGAACTGGGAATGCTACCGGAGAAGGAATTCTCGCCGGAAGACATCCGTGGAAAGTTCGTGGAAGGTACCACACACCTGAAACGCAGGAAGGAGAGCGGTCGCAAGCCGTTGCACTTTGGGCTGGCTATCATCATCATCGGCTTGCTGATTCTGTTGTGGCGTTATTTACTGAGGGGCGAATGGTCCTTCTGGTTTCTCTAAAAACAATCTGACTAAGGTAGGATGAGTGATATCATACACTTGTTGCCCGATTCGGTAGCCAACCAGATTGCTGCCGGCGAGGTGATACAACGTCCGGCATCCGTCATCAAAGAATTGGTGGAAAACGCGGTCGACGCCGGAGCAGAGAATATTCATGTACTGGTTACCGATGCCGGGAAAACCAGCATACAGGTCATCGACGACGGCCGGGGAATGTCCGAAACGGATGCCCGCCTCTCCTTCGAGCGGCATGCCACTTCCAAGATACGTGCGGCGGCCGACTTGTTTGCCCTCCGCACCATGGGTTTCCGCGGTGAGGCATTGGCTTCCATCGCTTCTGTGGCGCAGGTAGAGCTCAAGACCCGCCCGGAACAGGAAGAGCTGGGGACGAAGATTGTCATTGCCGGCTCGCGGGTGGAAAGCCAGGAAGCCGTGTCGTGCCCCAAAGGAAGCAACTTCTCGGTGAAGAACCTTTTCTTCAACATCCCCGCCCGCCGCAAGTTCCTCAAGGCCAACTCTACCGAACTCAGCAACATACTTACCGAATTCGAGCGCATCGCCCTGGTGCACCCCGATGTCTCCTTTTCCTTATATAGTAACGATGCCGAGATGCTCAATCTGCCGGCCACCACATTGCGCCAGCGCATCCTGGGTGTTTTCGGCAAGAAACTGAACCAGCAGTTGCTCAGCACCGAGGTCGATACCACGTTGGTGAAGATCAGCGGCTTCATTGCCAAGCCCGATACGGCCCGTCGCAAGGGTGCACACCAATACTTCTTTGTCAACGGTCGCTACATGCGCCATCCGTACTTCCACAAGGCAGTGATGGATGCCTACGAGCAACTCATCCCGGTGGGCGAGCAGATATCCTACTTTCTCTATTTCGATGTCGATCCGGAGAACATCGACGTCAATATCCATCCCACGAAGACCGAGATCAAGTTCGAGAACGAGCAGGCCATCTGGCAAATCCTGTCGGCAGCGGTGAAAGAGTCGCTCGGCAAGTTCAATGCTGTGCCTACCATCGATTTCGATACAGACGATATGCCCGACATCCCGGCCTTTGGTACGCACCTTCCCCCGGAACCACCCCGGGTGAACTTCAATGCCGATTATAATCCGTTCAAGACTACTTCTTCGTCCTCTTCCTCGGGAGGCAGCTATTCGCGTAGCAAGGTCGACTGGGAAGAACTGTACGGTGGATTGGAAAAGGCCAGTAAGATGAACCAGCCGGTGGCGGCACCCGAACCGGACGACTTGTTCGTAAGCGAGGAGCCGCAGCCTACTTCGCAACCGTCCACGCTGCTCTATCCGCAGGATCCGGTGGAGCGCAGCGGCCAGTACCTGCAATTCAAAGGACGATTCATCCTGACATCGGTCAAGTCGGGCTTGATGCTCATCGACCAGCACCGGGCACATATCCGCGTACTGTACGACCGCTACATGGAACAAATCCGCCAGAAGCAAGGTGTATCCCAAGGGGTACTCTTTCCCGAAGTGTTGCAACTCCCGCCCTCCGAAGCGGCCATGCTGCAAAGCATCGAGCACGAGATGGTAGCCGTAGGTTTCGACCTGAGCGACCTGGGCGGTTACAACTATGCCATCAACGGTGTGCCCGAAGGCATCGACGGGCTGAACCCCGTGGAGCTGGTGCGCAACATGGTGCATACTGCCATGGAGAAAGGCAACGACGTGAAGGATGAGATACAGCACATCCTGGCCCTGACGCTGGCCCGGGAAGCCGCCATCGTTTACGGTCAGGTGCTGAGCAATAGTGAGATGCTTCGCCTGGTCGACAGCCTTTTCGCCTGTCCCTCGCCTAATTATACGCCCGACGGCAAGACCGTGCTCACCACCATCAAAGAGGACGATATTGAAAAGCTCTTCAAATAGTCTCAGGTGGATGCCCTGAGGGATAGGGATACCTCTCTCCATGTGTTTTTCTGAAAAGTATCTTGCACGCTTACACGTTTTTGGATTTATTGTATTGTCCGTGAGATGGTTATGCCGTGCAAGATGCCTTTTTTATCTTACACGCATTTAGCACTTTTCGGGGTATCCAGCACGCTTCTTTTTTCGGAACTTCCTGCAGTTGCCCTTGAAGCTTCCTGCAATTGCCTCCGCAGCTTCCTGCAATCAGTGAGTATCAGCCTTGGAAACAGTGAGTTTCAGCTTTGGAAACAGTGAGTTTCAACCGATGAAACAGTGAGTTTCGTCAGGTGAAACAGCGAGTTTCACTTGATGAAACTCACGACTCGCTACTATTAACAACTCTTCTCAGAACCTTTTAGGGCAAAATATGTTATTAAAGCAACTACAAAAGAAAAAGTTTAATAAACACTTAAACCGTTAAGGCATATGAAAAAGTTTCTAATGATGCTGGCGTTGGCCGGCGTGGCGTCTACTTCGATGGCGCAAATCTCTGGCTATGAGGAAGTCAGAGAGCCAGATAAATACCGGGTTCTGACCAATAAGTTCTGGGATAACTGGTTCATCAGCATAGGTGGAGGTGCTTCGATGCTCTTCGGCGAGGGCGACGTGGCCGGAAGTTTCGGCGACCGCATCAGCCCCACGCTCAATGTAGGTGTAGGCAAGTGGTTTACCCCCGGACTGGGATTGCGTCTGCAATACAGCGGTCTGCAAGCCAAAGGCTACACATACGATGTCAACGCCGATTACATCAATGCCGGGCAGAAACCTGGCGGCTATTACGAACAGAAATTCGACTATATGAACCTGCACGGCGATGTGCTGTTCAACCTCAGCGCACTGATTGGTGGGTATAATTCCCAACGCGTGTACGAAATTATTCCTTACCTGGGAGCCGGTTTCACTCACAATTACACTTCGCCTCACCGTCAGTCCATGTCGCTCAATGCCGGTATCATCAACCGTTTCCGTCTGGGTAGCGGGGTAGACCTGAACCTGGAACTGGCTGCTGCCGGTGTGGAAGATAAGTTCGACAGCGAGTTTGGCAGTCACCCGGGGTACGATGCGCTGGGTAGCGTTACCGTGGGTATCACTTATAAATTCCCGAAACGTGGGTTCAAGCGTCCGGTTCCGCAGGTCATCTCTGCTGAAGAACTGAGAGCCCTGAACCTTGCTCTGGCCGAACTGGCTGAGGACAACCTGGCCCTGAGCGATGCGGTGGCTCGTAAAGAAGCCGAACTGGATGTGGAAAGAGCCCGCGAGGTGATCAATGCCGTTGCCTCGGAAGGCAATACCGACATTGCCCCGCGCACCGTGTTCTTTACCATCGGATCGGCTGAACTGTCGCCCCGCGAAAAGATGAACCTGGCTTATTTGGCCGAACGCATGAAGGAATTCCCTGACACTGAATATGTTGTGATAGGTTATGCCGACTCAGCTACCGGTACTTCTGCTCTGAACCAGAAATTGAGCGAGAAGCGTGCCAAGTCCGTCATCGACTACCTGAAACAACAGGGTGTAGACACCCGTCGCCTACAGCTGCAAGCCGGCGGTGGTGTAGATAAGTTCGGCACACCCGTCTACCTGAACCGTGTGGTGCTGGTAGAATCCACCTACTAATCTCTACTTTTCATTCTATACTCAATGTGACGACGCCCCGCTGAACCGAAAGGACAGCGGGGCGTCTATTTATAACCTTCGTGAGTCTTAGTACGTACGGAATCCGATGATCTGACGTACTTCGTTGAGGGTCTTGGCGGCACTTTCGTGAGCTTTCTCGGCACCCATGCGGGCCACTTTGTCCAGCAGTTCGGTGTTCGACGAGTATTCGCGGATGCGTTCCAGGATAGGAGCGTTGAAGGCGGCGATGTCCACAGCCAGTTGCTTCTTCAGGTCGCCGTAACGGATGGAGCAGTCGTTCCACTTCTCGTTGAAGTAGTCGTACGTCTCCTTGGTCGATACGATGTCGAGGAACGTGAAGAGGTTCTGTATCACTTCCGGCTTTTCGCTGTTCGGTGCTGTGGGACCTTGGTCGGTCACAGCCTTCATCACCTTCTTGCGGATAGTCTCGGCGTCGTCCATCAGGTAGATGCAGTTGCCTTCGGACTTACCCATCTTGCCCGATCCGTCCAGTCCCGGGATCTTCACCGCCTTGGAAGCCAATGAGAAAGAGGCCGGTTCCGGGAAGAATTCCACGTCGTACATCGTGTTGAAGCGGCGGGCAAACTTGCGGGCCATCTCCATGTTCTGCTCCTGGTCTTTGCCTACGGGCACCTTCACAGCCTTATGAATAATGATGTCGGCAGCCATGAGCGTGGGGTAGGTCAGCAGACCTGCGTTCACGTTGTCCGGTTGCTGGCGCGCCTTATCCTTGAAAGAGGTGGTGCGTTCCAGCTCGCCCAGATAGGCGTTCATATTGAGGTACAAGTAAAGTTCCAGTACTTCCTTGACATCACTTTGTACATAAATGGTGGCTTTCTCGGGGTCCAGTCCGCAGGCCAGGTATTCGGCCAGGATGGTGCGTGCGCTGTTTACGATATCGCCCGGCTTCGGATGCGTAGTCAATGAGTGCCAGTCGGCAATGAAGAAATAGCAATTATATTCGTTCTGCATCTGCAGAAAACTCTTTACCGCTCCAAAATAGTTGCCCAGATGCAGGTTACCTGTCGGGCGAATTCCACTTACAACTGTTTCCATGAGGTCATCAAACATTAATAATTTCGCGCAAAATTACACAAAAAGATTGGATAATCTTTGCCGATGTGCGAAATAAGTCGTTACTTTGCACAAATTTTGAAATCAAGCATGAGTCAACAGGAAGTCAGAAGCAAACATTACTTACATTCGGATGTACTTCATCCGGAATCTGCAGGTTTCTTCTCCCTTTCCAAAAACAGTTGTTCAGCTTTTGGGTGATGCGTTGGTCCTTTTTTACGGACGACGCATTTTTTTTGTGCAGACAATTCAATAAAACTTAAAATAATTGACAGAAGAATGGAAAAGGATTTGAAAAAGGTTCTTGTCTTGGGCTCGGGTGCGCTCAAGATCGGGCAAGCCGGAGAATTCGACTACTCCGGGTCGCAGGCACTGAAAGCCTTGAGAGAAGAAGGTATCAGTTCAGTATTGGTTAATCCGAATATTGCGACCATTCAGACTTCCGAAGGTATTGCCGACAAGGTATATTTCCTTCCCGTGACAACGTATTTCGTAGAGGAAATCATCAAGAAGGAACGTCCGGACGGCATCCTGCTGGCATTCGGCGGACAAACGGCGTTGAACTGCGGTGCGGAGCTCTACACACAGGGCATCCTGGCGAAGTACGGCGTGAAAGTGCTCGGAACTTCTGTGGAAGCCATCATGTACACCGAGGACCGCGACTTGTTTGTGAAGAAACTGAACGAGATCGACATGAAGACTCCCGTGAGCCAGGCTGTCGAAACCATGGAAGACGCCCTGAAAGCTGCAGAACGTATCGGTTTCCCGGTGATGGTTCGTTCGGCCTATGCGTTGGGCGGACTGGGTAGCGGTATCTGCCCGGACAAGGAAGCGTTCCTGAAACTGGCCGAAAGTGCCTTCGCTTTCTCGAAACAAATCCTCGTGGAAGAGTCGCTCAAAGGTTGGAAAGAAATCGAGTTCGAAGTAATTCGCGACGCCAACGACCACTGCTTTACTGTGGCCAGCATGGAAAACTTCGACCCGCTGGGTATCCATACCGGTGAGTCTATCGTGGTAGCACCTACCTGTTCGCTCGATGATAAGGAACTGGCTATGCTGAAGGAACTGTCGGTGAAGTGTATCCGTCACCTCGGCATCGTGGGCGAATGTAACATTCAATATGCTTTTAATTCTGTCACGGACGACTACCGTGTGATCGAAGTGAACGCCCGTCTGAGCCGCTCATCGGCCCTGGCATCGAAAGCCACCGGTTACCCGTTGGCATTCGTGGCAGCGAAGGTGGCTCTCGGCTATACGCTCGACCAGATTGGCGAAATGGGTACTCCGAACTCAGCTTATACCGCTCCGCAGCTGGACTACTACATCTGCAAGATTCCCCGTTGGGACTTGACGAAGTTTGCCGGTGTATCGCGTGAGATCGGTTCCAGCATGAAGTCGGTTGGCGAGATCATGTCCATCGGCCGCTCGTTCGAAGAGATCATCCAGAAAGGTCTGCGTATGATCGGACAAGGCATGCACGGCTTCGTGGGCAACGACGACCTGCACTTCGACGACCTCGACAAAGAACTCTCTTGCCCCACCGACCTGCGTGTGTTCGCCATTGCCCAGGCATTGGAAAACGGATACAGCATCGACCGCATCTTCGACCTGACTAAGATAGACCCGTGGTTCCTCGGCAAGCTGAAGAATATCGTGGACTACAAAGCGAAACTCTCTACATATAATAAGGTAGAAGAAATCCCTGCCGATGTACTGCGTGAAGCCAAGGTACTCGGTTTCTCCGACTTCCAGATTGCCCGCTTCGTGCTGAATCCGGAAGGAAATATGGAGAAGGAAAACCTGGCCGTACGTGCGTATCGCAAGTCGCTCGGTATTCTCCCGGCCGTAAAACGTATCAACACCATCGCTTCGGAACACCCGGAACTGACCAACTACCTGTACATGACGTACGCCGTAGAAGGTTACGATGTGAACTATTATAAGAACGAGAAATCGGTGGTAGTGCTCGGCTCGGGTGCGTACCGCATCGGTAGCTCGGTAGAGTTCGACTGGTGTTCGGTGAATGCCGTGCAGACTGCCCGCAAGTTGGGCTACAAGTCGATCATGATCAACTACAACCCCGAAACCGTTTCTACGGACTACGATATGTGCGACCGTTTGTACTTCGACGAACTCTCGTTCGAACGTGTACTCGACGTGATCGACCTGGAACAGCCGCGCGGTGTCATCGTATCGGTGGGTGGACAGATTCCGAACAATCTGGCAATGAAGCTTTACCGTCAGTCGGTACCCGTACTGGGAACCTCTCCGCTCTCCATCGACCGTGCCGAAAGCCGCAACAAGTTCTCGGCCATGCTCGACCATCTGGGTATCGACCAGCCGGCTTGGCAGGAACTGACCAGCCTGGAAGATGTGAAAACCTTTGTGGACAAGGTAGGTTATCCGGTGCTCGTGCGTCCGTCGTACGTACTCTCGGGTGCAGCGATGAACGTTTGCTACGACGACGAAGAACTGGAAAACTTCCTGAAGATGGCTGCCGACGTATCGAAAGAGTTCCCGGTAGTGGTATCACAGTTCCTCGAAAACACCAAAGAAATAGAGTTCGACGGTGTAGCTCAGAACGGCGAAGTGGTGGAATATGCCATCTCCGAGCACGTTGAGTTTGCCGGTGTACACTCCGGTGACGCTACGCTGGTATTCCCGGCACAGAAGATTTACTTCGCAACGGCTCGCCGTATCAAGAAGATCAGCCGCCAGATAGCACAAGAGCTGAACATCTCCGGACCGTTCAACATCCAGTTCCTGGCTCGCAACAACGAAGTGAAGGTCATCGAGTGTAACCTCCGCGCCTCGCGCAGCTTCCCGTTTGTGTCGAAGGTGCTGAAGCGCAACTTCATCGAAACGGCTACCCGCATCATGCTCGACGCTCCGTACACCCGTCCCGACAAGTCGGCCTTCGACATCGACTGGATCGGCGTAAAAGCTTCGCAATTCTCCTTCTCCCGTCTGCACAAGGCCGACCCCGTACTGGGTGTGGACATGGCATCGACCGGCGAGGTAGGTTGCATCGGCGACGATTTCTCCGAAGCATTGCTCAGTGCGATGATTGCTACCGGATTCAATATCCCGGCTTCTAACAAGGGCGTGATGTTCTCATCGGGTGCCACGAAGTCGAAAGTAGATCTGCTCGAAGCCAGCCGCCTGTTGGCCGCCAAGGGATACTCCATCTACGCTACCGCCGGAACCGCTGCGTTCCTCAACACACACGGCATTGATACCCAGGCTGTGTACTGGCCCGACGAGAAACCGGATGCAGAGAACAACGTGATGCAGATGATTGCCGATCACAAGTTCGACCTGATCGTCAATATCCCGAAGAACCACACGAAGCGCGAACTGACGAATGGGTATCGCATCCGTCGCGGTGCTATCGATCATAACATTCCGTTGATCACCAATGCCCGTTTGGCAGGTGCGTTCATCGAAGCGTTCTGTGAGTTGGCCGAAGGCGATATACAGATCAAGAGCTGGCAGGAATACAAATAAACTGCATAGTATATATAGTAAAGGGAGGCCCGCGGGTCTCCCTTTATTGTTAAGGCACCAGTAGGCTGGCATCTAACAGATGTATGTGGTTGTAAGTAGTCACTGCAATCATGGAACCGTCGTCCGATGAATAGGTACCCCATTTGCGCCCGTCTTCTATATAATGTGCCACGTATGGCATACCAGACTCCCGCCTTATACCCACCAACTGGTGGTTGTTGATAAACACAACTCCTTTCCAGGGAATGGTAGATTCGACAGGCAGAGGGTAGGTAAGTTCCCCATAGTCATTTCTATAATAAGGGTAGGAGGTGGTTTCGCCTGTGAGCAGATTGACCAATAATATGTTGTTGTATTGCCAGCTGTGCAACCAGATGTAGGGCTCTCTCTTATGGGTACGGCAATCGCTCCAGAACCCATCTGACTCCCGGCGGGTGTAAACCGTTTGGTAGTTCCGGCTATCAGCATCGATAACAGCTACTTCATAAATTGACTCTTGCAGGAACAAAACCAATGACTTACGATTGTTGGCAGCCAGGACCTTGTTGAACCGAAGCTTATCTGCTTCTTGGTTGGGCCCATTGTACAAGTCGCTGTTGCAAGTGTAAGGAACCATCCGGTGATTGTCGCTTGCATCAATCGTATAAAGGTGGTTGCTGGTAAGTAACACTCCCGTGCCATTGTAAGCGAAATCCATGGATACTATCTTCTGCCCTCTGATCGCTTCGGGTAATTCTATCTCGGCTTCCTTGGTTCCGTTGTCCGCATTGAAAACCTTGATGTTGTAGTCGTAGGCATAGATACAGTTATTGTACGGGCTATAACAAAACTTAGGAGACAGAGTTCCTATCTGGATGGTTTGTATCATTCGATTCGTGCCGGTCTCTATTTGAGAAAGATTAGTATAATTATCTATCTTGAATGCTTGAACCCAACAGTAACGGTTCCCTTTTGAGAACAGGACATCTTCGGCATAATGAAAAGCGATACGATTGGGTGGAATAACCTGGAAGGTTCCTCCCAAGAACTGCTCATCCCGGCTCTTTACTAAGTATTCATACCTGATGGGTTGCAGGAGTGTTGACTGGATATCGGGGAAACGGATCACGGTGCTGTCTTCCTCATAAATAAGATTGCTTGTCTTTACGCCGTAGAGAATGCTTTCCAACTTCACGCTCCGGTTGAACCTGAGGAAAGGTGTCTCGCCTGGTTGGAGAGGCTTCTCATCCTTTCCGGTATAATCCAAAACAGTCAGTGCAGGGCCTGCGCTTTGAGTGATAGTCAAGGTGTCGCTGATCTCTGCTATAGTGCTTTTCAGAATGATGTACGCAGTGCGTTGTTCGGTCGTAATATTCTGCTGCCAGATGATCCGAATATCTTGCGGGCTGTTGAACTCGGCTGTAACCCAGTTGGCTGTGGAGTGAACTTCGACCTCCGTCTCGGCATGGAAACCGACGTAGTAAATCCCTTCGAACATGTTCACCGGATATTCTGATACGGTGAACATTATCTGATACCGGCTTGCTTGTTTTTCAAGAAGGACAGGATTTAAATTCAGACCCTTGCCATGTGAGTAGACGAACTCATACTTGGCTATCATATATCCTTCTTTGTTAAATGAAATGACAGAAGCACCCGGATTCTCTGTTACTTCCAACTCAAAAGTTCCATCTGCTTCGGTTTGTGTCTGGAGGCTGCCCAAGACAACCGCCACATCGCTAAGAGGGCTGCCCGTTTTGGTATCCAAAACCGTCCCGGTGATATGGAGGACCGGAGTTGAATCGGTCGGATCACAACTGGTGAACATCCCTATCGAAGCTATCACTGCTGCTATAAATAAGTAGTATTTCATCTCTGTTTGTTTTAGAAAGTAAGACCAATGCTTCCGCCTATAGTACTGAGTTTGTTATCGGCACCCACGCTCTGCTGGTACAGTCCTTGCACGATGAGGCTGTTCTTACTCAGGTTGAATACAATACCCGCACTGGCATAATAGCTGTAATAATTTTTGTTGATATATTTGCTTGCATCCAGTTCGTCAGTGTAAAACTGGGCGGCAAGAAGCCGTTGGGCGTACAGGGTGGCCGATAAACCCCAGAGATGCGTATAACATCCTCCTCCTTCTATCACCGGGTAGACCTTACCTTTGAAGGGCTTGAGTCGCAGACCCAGTCGCACGTCGGACACCGTGGCGTCGATGTCGAGCTTATAATAGGTGCTTTTAGAGGCGAAAGCGTCTTTCTCGCACGCCAGCCTGCTAAACTCTACCTCGGCTTGCAATCCCAATATCTGTCCGATGCGCGGAATGGTCACATTGACACCAAAGGCCACCGAAGGCGATATGGACTTCATGGATCCTATCGACCAGTATTGGGTGGATACGTTGGAATCCAGGGAGTGTATCCGTACGCCGGCACTGGCGGTGTACTGTAGTTTAAAGAAATGTTTGTCTGTCTTATTCTCAAACTCGATGCATTGCTCGCCTGTTTCGCAAGTGTCATAGTGGTATTCTTTGGTGATCTTGCTGAGTTCGTCTTTGGAGAGCGATAAGCGGGGAATCTTCTTCATTACTTTATCGCTTTTCTGGAACATCCATTTCATCACACCGATGTACTTCTTTTGGGTGCGGATGCCGGTGGTTCCGTGTTCGCTGGTCACTTCTTTGGTCTCTTCTACAGCTTCCACCATTTGCCCCTCTTCGTTTTCAAAGAAGAAGTGCGTGCTGGCATCCTTGTAATAGTAGAGACTGACGACCCCTTTTACCAGGTACTCCAAGAAAAGCTTCTGCTTGGTGTCGTCGATGGTTACCGTTCGGGTGACGTAGAACTTTCCGTCGTCCGTGAAGCGATAGGCATAAATATCGCCCGGCTGATACGACTTCTTGCTGTTGATATCTGTCGGGAAGAAGTCGCAGGTGTGCGCATTCCGTTCGGCCGTACGGAAGTCTATGTTTCCGCGTATGGTGTCGTTCTCGTTTGTGATGATGTATCCCGGGCGCAGGTTGATTTGTGCCTGGGCATTGACTGCGCATAGCATAGCAGCTATGGTCAGTATATAGTTGTATCTTTTCATGGCAGTGCAGATATGATGGATTGGATGACGTCAGTACGGAATACCAGGAAGCGGAAGCCGGAAGGATACCGTATGCCCCATACGAGGTATTTGTCTGTTGCCGACTGGGTTATTCTTATGCTCGACGGTTCGTTGCTGAGCGATAAGTCCTTGATGCTCCCATCGGAACAACGCATGAATGAGACTTGCTCATCGCTGGCAAACATGATATAGCTGATTCCTTGTTCGTTCTCTATTGGGAATGCTTGGGCATACAGGCCGGGCATGGAATATACGCGCTCTGACTGGGCCTGATAGTCGATCAGTTTTACTTTGCTATAATCTTGGGTAGTCAAGGCTACTTGCGGAGTACGGTATGCCGGCAAGCAGCGGATAAACTCTTCGTTGGGGGTAATCTGGCGGCGTACGAGCGTAGAAGCGTCCACATAGAAAACAGAGAGCTCCGTATTCTCTCCGGAAACGATGAATCCTTTTCCATTATTCCCGGGCTTGATGGTATATTGGTAACTCAAATGATAAGGGAGCACTTCTAACTTATCTTTCTGGGCGGTATTGATGCTGTACGTTTGGCTCTCCGCTTGAATGATTCCTATACCGTTGTCTGCAAAGGTCAGGCCGTAAACGGATTCAGTGATGGCAGGAAGAGGTATTTCTTTGATCCAGGCACCGTTGGACGGCTGGAGTACATCGAGCGAAACCGTACCGGTAGGTCTTCTACGCGGTGCATAGACATAATTATTGTAAGGATTATAAGCAAATCTGTCGTACACATGGTAATCGGGGACGAAGATATTCGTTTGCAGGTCGGGCAGCTTGGTTATCTGCCATGGAGCAGAGTAGGCCGTTATCCAACAATACTCGTCCTGGTCGGTGAGCTGCATATCGTATATATTGTAACCGTTTTCATACGGCATAAATGCTTCATAAGGAGTGAGGGTGATGGTCTCTGATAGTTCCATTCCATTGTCGGCCTTGACTTTGATCGTAAAAGTAGCCTCCTGGAGTGGATGGGGTGAAAGCCGGTCAACATGCACCTTGAGCCCATCGGCTGAGAGTGTGACTTGCGGATTGGCGATGGTTCCTTTACTGGTGAACCCCGCAATCTCCACAGTGCGACTGTAGTGTATAAAAAGGCCTTCCTTGATGGCTTTGGCTTTGTCGGAAAGGTTCTCAATGGCAGTGATGCGTAGTATAGGACCTGCCTGCTGGGTAATGGTAACTTCCTTGCGGAGGCCGTAGAGTCCGGTGGCAATAATGATGGCTGTTCGTTCCGTGTTGCCTTCGTTGAGCTCGATATCCAGCGGGATGCTGCCCGTTTGCAGGGTAGATCCCTGGGGCAGCTTCACCCAATCGGCATCGCAGGTGAGTGAATAGGGGACATTGGACGATACACCGATGTATACCTTGGTGTCATTGTTGTGCACGATGGGTGTTGTGGTGCTGATGTTCAGGTAAGCTTCTTCCGGCTCGATGACGATGGTGCGCAGTATTTGCTCCACGGACAACGTATTCCCGTTCTGGAATGTAAGACCCTGCGTGACCGTGAAGTACTCATCCTTACTGAACTCCAAGACCCCGAAGCCGGGCGGAAGATTGTCAAAGTGGAACTGCCCCAGAGCGTCTGTCCGGCTCTCTTGGGACGAGTTGGGGACTTTGAGTATCACGGTCACTCCTTCCAGGGGCGATCCGTTTAGTCCTGTCACTTTTCCGGTGACGTTGCAGTTGGCTCCCGTTTCATCGAGCGAACAAGCTGTGATGGTGGATAGCAAGATGGTAAATAAGCACAATCGTTGCAGTGTTTTGTACATAAAGTGGGGTGTTTGAGTATAATTTCCAAATATACATCTTTTTCCATTTATTCATCTATTTACACTATCTTTGTTTTTTTATTATCACGCTATGCTTATACTCTTGTCCTGTGCCAAAACCATGAGTTTCACTTCTAAGGTGAAAACTCCATTACTGACAGAGCCTCGCTTCCAGTCCGAAGCTTCGGGCATTGCTCTGCAAATGTCCCAGTTCCCGTTGGAAGAGTTGGAACGATTGCTTCGCATCAACGGCAAGCTTGCTGTGGAGAATTATAATCGATACCAGGAGTTTCATGACGATGCTGTGCCGCAACTTCCGGCTTTGCTGGCTTATACGGGCATCGTGTTTAAACGGTTGAACCCGAAGGACTTCTCTGTCGAGGATTTTCTGTATGCCCAGGACCACTTGCGGCTTACCTCTTTCTGCTACGGATTGCTTCGCCCGTTGGACGTTATCCGGCCTTACCGGTTGGAAGGCGATGTGCAACTGCCTGAACCGGGCGGACAAAGCATGTTTGCCTATTGGCGCAGCCGGCTGACAGACGCGTTCATCGAGGATATCAAAGCGTGCGGCGGTGTGTTGTGCAACCTGGCCAGTGAGGAGATGAAAGGATTGTTCGACTGGAACCGGGTGGAACGCGAAGTAACGGTCGTTACTCCCGAGTTTCATACCTGGAAGAATGGCAAGTTGGCCACGATAGTGATTTACACCAAGATGGCACGTGGGGAAATGACACGCTTCATCCTGCAGAACCGCATCACAAGTGTAGAAGCACTGAAAGCCTTCACGTGGGAAGGCTTTCAGTGGAACGGACAGCTGTCGGATGCCGGGCGGCTGGTGTTCGTAGGTGGGTAGCAGAGCTACTTCTTGCTACCGCTCAGGATGCCCGAGTCCGTATCCTGGTTGTCGAGGCGTTTGCTGCCCGACTCATATTTGCGTCCGAAGGAGAGGTTGTACGAGAGGGTTAGTGCAAACAACCGCGAAGTCTCTTTAATGTATTCCCAGTTCTTCGACGGGGTGTAGGCACTGCGGTTCTCGCTGCCCTGCTTCCAGTTGTTGACAAACGGATTGAGTGCCGTGAGACCGAAATTCAGGTCCTTGTGCCGGTAAGAAACTCCCAGGAAGTGAAAATTCTCGCCATAAACCAAGGTCTCTCCCCAGAGATTATTGTGATGGCTTTGCATCTGGAACGACATTGTCCAGTTGCGATAGTTGGCCATGGCTTCGCCCCGGTAATACCAGTTGGTGTATTGATGGCGATAGGCTTTCCCCTTGCTGTCGAAATACTTGATGCCGGTGGTGAACGAGGCGGTGAAAATCTTAGCTACCGGACCTATTTTTAATTCCAACTCGGTGTTCGCAGCCTGCCAGCTCTTCTGGTTGTCCGGCGTGCGGACAAACTTTCCGTTCTCCCGGAGAATATCGTCCATGATGGGTCGGTGCTGGTACCAGTAGCCGGCGAAGAGGTTGGTGCTGAAGATGCCTTTCCGGATGTTGAAGGTCAGCGTGTTGTCGTAGCGCATCACCGGACGCAACTTCGGATTACCGCGGCGTATCTGCAACGAGTCGATGATTTGCTCCGTCTCTCCCATATCCGAAAGGGCGGGCGCAGCACTGTAAAACGTTCCCCGGTAACGGATGAAAGCGTTCTCGGAGAAGTTATAAGTCATCCGTAGGGTAGGGCGGAGGGTATAATCCTGATAACCCTCCTCGCCTTGGCGGAACCACGACCGGGTTACACCGATGCCTGTGGCATAGTTGAATTTCTTAATCTTCCCCTGATACTCCGTGTAGAAATACGTATCGGCCTGCCGCATTTGTGTGATAGCCTCGCTGCTTCCCGAATATTCATTGTTGGCATAACTCTGAATGTGTTTAATGCCCGTGCTGAGTTTGCCGTTGCCCATCTCTTTCTCATAGATACCCTCGGCGATGAGAGAATACTTGTTCCCATCCACATCGGACAGGATATGAGTCAGCGTTTCCTGCTCGTCTTTCTCTGTGTATTCCCGGTCGGAGGTACTCGAAGCATACGTAGTTACCACATTCAGTATCAGCGTCTGCTTGTTCTTGAAAGACTGCTGGTAGTACAGGTCGAGCGACGGGCGGTTGTAAGCGTCCGAATAATGATCCTTCATGTTGACGCCCTCGGTAGGTCGGTCCACCGGGTACAGGTAGCTGGTGAAGTTGCGCCGCCAGGTTCCGTTGAAACTGTTGCGCAGAGTGGCGTTGAAGAAATACTTGTCCGGTTCCTGATAACTGTAGTTCAGGTGTGCGTACTGCCAATAGAAGTGCCACTTGTCCGGTGTGCCATTCTCCATGCGGGTGAGCGAGGTGCCGTCTTCGAAGTTGAATGTCTCCGAGTTCTCGCGCCACATCTGGTTGATTCCCCGGTAAGATCCCCCGTAGAAAGCGGTGAATTCGGACTTCTTATGATTGAATTTAACGGTAAAGTCATTGTTGCCAAACCATACATGAGGCGAATCTTGCAGGTTCAGTGCGATGTGTCCGCCACTGCTTTTGTGTCGCGTGATGATATCGATCACAGCTTCGGCACCATTGTAGCGTAAGCCCGGATCATCGTGATACTCGATGCGCAAGATGTCTTCCGGGCGTAGGGAATTCACTTCTTGTATGGAAACTTCCACGCCGTTGATGCGTAGTTGGACTGCGCCTCCTCCGCCAACGCTTACCGTTTGTCGCAAGGGATCTACCGAAATGCGGCTCAGTTGCAGCTGTTGCAAGAGCGATAGCCCATTGGACGAAGCCTTCACCTGGAGTGCAGTAGGCAGAACGATCTTCCGGTCCGAGCGGTTGATCACCTGGCTGGCAGTAACCACTACTTCATTTAAAGCGAAGGTCGTAGTGTCAACCTCGATGGTTCCCATGTCAGTGTCTTTGTCAAGATTGTTGAGCTCTACGTGCTTCGCCTCATATCCGATGCTGGACAAGCAGAGGCGGTAATTCCCCTTCTTTAAGTTATCCATTTGAAAACGTCCCCGCGAGTCCGTTGTCCCTCCGGTAACGTATGCCGAATCAGGGGTTTGTAGTATGACAGAAGCATATTCTACAGGATTATTCCCGGAGACAACCCTTCCTCGTAATTGCAAATCTTGCGCGAGGATATGTCCTGTGCAGAGTAAGAATGCAAGTGTTCCTATTAAATATTTGTTTTTCATTTTCTACTTGTTATTGGGTGTTTGTTAGGGTGAGGCAAAATGAATAGTACTAAATATTTTACTTTGCTCTTTTAGACGCCGGTAGTTGGGAAAAGGTTGCATGTTTGGCGAAAAATAGTAGAAACGATAAAAAAAGATATCAAAAGTTTGGCGGTTTGAAAAAATGCAGTACCTTTGCATCGCTTTTGAAACGGAAGTGTACGGGCGATTAGCTCAGTTGGTTCAGAGCATCTGGTTTACACCCAGAGGGTCGGCGGTTCGAACCCGTCATCGCCCACTAAATGACTTATGCTTCCTGTTTAAAAAGGGCGATTAGCTCAGTTGGTTCAGAGCATCTGGTTTACACCCAGAGGGTCGGCGGTTCGAACCCGTCATCGCCCACAGAAATATTTAGCCGCTTATGCGGCTTTTTTTGTTTTTGTACGTTTCCTTCTTCCAGCCGTTTGCGAGGCTCAGTCTGATCACTTTGTCGGCGATCTCCAAATTTGAGAGCCCTTCAGTTATCAGTCGCAACAGTTCGTGTTCACGGCGCGTAAGTATCAGTTTATTATTATCCTGTTTTTTCAGTAGCAGATGAACTTCTTCACTCAGGAATCATTTGCCGGAAGCAACTGTGCGGATACCTTCGATAATCTCTTCGGACATGGCATTCTTCAGGATATAACCCGAAGCACCATTGTTGAGAACATGCGAAATAACAGTATATTCGGCATAGCTGGTTAGCATCAGAATCGTGCGGCGACGCATCCACCAAAAAAACGGACGTGGAAGCGGCCAAAGGTTCTCGTGGCCTGCTAAAGGGGCGGAAATTAAGGCTGATTCCCGGTAACATCGGGCGAAGAACTCTTCGGAGCCTGTTCTATCAAATCCATGAACTGATCCAATTTAGGAGTAATAATGATCTGGGTACGGCGATTGTGCGCTTTGCCTTCTGCCGTATCATTGCTGCCCACCGGATTGTATTCGCCCCGTCCGGCAGCTGTCAGGCGTTTGGGATCTATACTATAGTTGTTCTGCAACGCCTGGACAACGGACGATGCACGTAGCGTACTCAAATCCCAGTTGTTGCGTATATTGGGACGGGATATCGGGTCGGTATCCGTATTTCCTTCTATCAAAACATCATAATCTTTGTAGTCTATAATGATTTTGGCAATCTTTCCGAGAATTTCCCCTGCCTTCTCGCTGATTTCATAACTGCCCGATTTGTACAGCATGTTGTCCGCCAGGGAGATGTATACAACACCTTTCAATACCTGGATATCCAAACCCTGCATCTCGTCACGGGTAAGCGAACGGGTGAGGTTGTTGACCAGCACGAGATTCAAAGAATCGGACTTGTTCTTCTCCGTCACCAGATGCTGGATGAAACGGTTCGACGTATTGATCTCATCTATCAATTTACCGACGTTCATATTCCCTTGGGAACTCTGCGAAAGACTCTTGTTCAGTGCGTTTTGCAGTTCATTGTTATTTTTCTGCGCCTCGGCGAGCCTCTCTTCAAGGCCTGCTGCGCGTGTCTGACTCTCTTTCAGCTGCAACAGACTTTGCTGATGTTCTGTTTGCAATTGTGTATAGTCAGTATTCAATTTATTAAATTGCTTTTGGCTCACGCAGCCCGTCAAAGCTACGCATGATGCCAATACTAACAAGGAATAACCTATTTTTTTCATTGCTTTACTGGTTACATTAATAATACTTTTTTGAATGACAATTGTTTCACCTTTTCTCATAGCTATGATGCGAATCACTTGATTATCACATGTCTGTAGATGAAATGTTGGCGATTAACTAACAATTCAAAATAGAAAAGGTTTAGCATGGCGAAAAGGCTGTGGCAAAAGCTTGAGTAGAGGTAGCAAGTTTCATCTTGTAGCTAAAAACCGGGTTGTTTCTTTCGGTTTCATTTGTTTCTTTTGCTTTGATTTGCGTATTTGTTATTTTGCGCTTCATTCTGAACAATTCTCGTTCATTTTGTTTTATATTTGTTTTAATGAATTTCAAAAAGATATCTAAATTTGCAAATGAATTTCAAAACGATATACGCAAATGTGGTTTGGGTAGCTTGCTGTAAAGCAAATACATGGTAACACTTAACATAAAGCAAATGAAAAAAAGATGGATTATTTTGATGAGTATCATGGTGCTCATCAGTTTGTATGGAGTATGGATGCCCGAGACGGCAGGTATTTGGGAACCGGACGAACGCATGGACGTGGCTAATGTGGCCTGGATGATTACGGCCACTATCTTCGTTCTGATGATGACGCCCGGTCTTTCGTTCTTTTATGGCGGTATGGTGGGTAAGAAGAATGTGATTTCTACCATCCTGCAGAGTTTTATAGCCATGGGTGTGATCAGTGTCATCTGGGTGGTGTGTGGATTCAGCCTGGCGTTTGGCGATGATGTGGGTGGGTTTATAGGCAACCCCGGAACGTTCTTTATGTTCCACAATGTAGGGGCGAAGATCGATGAAACTCTGGCACCTACCATCCCTTTGGCACTATTCGCCTTGTTCCAGATGAAGTTTGCCATCATCACCCCGTCGCTCATCACCGGATCCTTTGCCGAGCGGGTGCGCTTTTCGGGCTATCTGGTCTTTATGATTTTCTTTTGTCTCTTCGTGTACTGCCCCTTGGCGCATTGGACCTGGCATCCGGATGGATTTCTTCGCCAGATGGGTGTGGTCGACTTTGCCGGTGGTATCGTGGTGCATGCTTCGTCCGGTGTGGCTGCCTTGGCGGGAGCAATCTTCCTGGGTCGCCGCGGGAAAAACAGTCAGTCGAACTATCCGGCCAACATCCCGTTTGTGGTGCTGGGTGCCTCCCTGCTCTGGTTGGGTTGGTTCGGGTTCAATGGCGGATCCTCATTGGCTGCCGATGGAGTAGCTGTCAAAGCTTTCCTCAATACCAATACGGCATCGGCTACGGCCATGCTGGTGTGGATATTCTTCGACTGTCTTCGCGGACGTAAACCCTCGGCCATGGGTGCTGCTATCGGTGCGGTGGTCGGATTGGTAGCCATCACCCCTTCGGCGGGATACGTTACCGTGGGCGAAAGTATCTTTATTGCACTGGTGACAACGATGGTGTGTAACGTAGCTGTTCACTGGAAAAACCGCACCCGCGTGGACGATGCGCTCGATGTATTCCCCACGCACGGCGTAGGCGGCATCCTGGGAACTATTCTGACGGGTATCTTCGTGAACGGATTGCTGGCGGGTGAAGTGCAGATCTTTCTGAATCATATCTGGGCGATCCTTATCGTGTCGGTTTATACGTTTGTGGTGAGTTACCTCTTGTATTGGGTTACCAACAAGATGATTCCCATGCGTGTGTCGACGAAGAGCGAGGATATCGGTCTGGATATCAGCCAGCACGACGAACGTTATAGCTTTGCCGATGTAGGCGAACGGGAGTTGGCCGAATACCAGGATGCTGAAAAAGGGTAATCCGGGTCCGTCCTTCTCTGCACAGCCTGTTACAAAGGAATGCTTATTGCCTTTGTAACAGGCTTTCTGATAATCAGCGAGTTGACAAATAATAACTTTTCAACTTTCCGGTCCCGGCAAACAAATTGAACAATAAATGCGTTGAAATAGTATACAGAACGTCTGTTGCAGGCGTTTTGTTCTCTGTATTATTCGAGCAAAATTGTAGGAGGAACTTCATACTAATGGAGCTATGTCACAGTTTCGGCTTGATCTTTTGCATCTATGTCGGTTTCCGGCCCTTAATAAACCTAAACGCACATTCTAATTGTTGCCAAACTTTAAACAACACGCTGTGTTTCTATCAAAAGTTGGCGGAGAGGGGAGCCCTGTAGGGTAATGGTGCGTTAATTGCTGACAAAATCGGACGTAAAATAGAAAAACAATATGAAAGCAATCTTTTCTCAGAAGTATTTTAAACTAAGTAAGCACCAGACAATTATTGCCATTATTACCGTATGTGTGTTAGGTGGGATATACTATCTCGTCTCCCGCCCGCGCAAAGCGACTCCCGACCTACCGGTAGTGTCCGTCGGTAAAACCCATAAAGAAAACGTAGAGATATACGGCGAGTACGTAGGACGTATCCGTGCTCAGCAATTCGTCGAGGTACGCGCCCGTGTGGAAGGGTACCTGGAAAAGATGCTATTTGCCGAAGGAACCTGGGTCAAGAAAGACCAGGTGCTGTTCATCATCAATCAGGATATCTACAAGGCCAGGGTGGACAAGGCCAAAGCCCAACTGAACAAAGACCGGGCGCAGGCACTGAAAGCCGAGCGCGACCTGGAACGTATCCGCCCGCTGCATGAGCAGAATGCGGCCAGTCAGCTGGATCTGGACAATGCTATTGCAGCTTATGAAGTAGCCACGGCATCCGTTTCCATGAGTGAGGCCGACCTGCGGCAGGCCGAGATGCAGCTGAGCTATACCACCGTTCGCTCCCCGTTCTCGGGTCATATCAGCGAGCGCAATGCCGATATAGGTGCCTTGGTAGGTCCCGGAGGAAAGTCGTTGCTTGCCACGGTGGTGAAGAGCGACACGGTGCTGGTGAACTTCAGCATGACCGCCCTCGACTACCTGAAGAGCAAAGAACGCAACGTTACCTTCGGCCAGCAAGATACCGCCCGCTCCTGGCAGCCCAACGTCACCATCACCCTGCCCGATAATACGGTGTACCCCCTGAGAGGTTTTGTCGACTTTGCCGACCCGCAGGTAGATCCGCAGACCGGAACTTTCTCGGTGCGTGCCGAGATGCCCAATCCCGACCGTACGCTCCTTCCCGGTCAGTCTACCCGGGTTAAAATCCTGCTCGATATCCGCCAAAGTGCTTTGGTGGTGCCTTACAAAGCCGTGATCATCGAGAAAGGCGGTGCCTACATCTATGTGGTGAAGAAAGACACTACGGTAGAAAAACGGTTCATCGAGCTGGGACCTGAAGTGGAGAACAACGTGGTGGTGGAAAGAGGGCTGGCTACCGCAGAGCGCATCGTGATAGAGGGACAGCATAAGTTGTCTCCCGGTATAACGGTGAAGATAGCCGAAGAGGGAATTTCGGCCGATAGTATTCAATCGGTAAGCAGAAAGGGGAGACGATGAAAGTAGATTTCTTTATAGACCGGCCGGTTTTCTCGGCCGTACTCTCCATCCTGATCGTGTTGGTCGGTGTGATAGGTCTGACTATGTTGCCTGTCGACCAGTACCCGCAGATCACCCCGCCCGTAGTCAAGATCAGTGCTTCCTATCCCGGTGCCAGTGCGCTAACCGTGTCCCAGGCGGTGGCTACCCCCATCGAGCAGGAGTTGAATGGTACTCCGCGGATGATTTACATGGAATCCAGCAGTTCCAATTCGGGTGGATTCTCGGCTACCGTTACCTTTGATATCTCGGCCGATCCGGACCTGGCCGCTGTGGAAATTCAGAACCGCATCAAGCTGGCCGAATCCCGCTTGCCGGCCGAAGTAATCCAGAATGGTATCCTGGTGGAAAAACAAGCTCCCAGCCAGTTGATGACACTCGTGCTGAAATCGTCCGACCCCAAGTTCGACGAGATATACCTCAGCAACTTTGCCACCATCAATGTGCTCGATGTGATACGCCGTATCCCCGGGGTGGGGCGCGTATCGAACATCGGTAGCCGTTATTATGCCATGCAGATATGGGCGCAGCCCGACAAGCTGGCCAGCTTCGGCATCACAGTGCAGGACTTACAAAATGCCCTGAAGGACCAGAACCGCGAGTCGGCAGCCGGTGTGTTGGGGCAGCAGCCGGTGACGGGACTGGATGTAACCATTCCCATCACTACACAAGGGCGTCTGTCTACGGTGAGTCAGTTCGAGGACATTGTGATCCGGGCCGATGAAAACGGGTCTATCGTCCGGTTGCGCGATGTAGCCCGGGTGTCGCTCGAAGCCTCTTCTTACAATACCGAAAGTGCAGTCAATAACGAAAATGCTGCCATCCTGGGCATTTACATGTTACCGGGAGCCAACGCCATGGAAGTAGCGAAAAGGGTTAAAGAGGCCATGACGGAAATCAGCCGGAACTTTCCGGACGAACTCACCTTTGAGATACCTTTCGACATGACTACCTACATTTCTGAATCTATCCATGAGGTGTACAAAACCCTGTTCGAAGCCTTATTCCTGGTCATCATCGTTGTCTTTCTTTCCTTGCAGGATTGGCGGGCTACGCTGATTCCCATCATAGCTGTACCTATTTCACTGATCGGCACCTTCGGCTTTATGCTTATGTTCGGTTTCTCCATCAATATGCTTACGTTGTTAGGGCTGGTGTTGGCCATCGGAATTGTAGTGGACGATGCCATTGTGGTGGTGGAGAACGTGGAGCGCATCATGGAAGAAGAAAAGCTCAATGCCTATGAAGCAACCAAGAAAGCCATGCAAGGACTGGCGAGTGCCATCATAGCCACCTCGTTGGTGCTATGTGCGGTCTTTGTACCGGTGAGTTTTCTGGCAGGAATCACCGGTCAGCTATACAGGCAGTTTACCATTACCATTGTGGTTTCCGTGTTGATATCCACTGTGGTGGCATTGACGCTGAGCCCCGTCATGTGTTCGCTGATCCTGAAGCCCGGAAGGCGGAAAAAGAATGTTATTTTCCGGAAAATCAATTATTGGCTCAGCCGGGGTAACCGGACGTACAGCCGGGCTATCCGATATGTCCTGATGCATCAGCGTCGTATCTTGTCGGCATTCGGGCTTGTACTGGTGGTGATCTTCCTCGTACATAAGATCCTTCCTGCCAGCTTCTTGCCGGCTGAGGATCAGGGGTATTTCAAGATAGAACTCGAGTTGCCCGAAGGAGCCACGCTGGAACGTACCCGGGCGGTGACGGAGCGGGCGGTGAATTTCCTGGAGGATCAGCCGTATGTGCGCTATGTGCAGAGCGTAGTGGGTACCAGCCCGCGGATAGGTAGTAACCAGGCACGGAGTGAACTGACGGTTATCCTGAAACCCTGGAAAGAGCGGAAGCACATCACGACGGAGGAGATTATGGAGGAAATTCGGGCGGAACTCAGTCAATATCCGGAGTCGAAAGTATATCTTTCTACCCCGCCGGTGATACCGGGGTTGGGAACGTCGGGCGGTTTCGAGATGCAGCTCGAAGCCCGGGGCGACGCCAGCCTCGAGAATCTGGTAGACGCCGTCGATACATTGATGTATTATGCTTCGCAGCGGAAGGAACTGGCTGGGCTTTCTTCGTCCATGCAGGCCGATATCCCGCAACTCTATTTCGATGTAGACAGGGACAAAGTCAAATTACAGGGCGTTCCGCTGGCCGACCTGTTTTCGACCATGAAAGCCTATACCGGCTCGGTCTATGTGAACGATTTTAATATGTTCAATCGTATTTACAAAGTATATATACAGGCTGAGGCTCCTTACCGCGAGCATAAGGACAACCTGAACTTGTTCTTCGTACGTGCCTCTAACGGGGTGATGATTCCCCTTACCTCACTGGGTAATGCCGAATATACCACCGGCCCGGGGAATATCCGGCGGTTCAATATGTTTACCGTCTCCGTGATCCGGGGAGAAGCCGCGCAAGGGTATAGCTCCGGACGGGCGATGGAGGTGATGGAAGAGATTGCCCATAAACATCTACCGGACAATATTGCCGTGGAGTGGAGCGGTCTTTCTTATCAGGAGAAGCAAGCCAGCGGACAGACGGGACTGGTGTTGATGCTGGTGTTTCTTTTCGTGTTTCTGTTTCTGGCTGCCCAGTACGAAAGTTGGATGGTACCTGTCGCCGTGCTGCTCTCTTTGCCGGTGGCGGCATTGGGTGCCTATCTGGGCGTGTGGCTGTGTGGGCTGGAGAACGATATTTACTTCCAGATAGGTTTGGTGATGCTGATGGGAATGGCGGCCAAGAATGCGATCCTGATCGTTGAGTTTGCTAAGGAACAAGCCGATAAGGGCGTGGATTTGGTGCAGTCGGTTTTGTATGCGGCTCATCTGCGGTTCCGTCCTATATTGATGACTTCGCTGGCATTTATCCTGGGTATGTTGCCGATGGTTATTGCTAGTGGTCCCGGGGCCGCCAGTCGTCAGGCCATTGGTACAGGTGTGTTCTTCGGGATGATCTTTGCCGTAGTCTTCGGTATTGTGCTGGTTCCCTATTTCTTCGTGCTTGTCTACAAAACCCGGGCGAAAATAAAAAGGAAAAAGGTGTCTTCTTATGGCTCAGAATAATAAAATACATACGATGGGAGTGATCTGCCTGCTTGGCTTGGTCATGTTGGGTCTGGGGTCGTGCAAAGTGGGTAAAAGCTATGTGCGACCGGAGGTGCAATCGCCGGACAGCTTGTGGACGGGGCAGACGGCAGCGAGTTTGGCCGATACCCAGTGGTGGGAATTCTATACGGATGCCCCTTTGCGGCGACTGATAGAGAAAGCCCTTGCCCATAACAGCGACCTACGGATAGCAGCTGCCCGTGTGAAGGAGATGGCCGCACTGAAACGGATCAGCGTGGCCGAGTTGCTCCCCCAGGTAAGCGGTACGGTGACAGCCGACCGGGAGTTTGAGAATCATGGCGGAGATAGCCAGAATAACATCAGTACTTATGAAGGCAAACTGCTCCTGTCTTGGGAGTTGGACTTGTGGGGGCGGCTACGTTGGGGAAAAGAGGCAGCTGTGGCCGAATACTTGCAGACAGTGGAAGCCCAACGGGCTTTGCACATGACCATAATAGCCGAAATAGCCCAGGCTTATTATGAATTGGTAGCCCTCGATAATGAGCTGGCCATTGTGCGGCAAACGCTGAGTGCCCGTGAGGAAAGCGTGCGCCTGGCTCGTTTGCGTTTCGAAGGCGGGCTGACTTCGGAAACGGCCTATCAGCAGGCACAGCTGGAGGTGGCGCGCACCGCTACGCTCGTTCCTGACCTGGAACGACGAATCGCGCAAAAGGAGAACGATATTACTTTCCTTGCCGGCGAACTTCCCGGGCAGGTAGAGCGGAGCAACCTGTTGCAAGAGTATGCCCATACCCTTATGTTGCCTGTAGGGATGCCTTCCGATTTATTGGAACGTCGTCCCGACATCCGGCAGGCCGAACAACGCATGATTGCTGCCAATGCCCAGGTAGGGGCAGCCTATACCAGTCTGTTCCCCCGTATCTCCCTGACCGGGCAGTACGGTTTGGAGAGTCTGGAATTGTCCAACTTCCTGCAATCGCCCTACCAGTTTGTCGAAGGTGCCTTGCTCACTCCTATATTTGCGGCCGGAAAGAATCGCGCCAGGTGGAAAGCCCGGAAAGCCGTTTATGAGCAGGAAGGCTATCAGTACGAGAAAACTGTCTTGAATGCCTTCCGCGAGGTGCGGAACTCCATTGTCGGTTTCAATAAGGTGCGCGAAATGTGTGCCTTGCAGGCACGGCTGGAGCAGGCAGCCAAGTCGCATGTGGACATGGCGCAACTTCAATACATCAATGGGGTGATCAATTACCTTGATGTTCTCGATGCGCAAAGAGGGTATTTCGATGCGCAGGTGGGGCTGGCTAATACCATCCGGGACGAGCTGATCAGTGTGGTGCATTTGTATAAATCGTTAGGCGGAGGCTGGTAGCGTTCTTTCTGGCGGTTACATCTTTCGTTTTTCATCTTCGCCCCCTGTGCAATCTGATAAAATGTCAGTTTTAGCAATGTGTCAATCCTGATGGGCCTACAGTCGCTTCTTTCGACCTTGTGTTGGAGCTGAGGTGTAAAGACGCGATTCATTTGGGCTAATGGAATATCATAATGAAAGGGAATGACAAGTAATTGTTTCCTGTTGCTCGCCCTTGTTGTATGTGTTGATCTGTCAGGGTTGATATGTTTATTTTCGATGTTAAAATGATAGGTGAATATAGGCCTGAAAAATCGCAGGAAAATTGTAAAAAGAAGTTAAAACTCGAAGACTTTAAACCTTTAACCCGTTGGTTTTTGAACCTTCGGTTCGTTACTCTACGATCAACGATCTCTCCCTCTACGATCAACGACCTCTCCCTCTACGACGAACACCCCCTTTGCCCTACGAGCAAAACTGTATATTTAGCTAAAATGATGATCGGAAAAACTTTATTTTGCATTTCCATGCAGTATATTTATTCTTAAAAAATCTTAGATGAACAAATAATGAGAATATGCGTGTAAATTATTTAGTGAAAAATGTAACATAATGAAAGTGGAAATGGAAATTTGGTAAATTGTCGTTCTTGATAACGTCCTTAAAAACGGGATTTGTGTTTTTGAGATTTCAATCACTGTTTTTTGATAAATTCTGTCTTTTTTCAACCTTTTTCCTTTCCTTTGCAGAATGAAAAAAATGTTTTGCAGATAAACACCATTTGTTTACTCGTTTATTTTAGATAGTAAAGTCAAAAATGTGGGGACGGAAAAAGTGAAGATATTTGTCTTTGTCCTGTTTTTAATTCCTTATGTGGTTTGGGGAAAAACAGGTACTAACGAAAGATTGAAGGCAGACACATCATTCCAGGGAAATGTGAAAGCGAAAGGGGTAGTGACTGATGAGCAAAACTTACCCTTTGTGGGAGCCAATGTGCAGATAGATGGAACTGCCAATGGCACAATCACTGACCTGGAAGGGCGATTCGTCGTGAATGTACCTGTCGGTACGGTATTGACTATCTCTTTCCTGGGCTATGTCACACAAACCATCCGGATCGAAGGGGGTGAAGAACTGCAAATCATCCTGCGTGAGGATATCCGGCAGCTGGACCATGTGGTGGTAACGGCTTTGGGACTGAAAAGGCAGGAGTCGTCGCTTACCTACTCCATAAAGGAAGTGTCGGGCGAAGAACTGACTCGCGTCAAAGACCCCAATATGATGAATGCCCTTGCCGGTAAGATATCCGGACTTCAAGTCAACAAGGCCTCCTCGGGCCTGGGAGCATCCGCTAAAGTGTTACTTCGTGGCATCCGTTCGGTGGCCGGCAATAATCAGCCGCTCTACGTTATCGACGGTATTCCGGTTTCCAATGCCTCGAACGAACAAGCCTATACAGCCGTAGGCGGGACGGCCGATGCCGGTAACCGCGATGGAGGCGATGGTATCTCCAATCTGAACCCGGAAGACGTAGAGAGTGTCAGTGTACTTAAAGGAGCTCCGGCGGCAGCTTTGTATGGTAGTCAGGCTGCCAACGGCGTGATTCTGATTACCACCAAGAAAGGCCGGGCGGATGTGCGCAAGGTCACTTTTTCCACCCACCTTAATTTCGATCAGGTGACGTGCCTGCCCGAATTTCAAAACACGTATGGCGTAAGCGACGGAGTAAACAGTTGGGGCGAAAAGTCCAAAATGCCTGCCTACGATAATGTGTCCGACTTTTTTCGTACCAGTGTGACGTCGATGAACAATATCTCCGTCAGTGCCGGGAATGAAAATTACCAGACCTATTTTTCTTATGGAAATACGATTGCTTCGGGACTTACGGAAAATAACCGCATGCGCAAGCATAACTTTAATTTCCGCGAAACCGCTGCCCTGTTCAACGGTCGCCTGAAGTTAGATGCCAACATAACCCTGTTCCGTCAGCAAATCGAGAACCGCAATCCGCCCGGTGGGTTCTATATGAATCCGTTGGTGGGGCTTTACCGTTTTCCGCGGGGTATGGATATCTCAGGCTATAAGAACGAATTCGAAGTATGGGACGAGTCGCGCAATATGAACGTACAGAACTGGCACTCGGACACGAGCGATTTCGAGCAGAACCCTTATTGGATCCTGAACCGCATCCAGAGTAAGGATACGCGGCAACGTACCCTGGCTTCTGCAACCATCGAATGGAAACTGACCGAATGGCTGAAGCTGCAGGCGCGTGGTAGCGTCGACGATATAGCCGACAAGATACGCCAGAAATTCTATGCATCCACGGCTCCGTCGCTGGCGGGCAATAATGGACGTTATATTGAGATGGATTATGCAGAGTCCATGTACTATGGTGATATCATGGGAACGGCTGAGAAAAAGTGGGGACGTTTGCAGCTGAATGCCACCGTGGGAGCCAGCATTACCGATAAGACGGTGAATTCCTTGCGCTATGACTCGAAAACGGCTTCGCTGAAATATGCCAATGTGTTCAATGTAGCTAATATTGTGATGGACGGATCGGCTTATGTCAGCCAGCAAATCGATGCGCAGCGACAGTTGCAGTCGGTTTTTGCTACTGCACAGTTGGGATGGAGTGATCAGATATACCTCGACCTGACCACCCGTAACGATTGGTCTTCTACCTTGTCACATACTGCCAGCGAAGATACAGGATATTTCTACCCGTCGGTAAGTACCTCCTGGCTTATTCACAAAACCTGGAAGCTGCCGGAATGGATCAGTTTCTCGAAAATGCGGGCTGCCTGGAGTAAGGTAGGCAATGACGTTCCACTGTTTATCACTCATCCCGCAGCACACATTGGTGCCGGAGGGGAGATCGAAGCGGTCGACGCGGCACCTCTTGGCTTGAAGCCCGAGATGACTACTTCTATTGAAATCGGCACAGAATGGAAGTTCCTGGACAATCGCATCGGCTTCCATCTTACCTGGTACAAAACCAATACACGCAACCAGTTCTTTAAGATTAATGCGGAAACAGGTGCCCCGACTGCTTATTACTACATCAATGCCGGCAATATACAGAACAAGGGGTGGGAGGCCAGTCTGTCGGGCTTCCCGGTGATGAGGCATGACTGGGTGTGGCGCACGGAACTCAACTTCTCGCGCAATGTGAACAAAGTGATCGAGTTGCACGCCGATCTTCCTGTCTTTCTGTATGGGCCGCAAGGGTTCTCCTCCAGCTATGCCATGAAGCTTATCCAGGGAGGTTCGTTCGGTGATATTTACGGAAAAGCATTCGAACGGGATGCCGATGGGCGGATTGTCTACGAAACCGAAGGAGCTTTGGCCGGATTGCCCCGCGTGGTAGGCGATGGCAACCTGAACAAGGTGGGGAATATTAATCCGGCTTTCACGCTGAGCTGGGGTCATACGATTACCTACAAGGAGTGGACGTTCTCCTTGCTGATAGACAGTAGGTATGGAGGTGATGTCCTTTCGCAGACATTGGCCGATATGGATCAGTTTGGTGTGACGAAAGTTACCGCTGCGGCACGCAATGCGGGCTATGTAGAGCTGGAAGGGCACCGGATAGAGAATGTGGAGGATTTCTACCGCAAAGTGGTTGGAGGAAGAGCCGGAGTGACCGAATATTATATGTATGATGCAACCAATATCCGTATGAGAGAGCTGTCGTTAGGTTACACGCTGCCTCGCAAATGGGTAGATGCCACCCGGGTGTTCCGTGGTGCGCAACTCTCGTTGGTGGGTCGCAACCTTTTCTTTCTATACAAGAAAGCTCCCTTTGATCCGGAACTGGTGCTCTCTACCGGGAACGATAATCAGGGTATAGAGGTCTACGGCATGCCTACTACGCGTAGCCTGGGTTTCAGCCTTAAGTGCGACTTTTAACAAAACCGAACGAACAGAACCATGGATAAGAAAAAGATAGTTCGCCGTTTATGGGCCGGTATACTGGGGGTACTTTGCGTGACCGGTTGTACGGGCGGCTTTCAGGATATCAATACGGATAAGTCCGGAATGACCGAAGAAGACATGCGCATCGATTATAATTATCTACGCATTCCGATGGATGTAGCCCAACAGGGAATCTATTTCAACTATGATTTCGGAAAAGGGAAGAACTGGCCCTACCAGATCATGCAGAACCTGAATGCTGATATGTTCAGCGGTTATATGATGGACTATAAACCACTCAATGGTGGTACCAACAACTCCGATTACAACCTGCAGGATGGTTGGAACGGCACCAGTTGGCTGTATACCTATTTTTACACCCTGCCACAACTCAAAAAAGCGGAAGACTCCACCCGGGTGAATTTCCCTGCTCTGTATGCAGTGGTCAAGATTCTGAAAGTAGAAACCATGCACCGGGTGTCCGATATCTATGGTCCGGTGATTTACCGCACCTTCGGGCAAGCAGATGGAAACTATGCCCCCGATACGCAACAAGAGGTGTACGACCAGTTCTTTACCGATCTGGATACAGCTATTGAACTCCTTTCCGAGCCTTATCCATACGTGGATGAAGTGGTACTGAAAAAGACAGACATCATACTGGATGGTAACTTCGCCACTTGGGCCAAGTTTGCCAATTCCCTGCGGATGCGGTTGGCTATACGTTTATCTACTATCGATCCTGCTAAAGCTCAAACTGAATTCAAAGAGGCTTTGAAAAGTCCGCTCGGCATATTCGAAAACAGCGGAGATATCGCCATCGTCTCTACCGACAAGGGATACCTGAATCCGCTGGGTGAGATTAACCGGGTATGGGGCGAGGTGCAGATGAATGCTTCCATGGAGTCCATCCTCAACGGCTATGACGATCCCCGGCGCAGTTTCTTCTTTGAACCTTGCGCGGTCAATACGACCTACGTCGACGATAAAGGGAATACAGTAGTAGTCCCCCTGAAAGGGACTTACAAAGGAATACGGCAAGGAACAGGTTTCTCGCATCTGTACTATGCCAATCATTCGAAGGTTTATGTCAGCCAGAAAACTTCCCCCATCCTGATGACAGCTGCCGAAGTGTGGTTCTTGCGTGCTGAGGCTGCTTTACGCGGGTGGACAGGGGAGAGTGCGGAAGCCTGTTACCGTCAGGGGGTAGCTGCCTCATTCGGCCAGTGGAAAGTCACTACCGGTGTTGATGAGTATTTGGATAGCGATAATGTCGGAGCCGATTATGCAGATGCAATTGATCCCGCCAATAATATAGCTGCCCGTTGCCAGGTTTCTCCCCGTTGGCTGGAAAGAGCATCGGATGAAGAAAAACTGGAGAAGATCATTACCCAGAAATGGCTGGCACTCTTCCCGGAAGGTTGTGAGGCATGGGCCGAGCAACGCCGTACGGGTTATCCCCGTCTGTTCCCGGTGCGTTTCAATAACAGTAAGGGCGGGGTGATCGATACCGAAACCATGATTCGTCGCCTGAATTTCCCACAAGATATGATCATTTCCAATCCGCAGCAATACCAGGCGCTTGTACGTGCATTGGGGGGAACCGATGACGGAGGTACAAGATTATGGTGGGATACCGGAAAGAATTTCTGATCTTTTGCCTTAAGTATCAAGAAAAAGAGTTATTTTTGCAGTCTGATAATTAGTTGAACACGTATGGAACTTGATTTACTAACCGCAATTTCTCCGATTGACGGACGATATAGAAGTAAAACAGCAGCTTTGGCTGCCTATTTTTCAGAATTTGCACTGATTAAATACCGGGTGCAGGTAGAAGTGGAGTACTTTATAGCCTTGTGCGAACTCCCGTTGCCGCAACTTGCCGCATTTGATAAGAATAAATTCCAGGCATTACGTGCCATTTACAGCGATTTTACTGAAGCCGACGCACAGCGCATCAAGGACATCGAGAGTGTTACCAATCACGATGTGAAAGCTGTGGAGTACTTCCTGAAAGAACAGTTTGATAAGCTGGGCGGAATGGAACCGTACAAAGAATTCATCCACTTCGGATTGACTTCGCAGGATATCAACAATACATCCGTGCCGCTTTCTATCAAAGAGGCATTGAATAACGAATATTATCCGTTGATCGGTGAACTGATTGACCAGTTGAGCGTTTATGCTAAAGAGTGGGATGATATCCCTATGTTGGCTAAGACGCATGGACAGCCGGCATCGCCTACCCGTTTGGGTAAGGAGGTGATGGTGTTCGTGTACCGTCTGCAACGCCAGTTGGCTGCTTTGAAGGCTTGCCCGTTGACGGCTAAATTTGGCGGTGCTACCGGTAACTACAATGCACACCATGTGGCCTATCCGCAGTATGACTGGAAAGCATTCGGCAACCGGTTCGTGGCAGAGAAGCTGGGGCTGGAACGCGAGGAGTTCACTACGCAGATTTCTAATTACGATAACCTGTCGGCTGTGTTTGACGGTATGAAGCGAATCAATACGATCCTGATCGATATGAACCGCGACTTCTGGCAATACATCTCAATGGAGTATTTCAAGCAGAAGATCAAAGCCGGCGAAGTAGGCTCGAGTGCCATGCCACACAAGGTGAATCCTATCGACTTCGAGAACTCGGAAGGAAACCTGGGCATTGCCAATGCTATACTGGACCACCTGGCGGTGAAACTGCCGGTATCGCGTCTCCAACGCGACCTGACCGACTCGACGGTGTTGCGCAACGTCGGCGTACCTTTTGGACACATGGTTATTGCTATCCAAAGTTCGTTGAAGGGATTGCGTAAGTTGTTGTTGAACGAAGCGGCTATGTACAACGATCTGGATAATTGCTGGAGCGTAGTGGCCGAAGCTATACAAACTATTTTGCGTCGTGAAGCGTATCCTAACCCGTATGAGGCATTGAAAGCGTTGACACGCACGAATCAAGCAATCACGGAAGGCTCTATCAAGGAATTTATCGAAGAGCTGGATGTGAAAGAAGAAGTAAAAAAAGAATTGAGAGCAATTACCCCGCATACATACACGGGAGTTTAACCGATTGCTTTATATTACTGTGTGAGGAATAGGCCGTGAGGCCACAATTTTTAAACTTTTATTCGAATAAAGAAATGAACATGGAAAATGAAGAATGGCGCGACAGTTCCAATGAAGAGAGCGGTGCCAGCCGTGATGGTAACAGGTATTACAACAGAGAAGGAGGAGATAATCGCCCGTCGTACAATCAGGGTGATCGTCCGCAGAGACCGAGATTTAATCCGAACAGTGAAGGTGGATATCGTTCGTATGACCGTCCGCAGCGTCCGTCGTACAATCAGGGTGACCGTCCGCAGAGACCGAGATTTAACTCGAACAACGAAGGTGGAGGAGGATATCGTTCATACGATCGTCCGCAACGTCCTTCGTACAATCAGGGAGACCGTCCCTCGTACAACCAGGATCGCCCTTCGTACGGTGATCGTCCTTCGTACAATCAGGATCGTCCGCAACGTCCCTCGTACAACCAGGGAGATCGTTCTTCGTACAATCAGGGAGATCGTTCTTCGTACAATCAGGATCGTCCGCAACGGCCAAGATACAACTCGAATAACGAAGGTGGCGGATATCGTTCGTACAATCAGGATCGTCCGCAACGTCCGTCGTACAATCAAGGTGACCGCCCTTCGTACAATCAGGATCGTCCGCAGCGCCCGCGTTTTAACCAGGATGGCGGTCAGCGTCCGTATGGTAACCAGCAACGTTCGTATGGCAATCAACAGCGTCCGTATGGTAATAATCAGGGAGGCGGCTATCGCCAGCAGCGTCCGGGTATGGGGCGTCCTACGTTCCGTACGCCCGATTACGATCCCAATGCCAAGTATAGCCAGAAGAAACAGATAGAGTACAAGGAATTGCATGTGGATCCGAACGAACCGATCCGCTTGAACAAGTTCCTGGCCAATGCAGGTGTTTGCTCACGTCGCGAAGCCGATGAGTTTATCACCGCAGGAGTTGTTTCTGTAAACGATGTAGTGGTGAATGAGCTCGGAACCAAGATCAAGCACGGCGATCAGGTGAAATTCCACGATCAGCTGGTAAGCATCGAGCGCAAGATCTATGTATTGCTCAATAAGCCGAAAGATTGTGTGACTACTTCGGATGATCCTCAAGCTCGTCTGACGGTAATGGATCTGGTGAAGCAGGCTTGTACGGAACGTATCTATCCGGTAGGTCGTCTGGACCGCAATACCACCGGTGTACTGCTGCTCACGAATGACGGTGACTTGGCTTCGAAGCTGACGCACCCGAAATTCCTGAAGAAGAAGATATACCATGTGTATACCGATAAGAATGTAACGAAAGCCGATATGGACAAGATCGCTTCCGGTATCGAACTGGAAGATGGCGAAATCCATGCCGACTCTATCAGCTACACCGATGAGATCAAGCGCGATCAGGTAGGAATCGAAATCCACTCCGGAAAGAATCGTATCGTTCGTCGTATCTTCGAATCATTGGGCTATAAGGTGGTGAAACTGGACCGTGTGTTCTTCGCCGGTCTGACCAAAAAAGGATTGCGTCGTGGAGAATGGCGTTATCTCACTGAACAGGAAGTAAACTTCCTGCGCATGGGATCCTTTGAATGATTGATTGTATAATCAAAAAAACATAGAAGATGAAGAGTGAAACCAAAAATCACTCTTCATTGCTATATATAATAATGTATAAAGAATATGGAGAAAATTGGTAGAACAAAAATTGCCGACCTGCTGAAGCGTGAAGACTTCGGAGCTATGGTCAATGTGAAAGGATGGGTTCGCACCCGCAGAGGTAGCAAACAAGTGAATTTTATAGCCCTGAATGACGGTTCTACAATCAATAATGTGCAGATCGTAGTCGATTTGGAAGGCTTTGACGAAGAAATGCTGAAGCTCATTACTACCGGTGCTTGTATCAGTGTGAACGGGGTGATGGTGGAATCGGTAGGTTCTGGTCAGAAGGTGGAAGTGCAGGCGAAAGAAATCGAGGTCCTGGGAGCGTGTGACAATACATACCCGTTGCAGAAGAAAGGACACTCCATGGAATTCTTGCGTGAGATAGCTCACCTGCGTCCGCGCACCAATACCTTTGGTGCCATCTTCCGCATTCGCCACCACATGGCCATGGCTATCCATCAATTTTTCCACGAGAAAGGATTCTTCTATTTTCACTCTCCGATTATCACTGCATCCGATTGTGAAGGTGCCGGACAAATGTTCCAGGTGACGACGAAGAACTTGTACGATTTGAAGAAGGATGAGAACGGCTCTATTATTTACGAAGATGATTTTTTTGGTAAGCAGGCCAGTCTGACTGTGTCCGGACAATTGGAAGGCGAACTCGCTGCTACGGCATTGGGTGCCATCTATACGTTTGGGCCGACGTTCCGTGCCGAAAACTCGAACACTCCGCGTCACTTGGCTGAGTTTTGGATGATCGAACCGGAGGTGGCTTTCAATGAGATTGAGGAGAACATGGACTTGGCGGAAGAATTCATCAAGTATTGTGTACGCTGGGCACTCGGGAACTGTGCCGAAGATGTGAAGTTCCTTAACGATATGTTCGACAAGGAGTTGATCGAACGTCTGGAAGGTGTATTGAAAGACAACTTCGTGCGTCTGGCTTACACCGACGGAGTGAAGATCCTGGAAGAAGCCCGCGATAAAGGGCATAAGTTTGAATTTCCGGTTTACTGGGGAGCAGACCTTGCTTCGGAGCATGAGCGCTACCTGGTGGAAGACCACTTCAAGCGTCCGGTAATTCTGACAGATTATCCGAAGGAAATCAAGTCTTTCTATATGAAGCAGAATGAAGACGGAAAGACAGTACGCGCTATGGACGTGCTTTTCCCGAAGATTGGCGAAATCATTGGCGGTTCTGAGCGTGAGTCTGATTACGACAAGTTGATGACCCGTATTGAAGAAATGAATATTCCGATGAAGGATATGTGGTGGTATCTCGATACCCGTAAGTTCGGTACATGTCCGCACTCCGGATTCGGTCTGGGCTTCGAACGATTGTTGCTTTTTGTGACAGGTATGTCCAACATCCGCGATGTGATACCTTTTCCGCGTACTCCGCGCAATGCTGAGTTTTAATCGGCTGATTGTTAGATAGGAAAATGGAAAATTAAGTCTGCATTATCTTTGGATAATGCAGACTTTTTTGTTATGTTTGTAGCAAGCATATTATTTCATTGTTAACTAAAATCGGATAAAGATGAAGAAACTTTATTTCCTTACCATGCTGGCGGTGATGCTGTTGGGGGTAACAGATGCAATGGGGCAGAAAAAGGCTAAATTTCAGGCGGCTAATCTGAAAGGATTCTGGCAATTATGCCATTATGTGTCAGAAAACCCGGATATTCCGGGTGTCTTGAAACCGAGCTTTACATTCAAAGTGTTGACAGATGGTGGTCGGATTACCAACTTTACGGTGATTCCCGGTTCGGATGCCATTATTACCGGATATGGCTCCTGGGTGCAGTTGAGTGATAACACCTACAAGGAAAGTATTGAGAAGAATATTCATCTGCCCATGTTGGATAAAAAGGATAATATCCTGGAATTCGAAATAGTAGATGATGCCTATTTGCATTTGAAATTCTATATCGCCAAGGATATGAATGGGAATGAGCTGAATACCTGGTTTCATGAAACCTGGAAACGGTTGGATATGCCGGCTAAATTCCCCGAAGATATAATAAGGTAGCAGAAATAAACAGATGCCCGGCGGGCGTCGGCAGCCACACCGGTCGTTCTATTCTTTGATAGGCGACAGGGCGGTGGTTGCCGGTGCCCGTTTCTGTTCTAAGCCAGTCCGGTATCAGTAAAAAATGGTAGAAATTGTTTGCCAGTTCGAAGAAAAGGCATACCTTTGCAAGCCGAATATTATCTAAAAAGGATAAGACGTTAGTTCATAGCAAGTTAATCTTCCTTTGTCCGGGGAGGGTTGATGTGCGGTGAAGTGATTTTTTTAGTAGTAACAATTTAAAAAACAAATCAAGAGTGGATACTTTAAGTTACAAGACCATTTCTGCAAATCAGGCGACCGTTGACAAACAATGGGTTGTCGTTGATGCAACTGACCAGACGCTGGGACGTCTCGGCTCGAAAGTTGCGAAGCTGTTAAGAGGCAAGTATAAGCCAAACTTTACTCCTCACGTAGACTGCGGTGACAATGTAATCATCATCAATGCAGACAAAGTAAAAATGACTGGAAACAAATGGAATGACAGAGTGTACTTGTCATACACCGGCTATCCCGGTGGCCAGAGAGAAATGACTCCGGCTCGTTTGCAAGCAAGACCCAACGGCGACGAAAAGTTGCTGAAGAAGGTAGTGAAAGGTATGCTTCCGAAGAATAAGCTGGGAGCTAAGTTGCTGGGCAACCTGTATGTTTACGCCGGTGGCGAACACAACCACAGTGCTCAGACTCCGAAATCAATTGATATAAACTTACTTAAATAAGAAAGAATGGAAGTAGTAAATGCATTAGGCAGACGTAAACGTGCTATTGCACGTATTTTCGTTAGCGAAGGTACAGGAAAGATTACTAT
This sequence comes from Bacteroides sp., assembly GCA_031555765.1. Lineage (GTDB taxonomy): Bacteria > Bacteroidota > Bacteroidia > Bacteroidales > Bacteroidaceae > Bacteroides. Next base: position 55 of record JAVBUC010000043.1, on the reverse strand, counting down.
TAACAAGAGAGATCTTGTTGAATACTTCCCGTCGACTATTCTTCAGTATGTTGTG
>JAVBUC010000011.1:0-53490 GCA_031555765.1 Bacteroides sp. | reverse complement strand
TGTGAAAATATCGCCCCCGTGGTACCGCCCATAGCGCTGTTCTGGTACCGCAAATTCTCGTGTTGTTAGTTCCCATATCACTCGCTGGTACTGGCGCGGTCTTATTCTCAAAGGTCATACTCCGACCGCGTTTGTATCACTTCGCTGGTACCATCCATATCACTTTCTTGGTACCGCTGGTCGTAATTTCTTCAATGGCATTATATTGTTGCGGGCTCTGGCCCCAATTAACAACAATATTAACGTCTAAAAGTAAAACGAATGTTACGACTGAGACAGATTTTGCAGATGCTGGGCAACGGCATTCCACAAGCTGAGATATGTGGACTGGTTCATTGCAGCAAACGCACCGTATCGGGTTATCGAAAGATTGCATCGGCGACAAACAGAAGTATGGAAGAGCTGTTGGCTATGACAGACAGCGAGTTGGAAACCCTCTTTATGCCCCCGAAAGCCCCACCGGTCGATGAGGTGCGCAAGCAGGAGCTTGAACGCATGATGCCGGAAATAGTCAAGCGCCTCAATCGCAAGCATGCCCATGTTCAGTTTGTCTTTGAGGATTACTACCACAAAGAATGCCCCAACGGCTATGGCTATACCCAGTTCAAGAAGTATGTCAGCGCTTATCGGGAGAAAAACGACTACTCCTATCACAACGTCTATGAACCCGGTGAGGAGTGGCAGATTGATTTTGCCGGTGATGCCCTGTACCTGACCGACAAACGGACCAAAGTGAAACAGAAGCTGGTGGTCCTGGTCTGTGTGATGCCCTACAGTAATCTGCCTTTCATGATGGCAATGCCCAATGCCACGACCGAATGGTTCTTCCACGGGCTGAACAAAGGACTTGAATTTATGGGGGCGGTTCCTCATAAGGCCAAGAGTGACAACATGAAACAGTGGGTCACGAAATCCGACCGCTATAGTCTTACCTTCTCGGACGCCAATGTGGAATGGGCCATGTATTATGGCATAGAACCTACGGCATGCCGTGTACGAAAGCCACGCGACAAAGGACCGGCTGAAGGTGCCGTCAACCAGCTCTACAAGTATGTGTATGCACGGCTTGAAGGTGAATGTTTCTACACCCTGGGCGCCTTAAATACACGCATTTTTGAGCTCTTGGAGGAATACGCCGCTCTTCCCTTCAAAGGATCCACCCGGTGGGAGATCTTCCGGCAGTATGAGATGCCCCAGATGAAGCCGTTGCCGGAACAGATGTACCGTCTTCGTATGCGCAAGGAGGTTAAGTTAGGCAGCACCTACCACGTCTGTGTCGGTAAAGAGCGCCACTTCTACAGCGTACCGTTCAAATATGTCGGACAGAAAGTGAAGGTACTGTGGGACGTGCAGTCGGTAGAGGTGTATGCGGGCACGCAGTGCGTATGCATGCACCGCAGAAGCCTCATTCCTTACGGTTACTCTACCGAGAAAGAGCACATGCCCGATAATCATACCGCTTACGAACACCGGAAAGAGCAGAATGCGGCGACACTCATCGAACGGGGTGCCCGAATCGGACAATCTGTTGAATGGGCTGTTACAGACATCCTCCGGCGCACCTCCTTCCCCCAGCAGGCATACGGGAAGTGCAACGGATTACTCGCACTGGCTAAGAAATACGGCAGAAGCAGGCTGGAGCACGCTTGCCTGATCATGAAGGAGCAAACGGAGACAGCAAGCTACAAAGCGCTCTGCAACATGCTTAAGAACAACCGGGACCTGCCTTCCGATGAGGGCGGAATCATCTCCCAAACGCCATTTAACGACAAAGTGAGAGGGGCTTCGGCATATCTGTCTGTGTCATCGGGAAAGGAGGATGCCCATGAATGAGTACTCTTCAGTCATTGACCGCCTAAAGGCTCTTAAACTGAACGGAATGGCCGAAGCGCTCGGCGACATTATGAAGCTGCCTGTGCAGATGCGCCCGGGCCTGGAAATGTCTCTGTCAAAGATGCTGGATACGGAAACCCGTCATCGTGACGACAGCTGCACGGCCAGGCTGCTTAAAGCCGGCAAGTTGAGGTATCAGGTGCTGGTGGAGGATATTATCTGCTCCACCGCCCGCAACCTGAGCCATGAGCAGTTGACGGCTGTTGCGGACTGCGGTTTTGTGCGGCGGGGAGAGAACCTGCTTGTCACGGGGTTTACCGGATGCGGAAAGTCATATCTCGCATGTGCTCTTGGCCATCAGGCCTGTACGATTGGACTGAAAACACTTTATCTGAACATGAACCGGTTTGTGGATGTGCTGAAACAGTCGCGCCTGGATGGAACGTTCTCGCAGATGATGTCACAACTCGACAAGAACGACCTTATCATCCTGGATGATTTTGGGTTGCAGAAGATGGACAGCAACACGCGCATTGCATTGCTCACCCTGCTCGAGGAACGTTATGAGAAGAAGTCGATGATTATCATCTCGCAGCTCCCCTTGGACAAGTGGTATGAATACATCGCAGAGACAACACTGGCAGACGCCATCATGGACCGCCTGGTAAACTCTTCCCATCATATCAACTTGGAAGGACCCTCGTTGCGGAAGAGGAAAAACAAATAATCAGACTCAAAGAAAAAGATACTTCTTGACCCTGCGCAACCACGGTGAAGGAGTATCTTTTGACCACGCTCATATCACCCGCTTGGTACCGGTACCAGCCACCGCTACGAGCGGTACCACGGGAGTGTCATGCGCGGTACCAAAGGAGTGATATGGCAGTACCAATCGAGCGCTATTATCATCTTTGGACGTAGAGCAACGACCCGAACTTTTTAGAACTTCGGACTTTTTGTTTTCAGCCTCTACTTTTTAACTTCTTTTCATGGTTTTTCTTCCTGTTTTTCTGTCTGATCTGATTTGTCTTTATGTTGTTTTATTTAGTGAGATGATGTGCTGTTTGTTTGTTGTATCGTATATGTGTGTTCACTTTGATGTAAAGTGGGATAATATGTTGTCAGAGTGAGTATTTAATAATCTAAATGCGGCGGTTTTTTATCGCTAACCTCTATTAGGCGTCGGATGCTGCGATTGTAGAGGCATCAGGTTTGACATTTTGTAGAAACTGTCATTTTGAATGATTGTAACAAGCTTGTAGTTTGCATTATTCTATATATTTCATGTCTTTTTACTTATTATGTCGAAGATGTTTTCAATGCTCACAATTCGAAATGAGGTTTGTTTATTATCTCTGTTAAATCTTTATCAAAGAAGAAGACAATCGTTGAGATGTCTTTGGAACCAAAAGCATTTTTCCCTCTATAGGTATGTGACATGCTCCAGCCGCTAAAGATTTGTGCGTGGGATTTCATCATTGCTATAGTAATGCTATCTATCTTTTTCATTTCGAGTTCGTCCTCCTTGAATTTCTTGAGAGAATCCTCGTCGTCTTTATACAATTCGCGTTTGAATTCTATAGTAGTTGCAAGGCTAGCAGCTTTTCTTATGTCATTTTTGAATTGACTACTGCCTTTGTAACTTTCGAAAGTACTATCTAATGCCCCGAATGTCACCTCTTCATAGCTATCCCAGTCTTTCATGTTCACCTTAAGCATCTCCTTAATGAGGGACTGTGCTTTTTTTTCAGGAGTTATTGACTGCTCAGAGGATTGAGTTATCGATTGTGTTGGAGTTGAGTTGCAAGCGACAAGCGTTATAATTGCGACAATGATTAATAAGTTCTTCTTCATGATTGCATCAGATGATAATTAATATTAGTTTTTGCGTTTGAATACAAAAAACACAAAATTAGTTCTTACGTTTGGCTGTAAACCGTTAACGTATTCTTCATTACCTAAATTAGGGTGCACAGTTTCAATTGTAGTATAATTTGCTGTTAATTCCCATCCTTCTTTCCCCATCAGATTTAGGGTGCTATCCGGAAGGGCGAGTTGGCTCGTGCTAAACTTTGTGACAGTGATACCATCTATGACTATGGTTTTGTACTCCCATGTTTTAGTACATGAACTTAATGCCAAAACGGCAAAGGTGAAAAAGAGTATTTTCTTCATAATATGATAGGGTGTAATATTTTATGTTTATTATTACAACATACAAACGTACAAAGTTTAGATGAGAAAACGAATTTTTCAGCAAAATTTAAAATCGTTAGCAATACGATAAAGAGCCCAGGTTTAACCTGTCCTCAAACATCCTCTCCATCAGAACATTTTTTTCCATTCGCTCGTTTCTTTTATTAAACACTAAATGCTACTACCATGAAAGAAAGATCTTTCCAAGGAGAACAAACGTCACGCACACTTGACGCCCATCCAAGGGCAGCCAATCAAGATTCTATTTCTGAAATATTACAAGCATATAAGAGCCATTTGGCTCCGACTGTGCAGCGTGAAGCTATTGAGGAAGATGAACTTTTGCAAGGCAAATTCGAATCAAACCCTGCTCGTACTATATCAAGAACTACGGCAATGGCACCTGCCGGTGTTTTCCAATTAGTTATGACTGACATCGACAAGAAACAGTTCCTTTTATTTATGACTGGTTTGAAAAGAACTGTTGCGAAAGATATTTATGCAAAAGGGGATATGCCGGATAAATCAACCGAAGAATTAGTGGAAGAATTTATTGCTAAGATAGTGCTAACAATCAATCAGAAATCCTTAGAGGACCTACAGCCTGTATATACAGAAGGAAAAGTGCCGCAAGATGTTATTGCTATGAGAACTGAAATTATAGATTTCTTTAGAGCCAATATCTCAAGAGAGCAGTATGCTAAAGATATAGAAAGTGGAAGGAAAAATCAACTTCAAGAAAGGCAGGATAAAGTAAAGGATATAGATACTCTTCCTGGCTATCGTGGCCCACAAAAAACAGTAACTGTTAGTATTGCGAATTCAATTAAAGAGAAAGATATAGATTGGGATGTTATTTGGAATAAGATTATGCAATATGGCTTTTATCCTGTCCATATCGCATTGAAAACTAAGGCTCCCTATACGGACGATCTTAAAGATGGAAGCCATTTTAGAGAAGATAAAAAATCGGGTGGGAACTATTTTTATGATGTAGTAAGAAAGGGAGACAATGAATTGACTATAATAATTCATGATTATTGGGCAAAAAAGCACCCGGATAAAGAGAATCCTTGGAGAAAAGCGGAGGGAATAACATATACTGACCATTCGTTCAAAGTAACTGGAGATGTTTCCAAAAGAGCCGATAATATAGAAAAAATGGCAATGGGTAGTAAAAGGGAAATACAAAACATTACTGAGGCACAAAAATTAGCTCTCGCTGATTTGAGGTATAGATATATAGCTGTTGATCCTGATGGTTTTTGTCTAACTGAGGCTATTGGACGTAGTATGGGGTATGATGGGGCGAAAATTCGTAATGATGTTATCACTAGATTGTTTCTCAATGAAGCCGATGCAGAGATAAATCTTAGAATTATCGAGACATTTGGAACTGTGAATAACTTTATTTCGAAATTAGTAAGCCCCACTGCATGGGCAGGCGAATTGGGTGATGCAATCATTTCTGGAATTGCTTTAGTCTTGAATATCTCTATTTTTGTGGTAAATGGAGATGGAACTACTACTAAGGTAGAAACTCCAGGGGCAGGTGAGGATGTTTATGTTACAAGAGTCTTACTCGGAGGTGGCCATTTTGGGGCAACTGAAAAGTTGTGACTCACCAGTAGTATTATGCAAAACAAAAAAAGGAAATCGATTTCTCGATTTCCTTGCTTGTGGAGCGTATCGGACTCGAACCGATCACCTTAACACTGCCAGACTAACTAAGAAAATGCAACTTGTGAGCTCATGACCAGGGGCATACGACATCCTTTTTTTGTCCCAGGGATTCGTTTTGGTAAAATAGCATCGGCTAATTGGTTGTTTTTAGTCCGATATTTTCAATCACTTCATCAATAAAGACTGACCGGTAGTGTGGGCATTCGAGTATTCCCTTTTGCTTCGCTTCCCGGTACACCTTGACGAACAACTTTGCTTTCTCCTTCTCCGTACGAGGGATTTCCTCTATGATGGTAGTGAGGAACCGGCAGCCCCAACCTTTGCAAGTTGGGGAGAGCCGGCAATGAGATGCGCCTTTACAACGGTTGGAGCAGCATGCGATTTTATTCATATGTATGAGATACTTGGTATTGATTTCCATTGTAGGTAAAAAACCAGATATACTTAGGCTTGTATACACTATTTAGCGACCCGCCCAAATTTGTTGAGCTACCAGCTGGTAATGTTCCTAAAAGATCGGGATCGCTGGATTGTAACACAAGCCTGTCTGTAGAAGTTTCCCGTACTTCAAATCTTGTAAGCATAATGTTCTTGTCACTTCTATTTTGAATGCCGGAATAAATGCTTCCGGTTATATATCCATTGATTGAAACAACCGAAGCTGATGGGAAATAAAGTCTCATCATATCAGTAATCTCAACGACATTAATGAGGCAGGAAGATTGTAAACCACCATCTATAGAGGTGACTGTAATTGTTGCTGAACCCTTTTTGATTGCATTTACTTTTCCGCTCTCTGACACGGTTACGATAGTTTTGTCAGAACTTTCCCATTTGACAGATTTGTTAGCTGCATCTGAAGGGAAAATTGAATAGGCGAGAGTCGCGGTTTCATTAAGAAGAATATCTAATGATTGATTGTCTATCTGGATATCTTTTACTGATATTGGTGTCACAGTTACTTTACATGACCCGTTAAAACTACCATCTTCAGTTGTGGCGGTAATGGTACATTCGCCTGTCTTTTTAGCTTGTACTTCCCCATTGTTTACCGTGGCTATGGAAGTGTTAGATGAGGTCCAAATGACGTTTTTATTTTTCGCATTTGATGGAGCGATGGTGGGAGTTAAAATGAATGAGTCGCCTTCTTCAAGTGTTTTGCTGTTTTCACTGAGTGTAATGCCTGTAACTGTTATGGGGTTAACGATTATGGTGCATTTATCAGATACGCTTGTCCCTTTTACGGTAACGATGATGTCACATTCTCCATCTGCTATAGAACTAACTTTTCCATTCAAAACCGTTGCGATTGCCGCATCTGAAGTGCTCCAAACTACTTCTTTGTAAGTAGTGTTTTCAGGTGAGATTTCGTATGTGAGATCAAAGTTCTCCCCTACTTCCATTGTCTTGTTGTTAACAGACAATTTTATAATGGAAGCATCAACTGGCTGTACTGTGATTTTGCAAGTGGAGGTTAAATTTAGTGCTGTTGCAGTTACTGTTATATTTGCTTCACCGACGGATTTTGCTGTTATTTCACCATTGTTTACTGTAGCTACGCTTTCATTTGAAGACTTCCATTCAACTGTAGGTGCTGCAAGATCCGCAGGGGTGTGGGAAACGGAAAGATTGGTTTTTTCTCCAACTTTAATTATTACTTCATTTTTAGATAGGTTAATAGCTGTCACAACAGGGTCGTTCTCACTACTGCATCCGAAGAATGCAATAAGTGCAATTAATACAAATAATTTTGTCTTCATTATCTTATAAAATTTAGTAAAAGAAGGGTGCGCCTTTAAAAGTTATAGTAGCACCCTTAATTAAATTAGTTATTCTCCACCGTTACGGCTTTGTTTTCGTGCATATCTATCGCCTTAAAGTACTCTTCAGTGAAATTGAACAGATCATCAAGGGAATTTATCGGATGCTTGATTTCTTTCTTGTTTTCGTCTAAAAATGCGACGTATTTCTGAGCTGAGTTGAAATACATGCGGCAAATCGCTTTTCTATTGTTGTCGTCAAGAAGGATTGAAAAATAAGATTGCGTATCTCGATAGGCAATTCTTGTGACATCGACTTTTGATCGGCAGATAGCTCTTACAATTCTATACGATTCCAGTTCTTCTTCTGTTGTTACAATCTTTGAATCTTCTATCGGAGCAGCGGGCTCTTCTACTTTTATTTCTTCTTTTTCTTCTACTTTCAATGCTCCTTTCAGACGCTCGTTGATAATGTCGTTGATGTAAGAGTTGATAGATTTCTTTACCAAAGGGGTGAATTGATCAATAACATTTTGCCACATTGTCCCTTCATATACCTGCTTAGCAAGCAACTTTACGAAATCAATACTTGGGTTGCTGAATTCGCGGTTGATGATGTTCTTCAGTTCGCCCATATACTTCAGTTCACTCGCAGAAGTAAGGATGTTGTTCACATCGAAGTAAGACTTATGGAATTTCTTCAGTTCTTCCATTTGGTTGTCTTTCATGTCTGTGATATCGATCTCCAGGAATGGCTTTTCATCCATGCGGTTCGGCTCTTTAAGATCTGTGTAGAACTTATAGACAATGCCGTTGGTGAGTAGACCGAATTTGGTTTTTGATGCATGGAAGTAGCGCACAAGTTGGTTATCGTGTAGATTCAAATCCTGTTTCCAGTGTTTACATTCAATGAGAAGAATAGGTGCATCATCTTTCATGATAGCATAATCTATCTTCTCGCCCTTTTTTATGCCAATATCACATGTCATCTCCGGAACAACCTCCAGCGGGTTGAAGACATCGTAGCCCAAGGCGTTGATGAATGGCATGATGAAGGCATTTTTCGTGGCTTCTTCTGTTTGAATGTTCTCTTTGAGTTTGCCAACCCGGTCAGCGAGTTGCTTGATTGCATCTTTGAAATCCATGGTACAAGTGTTTTAGTTTATAATGAGTTAAAAAAATGTCATGTTGTGTAATCGATGAGTGTTTTTCAAAATGAAATTCACTATATATAATAAGGTGTTATACGATTTTTTGGCTAACGATTCTAATCGCTTGCCACATGGATCGTATCTCCCGCCGCTCAACATCGAGTTGCCCGTGTTGAGGGTTATCCGCTTTTAGCGTCAGCGAATTGTTACCAAACAAGTTGTTTTTCAGTACACGTTTAACGGTAAGTGTTTTCCCATACACGATTACCACTACGCCGTTGGCATATTCCCAGTGTCCCTCTGATATCCTCTTGCACAGGATTTTTGTTCCGGATGATAGGGTGGGGTACATGCTATCCCCCGCTACATCAAAAACTATATATGTACCATCTTGAAGGTCTTCATCTTCCTCAGGCCTTATTCCATATTCTTCTAAGTCGTATTCCATGTCGTATAAACTTTCCACAAATGACGCTATTGCGGCTTGTGGAACATACGGGACGTTGATAAGGTTCTCGTTCAGATAAGGAGCGATGTACCTCACGTCCGATTTGTATTGTGTTTCTGTTTTGAGCATTGAGCCTTCGCCGGTTCGCAGCCAGTTTATATTTAACTCGGGGTACTTGTTCGATATTTTATCTAATGTACTTCTTCTTGTTCCATCTCCCATTTTGTTGACAGCATCATTTGAAAGCCCAACAGTTCTTTCAAAAACGGCCTTTTCTATTCCGATATACTCTATAAAATCTATTAATCTCTCTTTTAACCCCATGCTATAAGTAAATAAAAGTTAAATATCGAATAATATATTCGATAAAATAGATATTATATCGAATAAGTTTTTACCTTTGCAACATACAAACATACAAACGTACAAAGTTTGGATGAGATAACAAAATTTTCAACATAACTAAAATGTGTTAGCGATATGAAAAAGTACAATTTATCAGTAATCATGAAAGATGCTCATAGGATTTACAACAGCAAATCTAACCGTAGAGGACGCAGTTGGGCCGAGTGTTTGAAGGCTGCTTGGGGCTGGGAGAAAGACGCTGTGAAAGCACGCGAAGAGAGAGCCGCAAGACTTGAGGCTACGATTGCTGCAAGTTGGGCTGCTCATAACGAACGGATGGCTAACCGTAAGGACGAAAGCGAAATGTTCGCCGGCATGACCCCGGAGGCTGTTTCGCTGGCTATGGGTTACGGAAGAGGTTCCGGCTCTTACTGCGGTGACTAACCTCGCCTGATACGAACTCGATTCTGCCTTTTGATAGGATATCAGGTACTAAGGGCGTCCGACCCGTTCGGACAGGAGAGGCGATACTCCGCAACAACACACCCCGAAAGACTCGGAACCGGTTCGCCGGAAGCAGACTTGAGTAGGGTTACGGGTGCAGTCCCGGAAAAGAATTGGTTACGTGTAGCCGATATAATCTGCCGCAGTGAGTACTGAGAAAGGTACAATACACTCCGAGGGTTGTCCACATAAACAGATGTCGAAAGGCGGAGCGTGGTGGATTAAAATAGGAAGCTGAACAAGCCCCGAACGGTAGAACATTCCGTTGCGAAACCGTTGTAGGTTATCGGGGCACAATGCAATAATGCAGATATATATAATAATGTAGATTATGAAGTTTGATTTGAATGACAAGGTACGTGACGTTGTTACGGGATTTAGTGGGTTAGTTGTCGCCCGTTGCGAGTATTTGCATGGAGGCAAAACTTACGAAGTGCAACCTTGCGGGCTGAAACCCGATGGTGGTATCGCTGAAAGTACTTGGTTCGATGAGGGCCGACTTGAATCGGTTAGCGAATAAAGTTAGCCATCTCCCGAATAAAGCGTGATGCCGCCGATCGAATCGGCTCGGGAGAACTCTATGATACCTGCAAATGGTAGTCTTTGATCTATACAGTAGAAGTTAACACTCCGGCCGGGTGTGAAGCTAAACCGTATGGGCAGGTATCAAGATATTTACATAGTAGTTTTGTCGTGTTTTATTTTGTGTTTGTGTTTGGGTGCGCCGTCTGAGAAGATAGTGCACCCTTTTCCCATTGACGACAGTCAGTATGCGTTTACATCGGAACACGCACGGGAGCTACCTACAGAGGTTACTCATGGTATTTGACCATAATACTGTATCGTGTCGGGATGGGTATGGGTTTGACACTCACATCTGCGGAAACTGATATGCTTTTTCTTTACAACACCCCAGCTACTTGTGAAAGCCGCTGGGTTTCTTACGATTACTCATAACAATACATATTTAATATGAAAACATTTGAAGAATTAAAGCATGAGCTCTTAGATAGGGCGAAAGCAAAAGGTGCTTGCACCGATGGTTACAAGATGGGGCTCGATGCCGAAGATAAAACGGGTTTGCTAAAAGCAATAACAGAGAATTGGCGGTGGGTATTTAAAAACGAAATCGTAAACGCCGACTACCTGGATGAGAACTTCACGCAGGAAGAGTTGCACGATAATGGTATTTACACAAGTGGACGCTATGAGGCCCGAGCGAACACGTACGTGTTCGCGTGCGGCAGCTCCACCGTCAAGGCGTACGACAGCTCCACCGTCAAGGCGTGCGGCAGCTCTTATGTGGACGATGCAACGGGTAAGTGCACAACACCTAATGACAAAGCGATCATTCGAGATTACCACAACAGAAAGATTTACATCCGAAAGGGTGTATTCGAGATAATTGAGGTTGAGTAACCAAACGAGCCAGACGATTTTTCACTCTTTTACGTCGGTAAATAATAAAACCAAGTTGACAGCCTGGAAAGACGGGCACATGGGGCATGGCATAAGGTTGGGGTTAGTCACCGTAAAAATCTGATATGACGAAGACAGTTTACCTTATGCGGTTGGATTCAGGGGTTCGAGTCCCCTATGCTCCACGACATATAACCTATTAAATCGGTGTTGACTACACAGGATTGAAAAGTTATTCGGTGAGGTGTTTTTCGGGTACTCTTTGGGACCACGGGTGTTCACTCAAAAAGAGCCAGCTCGCCCATGTACCGGAAGTTAGTCACTTCTGTACATGGGCAGCTTTATGAAGTAGTGGCGGAATTGGTAGACGCTCAATGCACTTGTAAAATAAATACCGGTATAGCTGAAAAATATTCAAGAATAGGCTATTCAAGTCGAGAAGTGTAGAGATATGTTAGACGTATCATCCCCGTTCGAGTCGGGGTTGCTTCACAAATAAGAAATATATAACAATTATGAAAAAAGAATTTCTAACAAGACAAGAGGTTGCCGATATTTTCGGAGTTCACTCACAAACTGTATCAAATTGGATTAACGAAAGTCTTTTAAGCAGTAGAGCATTTGGGAATCGCGTACTCATAAGTACAGAGTCGGTCGAGTTGCTAAGAAAAACTGTACCAGATATCGGGAGTATAGAAAATAACATTATAAGATACAGAGCTCAACTTGTAGAGCTGAAAAAGGAGTTAAATAATACAACTGATAATGTAAAAACGGAAATTGCTAGATTCTGCGATGTCTCTCGTAATGTTTATTTAGTAAAAGATTTGTTTAGTAAAGCATTTTCGATTTTATCGAGAGGGCATGAATCTCAAAGGACAATAGATATTGTCTGCTCTTACATAAAGGGAGAGAAGATGGATTCAATTGCGGATAGGCACAATATATCTTTCTGTAGGGTTGCCCAAATTGCAAAAAGTGGAATACTTAGGTTATCGAGAGCGGAAGGATATGCTGATGTTTTGACCGAAAATAAAAAGCTGAGACGTGAAAAGGCAGAATACGAATTAAAAATATCTGTATTAAGAGAAGAGGCTAAAAAGGTTGTTGTAAAGGAAGAAACACAAGAACAGAAAGAGATGATTCACCTACTGTCAGAGAAAATATTATATGATGGCCTATCACGCCGTACTTGTAATATATTGCGAGCCTGCGATATAGCAACCTATGGTGACTTAGTTCAATTTAGAAGGACTGATGTATTAAAGTTTAGGAATTGCGGGAAGCAAACAGTTGCAGAACTTGATAGTCTTATCAAAGAAAAAGGGCTTTATTGGGGAATGGATATATGCTCCTTTCTATGACATTGAATCAAACCACGTATTCACATTATTTTTAACTCAAAAATTAGATTAGACAGATGGAAGAAACTATCAAAAGAAGAAAAGTTACTTCTGTTCTCTTGGGAATGGATGTAAACGATGAAGAAAGGTTCCCGGTGGAACAGCTGAATAGTATCAATACTATCATACAGCGTCAGCAGACAATATTCATCCGCAAGGGTTTGAAATGGTCTGCAAATAAGAGCGATGACGGGCTGGAGGTGATTGTTACCAGAATAGCATAAGTATGGGAGCGGCACTTTCACCTGCGGAACTGATGGTTGCAGAGGAATACTGCAAGGGTTTGGCTGACAAGGAAGTGGCCGATAACCTCAACAAGTCAGTCTGGACGACGAAAGCTCAAAAGAAGAGTATATACAGGAAGCTTGGTATTTCAAAAGATACCGAGCTTCTTCTGTATATGATCTGCATGAAGCTACAGCGTGACTTTGATTTGCAGGAGATACGGAAACATGGCCTTGAGCTGCTGTTCTCTGCTTTATTCCTGGTTATGCAGATAACCGGCAACGGACTTGATATGAGACGTATGAGAGTACCCACACGAGCCCGTACGACCGCCCGGACAGGTGCGCGGTTAGGAGGGCGTAGAAGTAATGAACTGGACTTAACAAACTTAGTAGCATGAAATATACAATTAGTAATGAGATGAAGTTGCCAACTTCCTCAGAGGAGGTGGCAGAGAGTAAGTTGGCTCAGATATTCATCGTAATGAACGACAAGACGTTCGGACGGCGCGAAGCTGAGACAATCGTAGGAGGGTATAGCCGATTGCTGCGCCTTATTGGTGCAGGGAAAATTCGAGCAGAAAAAAGATCATCCGCGCAAAGCGGCAAATGGTACTGCAATGCAGCAGATGTGTTGAGATATGCTTCGGTAAGTTATCAGAAACCCCGTAAAACGAAAAGTAATGATAAAAATAATCATAAACGTGTGTCTGCTTAATATACTGGCGGCACCGTGTCTGCTCATGCTCAACGATGTAAACCCGGTTACGGGTGATTGGAACTGGCAATGGAATCTTTTGGGCCTGATATACTCCGTATGGTTTTACCACAACATTCTAAAACCAATATTTAAACCCATGATGTGAATCACGGTCAGTGTTTTTTCATAGTATTATAGATTTAGTTTGAAGTCCCGTATCAGGCGTGGTACGGGCAAAACGAGCGAGTGGCGGAATTGGTAGACGCTTTATCCGGAGGGGATTATGTATGTGCGCCCCCGGTGATGGGTAAGATGTAGCACAGCAATACAGGTTCGAGTCCTGTCTCGGCTCACAACAACCACAGCGGTGGAAGTTTACTGTTTATTACGCATTTTATTTAGAAGAATCGTAGGTAAAGCCCGTGAGGGTACAAATCCTTATCCCGGTGTGGCCTGACCGCCTATCCGGGAACTTTTTTTATTCACTTATTTATCAACCCACAAAAAACGAAATTATGGGACTTATTAAAAAACCAACTGAGCTCACAGTAAAGAGCAATTTGTCCGCATTGATTTACGGACAACCCGGTATGGGCAAGACAACTCTTGCCTTGTCGGCACCGAACCCGGTATTGTTTGACTATGATGGCGGTGTTCACCGCGTCAATGCTGCCCATCGCGTACCCACGGTGGAAATCAAGAACTGGGAGGAAACGAATGAAGCGTTGTCCTCCGAGGAAATCAAGGAGTTCGACACAATCGTGATTGACACCGCCGGAAAGATGCTGTCTTTCATGGACAAGTACATTATGACCACCAATCCGAAGATGCGGAAAGCCGACGGCACGCTCTCCCTGCAGGGCTATGGTGTCCGCAAGCAGATGTTCATCAACTTCATCAATCAGGTGTCGCTCATGGGTAAGAGTGTGGTATTTGTTGCCCATGAACGCGAGGAGAAAGTGGGGGATGAAAAGCAAATCCGTCCGGAGATTGGCGGCTCGTCTGCCGGTGACCTGATTAAGGAACTGGACCTTGTCGGCTACATGGAAGCTATCGGCAAGGATAGAACAATCTCCTTCGACCCGTGCGAGAAGTTCTACGGGAAGAACACCTGCAACCTTCCGTCACGTATCAAGGTGGCTGTTATCATTAACGAGGCGGGTGAGATTACCGGACAAAATACGTTCATGGCTGGCATTATTGATACCTACAAGAGGTACCAAGCCAAGCAGATGGAGAAATCTAACGAGTACGAGGACCTGATGGAAGTGATCAAGGAGAATATCGAGTTGGTTACTGACGAGGTATCTGCTAATGAGGCAGCTCAGCGTATTGGCGGTTTCCAACATGTCTTCGATAGTAAGCTACAAGCCGGCATGCTGCTCAATGAGAGATGCAAGGCGTTGGGGTTGAAGTTCAATAAACTGTCGAAAAAGTATGAACGGGATGCAGCCTAAATACAGATTCTACCCAAGTCTGCTCGATAAATTCGAGCAGTACTTGCGGTCTGATGAAGAGGTGGATAGTTTCTGGAACATCGACAATGAGACTGGCGAGTATAAGAAAACCGCTGAGGAAATTGAAGAAGAAAAGAAGCAATCCCTTCTGGACTCGATTAACCGCGTCCCGTTTGATAGCGAAGCTGCCGACAAGGGTACTGCGTTCAATGAGATTGTCGATTGTCTTGTCCACGGAAAGAAGCCCGAGCCGGATGCCAAGGTACAGCTCATCAGCGACAAGGAAACGAATATCATCCAGGCACGAATCAACGGCCGGCATTTCCTTTTTGATTTATCCTGGTGTATGGCCGTTGCCGAGTACTTCAAGGGTTCGGTATCACAACTTTTCGTGTGTGCTACCATTCAGACGAAATACGGACTTGTGGAAATGTACGGCTATATCGATGAGCTTCGCTGGGATATTGTGTACGACATCAAGACTACGAGCAAGTACGATTTCGGAAAGTACGCACACGGATGGCAACGGCATGTATATCCATACTGCCTGATCGAGTCGGGACAGATGGAGAGCGTGAAAGCGTTCGAGTACACTGCCTACCAGCTGAAAGGCGGTACGAGCCGTACGCCGCTGATTAGTGGTACTTGTTTCCCGGAATACTACGTGTATAACCACAAGCAAACGGTGAAGCTGCTTACAAATCACTGCGAGCGGTTTATCGAGTTCCTGGAAGAGAACCGGGCACTCATCACCGATAACAAAATTTTCGGAGGGGAGAATAACTAATGGCACAAGAGGCAATCCTAACGAAGAAAGACGGAATCGTTCAGCTCACAAAGTCGTTTGACTTCATGTGTTCACAGCTACGGAACGGAAAGTATCGGTTGAAAATTGAACGCTTTGTCGAACCCCGGTCGCTCTCGCAGAACGCGTTGATGTGGCTGTGGTTCACATGTATGGAGCAGGAGACGGGCACGGGCAAGAATGATTACTATGATCATTATTGCAAACAGTTTCTCAGCCGTCCTGTACTCATCAAAGGCCGGGAAGAGCTGGTGGCCAGCGGCACCTCGTCGCTCAATACCTTACAAATGACTGACTTTTTGAGAAAAGTACAAGCGGATGCCGTTTCTGAGTTTGGGATTGTCCTGCCTCTTCCGGCAGACCGTTACTATGCAGAATTTGTCAACGAATATAAAGATAGGAGGTAAACATGAATATCATTAAAGCAAAGATTACCAAGGACAACACGCTCGTTGTTGTTTACAAAGATGAGGATGGCAACAATGTCACCCTTGAGGGAAAGAATATCGTACACAGCGACCTTACCAACGCGTTCAAGCAGTTCGTTCCACATTTCGCATTCCTTTGCGAACAGCGGGAGAGTAACCTGATTGACCGCATGGACGAGCTGCCCGATACCATCTATGATAACTTAGAGGTGAGCGGGTACTCGATTGGTGGGAGTGATTCGAGCGAGGGTGTCACGCTGTCCGGGAAACGTTTCCTGAAGAGCAGTAAGATCCTGAACCTGAACTCACCGTTCACCATGTTCAACGACGAAAACGAAGAGTACAAGTACGCTTTCGAGCTTCACGAGGTCGTGCAGAGTTGCAATTACGAGGTGGAACAGTATCTATTTGAAAAGAAGTGGTCGTTCATTCAGCAGGAGTTGCCGTTCAACGAAGATGCCGAAGCGGACGGTATGCCATTCGCTGATGCAGTTGCCGAAACAACCGTGGACGAACTGATGCAGTCCTTGGAGGGAAACGGTGTTACCATGTCTGTGAACGGTAAACGGGTGAAACCGAGGAAGCCACGTAGTAAGAAAGAGACTGCGGCATAGGCATGGCGGGACCGTTCTTAATCACGAAGTCGCCCAGTTGTTACAAAGTGTCTTTTGCGTACCATCCCCGGCTCGTCGAGTGTGTGAAGCGCATACCGTCGGTACTGGCCAACATCAAAGGGGCGTACATCCATGAGGAACAGTCGTGGAGGGTTTCGCTCCAGGATGTTGGCTTTGTGAATAAGATGGCGGAGTGGGCGGTTTCGGTTGGCTATTGCTCGCGTATTCAAATGCGCGAGGTAACCCAGGAGATGGATTTCTCTCTGCCGGCAATGCCGACGCTTTCCGTACCCCACGGGTTGAAGCTGGAACCGTATGATTACCAGAAGGAGGGCATAGCCTACGCGCTAAAGCATAAGCGTTGCATCCTCGGGGATCAGCCGGGCCTTGGTAAAACGTTACAGGCGATAGGCACGGTTACGATTGCACAGTCGTATCCGTGCCTTGTCGTTTGTCCGGCCGCGCTCAAGGTGAACTGGCAGCGTGAGTTCAAGAAGTTTGCCGGGAAACAGGCGATGATTCTGGACGATCGCAACAAGGCATCTTGGCAACGTTTCTACGAAACAAAGTGTTGTGATATCTTCATAACTAACTACGAGTCGCTGAAGAAGTTCTTCGTGCTGGGTATAAAGGAAAGTAGCCGGTTCACGATGAGCTCCATCAGGTTCGACCCGCGGGTGGACCTCTTCCGCTCGGTGGTCATCGATGAGTCGCACAAGTGCAAGTCGACCAAGACGCAACAGTCGAAGTTCATGGAGGGCATCGCCAAAGGCAAGGAGTTCATACTTGAGCTTACCGGTACGCCGGTAGTCAACGACAACACCGACCTGATACAGCAGTTGAAGATAATGGGACGTCTGGAGGACTTCGGAGGTTACAAACATTTTGTAGACAAGTACTGTGCCGGGCCGAAGAAGTCATCTAATATGAAGGAATTGAACTGGCGACTTTGGAACACCTGCTTCTTCCGGAGGGAGAAAAGCAAGGTGCTCGCACAGCTCCCGGACAAGACTCGACAGTACCTTACACTCGACATCACCACGCGGACGGAGTACCAAAAGGCTGAACACGACCTTATCCAATATCTGCGGACCTACAAGGATGCGGATGATGAGAAGATTGCGAAAGCCATCCGAGGCGAGGTGATGGTGAAGATGGGAATACTCAAAGCTATCTCTGCACGTGGGAAAATCAAAGCAGCTGCCGAGTTCATCCACGACGTTATCGATGGCGGTGAGAAGCTCATCGTCTTTGCCTACCTGAAAGAGGTTATTGCCGAGCTGAAGAAATACTTCCCAGATGCGGTTACCGTTACTGGGAGTGATAACATCACTCAGAAGCAGATGGCCGTCGACCGATTCCAGGAGGATCCAAAGTGTAGACTCATTCTCCTGAACTACAAATCAGGTGGTACCGGGCTAACGCTTACGGCCAGTTCCCGCGTGGCATTCGTTGAGTTCCCGTGGACATTCTCCGATTGCGAACAAGCTGAGGACCGGGCACATCGTAACGGGCAGAAGAACAATGTGAACTGTTACTACTTCCTTGGTAAAGATACCATCGACGAGTATATGTACCAGGTTATCCAAACGAAAAAAGATATCGCCAATAAGGTGACGGGTACGGATGACCAGGTAGAAGAGAATATTGTCAACATGACAATGGATTTATTTAGACAAAGATTATAGGAGGAAATTAATATGGAAGGAAACAACACGCCGGCTGAAGAGCGCCGGACACGAATTGGTCTTACGATAGTGGAGAACTTGAAGACCGGTAAGATTGAGATTACTAACCCCACGGTAGAGTGCTTTGGAGACGAAGTTTCCATCTCAGCAAGGATAATTGGCCGGGTTATAACCAAGGTAGCCGAGGTTCAGACAGAGATAAATGCCGGTCGTTGATAGCCTGAAAAAATCGACTGCCATGTCGTGGCAGTCGATTTTTAGAATGTCGTAACGATGGATAAAATGGATATCGGTATGTTTGCAATGCCAAAGTTTCAAACAAAAGGGAGTATAGACAGACATTCTTGACTTAACTAAACATAGACGTTATCTGATCCCCGATTGCAGGCTGTATGCCCTTTGATCGAAAACTTTGGCGAGTTGCGGGAGACGGATAACGTCTTTTCTTTTTGTATCACTTAACTAAATGACTTATGGCAGATATTGAAGCAGACATTCAGTCTTCCTGTCTTACCTGGTTCCGGCTGCAATACCCCAAGCTTACTAAACTGCTTTTCCACGTTCCGAACGGAGAGAAGCGGGATAAGATTACCGCGGCCAAGTTGCAACGGGTAGGGGTGATTGCCGGAGTGTCGGACTTGATACTACTTATCCCTAAGAAAGGGTTTGCCTCTCTTTGTATAGAGATGAAGACCCCTAAAGGAAAACAAAGCGACTCACAGAAAGAGTGGCAGGCTATGGCGGAACTGGCGAATAACAAGTACGTTATCTGCCGGTCTATTGAAGAGTTTATGAATGAGGTTAACGCATACTTGAGATGAACTACATCGAATTGATTAATCAGTTTTGGAAGATACGGCGTTCTAAGAAGATTACCCCGTCCCAGGCTTATCTATACTTCGGGCTACTCCAGGAGTGTAATGAGCGTGAATGGGAGAATCCCTTCGAGTATCCCAACGAGTCTATCTGCGCACGCATCGGAATTAGCGAACCGACTATGATTGATGCGAGGGCAAGATTGAAGCAATTAGGGCTGATTGATTTTGATGGCGGTGAACGGAATAAAAGAAGCCCAAATTATTACTTAAAAAATTTAAGTAGAAACCGAGTAGAAACCGAGCTGAAACCGAGTAGAAACCGAGCTGAAAGCATAACCTTAAAGAGAAAACATAAACATAAACTAAAACAAGAAAATAACTCTGTCGAGTTATTTCCACCGGAGCCACCAAAAGAACCTCCAAAACGAGGAAAGAAAGAGTTTATCCCTCCGGCCCTGGAGGAGGTAAAGACGTATTTCACCGACAGGCTCCCGAATTGGGAGCAGGAGGCGGAGATATTCTTCAATCACTTCGAAAGTCTCGGATGGCGTACTGCCACCGGAGGAAAGGTGGAGCAGTGGGAGAGTAGGGCAAATCTGTGGATAATTGAAAAACAAATGAACAATGGAAAAAATAGGGAACCTGATCCGAGCACCGGGGGAGAGTCCGCCGGCATCAAATCAATTACGTTCTGACTATCATATCGGCGGCAAGAGTATTCAGTGGACCCAACAGGAAACGGAGGCTTTTTGGAAAAAAGAGTTTGTCGCCTGCTTCAAGCAGGAGGAGCCTTTATTCGTTATTGATGACCGAAACAGAGCACTTGTAGCTGCCGTCTACGAATGGGTATGGGGGCACTCAACTGTATTCGATAGTACAAAAGGACTTTTGTTATGGGGACCTCTGGGTGTTGGAAAGTCATTGATACTGAAAGCACTTCGACGCTACGAGGGACGGATAAACCGTTTGTGTTTTGGTTGCAATAACGACCGATTTGGATTTTATTTGGCAAGTGCCACGGAAATATCCTTGCAATATGCAGAAAAAGGAATAGAGGGCATATCCAAGTATACCGACAGAGCGAGGATGAGTAACCTTGCCATTGATGAGCTTGGGCGGGAACCGTTGGGCTCAAAACACTTCGGAACAGGGGTGAATGTTATACAAACCGTTCTGCAGCTGCGTTATGAGAACAGGCAAAATGCCATTACACACATAACGACGAACTTAAATCCGGACACGGAGTTTGCGGCAAAGTATGACTATTACATAGCCGATAGAGTGAAGGAAATGTTTAATGTTATCGAAATGAAAGGAAAATCACGAAGATGAGAGCACCAAAAACACTGGTGGAGATTGCCGAAAAGAATGGCAGCATCGAGCAAATGAACAGACTGTTGTCTGCGGCCCATCTGCTCGCCTGCCTGAGTAACAGCTATGTTGAGGAAGCCAATGAACTGTTGGAACTCAACGGTCTATGCGTCGGCTCGATCAAGAACGAGCATAAGAAATTCATTCGAGCAGCCGATAACTACTTCGGGGAATTTACCAAGGTAATTCTTACGGAGAAGTCCAAGATGGATATGTTCTCCGATATGGAGGAGTTTGAGAAGTTTTTCCGAGACTGGGCAAAGATTCCGGCCGGATTTAAACCCAAAGCGAAAGAAGAACATGAGTAAACAAATGCAACTGTTCACGGTCGTCGTCATCATTTTGATGGCGATTTTTTGTTTCGGCCTGTATTGGATCGCCAATGCCTGGCTGTATAGCAAGTGTTGAAAAATTCTATTTATCAATATTTTAAACCCACAATTATGTTTTCAAGATTTTATTCGATGCTTGGTGATGGAGATTCGCTGAGCATCAACATCATGCGCAAAGGTGACCAGCTGGTCACAAGTCTCATCCCGAAGAAAGCCGATCTGAAAGATACGGCCAAAGACCTGATGAAGCCCCTGGTTATCTCTGGCACTCCGGAAGAACTCGAAGCGGGCTTTATCGATGCAGTGGCCCAACCAATCGCCAAGGCGACGGGCATCCTTACCAACCTGCAGGAGTTCGAAGCCAGTGCGGACAAGGCCGCTGCGGACAGCAAAGCTGCCAAAGCTGGTGAGGAGAAAAAGAAAAAGGAACTCGATGCCTACACTAAACTGCTCAAGCAAGTAGATGACTTCGAGAAAGCCAAGAAGTACAAAGCAGCTGTCGACCTGATAAAGAAAGCCGGTGCCATGAGTGTGGCCAACGCTTCGGTAATCAAGAAGCGGACCGATGCCCTGATGGAAAAACTGAACACTGGCTCCTTGTTCGGAGCTGATGAACCGGAGGAAGAGAACACGGAAGAGATTTATAATACCATCGTCGGAGAATCCGACAGCAGCTCTTCCACTGATGACGAGGAGGAAGAAAATGAGGATGACACTAACGAAGAAGAGGAGGAATAATCATGGCATTGAACATTAAAGACATCGATCGGGTATTCAAGCACAAGAATCTTGAACTATCAGACCCCAACCCATCTATGGCACCGGAGGAAGTGATGAGCTTCTATGCTGGTACTTACCCCGAGTTGACCACCAGCAACGTACACGGGCCGGTGATTAAGGACGACAAAGCCGTGTATGAGTTCAAAACCACCATCGGAACGAAAGGCTGATAAAATGAAAAAGCCATGCAAGAAACAAAAGAGCATACAAGAGTTCCACGCGTCGCTCGGCGCGGTTGAGAACCAAGAATTGGTCACTGGTGAGATAGGTACATTTGGTCAGGCCTTGGTCGCGCTCCAACGAGGTTTCAATATCGCTCGTAAGGAATGGGGCGGCAAATGCTTCATTGTAAAGCAGATTAACTCCGATATAGCATCGGACATTGTTCCTAAGATGCAGTCTCTACCAGATTCAGCCAAGAAAGAAATCAGTAAGTATGCGGATGGCTCGATTCACTATCGTGACCAATGTTTGGTTGTGTACCCGGACGCTGAATATGGATGCATGGCTACAAACTATGTACCTGACTGGCAGGATATGTTTTCCAATGACTGGGTGATAGTTTAGTAATTACATTGCTATACGGCGGTTGAATGGCCACCGTATAGCTCAACAATGGAAAAATGAAATTCAATTGCGAAATATTCAAAATCAAGGAGCGAAAGATAAAAGATAAACTCAAGTACGTAATAGTAGGGTATAGAATTTATCCGAATGTATCGAAAGAGTTAGCTCTATATCTTGCTGTGAAATTCGGTGGTGGTATTACTGGACTCGACAAAGATAATGCTCCCTGTCATCCTAACGAGGCCGATAAAGTGGTAGGATTTAGCAAATGGTACAACGATATAGCTATAGTAGCGGTACACCCCGTGTATCAGAATGGCAACCAAGATATAGAAGGTCTTTCACTGATTCCAAGACTTGAGTATTACAGTCTCCCTATCGCAGATAAGTGGTTTTGTGGAAGCGTGGAGAGAATTATTCGCTTCTCAAGAGAAAATATCTTGTGTGACTTTAGTATAGAAGCATCTCATCTATGGGGACCGAATAGCCTTATCCCTAAAGGGTATGAACATGTAAACTCTGGAAATATTCAAGAAGGAGATTATTACTTTAGGTATGATTCATATGGAAAAGTGCTTGATAATTGGACTTCAGTTGATGTGTCTTGGTCGAGCTGTAAGCCGGGTGGAAAAGTTGAATATAGAGGAATCTTAGGTTATCGTGGTGATCACGGATACCATAAAGATGGTGAAACAACTTTTGCATATGATCCATTTGTCATTAGGAAGATAAAGATGTAAGCACTCAAAAATAATTAGAAAGGATAGATTTATGAAGCAAATTATAATTAGTATCATCTTGATGGCGGTAATCTCAGTATACGCGACTAATGATTTCCGCGTATCGTTCAGACCGTTCAAGGTCGATATAGTGCACTTCAACTGGGGTTTTAGTGTAGGGCTGTTCTTGGTTCTTCTTGGATTCTTTCTGGCCGCCGGTTATGGCAGGCATTTGGGCAAGAAAGATTCTGGGTATTACAATGGGTATCAGGATGCCATAGATGATGCAGTTGAGTTGGTTGAGAAAAAGACAGGCAAGTGAGTAAAAGTGGAGAGCGGCTAAAACCTTTAGTGCCGGAACTGCAATCCGGCCCAGTATTTTAGTCGCTCTCTAAGTGATGCAAGTATAGTCATTCTTGGTAACTACCTTACGTGCATACCAATCAAAGGCTTCAGCTCGTCTGCAAAATATGTTTCTAAGGCTGGAATAAGAAAAGCCATTTCATTATCTATTTTGATAACGTGGAGTTTTAGCTCCAGTTTATTAGATAGTTCCCTTGTCCAATGAAACAGTTGCAGCCCTTGATCTGTTGGCTTCTCGTGATATCCTAAATGCTGTATCAATCTTCCAGAGAGTGAATTCTTGACTTTGCCAACATACAGAATTTTAGAATTCTTATTGCTATTCAAGGCAGGGGTAGTTCTCTGTTTCTTTTTTTTATACTCCTCAAAAATACGTAGTATTTCTCCGCAATCTGTATCAGAAACTATTTCAAACCAATAAATAGCAGGAACGCCGATTTCATCCAGCCGTTCGAGATATTCTTTGTACTTGGATGGTTCCTTTGTGATATCTCTCCCCCCGTTTAGAAAATTTTCCAATTCGGAGCAATCAAAGTCAAAAGTGTGGGCATTACTATTCTCATTCGGAATATTTGATATCCCTCTCAGGGTGTCTCTGATAAACGATTCTAAAGTTTTATTCATGTTGTAATAATTAAATTTTGACAAATATAATAAATTATGATAGCAATAGCATTAATCGCAGCCTGTATACTGCTTGCGATAGGTCATACCAAACTGGCTGACAGCCGTAAAATCAGAAAAATGATAGAGGAGTCTGATAAAGCGTGGCATAAAA
Source organism: Bacteroides sp. (assembly GCA_031555765.1). Lineage (GTDB taxonomy): Bacteria > Bacteroidota > Bacteroidia > Bacteroidales > Bacteroidaceae > Bacteroides. The sequence goes on along the minus strand of JAVBUC010000011.1, from coordinate 29,104 downwards.
CCAAGAATGCTTACCATGGACTACACAATCATCCGATAACTGAGGAACGAGAAGGAATCCCTCCCGATATGGTAATTGTCGATACCATGTTTAAAGGCCTTTTCTCTCAATGGTGGGAATATTGGGACCCAAATCATGTAATGGTATTACGAAGCGAGTACGAAAATTTTAAAAAGGAAAAGTAATATGGAAAACAAATCACACGCGCCAAGGAAGATATTCGTCAATGCGGATATTTACCGGATTCACAGCTTTGTGAAGAAAGATGTCCATGTGACGGCCGATCGGTTGTTAGCAGGGTTGATGGGAAATTACTTAACGTAAAAATTATGGGAATGATATACCTATTTACACCAAATAAAAAATCAGGTATATCATTCCCATAATTATAAGTATATTTGAAATTATAGCATACACCATCCAGTGCGATTTAAAAAATCATCACAATTGTACCGCCCAAAGAAGTAGCACCAGAGGAATGAGCAGAAAAGCCAGCATCCATTGTACCCCCACTTCCAATAATTCTATCGTCTGGCAGTAGTATGAAAGATTGTTCGGGTATTTTGAGGTATTGATCACCACTCCAACGTTTTTGCTTATTAGTGCTCTCAGCATAATAATACATGATTCCGTTTGTGGTTTTCATATTGGTTAGACATTCCGAATATGGATTTACAATCCACCACCCCTCTATGATCCATTGATTTTGTAGATCCCGGTATTTGACAGCAACTTTGATTGTATTGGTTGAAGTGTTTTTAAGTTTTACTCTTAAAAACTTGCTATTATCTTTCAGATTATTAATTACTCTTTCCCTTTGTGCAAGTTTTAGTTGCCTACCAGAATTTTCAATACGAAATGGGGTTCTAACATGAGTAAATTTGTTCTCAGAGGAATTACCTGAAGCATCCGTGGAAAGTTTATTTGCAGAACTGTTATTATAACGATTTGAGGATTTTCTATTATTTGAGGTATTACTGGCAATATTTGATTTTGTTTTTGCTTCTTTTTTAAGAGCTTCAATTTCAGATTTCAGATTTTCTTGTTCTTTTTTCAGACTTTCGATGGATGTAGACGAGGACTCGGTGGACTTATTTATCACTTCATGCGAAATTGCATTTGTGGAATGAATAAAAAATGATGAAATAAAACCGTTACATCCTTTAAATATAAAAGCAGAAATAGTGGCATACAAAATGTAGGAGATAATCTTCTTCCAATTTAAGTCATCAAAATCGAAGTCCATAGTAGTGAATGTTTAACTTGTTTATAATTACTTTGCGTTTGCTTACATACCTCACTGTTTTAAAACCGAAAACAAAAATAGGAATATTTTTTGATAATTCAAATTCACATACAACTAAATTAATATTAACGCAAAATTTATCCTTGCTAAGGTGATTTTTTTTGTACACAAAGAAAAATAATCAATTAATAACTCAAGTTACTCAAATCAATCAGAGCCAGCGCGCCTAAAGTTGATCCTACGAATAAGTTTTTGCTAAATAAAAAAGTTACTGCCACAACTTGGCAGTCGATTTTTAGATACCGGGTAGTCCCTTTGGGGATTATTCGGTATCTTTATTTTGTGAATCCACAAAATGACAGAAAATGAATAAATTAGACGAGAACGAACTAAGACTTGACCCGAAAAATTACCGTATCCATGGAGAGAAAAACAGGCGATTGATAAAGAAAAGCCTTGAGGATTGCGGTGCCGGCCGGTCTATCTTGATTGACGATGAGAACTGTATCATTGCCGGCAACGGCGTGTATGAGCAGGCGAAAGAACTGGGGCTCCCGGTCCGAGTGATCGAGTCGGACGGAACCGAACTGATAGCCATCAAGCGAACCGACCTCACCACGGAGGACTCGCGCCGGAAGGCTCTGGCCCTGGCCGACAACCATACGACGGACACATCCGTGTTCGACTTCGATATGATTGCCGAGGATTTCTCCCCGGAGGAACTATGTGCCTGGGACTTTGATTTCGATACTATCGGATCAAACTTCTTTGACGACACACTATCGCCAACGCCGCGTAGCCAGCCAGCCGTGAAGGTCGGTAACCTCAAAGAGCGTTTCATCATCCCCCCGTTTTCTATTTTAGATACCAAGCTGGGAGCCTGGCAGGAACGTAAACGCGCATGGCTTTCCCTCGGCATCAAGAGTGAGGTCGGCCGGGACATGGAGTTGACGTACAACCGATCGTCTCAGCCCCCAAGGATATACGCCGTCCGGAACCAGCTTCGGGAGCAGACCGGCAGCGACCCTTCCTGGGATGAAATCTTCGAATACTGTCAATCACACGGCATCCCCCTCATGGATGGCACCTCGATATTCGATCCGGTACTCTGTGAACTCGTGTACCGGTGGTTCAACGTTCCCGGCGGCTCAATACTCGACCCGTTCGCCGGCGGTTCCGTCCGTGGCATCGTAGCGGCAAAGCTCGGCATGGCCTATCATGGCATTGACCTTCGCCAGGAACAGATTGACGCCAACTACCAGAACGCATCCACCGTTCTCAACGCAAAAGAAATCACCCCGAACTGGGTGTGCAACGACAGCCGGAATGTCGACACTCTATTCCCCGGAAAGAAATTCAACCTGCTATTCAGTTGCCCGCCCTATGCAGACCTTGAGGTCTACTCTGACGACCCGCGCGACCTGTCGACGATGAAGTACCCGGAGTTCGTCGCCATCTACCGGGATATCATCCGGAAGTGCTGCGATCGGCTCGAAGAGAACAGCTTCGCGGTATTCGTCGTGGCCGAGGTACGCGACAAGAAAGGCGGCTACTATGGTTTCGTTCAGGACACAATCCAAGCATTCATTGACAGTGGGCTCACGTACTACAACGAGATAGTACTCGCCAATCAGATTTGTAGCCTGGCCATGCGGGTGACGAAACAATTCAACAACAGCCGGAAGATAGGCAAGTGCCATCAGAACGTACTCGTTTTCTACAAGGGCAATCCGGAGAAGACAAAAGAACACTTCCCGGAACTGGATTACTCGGATGACGAACTATTCACGGGAGAAGAAATAGAAAAATGAACTTAACAGAACAAAGATATGTGTGCAGCACCGAAAGGAAATCAATATTGGCAATTGCGTACCAAGCACGGAAGGGATAAACTCTTTGCAACACCTGAGCAATTATGGGAAGCTGCTTGCGAGTACTTCCAATGGTGTGATGAGAACCCGTGGCTGACAAAGAAGGCCATCCAGAAGACGGTACCGGTGAAACGGAAAAGACAAAAAGGGAAAAAGACCATCGAGGAAACCGTCAATGAGCAACAGGTACAACAGGAGGTAACCCCGACTGCTCGCCCGTATTCGCTCTCCGGACTCTGTATATACCTTGGGATCCATACGAAATACTGGTACGAGTATAAGAAGTTAAATAAGGAGGACGAAGATTTTTCCGACATCATCGCGCGCATAGAGGAAACCATCGAGACACAGCAGTTCGAGGGGGCCGTCGTGGGGGCGTTCAATGCGAACATCATTGCTCGTAAGTTGGGTCTTGCAGACAAGCAGGAGATAGACCATACAACCGGCGGGCAGAAGTTCTCCGGGTTTGGTTTCCTTCCGTATACCGAAGAAGCAAAGGAGGTGGAGTAAGTGGGTGAGCAGGCGAAAGTCAACATCAAACAGCGGCTTGCGTACAACTATCTCCGGGATAACATTCACAAGTTCATCTGCTACGGTGGTGCCGGGGGTGGTGGTAAGTCATGGCTCGGTTGTGAATGGCTGATGCAGTGCTGTCATTTTCTCCCCGGTACCCGGTGGTTTGTTGGGCGTAACAATCTAAAGGATAGTAGGGAGTCCGTTGCGATTACTTTCGGCAAGGTAGCGAAGCACCACGGGTTTACGGAATATAAACTCACGTCTGACGGGATAAAGTTCCGCAACGGCTCGGAAATCATCTTTATCGACCTTACGTACTATCCGATGAAGGACCCTATGTATGAGCGTCTCGGTTCGAAGGAGTTTACCGGTGGATGGATCGAAGAAGCGGGAGAGGTTCACTACCTGGCATTTGAAGTGTTGAAGACGCGTATCGGCCGGCACATGAATGATGTGTATGGTATTCCGTCCAAGATGCTCATCACCTGTAATCCGAAGAAGAACTGGCTGTACTCTACTTTCTATCGTCCATCAAGGGAGAAGAAACTTGAGAAGCAGTACGCTTTCATTCCGGCGCTCGTACAGGATAACCCTTTTGCAACGGAGGACTATATCGAAACGCTCCGGAGCACCAAGGATGAGGTGACAAGGCAGCGTCTGTTTCTCGGTAACTGGGAGTATGATGATGACCCGGCTGCGCTTTGTGAGTATGATGCTATCTGTGACTTGTTCACCAATGAGCATGTGCGGGCGACGGGGCTTGCTAAGATGTCTGCCGACCTTGCAATGAAAGGACGTGATAGGTTCGTTGCCGGTAAAGGAGTGGGGCATGTCTGTACGATTATCATCGACAAGGAGTTTTCCACTGGTAAGATGATTGAGACAGACCTGCGCGATGCAATGATTGAACACCGGATTTCCCGGAGCAACACCGTGGCCGACTCCGACGGGTTGGGCAACTACCTGGAGAGTTATCTCATTGGTATCAAAGAGTTCCGCGGAGGGCTCCGGGCGTTGGATGACCGTTACGATAATCTCAAAACACAGTGCGCCTTTAAATTGGCCGAGTTGATAAATAACCGGGATTTCCGAATCATCTGTACCAAGGAGCAGGAGGAACGAATCAAGACAGAGCTCGGGCAGCTCAAGCAGGCGAATGTGGATAGCGACACGAAGAAGAAAGCCCTTATCAGCAAGGAGGATATGAAGCTCTCCCTTGGCCACTCTCCGGACTACCTGGATATGTTGATCATGCTGATGATATTCGAGATACGGAGGATAATAAAAGGGGCAAGGGCAACGGTGACTGAGATGGATTAATAGCAGTTTGTAAACGAATTACATAGGAGAATGATGTATGGATAAGAGTGAAGTATTGACAAATCGTCAAAAGATGACCTTTGGCGAGTACCTGGTACTGGCCGATATCGGTACGGTGGAAAAGGAAATTCCGGAATTGGTAACGGAACTCTCCCGGCCATTCGAGTGCTGCGGCGTCCGTGTGCCGGAGACGCTGAATGATATCACCTTCGGGCAGCTCACCCGGTTGCAGGGGATGGGGAATGGCGTACAGCTATTTTTCGAGCCGTGCCGGGCGGTGCTCGGTGTGACCGACGAAGCGGTGTTGGCCGAGCGGGCAATCGTAGTCATTGCCCTGGCCTCGTGGGTGTCAAGGGAGATAACCCGAATAAACAAGTTGTTCGCCACAACGCGGGTGGCGCCTACATCCGAGGAGCTGAATGCCGGCGTCGAAACGTTGGACTTCGGTCCGTTCGGGCTGGTGGATTACTTCGCCATCCGTATGGGTATGACCGACCACGGTGCGGTGGAACATGTTCCTTGGGTGCGGGTCTATCAGTGCCTGAAGATAGATGCGGACAAGACGAAGTATGAGCGTAGATTGAGGAAAGTGTACGAAGAAAAGAAATGATATGACTGTAGAACAGAAAGTAAAGAGTGTGGCCGAGCAGGTTCCCGGTCTCACGTATGTGTTTGAGAACTGGACGAAAGCCGATATACGCATCGAGCGGATGGAGCTGCCGGCCGTGGTGTATCTGCTTCCGGTGAGCGGAACACTGCAGTTCAAGAACAACCAGGTGAAGGACCAGCCGAACTGTATGTTTGCCTTCCTGGACAAGTCGGCCCGCGACTCCAACGGTGTGGAGTATGATACGGTGATTGACCGGTGTAAGGCTTTGGCTATGGAGTTCATCGTGAAGCTGAACGAAAGTGGACTGTTCGAGCCGATCGACGGGGATATCAATTATTCCGTGTCGCTCGACAAGTTATCCTCCATCGTGTCTGGCATCATCGTGCCGCTGAAGCTGAAGGAGCTCCGGGGGGTATGTATCTCTAACATCGGGAAGTGATGGACGACAGGAGAGCAGAGGCGCAGGCCATAATCGGCAAGGAGCTTGAGGTGTTGCGGCGAACGATTATCGCCCACCACCTGGCCGCCGGGCAGAAAGCATCCGGACGGACCGAGCGGAGCCTACGGGTTGAGTTCACCGAGGATAGCGGTGCGCTGTATGGCCGGCAGGCTTTCGGGGTGTTGGAAACCGGGCGCGCCGGGGGAGGTGTTCCCCGGACATTCAATCAGATCATCCGGCAGTGGGTCCTCGACAAAGGTATTCCGTACAAACCATTCCCGTACACCCGTAAGCCATCGGAGAAATGGACGCCAAAGTACACGCCGGAAGAACGGGGGCTTGTCACGTTGTCCGGGGCTATCGCGCATAAGATACGGACCGAGGGGACGAAGCTACATCGGGAGGGAGGTATGGTAGATATCTACTCCAGCGAGATACCGAAGGCCGTACAGAACATCTTGGACAATCTGTTTGGGGTGTTCGAAAAAGATGTGACACACATAAATTTACATAGCAATGAGGAATACTAAGATTGATACAACGACGATCGAGTATCCGGATGAAATAGGATTCTGTTTCAATCCGGTGGTGATAAACGTGTACGGCTATGCCTGGGGACACATCGAGGTGACCATCACGGACACTGTGGCCGGCACGACCTTTAAGGAGAAGCGTGCCATGTTCGGCAGTACATGCTTCTTTGACCTGGCACCGTATGCCCAGGATGCGTTCGACCTGACGAACTTCAGCAAGGTGGACTACACCACCACCGGGGCGGTCGACAGCAAGGTAGGGCGATTGTTCAGCATTGAGGTGAACCTGCACAAGACCGACGGCACACTCGGAAACAGCTTTGCTTTCGATACGTTCATCATCTGGGGAGCGATGAAAGTAGGAGAGCGATACAACGGGACGCGTACCATCACCTGGTTCAAGAACTTCCCATTCTCCGTTGGGATGTACTCGGCTGCTGCAGCAACAGTGAAGGTTACGGCCGACGGGGTAGCGAAGCCATCGGTGAGCATTCCCGCGCGAAAAGTCTGGGATATCCACCCGGACACGATTGCCGCCAACCGCGAGGTGGTATTTGAGCTGCCCGGTTCGGCCAGCGTGGTCAGCGTCTTCGACAATACCTTCGACTTTACTTTCCGGGGCTTGCTCAACCTGGCCACTAAAGTTATCTGCAAGGTCGATGACAGCGATTGCGGGGTGTACCTCCGTTGGGTGAACCGGCACGGGTTTTACTGTTATCATCTCTTCCGGAGCGGCGACGAGAGCCGGCAGGTGACGAACGACGGGGAGTTCATCCGTAACAACATGACCGACTACTCGTATGTCGACGGGTACCACGGCGGATCGGGCCGTAAACAACGCAAGACAGAGAACAACATGTTGCCGGTATGCGCGCCACTCGTTAACGGCGATACTTATGACTTCCTGTTCCAGATCGCATCATCCCCGGTGGTTGATATGTACGCCGGTAAGGATGATGACGGCGTACACCGTTGGCAGGCCGTCAACGTCTCCGTCGGCACATTTGTCAAAACCAAGAGCCACCTGCAAGACTTCGTTGCTACGATAATATTACCCGAAACACATTTGCAGAGCTTATGAGAAACGATGAATTATTTATCGACGGTCAGCTCGTCGACCTGGACGACAACACGAAGATAACACTCAACTACAAGAGTAACATCTTCTCCGACCTGAGCAAGATTGTGAGCAACAACAGCTACACGATCAAGCTACCAAACACCGTCCACAACCAGCGCGTGATCGAACATGCGGACCTGCCGGCAAGTGAGACGAAGTACCCGTATCGGAACCATGCCGGGCGGTATCTCCGCAACGGGGTGGAGATCATCCCTGAGGCGAACGCCGTATTACTTAGCGTGGGCAGCACAATAGACTTTGCTCTGGTGTGGGGTAATGCTACGGCTTTCTCCTCAATCGTATCCGACGGGAAGAAGCTGACGGAACTATCGAGCGAGCGGTACATCGAATGGAAGAACTGGCACGAGTTTGGAGAGGTTTACCCGCAGATAGATTATGGCTTCAGGTCCACTGAGACGGAAGTGTGGTACCACCCGGTGGTATATGCGTCATGGATTTTGGAACAGATTTCTAAAGACAGCAGTCTGACGTTTGTCTTTCCAGAGAATAAGAAAGCAATGCTGAATGCGCTGATCATCCCGCTGCTTACCCGCAATGACAACGAGGTGTTGGCCAAGAAGTGCGCATTGACATTTACTTACAAAGGATTGGTTCCTGGTACCAAGAGGATGTACTTCACCGAGTCTGGGAACGGCGGTGTATATGGTAGGTCTGCTTCAGAGACCATCTCAGGAAAGAGCTACCTTTCGATGTTTTATTCCAAGATCACAAACGGCATCGCCCGGCTGACTGGGCACCTCGAAGTGATCGTTACTGGAACGAAAGCTCCGGCAGCACCTACAATACAGGTCTGCAAAGACAATCAGTCCCCGGATGGCTCCAACCTTGAAAAAGACGAGGTTCTGTCTATACTTGCCAAGCGTGTTGACCCTGTAGAAGGTACGACGAATAAGTTTAGGCTCACCTTTGACTTTGAAGACGAAAGTACGAGCGTGCTGACGAATAAATGGAGGGAATCTCTGCATACGGTATACGGCTGTTATATCAATTTTACGTTCGCCAATCTTGACGGGTGTAGCATTAGTTCCGACTCGGATGTGTCAGGATCCTTCTCCATAGTGAATATGGCTGAGCGGATTGTTATGGCAACGAGCATCGGCAACGGCAATACCGTCGATGGCAATTTCTATGTAGTTCCGAACCTCCCGGATATCAAGCAGATAGATTTCGTAAAGGGTGTTTCCTCGATTCTTGGGCTTTTTGCTATTCCAGGCGGTGGAAACACCATACGCTTCATCTCGATCGACGAGGTGACGGATAACATATCAAAAGCCGTCGACTGGACGCGCCGCGTGGTAGCCGTCACGCACGAGAACAAGCCTAAAGAGATGTCATTTACTATCGATGGCTTTGCGCAGAACAACCGCTTCCGGTGGAAAGAAGATTCGACGGTGACGGGCAACTACGACGGCAATATCGTTGTCGAGGATTGGACGATAGACCACGAACGGGACGTTGTCACTATGCCCTTTGCTGGTACAGATACGAAGGGAGGCGTTGCGCAGATTCCCATATACTCGTATGATAGTGCCGGTAAGCTGGAATATGGGAGCGTAGAGCCGCGCATTCTGTTGTACGAGGAAGGAAGAGGGACGTTCTCCGGGCTGAACTGGTCGGCTCTCATCGGGGAAAACTATTCAAGTTACCAGCATATCGTCAATACTCCACGTATCATCAAGGAGAATATTGAATTGAGCGACATACAGCTGAAGAACCTGGACTTGACCGTCCCGGTGTATCTCGCCCAGTATGGTCGCTACTATGCTGTCATCTCCATCAAAGCAGAGGACACGGGAATATGTGAATGCCAATTATTACAATTAGACTTATAAACTATGGGACAGACAATAGAAGAGAAGATCCTGGACATAAAGGTCCGGTATGAAGATGCCATTCGTGGGATAGCAAAGTATCGTGATGCTATCGATGAAACGACAGCGGCTCAGGCAGAGTTGAAGAAAAAACTTAAAGAGGAGTCCATTACTAGGACCGAGTACAATGAGGAGATGGCGGCCAGCAAGCAAATTGTTACTGAAAACAAGGAAGCGATTCGTGTACTTGAAAAGGAGATTCAGAACAACATCAAGGCAGAGAAAGAACAGGAAGGCTCCTTGAAAGCTCTCCGGGCCTCACTTTCCAATCTCACCAAACAGTATGATGAGATGAGTGAAGCGGAACGGGAGTCGGCATCAGGCGAGGACTTGGAATTCCATATCAACGCCATCACCGATAAGATCACGGAAGCCGAAGAAAAGACCCAGCGGTTCTATCGGAACGTCGGTAACTATCAGGAGGCCTTTGAAAAGATGTTGTCGCCACTGAAAACGCAACTGGACGAGACCAGAAATGCTTATTTGGCTATGTCAAAGGAGGAACGAAACAGTGCCCAAGGCGAAGAGATGCGCAAGCACATCCAAGAAATCCGGGATCAGCTGGACGCTACTTCTCAGGCCGGTGGTGAATTCCAGAACGAGCTGCTTAGATTGGTTGGTGTACAGGGCGGTTTCCTCGGTAGTATTGCGAATTCTGTAGGCGGCATGACATCCATGTCTCAGGCCTTCACCGCCGGCAAGGCTGCTGTAGCTGCATTCGGCAGACAACTCTTGGCGTTGTTGGCCAATCCTATTGTAGCTATACTGGCCGGGATTGCCTTGGTTATTATGGCTATTGTTAAAGCTATTAATTCAAGCGAAGATGCAACCAGCCGTATAAGTGCCCTACTTGCTCCTTTTACGCGAGCGTTGAACTTTGTGATGAATATAATCCAGATGGGTGTGGGTTATATCCTTACATTCGTTGAAGCCGGTATGAAGTTTTACGGATGGATATTGAAGATGATGGAAAGCTTGCCATTGGTTGGTTCGGCCATTAAGGCGGTGAACGATGCCAACCGTGAAGCCATAGAGTTGGAGAGAGAAAAACTGGCCATCCAACAACAGGCGCGTAAGGATGAGGTTCAGAATGCCAAGGATGCCCTTGAAGTCTCCAAGCTACGTACGCAGGCGAAGGACAAGGAGAAGTTTGCTGCAGAGGAACGATTGAAGTTCGTGCGTGAAGCAAATAGGCTTGAGGAAGACCAGGCTAAGCGGAATGTTGACCTTGCTGAACGGAAACTCAAGGCTTTACAGATTGAAGCAAGCTGGGCAGAAAATACAGCAGAGGTAAATGATAAACTTGCTCAGTTAGAGGCTGATGTTTATCGCGCGCGAAAGGAATACTTCGATAAGACTCGAGAGTTGAAGGAACAGGAGAACTCTATCATCAATGAAGGAAAAGCAGAGGAAAAGGCTGCGCTGGAAGAACAGAAACGTAAAGCTAAGGAGGCTTCCGATACCGCTAAGGAAATGCGGGAGAAGGAACGGGATGCCATTCGTAAAGCAGAAGATGCCCTGTTCTCTATCATCGTAGAAAATGCTGTCAAACGTAGGGAAGAGGTCAAACGTTCCTACGATCGAGAGATTGAGGACTTGAAGATAAAGCTCGCCCACGAAAAGAACCTGACAGTAAAAGCTAAAGCGGAAATCAATGCCACCATCAAGCTGTTGGAACAAAAGAAGCTGCAGGACTTGAATGCACTCTCCGACGAAGAACTTGCCCAACAGATCACCCGGGAACAGAAGCGCATCGAGCTGATGCTCGCAGCGGTGAAAGCCGGTACCGAGCAGGAGTTCCAGTTGAGATTACAGCTGCTACTCAAGAATGAAGAAGCCGAGCTGGCTGTCATCGGTGACACCGAGCAGCAGAAGAAGGAAATCCAGGATCGATACGCTGCCATCTTCGCAACGGAGAAGGACGCCACCAAGCTGGGTGCCCTGCAGGAGTCTATGAACGCTGAGCTGGCCGTCGTCGAACAGAACGAACAGATGAAGCTGCTCATCAAGCAGAAATACTCCGCCGAGATTGCCAAACTTGATGATACCCACCGTAACGAGGTCATAAGGAAGCAACAGGAGGCTATAAAGGTAGAATTTGAGACGAAGTTGGCAGAAGCTATTCAGGGTAATAGTACCGAGATGGAGATTCTGCGTATCAAGATGGACCAGAAGAAAGCAGAGCTCGATGCGCTCCAGCAACTGGAAGGGGAGAGCCTCCAGGCGTTCAACCTCCGCAAGTTGACGATCGAGAACGAATATACCGACGCCAAGAGAGCGGTAGCCGATAAAGAGGTAGAGATTGAACAGGTAAAATACCAGGCAACGGCAGATATCACCGGTGCGTTATCCGGATTGGCCGATGCTGCTTCTGAGCATTCAAAGGAGCTTGCAATGGCTTCCAAAGTGCTGGCGTTGGCGGAGATTGCCATCAATACCGGCAAGGCCATCGCTGCGGGTGTTGCCCAGGCGCAAAGCGTCCCGTTCCCTGGTAACATCGCCGCCATTGCCACGACCATCACCACGGTGTTAGCTAACATCGCCTCGGCAACGAAGACTGTCAAGAGTGCCAAGTTTGCAGAAGGTGGTGCCGTTGTTGGCCCCGGCTCGGGAACATCCGATTCCATCCCGGCACAGCTGAGTAACGGGGAATCGGTGCTTACGGCCCTGGCCACGTCGATGTTCGCCCCGATGCTGTCCTCATTCAATATGATGGGTGGCGGTGTTCCGATCAATATTTCGGCCGGAAGCAATCAGACCATCGGGGAGGATATGCTTGCCCGGGCAGTAGCCAAGGGTGTTATGATGGCGCCAGCACCTATTTTGTCAGTGGAAGAGTTTAATACCGTGGCAAATAGGACGAAGTACGTCGAGAACCTCGGAAGTTTTTAATACAAATTAGCATTGTTGAATAAGCCAAAATTACTATCTTTGAGCCATGAAGACTTACGAACTATTAAGAATACACAAGAGTATATTTCAAGCTTTGCAGCAATGCGATGTTGAGATTGATGACATACGGTATCTTGATATGTACAATGAGTATCTTCGCATGGAAAAGGAGGGTCACAAGAAAACTTATATCGTAGCTTTCCTTTCTGATGAATACAGCGTTGGGCAACGAACAGTACATCGGGTTATTAAGCGATTTTCAAGTGAGGTTTTATTATAATAATGAGGGAGCGTAAATGCTCCCTTTTTTTGTGCGAAAAATTCCACTGCCATGTCGTGGCAGTGGAATTTGCCCTTTTCATAATGCCCGTTTCAACAGGTCGCGATACCTTTGAAACAAAAAACTATGGCTATTCTTAAAATTTACAACGATATCGCTGACGAAGAAAGCAAAAATATGAACCTCTGGTTTACCGGGGTTGATTCCGTTTGCTTCAAGGATATCGACGAATTCCTGGCTTCCATTCCGGAAGATGATAAAACCATTGACATAAAGATGAACTGTCCCGGCGGCTCCGTTTCCGAGGGTTGGGCTATCTATGACAAGCTCCGCGATAGCGGGAAGGAGATTACCGTGACCGTTGAGGGCCTTTGCGCGTCAATGGCCACTGTATTGCTATTGGCCGCTCCGAAAGGTAAACGCATAGGATTACCGAATTCCGAGTACCTTATTCATGAGCCGTATATCCCGGAGTTCACCCTTGCCGATGCATACCGCGCGGAAGAGTTGCGCGCCATTGCCGACAGCCTCGAAGAGGACACGGAGAAGCTGCTCGAACTATATGTTGCGCGTACCGGGGCGAAACGCGAGGAGTTAAGTACCATCATGGACCAGGACAAACGAATGAGTGCTGCCGAGGCGAAGCGGCTGGGCTTCATCGACGAGATAAAAGTGCCGTCAACGGCAAAAGCGAGTGATAAATCAAAATTTAGTAAGATGAACAAAAAAGAAGTGACAGTGAAGCAAAGCTTGTTTGCCAGAGTTTTGGCAAAAGCCGGTTATGCGAAGATTGAGGACGTTCCTGTTTTAGACATGGAATTGTCTACTGCCGATGGTGAAACGCTCACCGTCGAACGTGAAGAAGGAGAGCCGCAGGTAGGTGATACCGCCAGTCCAGACGGCGAACATGTGATGCCTGACGGCTCGACAATCGTCGTGGCTGAGGGTGTGATTACGGAGATTCGTCCGGCCGAGGAAGATGAGACGGAAGCCTTGCAGGCCCGTATCGATGAACTGGAAGCTGAACTGGCCGCCGCTAAAGGTCAGGCGAAGTCTCAGAATGAGTTGAAAATCCTCAATGCCGTGAAGATGGCTGGCGGTGAGGAGTGGTTGTTGAAAAACTGCTCTACCTACAAGGTAGCAGGCCGCACACCGGCTCGCAAAGAAGCCGAGGGCTCTGACGGCAAGGAAGACGCCTTGCAGAAGAAGCTGAGAGAGGAAAGAGAAAGAAGAACCGGTAAGGGCAAAAAGTAACGAAAGGAGAAAACTATGTTTGACTTAACTAATCTAACTCCGAGTAACCAGGCCGTACAGGACCTGAAGGAGTTGCTCAATTTAACGGTGTTCCAGAATGAAGAACTGGAACGCTTCATGACGTTCATCCCCAAGGTGACTTCCGGCAAGAAGCTGGGCTTCATCGGTGATATGGAGGATGTTGGTAAAGCCGGGGCAGGTTGCGACCCGCAATACCAAAAGGTGAAAATCGCAGCTGCCCAGAAAGAGTGGGCTCTTGGTGAATGGGAGGTACCCATTGAGATGTGTTATTCCGACCTGGAGAACACCATCGCGCAGTACTGCATGAAGACCGGCACCGACAGAGCCGACCTGACCTCTACGGAGTACATGTCGGATATCATGCTGCCGAAGTTGAAGGATGCCATGATGAAGATGCTCTGGCGTTTCGCATGGTTCGGCGACAAGGATGCAACAAGCATCACCGGTGGCGGACAGATCACGGACGGGCTGAACGTTGAATTGTTCAAGACCTGTAACGGGTTCTTCAAGCAGTTGTTTGCCATCTGCGCAACGAACTCCAAGCAGCACACGACTATCGATGCTAACAGTCAGGCTTCGTACGCTTTGCAACGTTCCAAGCTGAAAGAGTTGGGAGCAGCTACTGCAATCTTCGACTCAATGCTCGAGGGTGCCGACAGCCGTATCTTCCAAAAGGAGGACCACGGTATTTTTGCTACCAAGTCCCTCTGCGATGCGCTCTCGCGTGATATCAAAGAGAAGTACAAGGTTATCATGCCATGGGAAGTGGTATTTGACGGCCTGGAAGTAGGCGAATACGACGGCGTGAAGGTTATCAAGGTGTCTATCTGGGACCGCTTCATCCAGGCGTACCAAAACAACGGAGCCAAACTCAACATGCCGCACCGTGCTGCGTTGTGCTCTCCGAAGAATCTGTTCTTCGGATCTGAAGGTGAAAGCCCGATGTCTGAACTTGATATCTGGTTCGAACGCAAGCCGCGTAAGAACTATATCTACTCTGCCGGTAAGCTCGGCGCGTTGGTTGGTGAAGATGACCTGGTACAGGTAGCATACTAAGAAAGGAGGCAAAACATGGCACTATGTGATTCTTTAATCAAAGCAGCTATCGGTGTAGATTGCGAAAACGCGGCCACCAAAGGCGTGGAGGCGAATGGCGTGATCATCAACCGTCAGGATATCGATTTCACAGCCACAGCACTGGATGCCACCCGGAAGAACATTATCAAAACCCTCGCCCTGAAAACGGGCAAGAAGGGATATGATGTGTACTGTCCGGGGGCAACCCCGTACACCGGCGCGAAAACGACTATGGAGAAGGGCACGTACAAGAACAAGTTTACCAACGAAATTCCGTTGGTGATCCTGGACAACGGCCCGGACGTATGTGAGGATGTGATCGAGGGACTTGCCGATGGTGAGTTCGTCGTACTCCTGAAGAACAAGCACCGCGGTACCGATGGACGGTCGACATACCAGATGTACGGCTACTTCCAGGGGCTCCGTGCCGAATCGTTGGAGAGCGACAAGTACTCCGAGGAAACGGACGGCGGCTGGAAGGCGGTTCTGAAGGAAACAGGTGCTCCCAAGGCAGCAATGTTCTACTTCAATACCGATGCAAAGACCACGGCAACGCAGCTCGCGACGCTGACAGCTAATCCTGCACCATGACATATCAAAGTGCATTATCCACAGTAAATGATTTGAGAGCCCGTATCGAAACGGGTTTCTCGGATCAGGATAAGAGTGTGATAGTCTCCTTGTATAGCGAGGTGTTGTCAAAGGATTTTGTGAAGACCGGCTGTAACGATTGCTATCGTGATGCGGTGATTGAAATTTATAACCACTTAAAACGTGAAAGAAAGATGAAAGAGAAATGTGACTATGCACTGAAGAACGGAGCTATTCTGCAACCATTCGGTACCAGTGAAGTATATACGAATGCCAACCTCACAAACGAGGTGGCTGAGAAGCACTTGCGGCAGTTCCCCAAGAACGCGGATCTGTTCGCTCATGTGCCGAGTGATTTGGAAGAACGCCTGGCGAAGGAACCGGCGAATGATAAAAGCCAGGCCAAGCAGCCGATTGTATTGAACAATGAGCTGGTAAAGGAACTTGCCGATAAACTTGCCGTTGAGGGTACCACCAAGAAGGCTGTTAAGGAGGAGTATAAAGAGTACGAAATCGACGGCAAGAAGATTACCGGTACGTTGCTCGATGCCCATATCAAGTCGGCCGAGGAGCTGATCAAGAATGCTAATCAGGAATAAGTAGGAGAGTAATCTATGAATGTGAAGAATGCTAAGAAGCCGGATGCCCGGGTTGATGTCAGCTATAAGTCAAATCTGAAGCTGAGCACCTACGGGGACGACAACCTATATCCGCAGAACGTGGCTGCCATCGTTGCCGCCTCCGGAACGGGTGCAGGCTGCCTGAAACGCTATGCCAACTTCATTGAGGGCAATGGTTTCAAGGAGGTCGAGTTTTCCGAGATGGTGGTAAACCGTGCGGGAGATACAGCTGATAGTATTCTTCACATGCTTTGTGACGACGTAGCGTCTTTCGCTGGGGTTGCTTTGCATGTGAACTACTATCTTGATGGTGGTATTGCCGAGATTCAGCAAGTTCCGTTTGAAAACTGTCGCCTTGAGGAAGAAGATGAGAACGGGTATGTTTCTCATATCCTTGTTCATCCAGACTGGAAGGGCAAGAAGACCCGGAACGGTAAGACGCTGAAAGTTGACGCGGGTAACGTGGACCGGATCGATGTGTTTAACCCCCGGAAAGAGGTGGTGTTCTCACAGATAGAGAAGGCCGGCGGTATAGAGTATTACAAAGGCCAGATTTTGTGGGTTAGTACGGCCGGAGCGAATACCTATCCGTTGGCCATCTACGATTCAGTGATCACTGAACTAAGTACTGACGAGGGTTTGTCGAACATCAAGAACCGTAATGTCCGCAACAACTTCCTCCCGGCATGTATGCTGGTAGTGAAAAAGGGAGCTCCACAGGTTGATAATGAAGGGAACGAGGTTGTAGTGAAGATGATCGAAGCGGATGACCTGAAGAAGTTCCAGGGCGATACAAATAGCGGCAAGCTGATGCTCGTTGAACTTGAGCAGGATGAGGAAGAACCAAAGGTTGTTCCGTTCCAGGTGGCCAACTACGACAAGGACTTCACGGTAACGGAGAATAGCACGGTCGAACGCATTTACTCGGCCTTTAACCAGGAACTTTTTTATGCCATTCGTATGGGAAAACTTGGCTTCTCCGGCCAGGTGATGCAAGATGCCTACGAATACTATGCCGGACAGGTGACGCAGGAACAGCGCGTTATCGAACGGGTCTTTGATAAGATATTCCGACACTGGCATGAACCTGTATGTACGGCGGATTTCAGTATTCAACCGATAAAATACATTGCAGCAGATGGAAAAGCATCTAATAACGCCTGATGAGGTAAAGCAACTGTCGCGCCCAATCTCCGGGCATGTCAACGACGATGATGTGATACGGTTTACAGACGAAACCGAGCAGATGGATGTCATCCCGGCTATCGGTACTGAGCTGTATCTTGCTTTACTTGACGGTCCGGCCGATGATCGGTACCGGGTGTTGATGGATGGTGGTGTATATGACGGCTCAGATGGCAAAAAACATATTTTCAAGGGGCTGAAGGTTGCCATCGCTTACTATGTATATGCCAGGCTGATAAAAAACGACGGGCGCATCCTGTCGGAGAGTGGATTTCTCTCCCATAACGATGAATACGGGTCCAAACCTGATGACAAACAGAAGTATGTGAGTTACAATGATACGTTGAATGTTGCCAAGAAGTATCTGGCCGACGTGTTGGAGTATCTCAAACTTACAGACAATACCTTTGACAAGAATGCGAAGGTGAGAAATAACGGAGTACGAATTACTGCTATTGGTGACTAATGGCTGATACACTGGACATACTAAACAAACTCGCTTTACAGGTTCGCAACGCGACTGATTACGGCGAGAATACCGCAGAGAGGGTGGGGCGGCTCTTTGTGGGCATACTTGAGAACCTCAAGATAACTGATGTTGAAGAACTTGCGAAGTTTTTCTTGCGAAAAGATGCTCCGGACGAAACCAAGTTCCTACTGAAACTCCTGGGCGGTCTGCTGGTAGAAAAAGGTCTCACTACCGACGACTTGATAGTCTCCAAACTCGCCAAGATGCTCAATGCTCAGGTAGACGGAAAACTCTACGTAGATACCATCGAAAGCAAAGCGTTCACAGAAGGCGCGCTGGGATCCGGCCTTGTCATTCGCCGCGATCCGAATACCGGCAGAAGCTACATCGAAGTAGACGAACTCTTCGTCCGCCTGAAAGCCACATTCCGGGAGTTGGTCATCGAGAAGCTCAGCCACGTAGGCGGTGAGATTATCCTATCACCCGCCCGGATGAAATGTGTCAAAGTAGAATCATTTGCTACTTACTACCGGTGCTACTTTGAAACGAACGACGGGGAAAAGGAAATAAACCAGGAGTTCGTTGCCGGTGATCAGGCGCGCGCCCAGACATTCAACATCAAATCAGCAGGCGTCTACCAGAATGTGTCCAACCGATATTACTGGCGTTACGTAGTATCGGTCGGTGACAACTATATCGACCTCTCCCGTACGGACTGTGACACGAACAGCGACATCCCCCAAGCGGGTGACGATATCTGCCAGTTGGGAAACCGCACCAACCCCGACCGCCAGAACGCGATCGTGCTCTCCTCCCATGGTTCGGACGCGCCGTCAAATAAACAATATGCCGGCATTAACGGCTATATTCTTGCAGGCAAGGAGGTATCGGTGACATCCCCGAAAGGGAATAAATATAAGGGTGACTTCTTTCTTACCACCGGGCAGACCGTGGAGTCCGGTATCGCCGAAGCCAGGCAGAAAGCAGAAGAAGCCCTCGCCCAGCTCACCGAAACCCTCGGCTTTGTTTCCGCTATGGAAGATACACTGGAGGAAGTAAAACGCCAGGCGGACGGAGCGATAGAAAGCTGGTTCTACAATGCGGACCCGACCATGAGCAACGCCCCGGCAAAAGACTGGACAACTACCGCCCTGAAGAACGTCCACCTGGGCGACTTATACTATAATACGACATCGGGCAAAGCCTTCCGGTTCCAACTATCAGGCAGTACCTACTCCTGGGCACCGATCACCGACACGGATGTCACCAAAGCCCTGGCCAACGCACAGAAAGCACAGGACACCGCCGATGGCAAACGCCGGGTGTTCGTGATACAACCTCCTGTAGACAGTGCATACGATGTGGGCGACCTCTGGGTAAACGCCACATACAGCACCACATACACCAACGAGCTGCTGAAGTGCAAGACAGCCAAAGTCGCCGGAGCAGCATTCAACATCTCCCACTGGGAGAAAGCCGCCAAGTACACCGACGACACCATCGCCAACAAAGCCGTGGCCGATGCTGCCGCTGCCGATACCAAAGCCGGAAACGCACAGAGCACAGCCAACGCAGCCAAGACCCGGCTCGACACCTGGGCGGATGATGGGGTGATCTCTCCCTCCGAGAAGGTGGGCCTCCGGACCGATCAGGCAAACATCCGAGCCGAGAAGCTGGAAATAGTTTCCGACGCCACGAAGTACACGGTAAGTGCCACGGCATACGTTACAGCATACACCGCCTACGACTCCGACCTGACATATTACACAAATGCTACGCCGGAGAACATTACAGTGCTTGCCACCTTCGCCACCCGGCAAGCAGCGTACTACAGTGCTCGCACTGCCCTGCTCGAAGCTATCGCAGTAGCAGCCAAGGCTTATGCCCAGACGGTTGCCACGAATGCGGCTGGTTCTGTGAAGACCGAGTTAATGGCGGAAATCAATGCGATACCGGGCAAGATCACGTTGGCGGTTGGTGAGGTGAAAACCTACGCGGACAACGCCGTGAATAACTTACAGATTGGTGGTAGAAACTTATTTCTCGATACACAGAACCCGACTCTATCAAATACTTCTATCTGGAATGCTAATTCAGGTGCTTCTACTTGGGGCACTGTTGGACGGTTTACAGCAATTCGCGTGACTGTTAACTGGGGAAGATTATGGCAGAATATATCTGGCGGTTTTAAGGCCGGACAACCTTATACGCTCTCATTTTGGGCAAAAAGGGATATTACGCGCGAAACATCTCCCTCCCTGCTTAATATATACAAAAGTGGCACTAATGTAACTATCAACAGTATTACATATGGTGGTGTTATAAAAAGTGTCGGTGGGGTGACTGGCGGGCAGTTCACTCTTGATACGGAGTTTCAAAGAGTTATCGCTGTGTTCACGCCTGTAATTGACGTGGCCGGGAACTACTTCCGCATTGAACCACGCGCAACAGATACATCTCTCTTGCCATGCGCCGTACTGTATGGTTATAAATTAGAGTTGGGAAGCAAAGCAACAGACTGGACACCCGCGCCGGAAGACTTGGAAAGTCGGGTAGAAAAAACCGAAGCCGGTATAGAAATTCTGCCCGCGCAAATATTGCTTAAAGCAGATAAAACTACCGTTAATGGCCTCGCTGACCGTATAGAGGCAGCAGAGATAAAAATCACCCCGGCGGCTATTAACTTAACAGTTAAAGCCCAAGCAGAAAGCATTGCCAATAGCGCAGCAGCATCCGCGGTAGATAACTTGCAAATCGGTGGGCGAAACCTTGTGTTAAAATCCTCGCCCGTATTCTCTGGAACTGGCAATATCAACAAGGGATATGCACTTTCTAAAAATGTGCAGGAGCTAAAAGGTAAAACTGTAACAATGTCGTTCGAGTACGAGTACAGCGACGTTTCAACAGGAACTACATTACAATCCTATCGGTTCGGTCTTGAAAGATCACTCGCTTGTCCTTCTGGTAATTGGTATCTTGGGTTCTGGGTAAACCTGCCTGCTTCTTCTTCGGGATTGAACGGTTCGGGGCGGGCTATCGGAGTGAAAACTATTCCGACGGATATAACAACCAGCATATCATCTGTTCCGCTATACATACAAGTGGCGGGTGGAACGGTGAAAATATGGAACTTTAAGATCGAGGAAGGTGACAAAGCCACCGACTGGACGCCCGCTCCGGAGGATGTGGATGCAAGTATCACCGCCGTACAAGGCGCAGCAGATACAGCCAAAGCGAACGCATCCACGGCCAACAGTCTTTTGGCCGACATTGCCAGCGATAGCAAGCTCACTGCCAGCGAAAAGCAGGACACACAAAGAGAGTGGAGCGCAATCGTATCGGAATACACGAAGAACACTGCACAGGCAACAGCATTCGGTCTTACTTATGCTACCTATACGGGCACGTACAACACACTGGATGCTTACATCACCCCATTGCTGGCTTCGCTTACTACGACCAGCGACATTGTAGGAACTACCTTCCGTAGCCGGTTCAAATCATATTACGACGCTCGTCTGGACTTGCTTAACAAGATCGCGGCTAAGGCAAAGACGCTGGCAGATGCCGCACAGGACACCGCCGATGTTATGAAGGTAAACCTAAAAAGTACCGGCATAGACATCGACGCAAAAACCGTAATCGTTACCACTCCGAGGTTTCTCGTTCAAAATAACGCCGGAACACCAATAGCAGTCTTCGGTATGGGTACGGATGGAAAGCCAAAACTAAAAGTGGACTATATCGAGGGCGAAGGGCTGAATATCACGAACGCGGAGTTTAAGAACGTGACTGTAAAGGGAAATATCTATACACCATATCTCCGCTTAACAGATGCCAACAGGACACAATACTTGGGAAGTACATACGATATTGTCATTGACTTGGAGAAGACCGGTCTGAATATACAATTTGACTATTATTCGATCACTCATCACATATTGACATTTCCCAAAGACGCTAAATGGGTGGGTGCAGAAGCTAATTTGCTATTCACGCGCGCCATCAATCTCGTCATTAATTATTGGATATACAATACGAATACTGGGCAAATACAGACGTTAGCCGGCGGGGTTGGAGCACTTTTTACAGCACGCAAATTCAAGTGTATAGAAATCAACCCCGATGCCTATAGCTGGGGTAGTACTGCCAATAAGAGTGCAATAGGTTGGATTGAAATATCAAGGGGACCAGAATAAATCATTTACTAACAAATAATAGAAAGATTATGGAAAAGAAAATTACAAAACAATCCGTAGAGACCACTATGGAAGTCACTACAGAGAATGCTATGTATGTGGTCAACTACACGGTTATTGACAAGAAACTTGTAACAGTGAAAACCGATATCATCGTCACAAGGTTGACACAGGTTCCTGATGCGGATGGCAACCCAACGATGCAGGACACACCGGAAAATATTGGGACACTGCGAATGGAGTATGATGTTATGCGGAATGATAATCTCCTGTACTCAGAAGACCTTCCCAAATATATGGCTGACTTCTGCGAGATCGTGAAGAGTATTGTTGCTCCGGAAGCAGAGGTGGCGGAAGAAACTGAGTGATTTAATGTCTTTCGGGGGCGAGACGATAAAAAGCCCCCGGCCTGTTAGTAGTATCCTACCACATACTAACACAAGATGCGCCACAACGCACAGCCGGGGGCAAATTTCCTCTGCTGCGTTGTGGTGCATCTCGTTTGTATGTGGTAGGACTACAAAAGTAATAACAATAAAGAAAACGGCAAATTTATGGATGAAATTAAAAAAGAAACCTCCTCACTGGGGACGTTGGTGATTAGACTTGTGGAGAAAGAATTGGCAAAAGATTTGATAGTGAAGTACCATTATTCACACAAGTGGAATGACGCCAGTTTTGGCAAGTATAACTACGGAATATTTAGAGCTGACAATGACCGTTGCCTTGGAGTTGCTGTGTTTGGGTATATGAAAAATCTTAATGCAAAGATATTCAGTCACCCCAATCCAAGCGCATGGATGTGTGAGTTGAACAGAATGTGGATAGATGATGAACTGGGTAAGAATGCCGAGTCAATTTTAATATCGGCATCCATCAAACTCTTGCGCAAAATGGATGAAAATTGTGTAGCTGTCCAAAGCTTTGCTGATGGTCGATTGGGTTGTGGAACTATCTATAAAGCCTCTAACTTTAAGTATTATGGATTTCACTACACTAAGTTCTTGGTGAATCAAAGAAGTGGCGAGGTAGTACATCAACAGATACTAACCAACTCAACAAGTCTAAGTGGTTATGTCAGGAGCAACATAGCCTACTTGTTACGGGATTACAAGATATACTCTGTTCGTACATACAGATATATTTACCCACTGGATAAGAAATTTAAGTTTTGCAAGCCTGAGATGCCTTACCCAGCTTATGAAAAAGGTATGGACGAAATACAGTGGGAAAGGGATATCGAAAAGATTAAAGCCAATCTCAAACAGATGATTGATAAGATTTGAATAGAGTTTGAATATTGTTCGAGGAATGTGTGTTTTGTGTTCAGAACACACATTTCGTTTTGTGTGAACATAGCTTAAATACGCACAAATGGTTTTGTAGAAGCATCACAAGTGGTTTTGCCGATTCTACACCCGGGTGTACAGACCCTCTACACCTGGGTCTATAACCCACGTACACCCGGGTGTAGAACAGGTCTACATCCGGGTGTACATGAGGGTTTCCTCCTTACAAAAGTAAGAAATACTCCTTGAAAAAACAATAAAAGCTTGAGGAAAATAAAGTAATTGCCCGGCTTATTTTTGCCTGCAAAACGAGCTTTGGTAATTAATTCTAACGACCTATTTCTTTTGCGAAATAAGGGTGCGTAGGAGGTGCGTAAGAGGAAATCGTCTTACACACGCGCCTTAAATGCCGATGGATAAACGGTTTCATGGTAGATGTGTAAGTGTGTTTCAATAAATACGATTTTTATGGTGAAAGTGCGGTTTTCTTTTAGTGGGAAATCCAATTAAATTAGTCCACTTCTTCCGATTAACTCACAGCCTATGTCCTGCGGACACACGAAGCCCTATTCTGCTATAAAGTTTTCTTTGGTTATCCTCAACCAATTTCCAGTGGTTGTGTAAATATATATAGCCTGTCCCAATGTGTTATTATGAGGGTAAGCATTGAAAGAAACTGGCGGATAATGGCTGTTATGAGAAAGGTAATTACTACTTTTACATTATAAGAAATGAGTTTATGAGGAAAAAAGAGAAGTATGAGCATGCAAACACGCTGTTAGGCATTTTTAATAAATTACTGTGGGCACTCCTTATATTAGTCGCTTGTGGATGCCATACGGAGCTGACTCGGGATTCTTTGATAGGGTCTTGGGAGTCGGGTGATGGCTGTAGAATTGTCTTAAATGAGGATAGTACATGTTGTGTCCAAGATCTTGATTTAAGCAAACTCTTCAAAGAATCCAATGACACTTGTCTTACTTTTACGGGTACATGGGAGTTTCGTAAACACAATGATTTAGGAGATAAAGAGCATAATATAGTTATCCGGGAAGATAGTCTGTACCTCTATATTTCACTCTTTATCTCTGGGTATGGTATTAGGGGGAATAGACCTCCTTGGTATTTATATCAATCAATAGGTGATCCGGATGAGATGAATCATTATAAATTTATAAAGTCATCAACAGACAACTAACCTCTGCATTGATTCTTAATACTCCAACCGGAACTGCGAAAAGCCGGCAGGTTCTTCGCACTCGCCTATATGAAGCAATCCAGGCCGGGCAACACGGTCCCAGCGAACAGTGTAAGTACTATCCAGTGAGCCTTCGGTCGCAGTACTCCATTGCTTCCCGTCTTTACTGAAAAAGAAAGTCAGCAAGCATCCTTTATCTATACCAATCTTTAGAAATATTCGCTCCGAGGGACAGGCGGACTCGTAAAGAATAGTCTCTTCCCGGTCTTTTATAGCTTTCAGGACAAGCTTGTCGCCCACGACTCCCCAGGCAATCAAGTTCGCATCATCACCGTACATCGTCAGCCCTTTGAAACTCGCATTGCGGTTGATGACCTGCGTTTGGTAAGCATACCGGGCCTTTTGAGGAGACAGGCACAAAGCTGTGCCGTACGAATTCCCTTCATGGGCTCTTCCTGCCAGCCATAGAAACCCCTCTTTCACAGAAGCCTGAATGTCACTGTACGGATAGTTCCAACTCCAAGCCACATTCAGCTTCTCCTGGTCGAACTCATCGATAAAGTCGGCAACCGGCTCCTGCTTGGCACCGGCAAAGGGGAGAGGCTGTTCGGAAACTGCGGTGCTACCCGTCTTGAACTGCACCCAGCCGTCGTCCGTGACGATCATCTCTTGCAAGATGGATTGCCGGCCGGCGTAGAACCCTTCACCTTTCATATACGCATGGCAGAGGTAGAACATGCGATCGTCGGGCGTACTAACGGCAGTTCCGTGTCCGCAAGACTGGTACTCACCCTTCCCGCCGTGCAAAATAGGGTTCCCCGCATACTTTTCGTACGGTCCCCGGAAAGAGCGGGAGCGGGCCACGTATACATCGTAGTCGCTACCGGGGCCGCAACAACTGTGCGCCGAATAGACCAGGTAATAATAATCGCCATGTTTGAAATGATATTGTCCTTCCATACCGATGTCCTCCACATCCGTCAGCAACGAGAACGGTTCGCCTTCCAGGCGTAGCCCGTTGTCCGACAGGCGGGAGCCGAGTATCTCTATCGGACGTTTGTCCAGTCCGTAGGCTTTCCAGGTGATGTAGAGTTGCCCGTTGTCGTCGTAGACAAAGGCGTCGATGGCTTCGCTGCCGAATTCCACTATCGGACCATGGTCGGTGAATGCCTGCGTAGGCGAGGGGGACGAAGCTACTCCGATACAGGTAACTCCGTCTTGCTTCCTTCGGGCGGTATAGTAGCAATACACCCGGCCTTTGTGATAATACAACTCGGGTGCCCAGAACGAATTCGAAGTCCATGCTGGTTTTTCGTTGAAGATGTGACCGGTTTGTTGCCAGTTCACTAAGTCCTGCGATGTGTATACCGGGTAAAACGGTGCCCATTCGGACGAAGTGCCGGTGGCGTAATACGTGTCTTGGATACGGATGACGCAGGGATCGGCCATGTCGCGGCGGATGACCGGATTGGTGAAGGTGTCTGCCGACTGGGCAAACGCGCCTACCGAAAGCAGGACCATGAAGAAGGGTAGAAAATGTTTACTCATTTGTTGTATTATTTAATGTGTTATTAGAATCGTCTGCTGTATCTTCGGTCTCTTCCTCCTCCTCCGGCTCATCGGCAAAAGGTTCCGGCCGTTGAGGCCCGTACTCCATAAACCCGAATGCACAAAGTATCCCCGTCACCGCCCCGCTGAGATGTCCTTCCCATGATACCCCGGCCGGCGTAAACTCCGGAAACATGTTCCAAACCAGGCTGCCATACAGAAACGTCACCAGCAACGAGATAGCCACCAGCGGGATATACTTCCGCAGCAATCCGCTGAAAAAAAGGAAGAAAGCCAGCCCGTAAATCACTCCGCTCGCCCCGATGTGCCAACCCGGTTTGCCAATAACAAATGTCAACATTCCGCACCCTATCCAAAGCACCGCGAAGATAACTCCCGCAATGCCCCGGTAAAAGTAAAACAAACACCACGACAGGAAGAAAAACGGGATGGTATTGGCCAATAAGTGTTTGAAATCGGCATGTATCAACGGATGTGTCAGGATGCCGATCAGGCCTTTCGACTCCATCGGGTACACCCCCAGACGCGCGAAATCCCATCCCATGCCCACCTCCATAATCTTCAGGATGTAAAGAAGAAAGAGTAAGAGAAAAGGGAAGCCCATCGCCGCGAAAATACGCTGTATGTCACCTTTCATATATTTTTTTGTTTTAATTAAGCACAATGCTACGAATAAATGTAGAAAAAAGGAAAATAAAACAGCAAATAATTTTTGTTTCTATCTATAATTCGTATTTTTGGGCAATATCCTTTTACAAATGTAAAGTGATTACTGAATAATTAACCTTTAAAATAGAAAGCACTGCTATGAGTTATTTACGATTTGACAAGACTCTGCTTATCAATTTGGAGGAATCGCTTCCCAGAGAGATTCTCCGAACCAACAAAGCGGGAGCCTATCATTGTACAACGATTGTAGATTGTAACACGCGAAAATATCACGGATTGCTGGTGATGCCAGTCCCCAATCTGGACGATGAGAATCATGTGTTGCTCTCTTCTTTGGACGAAACGGTCATTCAGCATGGTGCGGAGTTCAACCTGGGGGTTCACAAATACCAAGGAGACCACTTCAGCCCCAACGGGCACAAGTATATCCGCGAGTTCGACTGTGAACACATCCCGGTGACTACCTACCGTGTGGGAGGAGTGATCCTGAAGAAAGAGAAGATCTTCGTACATCACGAGAACCGCATCCTGATACGCTATACGCTCGTCGATGCCCACTCGGCCACGACGCTCAGGTTCCGCCCGTTCCTTGCTTTCCGCAGCGTGCGCGAGTATACGCACGAGAACGGAGAAGCCCGTCGTGACTACCAGCCGGTGGAGAACGGCATCAAGACATGCATGTACGCCGGTTACCCGGAGCTGTTCATGCAGCTCAACAAGAAAAACGAGTTTCACTACCAGCCGGACTGGTACCGCGGTATCGAATACCCGAAGGAGCAGGAGAGGGGATATGACTTCAACGAAGACCTCTACATGCCGGGTTATTTCGAGGTGGACATCAAGAAGGGCGAAAGCATCGTCTTCTCTGCTGGTGTATCTGAGGTATCGCCGCGTCGCCTGAAGACTATCTTCGAGGAAGAGGTGAAGGACCGCACTCCGCGCGATAGTTTCTACAACTGCCTGAAGAACTCTGCCCATCAGTTCCACAACAAACAAGGTGATTCCCACTACATCCTCGCCGGGTATCCCTGGTTCAAATGCCGCGCCCGCGACATGTTCATCTCCCTGCCCGGCTTGACGCTGGCTGTGGGCGAGAAAGACGAGTTCGAAGATGTGATGAAAACAGCCGAAAAGGCCATCCGTCAGTTTATGGCCGAGGAGCCGGGCGACTGTAAGATTTACCAAATGGACGATCCCGACGTGCTCCTGTGGGCCGTGTGGACGCTCCAGCAATATGCCAAAGAAAACACCCGTGAAGAGTGCCGCGAGAAGTACGGCACCCTGCTCGAAGATATCATGGAGTTCATCCGTCAGCGGAAACACAAGAATCTCTTCCTGCACGAAAACGGGCTGCTTTATACCAACGGTACCGACAAGGCAGTGACGTGGATGAACTCTACAGTCAACGGTCGCCCGGTGATTCCGCGTACAGGTTACGTGGTGGAAATCAACTCGCTGTGGTACAACGCCCTGCGCTTCACTGCCGACATGGCACGCGAAGCCGGTAATACGTCTCTGGCCGATACGCTCGATGCACAGGCCGAAGTGACCGGCAAGTCGTTCGTGGAAGTGTTCCGCAACGAGTACGGTTACCTGCTGGACTATGTGGACGGTAACATGATGGACTGGAGCGTACGCCCCAACATGATCTTTACCGTAGCGTTCGACTACTCTCCGCTGGACCGCGCACAGAAGAAACAAGTGCTCGACATCGTCACCAAAGAGCTGCTTACCCCGAAAGGACTCCGTACCCTCAGCCCGAAGAGCGGCGGGTACAACCCCAACTACGTAGGCCCGCAGATACAACGCGACTATGCCTACCATCAGGGAACCGCCTGGCCGTGGCTCATGGGCTTCTACATGGAGGCTTACCTGCGCATCTACAAGATGAGCGGACTCTCCTTCGTGGAACGCCAACTGATTGGTTTCGAGGACGAGATGCACAACCACTGCATCGGCTCGCTGCCCGAGTTGTTCGACGGGAACCCGCCTTTTACCGGCCGTGGAGCGGTATCGTTTGCAATGAATGTGGCCGAGATTTTGCGAGTTCTGAAACTATTGTCTAAATATAATTTATAAGGAGGAGGAACGAAGATGAAAGTGTTAATGTTTGGATGGGAGTTCCCCCCGCATATTTTAGGTGGTTTAGGAACCGCCAGCTACGGACTCACCCGAGGAATGTCGATGCAGGAAGATATGGAAATTACTTTCTGTATACCCAAGCCCTGGGGTGATGAGGACCAA
>JAVBUC010000023.1:0-66642 GCA_031555765.1 Bacteroides sp. | reverse complement strand
GGCCAGGGTGCATCTTCCAATTTTGATGCTAATTCTAATGTCCAATACATAAGCTTCGAGCATTTAATTGTGATTAATTATCTACTTTCAAATTTTCGGCAAATGTATAATAAAATATTTCACTTGCAACTATTATCCCAGAATATTTCACCTTTCCCGTCTATATTATTCAATTTACGTGACAAAACGAATAGATAATCGGAAAGGCGGTTGACATAAGCCAACAATTCGGGTGCTATTTCGCAGGTTTCGGCCAGTGTCAGGATGCGTCTTTCGGCCCGGCGACAAACGGTGCGACACACATGACATTGGGCTGCTCCCCGGCTTCCTCCGGGAAGGATGAAGGCGTGCAGCTCGGGCAACTGGTCGTCCATCGCATCGATCTCGTGCTCGATGGCGGCTACATGGTCGCTGGTAATGATGCTGGCGCAATTCAAGGCAACCTTTTCCTGATCGGTAGCCAGGTGCGAGCCGATGGCAAACAGTTTATGCTGCACGTTGCGGATGAAAGCGGCTGTCGGCTCATCGGTCAGGTACGTCACCAGCAGTCCGAGGTGCGAGTTCAGTTCGTCTATCGTGCCGTAGGCTTCGAGACGGATATGGCTTTTGGGAACGCGGGTTCCCCCTATCAGGCCGGTGGTACCACGGTCACCGGTTTTCGTATATACGAGACTTTTTTTCATACATCTTTTATTAATAGGTATATATTTATGAACACCCGGCAGGTGTCAGAAGTTGACTATGTAATGTTGTTTTATCTTCGACCGGTCGAAAAAGATAATTCCGAGATCGTAGAGATCGAAGGTGATGCCCGTCCGCTCATCCTCCTGCAAGCGTCGCCAGAGTTCCTTCATCGGCTGGGAGTACCGGATGCCTTCGATTACAAAAAGGCTTTGCGGAGTGGTACGCGATACACAGACCCGGAAGATCTCTTCTACCAACGTGGGGTTGCAGTAGTGATGCAGATACAGGAAGTCCACCGGTACACCAGTTTCCAGAAAAAGTTCTGTCAGGTCGGCAGCAAAGGTATAATCCACCCCAACCTTCGCTGCCTGCAGGTAAACCGATGCTGCCGAAGGAGTACCGACATCGACCAATGTATCCGGTTGCCGGCGGTTGACCAGCCGGAACAAGAGCCGGTTGACCCGCCGGGGGGTATCATTCCACCCTTTAGGTTGCTGCCACTTCTGCTTTTTCACTTCGGCAGCTATCTCCTTATACCCATAATAAGGAGTTTTCTCGTAAATCACGTCGGTGATGAATTCGAAAGCGAACGGAGAGTGTACACCATATCCGCAACGGTAACGAAACCGGCGAAGCCAGATAAAGGGACGTTTCAAGGCAAGAAGTATATTCATCGTATCAGCATATTTTCAGGATTCGACGGCAAAGTT
Source organism: Bacteroides sp. (assembly GCA_031555765.1). Lineage (GTDB taxonomy): Bacteria > Bacteroidota > Bacteroidia > Bacteroidales > Bacteroidaceae > Bacteroides. The sequence continues at coordinate 65,248 of JAVBUC010000023.1, read as the reverse complement.
AAGACTTTGTGTGTAACAATAAAAAATATCACAAAAAAAGCCGGTACACCAGGCACCGGCTTTCTCTTCATTCTGTCATTTTTATTGCAGCTTAAAATACACTGGCAGTGTATACTTCACCCTGACAAGTTTACCGTTTTGCATGCCGGGTGCCCATTTAGGCATAGCCTCGACCACCCGGAGTGCTTCTTTATCCAGATCGGGATCCACGCTGCGCACCACTACCAGATTGGAAATGGAGCCATCGCGTTCTACCACGAACTGTACGATTACCCGTCCTTGAATCCCGACTTCCTGCGGCCTGATGGGATATTTGACGTTTCTTGCCAGATAATTCATCATTGCCTTCTTGCCACCCGGGAATTCGGGCATTTTCTCGGCCAAATCAACAATCTCAGGCTCTACCACTACCTCTTCAATCATAGCAGGAGGTGCTTTAATGACATATCGTTCATTCAGATCTTCTGTCGTTGCGACCGTAGTTTCTGTCACATTGACCGTATTGTCTACGATAGCCAACACTTCAGTAGGCTGGACAGGCGGCGGAGGTGGCGGAACTTTGGCCTCGGGGTACGTGATAGGCATGAGCTCTTCTACAAAAAGTGGGTTATTAACCAGCGAACCGGCTGTGACATGGATGCCATGCTGTGTCCATTCGAACGAAACAAACATGAACGAAAGCGCTGTCACAAAACCCATCAGCAACCAAGAACCTCTTCGGCTCTCAAGGATTGCCTTCTTTGATTTCTTTACTTCCATAAAAATGAAATTTAAGTAATTAATAAATAGGAAATATATAGTTTATAAACTACTTCTTCACTTCAATTACTTAACAGCTCTCTCGCTTTATGTAAATATAGCAATCTAAGTTATATGTTGTTATTTTTCAAATGATTAATTAAGAATAAAGGCGCCCGTTTTGGTAATTTTAAGCAAACCGATGAAGAAACGGAAGAAAGTTTAACTTAATATTATTAGACGGACGCCCTCGGGAAAGAACAAAGAGAATAAATGATAAAGGTTCAGGTTATTTCTTGCCGGCCCATATACCAAAGCGGTAGCCTACGGAGAGTAGCCCGGTGGTACGGTCGCCCAGAAAATTCATTTCGGTACGGAACTGCCAGTGGCGGTCCAGCTGGAATTGTGCACCGAGTATCATAGCCCAGTCCTTGGCCGGGCGTTTCTTCAGGGTGTAGTGTATCTCGTCAGTCGGTAAGTTGTCGGAGGCTTTGTCTACCATCTGGTCCACGAGCTCTTGCTTGGCCGGGGCGAGGGCCTGGTACCAGTCACTGTTCTGGTAGTTGTCACCGAAGTTGGGCAACACCTCGGCCAGGTTGACGGTTCCTTCCGTGTGGCTGGACAGGAAGTAGCGGGTGGCACCTGTCCACACGGAGATGTTCCGGACGGGATTGTTCTGGAAATGGAAGATATAGCCGGTACGAAGTCCCATATTTACCACGCTGTTATTGGTGGCCATACCGTCCAGGTTGGTCCATATCTTACTGGCATCGAGCGAGAAGAAGATGGAACGGATGCCTCCGGTGAGCATGGCACCCACGCCGTACTCATAACCATGAAAGTCAGCTTCGGTATGGAAGTCGACCTCTTTGTCCATGATACTGTTGATGCCCACCTTCGTCTTGGCCGACACTTTTCCGAAGATGCCATAGACATCGAGGAACGGCAGCAGCCACACGTCGGCACGTACATTGATATTGCGGATGGAAGCAGACACTTTGCTGAACCCTACTACATCGTCGAGCGATACCATTGGGTTGTCATTGAGGCCAACAGCCAGGTCGGAGATAACGACATCCTGCCGGCCGGCATAGCCGTTGACCATCACACCGATGGGGTAAGGAAGCAAGAAGCCTTTGGAGCCCAACTTCTGTCCCCACAACGGAAGAACATAAGGATTGGCCAGTTCTTTGGTTTTATCGTACAACTCACCTTGCTTAGGAAGAATTTTAACACCTGAGGTCTCCTGAGCACGTAATCCTACAGGTAGCGAAAGTGCTAAGGCAGTTAAAAGTAGGTAGATATATTTCATAAAAAGTATCCATTAGATTTTTTCAATATGGTTAAACAACAATAAATGAGAAATAAAGTTCATGCTACTCTTTTCATATCCATTTTTTATTTACATTTGCAGACGTATTCATGTATATTACTTATTGATAACATAAGCTATGCACAAACGCTTATTGCCTCTCTACCAACGTACGATCTCTAGTCAAAACGGACTGCGTATTTTCTATTTATGCATAGTACTATTTGCATCGGCCTCCCTGTATGCTGAAGGGACCTCCAAATCCGATTATATTCTTCTGATTAACTCCACCAGTTACCATGAGAAATGGACATACCGGCTGCACGATTACCTCATCAAGGAAATCGAGAAGAAAGAGTCTATTCTCGTGCTTTCAGAAACATACATAGGCAACCGGGTTCAGAATCAGGACGAAGCCAAAAAGTACCGGGAAGATATTCTACGAAAACATCCATCACCTCCCCGGGCAGTTATCATCGTAGGCAATCCCGGTTGGTTTATATTCCGTGAGTTGTTTGACTCTACGTGGAAAGACATTCCGGTCATCCTTTGCCATTCGAAAGAATTCCGCCCGTCGGACACCAGCCAATACTACGGTTCTGTGAAACCGGACAGCACAGTTCAGTTCGTAGCACTGGAAAAAGAGGGATACAACCTGACCTCCATCCAGATACCCCATTACATCCAGGAGTGTATCAGCACCATCAAGAAAATGATTCCGGACATGAACCGCCTGGCATTCATTTCCGACAGCTGGTACATCAGTCACCTGAACCGCCAAACCGTGGCAGAGATCTGCCGCAGAGAGTTTCCGGAGTTGAAGTTGGAACTGTTGAGCCAGCCCCAGCTCAGCACGGAAGAGTTGCTTGACACGCTGAACACATACGATAACCGTACGGGGGTAATCTATTATTCCTGGATCAGGACCGACAAGGAAGACGAGTCCCGACCGGCCGAACGCCTCCGCAACTACTTGTCGGCACTGGTACAATCGCCGGTCTTCACCCTGTCCGATCTGGGAACAGAACAGGGAGACTTTGCAGGCGGGTACTACATTTCCTGTGAAGAGACTGTGAAAAACATCACTGCAACGGTGGAGCGTGTACTGAAAGGTGAACAAGCCAGAAACATACCTTTCCAGAAGAGCGGTAAGCCCAAGACATATCTGAATTACAAATACCTGATTGATCACGGGATCTCGCCCGACCGCTTGCCCCAGGATGCTGTCTACTACGAGTATCCTCCTTCTTTCATCGAACAATACCTCTACCACACACTCGGATTGGGAGCTTTCATCACCCTCCTTATCCTCTTCCTTACAGCCCGCATACGCATCAAACGGATAAATGCGAAACAAGGGGAAAAGGAGCGGGAAATGATGGCCATGTATCAGGCTGTGATTAAGAACATGCCGGTCATCTACTTCCAGAAGTCGTTGATACGAGATGCCGAAGGGAACATGATCGATTTTATCATCCAAGATGTGAATCCTGCTTTCGAGAATTTCTTCGGTATCAAACGCCAAGCGGTGGTCGACCGGAGTTTCGACATTGTAGCCAGGGAATATCCCGCTCTGAATTTCATCGATAAGGACAATGTCGAGTCTGTCCTCTCCGTCTCTATCTCCGACCGGCTTGGAGAGGAACACTATTTCGACAAGCTGGCATTTGCCGGGAAAGACAAAGACCACATCGATGTATTCTGCATTGACAAGTCAGATAGCCAGCGGCTGCTGATGCACACCGAGGAGCACATACGTTCGTTGGAGTCTATCCTGGACAACCTCCCCATTGCTGCCAAAGTGAAGAATGTAGCCGACAACATGAAGTATGTGTTCTGGAATAAGAAGTCGGAAGAGCTTTTTGAGTTTCCAGCCAAGGAAGCAGTGGGGCTGACCGACTTCGACATCATGCCGGAGTATGCCGATTTCATTCATCAGGAGGATTTAGAACTGGCTCAGACCGGCATTGCCCAAATCGGGACCCGCCATTTCTACACACAAAACAAAGAAGAGAAGTTCACCTACCAGCATAACACCTATGCCAGCCTACCCGATGGCCGGAAATGGATTATATTCACGGCCTGGGACATCACGGAGATGAAGGTGATGGAACGCGAACTGCGCCAAGCCAAAGAACTGGCCGAAGAATCGAACCGCCTCAAATCGGCTTTCCTGGCCAACATGAGTCACGAGATACGTACTCCGCTGAACGCCATCGTGGGCTTCTCGAGCATCTTGGCACAAGACATCAGTGAGGAAGAAAAGATAGAATACATCAGCCTCATCGAGCACAATAACAACCTGCTGCTGCAACTCATCGGCGACATTCTGGACTTGGCCAAGATCGAAGCGGGTACACTCGACTTCACATACGCCAACGTGGACATCAACAAAACGATGTCGGAAATCGAGCAGTCGTCCCAGCTGAAGCTGAACGGCAACAGTTCGGTACAGATCATTCTGGAGAACGGGCAGTCGGAACTGTTGCTCTACACCGAGCGCAACCGTCTGACGCAGGTCATCACCAACTTCATCAACAATGCCGTCAAGTTCACTGACAAAGGAAGCATCCGTTTCGGATACGAACCGGCCCGAAAGGGGTACATCCGCTTCTACGTGGCCGATACCGGCGTTGGCATCCCGAAGGGCAAGCAACAGGAGATATTCAACCGCTTCACGAAGCTGAACTCTTTCCAGCAGGGCACCGGCCTGGGACTTTCCATCTGCCAAAGTATCATTGAGACACTGGGCGGAGAGATCGGTGTAGAGTCCGAAGTGGGTGTGGGTTCTACCTTCTGGTTTACCATTCCGTATACGCCGGCGCGTTCATAGGCACTCCCTCCTCTCTCCGTATGTTTTTGATTTTATCCGTCACGCTGTCACTTTTTTCTACTTATCTAATAGATTATGAAGCGTTTGCACAGTGACAGAAACCGTTTTTCCCGTCACTCATCTGTCACGTTTTGGGGTATCTGTCACTCTTAGTTTCCAGTGTTCTCTCCGGAGCTTCCTGCAATTGCCCCTGGAGCCTCCTGCTATTGTTCCTGTACCTTCCCGCAAACTGTCAGTTTCATACCTGGAAACACTGAGTTTCAAAGGGTGAAACACCGAGTTTCATCGGACGAAACAGTGAGTTTCACTTGATGAAACACCGGGTTTCACTTGATGAAACTGACATGGAACAGGATGAAGCAGGTTGGAAGTAAAAGTTATCGGTCGAAAAGCGAAGTATATAGAAACAAAAAAGCCAGCATTGCTGCTGGCTTCTTGCTCTCCCTCTTGGACTTGAACCAAGGACCCTCTGATTAACAGTCAGATGCTCTAACCGACTGAGCTAAGGAAGAATGTGTGCATTTAAGTCTTTGGGGCTCTCCCTCTTGGACTTGAACCAAGGACCCTCTGATTAACAGTCAGATGCTCTAACCGACTGAGCTAAGGAAGAATGTTTTCTCAAATGCGTTGCAAAAGTAATAGGTTATTTTGAAATATGCAATATCTTTGCGAAAAAAATATAGAAATGAATAAAATAATTGGAATGGGGAATGCCCTCGTAGACGTGCTGGCAACCCTGAATGACGACCGCATACTGCAAGAAATGGGTCTCCCGAAAGGCAGCATGCAACTCATCGATGACGCTAAGCTTCAACAGATTAATGACTTTTTCGAACAGATAAAAACACACCAGGCCACAGGCGGTTCGGCCGGGAATACCATCCTCGGACTGGCTTGCCTGGGAGCGTCCACCGGATTCATCGGAAAAGTGGGAAAAGACACGTATGGCGACTTTTTCCGCGTAAACCTGGCGAAAAACGGCATTGAAGACAAACTGTTGACGTCGGCCAATCTACCGTCGGGCGTGGCATCGACCTTCATTTCGCCCGAAGGTGAACGCACATTCGGTACCTACCTCGGAGCAGCGGCTACCCTGAAAGCAGAAGATCTTACCCCGGACATGTTTCGCGGTTACGCATACCTTTATATAGAAGGATACCTGGTACAGGATCATGACATGATTCTCCGTGCCATCACCCTGGCCAAGGAAGCCGGGTTGCAGGTGTGCCTCGACATGGCCAGTTACAACATCGTGGAGGGCGACCGCGATTTCTTCGCACTGCTGCTGGAACGTTACATCGACATCGTCTTTGCCAACGAAGAGGAAGCACGGGCGTTCACCGGTACCAGTCAGCCCGAAGAAGCACTCGATATACTGGGACGCAACTGCCACATAGCCGTGGTAAAGGTGGGTTCCGATGGATCGTACGTGCGCCGGGGAGCAGAAACGGTGAAAGTGAACGCCATCCGTGTGGACAAAGTAGTAGATACCACCGGAGCGGGCGACTACTTCGCCGCCGGTTTCCTGTACGGAATCACCTGCGGATATACCTTGAAACAATGTGCCCGGATAGGTTCCCTGCTGGCCGGAAACGTGATACAAGTGGTAGGCACGACGCTCTCCGCCGAATGCTGGGCTGAAATTAAGTTAAATATCAACAATATTCTGTCCGAATAACCAGCGGTTGTGTTACTTTTACATCCCATATATTAAGATGACTTTATGAAGAAATTCCTGAATAGAAGAAACAGCCTCATCGCGATAGCCGCCGTGGGCGTGGTAGCCTTACTGGGCTTCAAGCTCAACGACGACCGCAATTTCCAATTGGCCAAGAACCTGGATGTATTCAATGCCATTGTCAAAGAACTTGACATGTTCTACGTAGACACCATCGATCCGAACAAAACCATACGGGAAGGTGTGGACAATATGCTCTACTCGCTCGACCCCTACACGGTGTACTATCCGGAAGAGGACCAGAGTGAACTGGAACAAATGGTACGGGGAACGTATGGCGGTATCGGCTCCATCATTACTTACAGCACCAAACTGAAACGCTCGGTCATCGCCGAACCTTACGAGGGAATGCCGGCGGCTACCGTGGGACTCAAGGCAGGCGACGTCCTGATGAAGATCGACGGACAGGACCTGGCCGGTAAGAATAACCAACAGGTAAGCGAGATGCTTCGCGGGCAGAACGGCACGAGCTTCGTACTCGAAGTGCAACGCCCGGGCGTGAAAGACCCGATGACGTTCAACATCGTACGTAAGTCAATCCAGATGCCTACCGTGCCTTACTACGGCGTGGTTGGCGACAAGGTTGGGTACATCAACCTGAGCTCATTCTCAGGTAATCCGTCGAAGGAGTTCAAGGCAGCTTTCACCGACCTGAAGAAGAGCCACGGCATCACTTCGCTGGTGATAGACCTGCGCGGAAACGGCGGCGGTCTGCTGGACGAAGCAGTGGAGATTGTCAACTTCTTCGTTCCGCGCGGAAAGGATATTGTGACCACCAAGGGCAAGATTAAACAGGCCAGTAGCGTGTACAAGACACTGAAAGAGCCCATCGACCTGGAGATTCCCATTGCTGTGCTGGTGAACAACGGGACGGCTTCGTCGTCCGAGATTCTTTCGGGCTCGTTGCAGGACCTGGACCGGGCTGTGATCGTGGGTAGCCGCACCTTCGGCAAGGGATTGGTGCAGATGACCCGTCCGCTGCCCTATGGCGGAAACCTGAAACTCACCTCTTCGAAATACTACATCCCCAGCGGACGTTGCGTGCAGGCCATCGACTACACGCACCAGAACGAAGATGGCAGCATGGGCCGCATCCCCGACAGCCTGACGCATGTGTTCCACACCGCTGCCGGACGGGAAGTGCGTGATGGTGGAGGGGTAACACCCGACATCGCCAACGAACGCGAGAAGTTGCCCAACATACTCTACTACCTGGTCAACGACAACCTGATATTCGACTACGCTACCGACTACTGCCTGAAGCACCCCACCATAGTTCCCGCGGAACAGTTCGTGCTGACCGATGCGGACTATGCCGACTTCAAAAACAAGGTAAAGAAAGCCGACTTCAAGTACGACCAGCAGAGCGAGAAGATCATGAAGACGCTGAAAGAAGCTGCCGAGTTCGAAGGGTATCTGCCCGAAGCATCGGAAGAATTCAAAGCATTGGAACTGAAACTTTCGCACAATCTGGACCGCGACCTGGATTACTTCTCCAAAGATATCCGCACCGCCATCAGTATGGAAATCATCAAACGTTACTACTTCCAGCGGGGTAGCATCATCCAGCAATTGAAAGACGACGACGACCTGCAGGCAGCTATCAAGGTGCTGAACGAGCCGGAGAAATATCAGACCATGCTCGCTGCACCGGCGAAAAAAGAGACAGCCGTTGCTACACGTAAATAATTCATACTAAGAATCATACCGGAAGATGGAGTACCGTTGTCGTACTCCATCTTTTTTATTTTCTTCCATGTAGTACTTTTAAATACGCCCTTTGCTATGTTTTTTCGCCGGAAAACCTTTTCTTTGCCTTACTGTTTTATTAGGCACGTTATTTACCAAACTATCATAGACCATGAAAAGAAATGCAAGACTTTGGTTACTGGCCGTATGCGCAGCCCTGCTGGCCGGTTGCAGTGGTTCCAAGCAAACGGAACTGAATGTGATGACTTTTAACATCCGCCTGGATGTCGCGTCCGACAGTTTAAACAGTTGGCAACACCGTAAGGAGAATGTCGGAACAATGCTTCGTTACTACTCGCCCGCAGTACTGGGCATGCAGGAAGTATTGAAGAACCAAATGGACGACCTCAAAGCAGAGCTGCCCGGTTATACCGCTGTGGGAGTGGGTCGCGTAGACGGCAAGGAAAAGGGGGAATACTCTCCGGTCTTCTTCCAGACCGACCGCTTCGACCTGATCAAAGAAGGTACATACGGCTTGAGCGAAGAGCCGGAGCAAATCGGCAAACTGGGTTGGGATGCAGCCTTCTCGCGCATCGTCACTTGGGTGATGCTGAAAGACAAGAAAACAGGCGTTAAGTTCTGCTGCTTTAACACCCACTTCGACCACATGGGGCAGGTAGCCCGCCGGGAGAGCGCCCGCTTGATGATGCAAAAAATGCGCGAACTGAGCGAAGGATTGCCTTGTATCGCGATGGGTGACTTCAATGCTACCCACGACTCGGAACCTATTCAAATCATTACCCGCGAAGAAGGCATACGTGATGCCCGTGCGGTAGCCACTGTGAAGTATGGACCGGCATGGAGCTTCCATGACTTCGGCCGCCTGCCGATGGAAGAACGAGAACTGATAGACCATATCTTCGTGAAAGGTCCCATTCAGGTCAATAAGTTTCGGATTATCGGCGATGTGACCGATACTGGATTCCTGTCCGACCATAATCCAGCCGTAGCCGACCTTACCATCGACTGATTATCCTCTTACTAATTCACTAATAACATGAGAACATCCTTTTGCAGGGCAGCCGCCCTGCTGATGGTTGCTACGGGGATTCCTGTGGCCACCCTCCACGCACAACTCCCGGAAGGGTTGAAAGTAACAGGCACCACGCCGCAGTCAGTAACCCTCGCCTGGAAAGCTGCCGACAACGCTTCTTCGTACCAGGTTTACCGGGACGGACAACTGTACCGGAACGTTCACGCTGCCGACACCACGCTGGTAGTCAGCGGTCTGCAATCGTTTGACATCTATTGTTTTACCGTTAAAGCTACGTACGGTAACTCCGAAACAGTAACCCAAAGCAATCCCGTCTACGTGGCTACCCCGGAGACCCAAGAGCAAAGAGACCAACGCATGGCCTGGTGGCGCGAAGCCCGCTTCGGTATGTTCATCCATTGGGGTCCTTACTCTGCCCTGGCCGGACATTACTCCGGTCCTACCTTGCTACAACCGCAGGAAAACCAGCCTTGGATACAACCCGGCGGAGTGATGAAGGATTACTACTCCTGCTTCCGTCCCGAGTGGATAGCTGCCGACGGAACCATCCGCACCAATCCCCTCACCGGAAAGACCTACGAACGGGGCGGGTATGCCGAATGGATCATGTTCGATGCCCAGATTCCCCGCGAGGAATACCTGCGCCGCACCCGGTCCGACTTCCATGCCGAGAAGTACGACGCCAAGGAATGGGTACGCATGGCTAAGGAAGCGGGTATGAAGTACATTGTCATCACCTCCAAACACCACGACGGCATCGCCCTCTTTCCCACCCATGGCGACGGGCATAGCATCCAGGCTGATACGGACATCCGCCGCGATGTGCTGAGAGAGCTGGTGGACGAAGCCCGCAAAGCTGGTCTGAAGATCGGTTTCTACTACTCGCAGGCATTGGACTGGAACGACTTGGGCGGCATGGACTATGTACCGCAGAACGAAACGCCCGATCATCGCGCTCCTTACGACGCACAAGCGGTGTACAACCAGAAAGTGATCCGCCACGTGCAGACCATCATCCGCGACTATGGCGTGGATATACTGTGGTGGGACATGGGAGCACACAGCAAACCGGAGTTCCGTTACCAGGTGATGAAAGCTATCAAACAGATACCCGGCACACAACGCCTCATCTTCAACGACCGCATGGAAGATCACATGACGGGCGACTTCAAGACGCCTGAACAGAGCATCCCCGATACCCCTTCTACCGGCGACGGTACGGACTGGGAAACTTGTATGACGCTGAATGACAACTGGGGATATGCTGCCCATGACTTCCGTTGGAAGACCACCCACGACCTGATACAGAAACTCATCGACATCACCAGCAAGGGTGGCAACTTCCTGCTCAACATCGGTCCGAAAGCTGACGGGACCTTCCCGCAGGAAAGCATAGACCGCCTGGCCGAAGTAGGCAAGTGGATGGCCGTCAACGGTGAAGCTATTTATGCCACACAGCCCAGCCCATTCTCTCCGCAACTAGATTGGGGACGTGCTACCCGTAAGACAGTCAATGGAAAGGAAGTGCTGTACCTGCATGTATTCGCGCAGCATTGGCCTAAGGATGGAAAACTCGTCGTTCCCCGTCTGCCGTCGGCTTCGTTCGGAAAGGCTTATCTGCTTTCGGACACCAAGCAGAAAGCATTACCGATGACGACCACAGGAGAGGCTGTTGTTCTTCGCGTACCCGCCAAAGCAGTGGATCCTGTCAGCACGACTATAGTCGTAGAAGTAAAATAAACTTAAAATAATGATAGTAATCTCTTACGAGTGATTAGAAAGAAATATCTTTATAAAATCAGTAAAACATATTATTATCATGAAAAGCTTATATCTATTTTTGGCAGGTGTCTTTATGGCAGGGACAGTTTTCGCCCAAGACTTCGAATACCGCAAGGATACACGTTCCCAACGCGAGAAAGAAGACTCGTTTGGCATGTATCAGTCAGAGCAGATCAGTACAGTGGAGATACTTCAAGCTATGGGAATAATGGGAATGAATATTTTCAAGTTCCCATTGAACCCTTTTGATGAAAAGTACAATATATTGATTACCTTGGACGAATATGAAAAAGGTGAGAAAGTACAATCCGAAGAGATAACACGAATGAGTAATATGTATTATTTCTTCGAAGGGGAGAGTATGGAAGACGAAGACCCAACCCCCTATATGGACTATTTGGATCAATTACTCATCTACGCAAAAGAGAATACAGAGGATGTCGCACTGACTATTTCTTCCTACTCCATGAATGCCCGATCCAGATTGGAGAAGAAAAAAGAAAGAGTGCGACAAAATTATTACTGGCGGCGATACACGAAAGCCAACTGGAAGTTGAACGAGTCTGTGCCATTGTTGGTCTATGCTTCTTCCTGGTGGGATGAAATGAATAAGTTGGAACGCTTCTGCGGCGTGGTCGACTTGTCACTGAAAGAAGAGTACACGCAGGAGTTACTCGATAACTCACCGCATTACTATGTGATCAGTCTCAAAGTATACGAATAAAAACAGTTGTGGCATAAAACCGAAAGGACTTATGCCACAACTATTATATATAAGAAACATAGAAGTACTCTCCTATTCTTGTTCCACGTAATCCCCGTTGGCTTTGATCAGCTCTATCAGCTTCTCAACTGCTGCTTCTTCGGGGATATTTTTTTCGATACATTCTTTCTTCTTGTACAGGCTGATCTTTCCCCGCCCGGCTCCAACGTACCCATAATCAGCATCGGCCATTTCGCCCGGGCCGTTCACAATGCAGCCCATGATACCTATCTTTAGTCCTTTCAGGTGAGAGGTTGCCGCCTTTACGCGGGCAATGGTAGCTTGCAGATTAAACAATGTACGCCCGCAACCAGGGCAGGAGATGTATTCCGTTTTGGAAGTCCGCACGCGACCGGCTTGCAATATACCGAAAGCAGTTGCATCAATAACTCGGTGAGAGATGCTTCCCTGATTCATCAGGGATATACCGTCGCAAAGCCCGTCGAAGATAAGTGCGCCCATATCGGCAGCCGACTTGATTTGCAGGTCTTCGGCTTCGTTCTCGGCATAGTGCTGGAAGAAGATCACCGGGTTCTGTATTCCTGCCGCCATCAGCCCATGCACCAATGCGCGGTGTTCGCCCAACCGGTTGGGGTGATTGCTCTGCGAAATAATCACAATTTCCGGATGATACTTGAGGCAAGCAATCACTTCCTCGTCCAACACTTGATAAGGGAGGAACAGGAACTTGAGTGCAGCCGGAGAGCCGCCGATCTGTGCCAATTGTCCGTGATGGAAAGCAGGCCAGGTTCCGGCTTCGCCTTGCCAGGCGTCTGCATCGACAAGATACTCGGTAGTACCTTCCGAAGCAGCCGGGAGATTACGGCCTACATACATATAATCCGGGGTAAACTGAGACTCAGCTTCCGTATTCCCGTCGAGCCGGACAGCAACCACTACCGGCAGATGATCACCGCCTATATTCCGCACAGGCTTTGTCACCCGCCGAACAGGCGACAGATAGTTGAAACCAGCCGATGCCTCGCCATCAATCTGTGGATGGCCGGCACGTGCCGTGACATAATCTACCAGTTTGCGGGCTACCGGAATCTCCGCTTCCGGCTCTTCGCTCAGTGATACCCGGATGGTATCGCCCAAGCCATCGGCCAGTAACGCACCGATACCCAGAGCCGACTTGATACGTCCGTCCTCGCCGTCGCCGGCCTCGGTCACTCCCAGGTGGAGCGGAAATGCCATGCCTTCCTTAGCCATCACTTCGGCCAGGAGGCGAACTGTTTTCACCATCACCACCGTATTCGAGGCTTTGATGGAGATCACCACATCCCGGAAATCTTCGGCCACACAGATACGCAGGAACTCCATGCACGACTCCACCATGCCTTCGGGCGTATCGCCGTAACGAGACATGATGCGGTCGGACAGCGAACCGTGGTTCACGCCGATGCGGATGGCCGTGTGATGTTCCTTACAGATAGTAAGGAAAGGAATGAAACGGTCGCGAATCTTTTGTAACTCTTGCGCGTATTCCTCGTCGGTGTACTCCAACTGCTTGAAGGTACGGGCCGCATCGACATAGTTGCCCGGGTTGATGCGCACCTTCTCCACATACAACGCGGCCACATCGGCCACCTTGGGGTTGAAGTGTACGTCGGCCACCAGCGGAACCAAGTACCCCTGCTTGCGCAAAGCTACACTGATATTCTGCATATTCTCGGCCTCCTTGATGCCCTGGGTGGTGAAACGTACATACTCTCCCCCGGCATCCACAATGCGTTTAGCCTGTTCCACACAAGCTTCGGTGTCCTGCGTCGACGTATTCGTCATGGACTGGACACGGATGGGGTTGGCACCTCCCAAGGGAGTGCCTCCAATGTGTACTTCGGATGTTTCCCGACGGGAATAGTTGAAAAGAGACATAAAATTAGTGATTAGTGTTTAGTGATAAGTGATTAGTAAGTAGCTTATCACTAAACACTAATCATTAAATCACTACTATTAGTTTGTCTTGTATTCGAACTTTACAGCTTTCAAGGCATCGTTGGCTTGAACGATCTTCTTCTTCAAGCCTTCTTTGTAAGCAATCAGTTTGGTTTCCAGTTCTTTGTCTCCCAACGAGAGCATCTGTACGGCCAGGATGGCAGCATTCAGTGCACCGTTGATACCGACTGTGGCCACGGGAATACCCGGAGGCATCTGTACGATGGCCAGCAAAGCATCCACTCCTTCGAGCGACGACTTGATGGGCACGCCGATAACCGGCAGCGGGGTAGAAGCAGCAATTACACCCGGAAGATGGGCAGCCATGCCGGCAGCGGCAATGATTACCTTGATGCCGCGGGCATGGGCATTCTTGGAGAACTCTTCCACAGCCTCCGGAGTGCGGTGGGCCGAGAGGGCATTCATTTCGAAAGGAACTTGCAGGTCATTCAGCAGTTGAGCCGCCTTCTCCATCACCGGAAGGTCCGACGTGCTGCCCATGATGATACTAACGATTGGAGTCATTTTAGGGTTGAGTGTTTAGTGATTAGTGATTAGCGTAGAAGCGAAAAGCGGTTAGTGAGAGAGTGTTTATCACTTATCATTAACCGCTAATCACTATTCATCACGCATTGATAACAGCCTTGTAAGCTTCGGCATCCAGCAAACCGGCTACGTCGGCTACATCGGCCACCTTTACCTTGATAAGCCAGCCTTCGCCGTAAGGGTCTTTGTTCACCAGTTCCGGGGTACCTTCCAATGCTTCGTTCTGTTCCAACACTTCACCGGTTACCGGCAGGAAGAGGTCAGAAATAGTCTTCACTACTTCGATGGTTCCGAAGATATCACCGGCTTCGAGCGACTCGCCTACAGTGGGTATGTCGACAAATACGATGTCGCCCAACTGCTCCTGAGCATAATCGGTAATACCTACGTAAGCTACATCACCTTCTAAGCGAATCCATTCGTGCTCGCTTGTGTACTTCAAGTTTTGTGGGAAATCCATAATCATTCGTTTTTAAGTTGTTATAATTATAAGAATAAGAATACGCGGAATAAGGCATTAGTCATGGGGTGCAGTACCAGCAGGGTGCAGACAAAACCCACCATGAAGCCGAACAGGACTTCGCCCAACGAGTGATGTCCCAGGATGATACGGGCCGTACCCAAGATCCCGGCTATGAGGATGACGATACACAACCACCACACCGGGTTGTAGCCGAACAACGCACTGAACGAAACCAACCCGCTCACGATGCAACCCATGCCTGCCATGTGCTCGCTCAACTTCCATTTCAGGTTCACCACCACGCAGACTACCTGCACGATCAGTGCGGCCAGGATAATCGCCGTCATGTACCACGGGATATTCAGCCGGTGCATCATCAGCAGGCAGAACACGTACGAGAGGATGGTGAGCAGGAACGGTATATAACGTCGCTTGCGCAGGTTCATCTCCTGTAAGTCAAAGCCGTTGATCTTCCGGAACAGGAAGATGGTCAGCGTGGGCAGCAGGATGGTGAAGCTATACACGATGGCCAGCACGATCAGTTTGTACTGCGTCGGCATGATGCGCAGGTAGGAGAACAGGAACAGTGCCAGGAATGCCAGGAAAGGAATCGAGAACGGCGTAAATATAGCCGAAATGACTCTCGCCGTGCGTATCAGGTTACGATCAGCAACGACATGTTGTGTATGTTCTATCTTTTCTTCACTCATAATGATCAGGGTGTGTTATTTACGCAGGCGGGCAACCGGTATATTCAGCTGCTCCCGGTATTTTGCTACAGTGCGCCGGGCTATCGGGTAACCTTTTCCGTTCAGGATTTTAGTCAACTCATCATCGGTGAGGGGCTTCTTCCTGTCCTCGCTTTCGATGCACTCTTGCAGGATTTTCTTTATCTCACGTACCGACATCTCCTCGCCGTCGCCGGTGGTATATCCTTCGCTGAAAAAGAATTTCAGCGGGTACACGCCGAAGTTGGTCTGTACATATTTACTATTGCTCACGCGCGAAATGGTCGAGATGTCGAGCCCGGTGCGTTCAGCCACATCCTTCAGGATCATGGGACGAAGCAGTAACTCGTCGCCCTCCAGGAAGAACGGGCGTTGCAGGTCGATGATGGACTGCATGGTAGTCATCAGCGTGTGCTGGCGTTGCTTCACGGCATCGATGAAACCTTGGGCGGCATCCATCTTTTGTTTCAGGAACATCATGGCCTCTTTCGATTCCTTCGACTGGTTGGTCTTGTTCTTGGTATGTTCCTCCACCATGTCCTTGAAGTCGCGACTCATGCGCAGCTCGGGCACATTGCGGTTGTTCAGCGACAGGGTGATGCTGCCGTCGTCAAACGATTCCACCAGGAAATCGGGGACGATCTGCTGCATATTCCGGCCGATGGCTTCGCCGAGCGATGCACCCGGGCGCGGGTTAAGTTTGGTGATTTCGCAGATGGCTTCGTTGAATACCTCCTCGGTGATGTCCAACTTACGGATGATCTTGTCCCAATGCTTGCGGGTAAACTCTTCGTAACAGGTGTCGATGATCTCCTGCTCAATGCGCAACAGCGGGTTCACCACGCCCGGCTCCTCGCGGCGGCGTATCTGCATCAGCAGGCATTCCTGCAAGCTGCGTGCCCCCAGCCCGGGAGGATCAAAGTCCTGAATCACCGCCAGCACCTCTTCCAACTCCTCTTCGGTGGCATTGACGCCCACGTAGATAGCCAGTTCGTCGGAAATGCTTTCGAGCGACTTGCGCAGCAGGCCGTCATCGTCCAGCGAGCCGATGAGATACTCGGCCAGCTCACGTTGGTGCTCGGTGAGGTTGCGTTCGCGCAACTGCTCCTTCAGCAGTTCGTAGAACGACACCGCCTCCGAGAACGGAATCTCTTCCGGCTGTTCGCCCCGCGAACGGTTGTTTTCCTGCAATTTATAATCGGGAATATCGTCTTCGGTGAGGTAATCGCCTAAGGAATCGTATTCGTAGGTTTCATTGTCTGCATCCGAGGCAGAGTCGCCCTCGGCAAACTCATCGGTCGCCGTTTCCTCCCGTCCCTCTTCCAGGGCCGGGTTCTCCAGCAGTTCGGCATGGACACGATCCTCCAATTCCACAGCAGGAAGTTCCAGTAGCTTCACTACCAGGATTTGCTGGGGCGAGAGTGTTTGAATCTGCTGCTGCGCCTGCGATTGTATCTGACGGGAACCTTGTGCCATATAGGTGTAATCGGTTTTCAGTAATTATCGCTACAAATGTAAGCCTTTAAGTAGAGATTCCACAGAATCGACTGAGAATTTTTAATACTATAACATGAAAAACGTTATCTTTGTTGCACTAACTTTAAAATGAGACGTTATGTTTGCGAAAGAGACCTATGTACAGCGGAGAGCCCAGCTGAAGAAGAAATTGGGCTCGGGAGTATTGTTGTTTCTGGGCAACGATGAGTGCGGATTGAATTATGCGGACAATGCGTTCCGCTATCGCCAGGATTCCACCTTCCTTTATTATTTCGGCCTTTCCTTTGCCGGCTTGTCGGCCATCATCGATATTGACGAAGACCGGGAAATCATTTTCGGCGACGAGCTAACCATCGACCATATTGTCTGGATGGGCACCCAGCCTACTATCAAGGAGAAAAGCGAACTGGTGGGTGTCAAGGAAACGCAACCGGCCGATGCGCTGGCGCCTTACCTGAGCAAAGCTGCGCAGAAGGGCCAGACCATTCACTACCTGCCGCCTTACCGCTCGGAACACAAGCTGAAGCTGATGGACTTGTTGGGACTTCCTGTCAAACAGCAGGAAGGTTCGGTGCCGTTCATCCGCGCCATTGTGAGCCAGCGTAATTACAAAACGGCCGAGGAAATCGTGGAGATAGAGAAGGCTTGCGACATCACGGCCGATATGCACATCGCTGCTATGAAGATGCTTCGCCCGGGTATGTACGAGTGCGAGATAGCCGCCGCCGTAGAGGCCGTGGCACTGGCTGCCGGTGGCGACCTGTCGTTCCCGGTCATCGCTACCATCAACGGACAGACCCTGCACAACCATTACCACGGCAACCTGGTGAAGCCGGGCGACTTGTTCCTGCTCGACGCCGGTGCCGAAACAGCGATGGGATACGCCGGCGACATGTCGTCCACTATCCCTGCCGATAAGAAGTTTACCGCCCGTCAACGCGAGATATACGAACTCCAGAACGCTATGCACCGCGCCTCGGTCGACGCGCTTCGTCCGGGCGTTCCCTTTGCGGAAGTGTATGACCTCTCGGCCCGCGTCATGGTGGAAGGTCTGAAAGAGATGGGACTCATGAAGGGCAACGCCGACGATGCCGTACGCGAAGGAGCCCACGCGCTGTTCTACCCCTGCGGCCTGGGTCACATGATGGGTATGGATGTACACGACATGGAGAACCTCGGCGAAGTATGGGTGGGATACAACGGACAACCCAAGAGCACCCAGTTCGGGCGGAAGTCCCTGCGCCTGGGCGCACCGCTGGAACCGGGATTCGTGCTGACCATCGAACCGGGTATTTACTTCATCCCCGAGCTGATGGATCTGTGGCGGGGCGAGAAGAAGTTCATGGACTTCGTGAACTACGACAAGGTGGAAGCTTACCGCGAATTCGGCGGCATCCGCAACGAGGAAGACTACCTGATTACCGAAACCGGTGCACAGCTGCTCGGAAAGAAGGTTCCGTTCACCCCGGAAGAGGTGGAAGCCTTGAGGTAAATCGCTTGCATATATACCTACATAATTAAACTATCCCCATTGTCATCTTTACTCTTTCCTACTGAAAACCATCCATGGAATTTCAGAAGGAAAGAGTAAAGTCGTTTTCAGACGACCTTAATTATTACCGATAGAGTATTATTTATCGGTCCCGCTTCAAACCAATCTTGCCAAGAAATAGTTATAGCTCAGAATTAGAAACTCGATATGCTAAGTTTAAAAAAATCAGAAGATGAAAAAATTACTTACTTTTATGAGCGCTGTAACCCAAAGGTTGCAGGACAGCGGCAATTACGGAACAGCACATGTTTATAAGTATAGTTTGAACGCTGTTTCAACATTTATTGAAACCGAAAAGCTCTCTTTCTCCAAATTAACCCCGGAGGTTATCAAAAGCTTTGAAGTCTATTTACGTAAAAAAGGATGCAGCTGGAATACTGTATCCACCTACATGCGTACATTCCGGGCAGTATACAATCGGGCTCTGGACCAAGGAGTGGCTACTTATGTGCCGAACCTCTTCAAACATGTTTACACAGGTACACGAGCCGACTGCAAACGGGCATTAGAAAAAGAAGAGATGGAGTTAATAGCCAAGAAGTCCTTTTCTCCCCATTCGCACCCGAATATAGAACGCACGCGTGCGTTATTCACACTCATGTTTATGCTAAGAGGAATACCTTTTGTTGATCTGGCCTATCTGCGAAAGAGCGACTTTAAAGGCAACAGCATCACCTATCGCCGGAGAAAGACCGGAAGAATACTCTGCGTGACTATTCTCCCCGAAGCGGCCGAACTGATTAAACAATATGCAGACAAAGACTCATGCTCCCCTTATCTCTTTTCATTCGTCCACAGCGCTGAAGGCACCTCGGAAGCATACAAGGAGTATCAAATGGCATTGCGCCATTTTAATAAGCAGTTGGGATTATTAAAAGAGATTCTGGGATTGAGCACAGAGTTGAGTTCTTACACAGCGCGGCACACATGGGCTACTACAGCTTATCATTGCGAAGTGCACCCTGGAATTATTTCGGAAGCGATGGGACATTCATCTATCACAGTGACCGAAACCTATCTGAAGCCTTTCAGGAATAAGAGAATTGACGATGCGAATACAATAGTAATTTCTTACATTGGAATATAACTTTTTAAATCATATCTAATTGATATAAAGAATGTTACTTTGCAGGTAACGGGTACAAATATCGGCGCAAATATGAACACATTTTTTGAATTAAACAAACATAAGTTCTATTTTTTGCAATAAAACACTAAAAAAAAAGAAAAACACCAAGAAAGTCCGTCCTTACATAAACATTTACAAGTTCTCGGTTGAAGAATAAAAAACGCCTCCTACCTCTGTTCTAATGTAAAAACAGGGGTACTCACTTTCTGTATGCATTTTAGCAAGTATGCCTCTCTCTATTGTATAAAAAACAGAAAAGTCATAGGTTTTCTGTTACCTGCAAAGTAACAGATGTGTGCTATTGCAACTACCCATTAAACAATATTTACAGGCACACAGCAATGGTTGCAATATGAGAGAGATTTTCAATTTTTTATTTTCTTAAATTTATAAATTTAAAGTTTTTATTTATGAACAAAAAGTTTCTAAATGCAATCCTTCTTGGAGCATTATTGCTAAGCTCCACAGGAACATTTGTAGGTTGTAAGGACTACGATGACGACATTAAGGACCTCCAGACACAAATGGATGGAAAAACCTCTGCGGAGCAATTACAGTCCAAAGTGTCAGAACTTCAGGAGGCTATTAACTCAGCCAAGACTGATCTGGGAACGACTAAGGCTGACGCTGATGCAGCAAAGGCCGCTGCTCAGGATGCTTTGACAAAAGCAAACGCAGCCTTGGAAGCAGCTTCAGGAGATGCCGCTAAAGAAGCTCAAGCTGCTCAGGATGTTGCCATAGCTGCTGCTGCCGATGCTGCTGCCGATGCCAAGAAAGAGGCTGTTAAAGCTCAGGAAGCTGCCATTGCTGCTGCTGAGAAGAAGGTAAATGATTTGCAAAAAGCAGTTGATGCAAAAGTTCAGGCTCTTGAAACAGCTATCGCTGACAAAGCAAGCAAAGCTGATCTGGATGCAATCTATGATGCCATGAAAGCATTGAACACAGATGCTGCTTCTGTAGCTGCTGAAATCAGTGCTATTTTCGGTCACCGTTTGACCAGCGTAGTTCGTATCCCGAACACTACGTTGAACGACGAACCTGCTATCCTGTTCCGTAACATCACTTATGTACCACAGGTGTTCGACGGAACTCACACTGCATACACTGAGCCTTCATTAAATGATAGTCAGGGTAATGGTGAAGTTACGAAAGGTTCTGGCGCACGTCTGTACATTGACAACCAGGAAACTGTAGCCAAATATAAAGTAAGCCCCAAAATGGGTGTAAGAGCCAGCGATATCGCTAAGCCTTTCTTCATGTGTGACACTCAAACTAACTTCACACGTGCGGTAGATGCAAAATTGGCAGGAAAAGAAACTCCTGTTGCTGTAGCTAAGTACGATCTAGATGCTTCTACAGGCGTTCTCTCTGTATATGTAAAGAAGAGCGTACCTGCAAGCACCAACATTGACTTCGAAGGTGGCCAAAATACTACTGACATACAGAAATACTACATCGCCAGCCTGAATGTGCCGATCGCTGCCGATCTGTATACAGACGCTGAGAAAGCAGCTGTTAAAGCTGATCCGACAAACATACCGGTAGTTTCTTCTGAATACTCTCGTATTGCTGAAACAACTGTAGTTCCGATGATCAAGCAAGCTGGTTCTGCAGCTCACGTTCCTCATGGTGTAAACTATGACAGAAAAGAACTGCTGAATGGTAAGAATGCAGCCGGACAATATGTTCACTATCATGACTCTACTTCACTGTATAAGAGTGCTGTAAATGAGCTGATCGACCATAAGATCAACTGGAGCGAAACTATCGACCTGAAGCAGTATGTAACTGTTTGCGAATTCGAGAAATACTTCAATGGTGTTGCATCTGTAGGTAGCCATGCTGATATGGAAAACTATAAGAGCTATGGCTTGTCATTCCGTTTTGCTTTGGCTAACAAAGCTTACATGCAGGGTACTAACCAAACAGACCAGCAACAATTTGCTACTATCGACAGCCCGATGAACGGTCACATGAACTCTAGAGTTTATACCGTAAATGGTATGACTGAAACTGCTGTTGGTCGTGAGCCGATCGTACGCGTAATGTTGGTGGACACTGTCCGCAACAACCTCGTTGCTCAACGTTACATCAAGTTCCAGTGGACTAAGACTACTAAACCGATGGAATTGCCGATATATACATTCCCGAACCAGTTAGTTACTTGCAAGATGCATACTCAACAATTCGGAACTCAGGCTATGAACGAAGACTTCTACCGTGTATTGGCTGATTACGGTTTGACTAAGACCGAATTCCACGCTTCATACAAGAAGATCGAAATCACAAGCTTGAAAAAAGACGGTGTTGAAATCTTGAAGACTCCGCTGGATTGGGTTGCTTTGGATGACAGATACAATAGCAATACCGGTATCACTGTAGCTCAGGCTAATGCTTACGCTAAGAACGCTGCTGACGAACAAGCTAACCAAGATGTTGTATTTGCTTTGGCTAAAGACCAAGACCTAGCTAACATGTCATACAACTTGATGTGGTACATGTCTCCGGAAGCCGTAGGTACACTGAAGAGCGGTGGTTCTACTTATATCATCACTGTTAAATTCATCGACGAGTCTGGCGCAAGAGCTGAAATCACGAAGCCGTTCAAGCAAACAATCACATTGCCTACTCAGAACTTTGAATATCAAGGAACTTACTGGGCTGATGGTGCTCCGGGCAAGATCTACAAGGTGAATCCGAGCGTTTACGAAACTCCGCTGCACTGGCAGAATGGTACTCCGAACTGGGCTTATGGCGCATGGACAGGCTGGAATACCGGTAAGGAAGCTTATAACCACATCGGCGCTGACCTGGTGAAAGGTTATATCAGCACGCTGAACCACAAGTATTCACCGGACAATGTAGACCAGTTCATCCAATACATCAGAAGCTGCGCTGAGGTAAGATTCGAATTCAACGATAAGAAGTTTGCTGACTATGCACATCTGGCTGGTTATAAAGTAACCAACGACAGACAGGCACTGTGGAGCAATAATCAACCCGAGTTGAACCCCGCCGAACTACAGACTTACTCCCACCCAGGAACTCAGAACGATGCTCGTTATGACAAACTGGCTGCTACTTTGTGGAACAAGTTCGGTGCAACTGCTGCTGAGAACAACAAACAGGAAAATCTGCCGTATAAGTACAACGAGAAACTGGGTACTGGAGTAAACGAAGCCGTATCTCAACTCTGGTTGTCAGAAATCAACGAGAAAGACGGTAGTACTGCTGCTACCAAGTTGATCGGTAAGAAAGTTCCGATGCAGTTGGTTGTTGAATACAACGCATGGAATCAGGTTGCTGTTCAGGACTTCGAACTTCAAATCATCGATCCGTTGGCTATAAGCCCGGCAATTACCGAAAACTTCCTCGACGCTAAGGTGAACGGTAGCTATATTGATGTATCGAAAGGCTTGTCTTACACAGACTGGAACGATTATATTGTATCGCGTGTTTCCTTGGGTGTTCCGAATCCGAATCCGCTTGGATTGAAGGGTGGCTTCAGCCAGGAATTATGGGACTACTATCAAGTTCGTAATGTAGTATTCAAGACTGAAACTTCTACTACTAACTTGAAGATGACCAACAGCGTTTTGATGCCGACAGCTGGAGTAAAAGATGGACCGTTGCCTGCTTCAGTAGACATCAAACAGGTTAAGGATGTTAGCACTAATGGTGCAACATACACTGAAGTCTCTGAAAATGCATCTGACTTGCGTTACTTCAATGACAAGGGTACTCCGGTTAACTTGGATTATGTAATCTTCATGGATGTACAGATCAGATACAAGTGGGGAATCAAGACATCGAATGTTGGTATCAATGTTAGCAAATCAGCTGGTGTTGATAAATAACAAAGTATCCTAACGAGGTTTTTATACTAAAGACTTCGGGAAGCAATTCTCGGAGTCTTTACTTCCGTATTAACCAATAAATTTACTAATTCCAAGAATATCAACAATAATCAAGAAACTAACCTATTAAGCTACCCAATACCCAAGTGTAACATCTTGGGAAAGTTGGATTACATTAATAATATTCAGAGCATTTTTTAGATGTCAGGAAGTCCGTCTTTGTGAAAAGATGGGCTTCTTTTGTTATATACGTAACTTATGTTATTCTCGTAAGAAGATCAATTGATTAGTTATGAGCATTATGCAGTTTCTCTTAGAAGAGTAAGTGAGCCCCGCTATGGGGGATGATGGGCCCCGACGGGTGGGACGATGAGCCCTGCTGGGTGGGACGATGAGCCCCCATAGCGGGGCTCACTTACTCTTACCCGGAAAAACAATAAACCTGCCCGGATAATCAATAATCACCACCAGCAAACGAAAAAACTCCTTAGCTTATTAGTGGTTGATGGCAGATGTCAGTGGTTGATAAAAACACATCAACCACCACCTCCAACAAGCTATGGAACAACAGATTAGCTCCGTTTAGTGGTGAATGGTTGATCGAAAAGAATTTTCTTGTGTAGATTTGTTGTTGATGAGCGTTATACATGCAGTTCCAGTATGAACCGGCTACCTTTAGTATACGTAGTATCCAATGTCAACTTCCCATTCAGCTTGGTGGCAATCAGCGAGCAGATAGGCAAGCCGAGTCCGTCACCTTGCGTCAAGTCTTTGATTTCGGTGAACGGCTTGAACAGATTGGCCTGCAACTCTGCCGGTACGCCTTCGCCCGTATCGGTCACGATGTATTGAACGGTATGCGCACCACGCTTCTTGAATTCAAGGCTGATCTTGCCTTCTGTGGTATAGAAAGCGGCATTCTCCAACAGATGCATAAGGATGCGTTCCAGTTGTTCCGGATTCGTCTTTACCTGAATTTTCGGGGCACTGGCGGCAATCTCCACTCCCGCTTTCACCACAGGACGTATTTTGTCGACCAGCCCTTCGCAGAAGGTGTTGGCGTTCACCTCGCTGACCTTATAAGACTCGGTGAGTGTATGTTCCAGATGACTCAGCTCCTGAATATCATTGCTGAAAGAGCGCAACGCTTCGATGTTCACTTCCATCTGCCGGGTCTCTGCTCCCTGTGCCGGGATTTGTGCTACCGACTCGGCCAGTGTGTTCAACGCCGGTTCCATCTGCTCTGATATATTGCGGATAAATTGCGACTTCAGTTCGTTGTGCTCATTGGCTATCTCGATATTCTTCTTCTGTTTGCGTGTAAGCTGCAAGAAGCGCAGCAACACAATAGCCAGGAAGATCAATGCGCCGAGAAGCACCACCGACACCACACAAAGAGCTATCACTTTATAGCCCTGTATGGAGAGTTCGCTTTCGCGTTCATCCAGAGCCTTCTGGGTCGTATCATACTTTTGGGTAAGTGTAACCAGTTCATTGTCAGCATTCACGGCCTTGATAGAATCCGTCCAGGCGATGTAGGCTTTGTAGCTTTTGGACACCACCGACGCATTGTTCACCCGTTCGGCCAGGGTGATCATGTTCTTATAGTACTCGTTGACTTTCTCCTGATTGCCCGACTGCTTATAGGCAGTTATCAACCGGTTGTAGCTCGCTATGCCCTGTTCGGCTGGGCCGAAAGTGAAGTAATACTGCGCTTTGGTGTACAGCATATCTTCCTTGATAGAGTCATTCTGAATCGTGTTGCTCAGTTCTTCCATCCGCCCCAGCTGCTCCTTGGATCTATCGGCCATTTTCAGGCGGCTGTACAAGTCCAACCGGGCTTTCATGACGAGGAAGCGTTCTACACTGAGTTTCTTGTTCTGCTTGGTTTCGCCATCGAGCAGCACAGATTCCATTTCCCGGCAAAAGTCGAAGGATTCTTTAAAGATGCTTTCTCGCGGAGTCGATATACTGCTTTGTACCCCACACCAGATTGCATTCGGATAATCTCCTTTCTGCAAATAGAGTTCGTAAGCACGCTTGAACTGCGCACTTGCTTTGGCATTGTTTTGTTGTTTGAGACTTTCTTCTGCTTGCGTTTTAAAGGACAAAGCAGCATTAGTAGTTGTTTGTGCACTTGTCGTAATTCCTATAAAAAGGAGTATAGCAAAGGCAAATACTGTACGTTTCATATTGTATTGGGTTTTTATCATCAGCCAAATATAGGGCAAATGTACGGATTATTGATTCAATTTGATAACTTTTTGTACTAATATTTAAAGCTACTCCCTCCCAGGAACTCCCTCAACAGCGAAGTGGGTGGAATTTCCTTGTCCTGTATCGGGGTGAAGAACTTGATGAACTTCAGCAGCCGGTACGCTTCGCTGTACTCCTCGCAATTACGAGGAACACCCGTCAGGATGGGCTCAGCATACGCTCTCAGTACGGCAAACTCGAACATCAACGCCGAGTTGAACATCACATCGGCATTCTCCTGGTAAGGGAAGATCCACTTGTCTTCGCCCTCGCGTACGGCAGGCCAGCGGGAGATGGTTTCACGCGCCGAATAGCCGCGGTAGTTGTAGTCGCGGATGATACGGCGGAGCAGGCGGTTGTCCGTTGTAGGGATCCAGTTGTGATCGTCAATGGAGATAGTGGTGAGTGCCGACACGTAGATCTTGAACTTGTTACCGGCACTGACGTGTGGTGTCAGCTCCGGGTTCAGTGCGTGAATTCCTTCCAGGATGAGGATGGTATGTTTGTCTATTTTCAGTTTCTCGCCTTTGAACTCCTTCTTGCCGAGAGCGAAGTTATAGCGGGGAAGTTCCACTTCTTCACCATTGAGCAGGGCCTGCAACTGGCGGTTGAACAGGTCGAGGTCGAGGGCATAAAGTGATTCGTAGTCGTAATCTCCGTTGGGCAGACGCGGGGTATGTTCACGGTCGATGAAATAATCGTCCAGCGAGATGGGATAAGGTTTCAGCCCGTTGGTCATCAGTTGGATAGAGAGCCGCTTGCTGAAAGTGGTTTTCCCCGACGACGACGGTCCGGCGATAAGTACCAGTTTCACCCGGTCGCCATTCGCCCCGCGATGGAAGATGGTATCGGCTATTTGCGCGATCTTCTTTTCCTGCAACGCTTCGGCCACATTGATCATATCGGTAGCGTGCCCTTCCTGGCAGGCCAGATTGAAATCGCCCACGTTATTCATTCCCATGATGTAGCTCCAACTGAGGTATTCTTTGAACACGTCGAGCATCTTTTCCTGTTTCACTACCTCTTCCAGCACAGTAGGGTTCTGCTTGTTGGGGATGCGCAGCAGCAGTCCATCGTAGTATTTCACCAGATCGAACAGGTACAGGTATCCGGTGCTGGGCACCAGGTTGCCGTAGTAATAGTCGATGGTATCGCCCAACGTATAATAATAGGTATAGAGCGACCCGTACGTTTCGAGCAGCTTCACCTTATCGTGCATGCCCAATTCACTGAAAATGCGCACCGCTTCGGCAGTGTGACACTCTATGCGGTGGTAAGGAATATTCTCGACAATGATTTCCTGCATCCGTTTCTTGATGGCACTGACATCTTCCAACTTCAGGGGACGCCCGATGTGCAGGTTGCAGAAATAACCCTTCGACACGGGGTGCTCCACATACAGTTTTCCTTCGGGATAGAGCTCGTGTATGGCTTTCCAGAGCACAAAGCAGAGCGAACGCACGTATGTACGCATGGCCGATGAGTCGGTCAGATCCAGGAACTCAATATCCTTACTGTTAAACACCCGGAAGTTGAGCCCTTCGGCCCGGTTATTGACTTTGGCACTGATAACCGGATAAGGGAAGTCGAAGTTGGATCCATTATAAATATCCAAAACGGTGCTCCCAATAGGGAATTCTTTAGAAATATTATTATTTTTGCAAAGTATTTGTAACATCTGTTTCATTTTGATGACTTTTAACGTGATAGATTGGATAAATATAACGCATAATAGCTGCGCAGACAAACAACTCTAATTTTAATTATAGAATGGAATACTCTTTTTATGATTTTTTAAAGCTCATCGGCTCACTGGGTCTTTTCCTGTACGGAATGAAGATCATGAGCGAGGGCTTGCAAAAGGTCGCCGGAGACAGGCTACGAAGTATCCTCACTGCCATGACCACCAACCGGGTGACGGGTGTATTAACGGGCGTATTGATTACAGCCCTCGTACAATCATCTTCAGCAACTACCGTCATGGTAGTCAGCTTCGTGAATGCAGGCCTGCTCACCCTGGCCGAGTCTATCAGTGTTATCATGGGAGCCAATATCGGTACAACCGTGACCGCCTGGATCATCTCCATCTTCGGGTTCAAAGTCGATATGTCCATGTTCGCCCTGCCGTTGCTGGGCTTGGCCTTGCCGTTGATTTTCTCGTCGAAGAGCCGCCGGAAGTCATTCGGTGAGTTTGTTTTTGGTTTTGCATTTCTCTTCATGGGGCTTGCTTACCTCAAAGCAAATGCTCCCGACCTGAATTCCAATCCCGAGATGCTGGCATTTGTCCAGAACTATACGGACATGGGATTCTTCTCTGTCCTCCTGTTCCTCTTTATCGGTACGGTACTGACTATGATCGTGCAAGCTTCGGCAGCAACGATGGCCATTACGCTGATTATGTGTGCCAACGGCTGGATCAGTTTCGAACTGGGAGCCGCTTTGGTGTTGGGCGAGAACATTGGAACCACCATCACCGCCAACCTGGCAGCACTGACAGCCAATACACAAGCCAAACGGGCGGCATTGGCGCACCTGGTATTCAATGTATTCGGGGTGATATGGGTGTTGGCTATATTCCATCCGTTCCTCGGCTTTGTCAACTGGATCGTCGATACATTCATCCCGGCCAGCTCGCCCGATGTCATCGTATCCTACAAACTCTCGGCCTTCCACTCCGTCTTCAATATATGTAACGTCTGCCTGCTTATTTGGTTGGTGAAACTGATAGAGCGCACCGTATGTCTCATCATCCGCCCCAAGGAAGAGGACGAAGAACCACGCCTGCGCTACATCACCGGCGGTATGCTGAGCACTGCCGAGCTCTCCATCTTGCAAGCCCACAAGGAAATCCATCTTTATGGCGAGCGCACCGGCCGTATGTTCAGCATGGTGCAGGAGTTGTTGCACACCACCAAGGACGATGAGTTCAACAAGACATACAGCCGCATCGAGAAGTACGAAAGCATTAGCGACAACATGGAACTGGAAATTGCCGGATACCTGAACCAAGTGTCCGAGGGCCGGTTGAGTTCCGATAGTAAACTACATATCCGGGGCATGCTCCGCGAGGTAACTGAGATAGAAAGCATCGGTGACAGCTGCTACAACCTGGCACGTACCATCAACCGCAAACGCACTACCAATGAGGACTTCACCGAGAAACAGTATGATCATATCCATTTCATGATGAAGCTCGTAGCCGATGCATTGGCACAGATGTTGGTGGTTATCGAGAAAGCAGAACACCAGGTAGTGGATGTAACAAAGTCGTTCAACATAGAAAGCGAGATCAACAACTACCGGAATCAGCTGAAAGACCAGAATATAGTAGATGTAAACAATAAGGAATACAATTACCAAATGGGCGTTTACTACATGGATATCATTGCCGAATGCGAAAAGTTAGGCGATTATGTGGTGAACGTGATCGAAGCTATCAGCGAAGCAAAAGAAAAGAAAATGGCTCTGGTTTAATATCAGCCACCCCTATAAATAAAGAGCAAGCGTGCTTTCGCACGCTTGCTCTTTATTCGTTATACGGCTCAAAGTCTTCCTTACTGACGCCACAGAGTGGGCATACCCAATCATCGGGAATATCTTCGAATGCTGTACCCGGATCGATGCCGCTTTCCGGATCGCCTGTCTCCGGGTCGTAAATGTATTCACATACCGTGCAAATGTACTTCATGTTGCTTTGATTTTTAAATGATACTTACATATATAACGGCATAATCCTACTTTTGTTCAATAATATTTCACTTCCTTCACATACTTACGCAAAAAAGCGTTAATAAACATTCTAAGCCGATTTAATGTTGTATTTTTGTCACCTTATCAAACATTCTGACCCACAATGACTCTTAAAACCAAGGATTATTATCACTCAGGCCTTACCGATAGTGAGGTCTTGAAAAGCCGGGAAGAGCATGGCGTAAACCTGCTGACTCCCCCTAAACGCCCTTCGCTCTGGAAACTTTATCTGGAAAAATTCGAAGATCCGGTAGTGCGGATATTGCTCGTAGCAGCTCTGCTCTCACTCGTCATTTCCGTCATTCACAATGAATATGCTGAAACCATCGGTATCATTGTAGCCATCTTGTTGGCTACGGGTATCGGCTTCTACTTTGAATACGATGCAAGCAAGAAGTTCGACCTGCTGAATGCCGTGAACGAGGAAACACTTGTCAAGGTTATTCGCAACGGACGGATACAGGAAGTGCCGCGAAAAGACATCGTGGTGGGTGACATCGTGGTGCTCGAAACGGGCGAAGAGATACCTGCCGACGGGGAACTATTTGAAGCTATCTCCATGCAGGTGAACGAATCGAACCTGACGGGCGAGCCGGTGATTGGAAAAACGACGGTAGAAGCCGACTTCGACGAGGAAGCGACCTACCCCTCGAACCATGTGTTGCGCGGAACAACTGTAGTCGACGGACACGGAACAATGGCGGTCGTTGCCGTGGGCGATGCCACCGAAATCGGGAAAGTGGCGCGCCAAAGTACCGAACAAAGCGGAGAGCCTACGCCCCTGAACATTCAGCTGACGAAACTGGCTAACCTCATCGGCAAGATAGGGTTCACCATTGCCGCAGCTACGTTCCTCATCTTCGTCATCCGCGATCTTTATTTATATATATCCGCGCACCCCTCCATTGGTTGGGACAACAGCATGGATATCGTACAGATTGTCCTGAAATACTTCATGATGGCCGTTACCCTGATCGTGGTTGCTGTGCCCGAAGGACTTCCGATGAGCGTCACCCTCAGCTTGGCCCTGAACATGCGCCGCATGCTGGCCACCAACAACTTAGTGCGGAAGATGCACGCTTGTGAAACGATGGGAGCCATCACCGTCATCTGTACAGATAAGACAGGTACGCTGACCCAAAACCTGATGCAGGTACATGAACCGAGCTTCTACGCATTGGACAAGGGAGGCTTGCTGGCCGATGACGAGGTAAGCCGCCTGGTGAAGGAAGGTATCTGTGTCAACTCCACCGCTTTTCTGGAAACTGCCGAAGGGGAGAAACCGAAAGGTGTAGGTAATCCCACCGAAATAGCTTTGCTGCTTTGGCTCAACAGCCAGCATCAGAACTACCTGGAACTGCGCGAGCGTGCGCATGTGCTGGATCAACTCACCTTCTCTACCGAACGGAAGTTCATGGCTACGCTGGTACAGTCGCCCCAGATGGACAAACAGGTACTCTATATAAAAGGCGCACCGGAGATTGTTCTGGGTAAGTGTAAGGACGTAACCCTGCCCGGTGGTAAACAAGTACCGGCTGCCGAATACCGTGCTACGGTGGAACAACAACT
Source organism: Bacteroides sp. (assembly GCA_031555765.1). GTDB lineage: Bacteria > Bacteroidota > Bacteroidia > Bacteroidales > Bacteroidaceae > Bacteroides. The sequence goes on along the minus strand of JAVBUC010000023.1, from coordinate 34,054 downwards.
GCTTGGCTACCAGAACATGGCGATGCGTACATTGGGCTTTGCCTATAAAATAGTGGACGATAACGCTCCGGCCGACTGTGTGGAACTGACCGCCGCTGCGGACCTCACCTTCCTCGGCGTGGTAGCCATCTCCGACCCCATACGTCCGGATGTTCCGGCAGCCGTGGCGAAATGCCAGTCGGCCGGCATCGGCATCAAGATTGTTACGGGCGATACGCCGGGAACAGCTACTGAGATAGCTCGCCAGATAGGGCTGTGGAATCCGGAGAAAGATACCGAGCGCAACCGTATCACCGGAACAGGCTTTGCCGAACTGAGTGACGAAGAGGCCCTGGAACGGGTGATGGATCTGAAGATCATGTCGCGCGCACGCCCCAGCGACAAGCAGCGGTTAGTGCAACTGCTTCAGCAACAAGGTGCGGTAGTAGCCGTAACGGGCGACGGCACCAACGACGCTCCGGCCCTGAACCATGCACAGGTAGGGCTCTCGATGGGGACCGGAACCTCCGTAGCCAAAGAAGCCAGCGACATCACCCTACTCGACGACTCGTTCAACAGCATCAGCACGGCTGTAATGTGGGGACGTTCGCTGTACAAGAACATCCAGCGTTTCATCGTCTTCCAGCTCACCATCAACTTCGTGGCACTGCTCATCGTACTGCTCGGTTCCTTCATCGGAACCGAACTACCGCTTACCGTGACACAAATGTTGTGGGTAAACCTCATCATGGATACCTTCGCCGCCCTGGCACTGGCTTCCATACCGCCCAGCGAGAAGGTGATGCTCGAGAAGCCCCGTCGCACCACCGACTTCATCATTTCGAAAGCGATGCAATACAATATATTCGGCGTAGGTACCGTCTTCCTGGTGGTGCTGATGAGCCTGATTTATTATTTTGAGAACGCCGATGGCGGAATGACCGTCCAACGACTGACCATCTTCTTCACCTTCTTCGTGATGCTGCAATTCTGGAATCTCTTCAATGCGCGGGTATTCGGCACGAACGACTCGGCCTTTAAGGGACTCAACAAATCGTACGGCATGGAGCTGGTGGTACTGGTCATCCTGGGCGGACAGTTCCTCATCGTACAATTCGGAGGTGCGGTGTTCCGCACCGAGCCGCTCCCCTGGCAGACGTGGCTCATCCTCATTGCTACCTCTTCAGCGGTACTGTGGGTGGGCGAACTCTTCCGCCTGGTCCGACGTTTAAGACACAAATAAGAATGGAAAAGAAAACGATTAAGAATCTACTGATTGACTTTGGCGGTGTGCTGATCGACCTGGATCGCACCCGCTGCATTGAAAACTTCCGGAGACTGGGATTGGAGCAAGTGGACAGCCTGCTCGATGTGTATCACCAACAGGGCATCTTCATGCAACAGGAGAAGGGGCTTATTACGCCCGACGAGTTCCGCGCCGGGATACGGAGCATGATGAACCGCCCGGAGGTAACCGATGCCGAGATCGACGAAGCATGGAACAGTTTCCTGGTGGGCATCCCTACCTACAAGCTTGACTTGCTGTTAAAGCTCCGTGAGCACTATACTGTGCACCTGCTCAGCAACACCAACTGGATACACTGGCAATGGTCGCGCCGGAATGCTTTCGCCTACAAAGGTCATGAAGTGGAGGACTATTTCGAGAAGATTTACCTCTCTTACGAGATGAAAACCGCCAAGCCCGAAATGAAAATGTTCCGGGCCGTGGTGAGCGACTCAGGCATCATTCCCGAAGAGACCCTGTTTATCGACGACTCCGAAGCCAACTGCCTGGCAGCCAATACGCTGGGCATTGCCACCTATACACCGAAGGCAGGCGAGGACTGGAGTCATTTGTTCAGTACCCTTTAATACGCGATGGACATGCAAATCATCCGCAACAAACCTTCGGAGGTCTTGGAGCCGTGTGTAGCCACCATCGGATTTTTCGACGGAGTACACATCGGGCACCGTTTCCTCATCGACCAGGTGAAGGAGGTGGCTGCCGCCAGAGGCGTGCGTTCGGCTTTGGTCACTTTTCCGGTACATCCGCGCAAGGTGATGAACTCTGAATACCGCCCCGAGCTGCTCACTACGCAGGAGGAAAAGACCGACTTGCTGGCCGGCACCGGAGTGGACTACTGTTTCATGTTGGACTTCACCCCCGAACTTTCCCAACTCAGTGCCCGGGAATTCATGACCCACATACTGAAAGAGCGTTACCAGGCCGACTGCCTGGTGATAGGTTACGACCATCGTTTCGGACACAACCGCAGCGAAGGGTTCGACGACTATGTACGTTACGGGCAGGAGATCGGGATGGAAGTGATCCTCGCGCGCGCATGTACCTATAATGATATACATATCAGTTCGTCGGTGGTGCGCAACTACCTGCGCCAGGGCGAGGTAAGCATGGCTTCCCTGTGCCTGGGTTATGACTACTACCTGGAAGGCACCGTGGTGGATGGGTATAAGATGGGACGCAAGATAGGATTCCCTACGGCCAATCTGCGGGTGGACGATCCCGACAAGCTGGTACCCAGCGAGGGTGTATATGCCGTGCGCGTCAGCTTCGGTGGACACACGTATACCGGCATGCTCGGCATCGGCCGCCGACCGACGTTCAATGACAATTCCGACCGCAGCATCGAGGTACATATCTTTCAGTTCAACTCCGATATCTACGACGAGTTCATCCGCATCTCTTTTGTGCAATACATCCGTCCCGATATGAAATTCAACTCGGTGGACGAACTCATCGCCCAACTTCATCAGGACTCTGCCACCGTTCAGGCACTTTTCCGGCAATCGGAGAAAGACCTGTAAACCCATTAAGTAGAGTAAAAAGACTGCAAAGTATCGAAAAACAAAGATATTTTATTGTTTTTCGATAATTATTTATCGATTTACTTTGTTCGTGTAGAAATAAACCTTTTCTTTGCATATCGAATATCGATAAATAATCATTGAATAACAATTAACAAAGTACAGTCTTATGAAGAAGTCACTGATGAGTATCTCGCTGCTGGTTATATCCATCTCGATGTTAGCCCTGTTTGTTTGTGGTTCAGCAATCTCTGCATAATATGAAAACAGCTATCAAATTAATATTGATATACATGGGGATGCAGATTGCCGCCATGTTAATAGTAGCCATTCCTTTAGTCATCTACCGTGTAACTACCAGAGGAGGTTTCGATGGGCTGAACGAAGCCATGATAACCCCCGGCATGATGCTGTCCATGCTGATGATGGGCATGTACCTTTGGAAAGCCGGATACATCAACCTGGAGAAAGTCACCTGGTCGGTCGTATCGCCGGTGTACCTACTGCTGTCGGTTGTCATCGCCCTTCCGTTTATCTGGGTAAACGATGCAATAGTCACTCCCTTACACCTGCCTGACCTGATGGAGAACACCTTCAGCATCCTGTCGGGCGGTTGGCTGGGCATCGCTTGCATTGCCATCGTAGGACCGGTGCTGGAAGAATTAATCTTCCGCGGAGCCATCACCCGTGCTTTGCTGGCGCGTTACAACCCCACCACAGCCATCATCCTGTCCGGCGTAATCTTCGGGGTGTTCCATCTGAACCCGGCACAAGTAGTATCGGCCATGTTGTATGGTTTCCTGATAGCGTGGATGTACTACCGCACGGCCAGCCTCCTTCCTTGTATCCTGATACACGTCATCAACAACTCCCTGTCGGTGTATCTCATGCTGAACTATCCCAACGTAAAAACCATGAACGAACTGGTGGGCGGCAATCAGACCTACTATCTGCTGACGGGCATTTTTGCAGTGATCCTCGCGGTAGGACTCTACCTGATGAGCCGCACGCACATACCATACTCCTGGAAGAAAAGTGAATCCCTTGAAATAGAAACGAATAACAATTAACAGCCATGAAAAGACGATTGAATATACTTTGTGTAGTGGTAGTACTCATCCTGCTCTATCCGGTACTTGAGTACGGATACTATGTAGGAGCCGGTGTGCGCATGGGCTTTGAGAAAGGCATGGAAATGGGAAAGGAAATGGGGAAAGGGCAGAAACAGAACAGCAAAGAACACGCGTTAGAGATGCTGAACATCAAAACCATTTCTTTAACTCCTAAGAACTTCGAGTTTACCGACTCGGTTTACAATGCAGTAAGCGGCCAGAAAGTACCTGTCATATACGGGCAGATGGTGGTCAACGTTCCCGTGAAGTCCCAAACATGGATATTCATAGCAGAGAAACTGCTTCCGATGCTTGCCCTATTTGCTTCCCTGGCAGCCCTGGTCGTTTTCTTCTTACTTATCAGTTCGGTCAATAAACTCGATATCTTCACCTGGAAGAATGTGAGCCGCCTGCGTTGGATCGGTTCGCTGCTCATCGTATCCTACCTGGGCATGCTTATACCTGTCTTGCTCCAAGGCTATGAACTATCGGGGGTATTTTCCGTAGAAGGCTATTCACTGAATCAGTCCGACCTGGCTTCCTTCATGACATTGGTACTGGGCATCGTTTCCTACATTGTAGCCGAGATCATCGCCATCGGTCTGCGAATCAAAGAAGAACAGGATTTAACCATTTAACCCATCTGAAAAAAAAGCTATGGCAATAATAGTAAATCTCGATATCATGATGGCCCGGCGAAAGATTTCACTGAGCGAGCTGGCGGAGCGGGTAGACATCACTCCGGCCAATCTTTCGATACTGAAAACAGGAAAGGCGAAGGCCATTCGGTTCTCCACCCTGGAAGCTATCTGCAAGGAGCTAGACTGCCAACCGGGCGATATCCTGGAATTCAAAGAAGGAGAGGAATAACAAGCTGCCCGTAACGGGCGAATATATATTTAAAAAGGCCGGACTTCACAGCCCGGCCTTTTCTAACCTAATTTTCTATACCTTGAATTCTGTCTATTTCTTTTCGGCTTCTTTTTCAGTAACAGTAACATCCAATTTAACAGACTCACCATCCTTATCCTTTACAGTAACAGTAGCTGTGCCTTTCTTGACACCTGTAACGGTAAAGTCATTCTTTTCAGCCTTCACAGTAGCAGTTTCCTTGCTTGAAGTTTCTACCGTGTAAGGTGAAGTACCACCTACGATGCTGATTTTCTCAGTAGTAGCCGCTTCTTTCACTTCTACTTTGGCTTTGCTTAACGACAGCTTAGCCGGTTTCTTGTCGTCGTCATCGCTACAGCCCGTCAGAAGAGCGGTTGCTAATACTGCTACACAAAAAAGAGACTTAATACTGGATAATTGAATACTTTTCATGTTGATAAAATTAAATTTGTTAATAAAAAGGGTTAGTTGATGATTAAACTTTAAGGAGGGCAAGTTCTTTTAGGTTGCCCGTCAGTTATAAGATGCCAAACAGTAAGAAAAGACTGCATCCCCTGCAAAAAAAATGCTGCAATCGTCAAAAAGCATACCGGAGCCCTGCCGCTATGCCGGGAAGCGTGGGCTTCTCTGTGCGGATGCTGACGGGTTGATCGTTATTGAAATAATGCGATAACTTCGGCTCGACGTAAATCTCCCAGTTCTTTGGCAGGCAGTATGCGATGCCCGCTGAGAGATGCACCGACCATTGCAAGCCGTCAATGCTTTCCGTGCGATGGTTGGTTTTGCCGGATTCCTGGGAATACTTTGTCACTGATGCCTGCACTCCCTTCTCAACCATTCCACCGCCTGATACGTACACCTTCCAGTGATCATTCTTCCAGATTTTGGCACTGACCGATAAGGGGATACCTATATAGTGCAACTTCAGACCCCCTTCGTACGAATCGTATTCGCCCTTGTAGGTGGTGGACAGGTAACTGTATACCAGTCCCGTTTCCAAACCGAACGTCTTGTTCAATTCCTTGTGAAGCGACACGCCAACCGAAACAGGAGGTGCGAACTCCAAATCAGTAATCGTACTTCGAGCAGGTCCCGGGCTGCACATCACATACGGTCTGTCGCCACTCTCTTTGCCCCGGACAGTAGTGACCGCCGCTGCCAACATCCATTTCCCGGACGACCGGGTATCGGACGCGTTGCCAACCAGCTTTTCCTGATACGGACGGCGGGGACGTTTCCCAGTACAAGCAGACGAATCAGGGGAGGGCTCCGTGCGGTTCTCCACCGATGGAGTGATTTCGCCGGCCTGCTGTACCTGCTCTTCCGGTGCTGCCGCCACCTCTGCATCCTTCTGTACGGAAGTGGCAACCTGCATCGGAAGAGAGGCTGTTGCCAGCAACTTGGTTAGGGGCTTGGTACCCGATGAAACAATAGACTGATCAGGTTCTATACTTGTTGGTGGATAGAGATGAGGGTCGATAACGGGGCAGGACTCCAACGGAACCTCGCCGGTAAACTTTATCCAGGAGAACACCAATATCAACATAGCCGCTACGGCAGCCATCGAACTGACCACACGTGCCGTGAGCCACCGCATCTTCCGGCGATTCAGTTGGCGGCTGACTTGTTCCCAGCCGGCCTCATCCACCTTTATTCTGTATTCTCCGATCATTTGCCGGATAAGTCCATCAAAATCTTCCTGTTCTTTGGAGTATTCTCTATTTGCCATACGCATACTTTTGTCCGGTTATGGATAAGATCATTTTTTGCAGTATCTTCCGCGCCCTTGTCAATTGGGACTGGGAGGTACTTTCTTTGATGTTCAGCATATCGGCTATCTCACTGTGCGAGTAGCCTTCCACTACGTAGAGGTTGAATATGGTTCCGTACCCTGCGGGCAGGTGGGCGATACAGTCATACAGTTCGTCGGCCGACAGTTTGCTCAGCACCGATGGGTTTATATCATCTTCCACCCCGGGGCAGTCTTCTATCGGAATGCTCAGCCGGGCGATGTCATTCTGCCGCAGGTATTCCAGGGAGGTAGTGACAAAGATGCGCCTCATCCATCCACCCAAAGAGCCCTCGCCTTTATAGCTGCCGATGTGTGTGAATAGTTTAATGAAGCCTTCCTGTAGCAAGTCCTGGGCCGTATCCGGATCGTTCACATAGCGGCGGCAGACTCCCAGCATGACAGGGGCATACGTTATATATAGTAATCGTTGAGCTTTAGGGTCTCCTTTCAGGCATCCGTTTATTAAAGATTGCTCGTTGGTGACTGGGTACAGTTTTATCCCATCCATAGGTTCTTGTTAGTTGCAACTGATTATATGATGCAAAAACGAGGCTATGTACTGCATGGCCGAATGGCTTTTTTATGTTTTGTTAGTTGGAGTAGAAAGTTTCATCAAGTGAAACAAACAGTTTCGTCAAATGAAACTTGGTGTTTCATCAGGTGAAACTCACTGTTTCGTCAAGTGAAACTCGGTGTTTCACCCTTTGAAACTCTCTGATTGCAGGAAGCTGCAGGGGCAACAGCGGGAAGCTACCGGGGTAAATGCAGGAAGCTACCGGGGCAAATGCAGGAGGGTGCGGAGGAAGTAGCAGGAAGCAAGCGTGACGGATAAAATCGTATTTTCATCTGGGAGAGAGGTATGGGAAGAACCGGTCAGCAACCTTTGGCTTTGAACGCCAGGGCATACATCCGCATTTGCTTCACCATAGAGAGTAGCCCGTTGCTACGGGTGGGCGACAGATGTTCTTTCAGCCCGATCCGCTCGATGAAGTAAAGGTCGGCACCGAGGATCTCGTCCGGTGTATGCCCCGAAACTACCTGCACGAGCAGGGCGATAATGCCTTTCACAATCACCGCATCACTCTCGGCACGGAACACTACCTTGCCGTCCACCAGGTCGGCTTGCAGCCATACCCGGCTCTGGCAACCTTCGATCAGGTTCGATTCCGTTTTGTACGCCGCATCGAGCGGTTCTTGCTCGCTGCCCAGGTCAATGAGCAGTTGGTAGCGGTCCATCCAGTCGTCGAAGTCGCTGAATTCAGCGATCACTTCGTCTTGCAGTTCGTTGATTGATAGCATATTACTTTTCGTTATAGATTACTGCCAGCACCGTTTGGCCAACGGCTTTGAGCACGTTGCGGTCGATGTTGTCCATATTGTCGTTCACCGTGTGCCAAGTGGGGTCGAAGCTACCGTCTTCATCGTACGAGACAATGTCGATGGTGGGAATATTGGCCAACTGGTTAACAAACAGATGGTCGTCGGTGACACCACCGGTGGTATCGTTGATGAAGTAACGTCCGAAGCCCAACTCCTCTGCCTTGCGCCAGACCTTGCGGTTGATGTTCTTGGCATACCGTTCCGAGTAGCCTTCCTTGAGGAAAGTGGCCTGCTTGCCGCCTACCATGTCAAGCAGTATTCCGAAGCGGGCATTGTACCCCTGCACATGTGGGTTGCGTGCCCAGTACTGGGCTCCGAGACACCAGGAATTTTCATCGTACGGGCCGGTATAGAAACGGGGCGTGCCGGAATCTTCGGCATCGAGGAAGATGATGTCGATACCCAGTTCCGAAGGCTTGGCTTGCAACTGCCGGGCGATCTCGAGCAACACGCCTACCCCGCTGGCGCCGTCGTTGGCACCCGTAACGGGAGTCTGGTGATTCTTCGGATCGGGATCATCATCGGACCAGGGGCGGGTATCCCAGTGAGCGAAGAGGACGACGCGCTTCTTCGCCTCCGGTTTGTAGGAACCGATGATGTTGCGGGCTTTCAGAATCTTGCCGTCATACCTGATAAGGTCGGCATACTGGCTGGTAACTTTGGCTCCGAAGGCTTCGAGCTTACCGGCTAAGTAGTCTCCGCACGCCACGTGCTGCGGGGTATTCGGCATGCGCGGTCCGAAATCTACCTGCGCCTGTACATAGTGATAGGCACTGTCGGCATCGAACTCCGGTACTTGCACCGATACATTGGAATCTTCACCGTCGGCAGGTTTGTTCTTGTTACCGCAGGATAGGCAGGAGCAAAGCATCAAGCTGCCCAGGATCATCGTATAATTTCTTCTTTTCATGTTCCGTTCTTATTTAAAGCGTTCAAAGATACGGCTTTTCGGCACGCGTTGTTCGAGGTTGTTCGATAAATTAACAAATGAAGTTCAAATCGGCAGTTTTATTGCCCACTGTAAGTTCCACTTCGGCACCGTTGACGAGCGGCAGATTGTAGTCCACATGCCCCACGGGGAAGTTGAAGCAGACGGGATAGTCGTACTCCTTCACCAGGTCGGCCAGGGCACCGTACACATCCTTGCCCAGTGAGCGGTCTTCCTCGTACTCGGTGAACTGCCCGATGATAAGGCCCGAGAGGCGTTCCAGCACACCGCCCAACTTCAGGTTGTACATCATCCGCTCGATGCAATGGGGGCGTTCGCTCACATCTTCTATAAAGAGGATGGTTCCTTCGGCAGGGATGTCGAAGGGCGTGCCGCGCAGTCCGTAGAACACCGACATGTTGCCTCCGCGCAGGATGCCACGTGCCGTTCCGGTGCGGTTCAACTTATGCTTGACGCAGGAGTAAGCAGGCACTTGCCCGAAGAGTATCTGCCGGAGGTATTCTGTACAGAGATCATCGGCCGGCAGCATGGTGAGATGCCGGGCCATGGGTGCATGGAGCGAGGCGATGCCGTGGTGCTGGATAAGGTTATGCAACACAGTGATGTCACTGAAGCCGATGACCCACTTGGGATGTTGGCAAAAGCGGGTGAAGTCGAGCTTATCCGCCAGATGAACGGCTCCGTAGCCGCCACGGCTGCACAAGATGGCTCGGATCTCCTCGTTATCCAAGACATTTTGCAGGTCGGACAGGCATTGGCGGGTGGTACCGGCAAACTTTCCATTCGCATTCCCGGCATTCTTCCCGACCACCACCTTCAGTCCCCAGGATTCCAGTCGCTTCCGGGCCCCCTTCAGCAACATCTTGTCTATTTTACTGGAGGGCGATACGATGGCTACCTGATCACCTTCTTTCAGAAAAGGCGGAAATATAAGTTGTTCCATGATTCCGAAGTTTTTGCAAATGTACAGAAAAAACGATACTGGCGGCTACTTTGCAAGGATTTTAGTTCACCACAGAGTCACACAGAGCTCCACAGAGTTTTTTTTATTTAAGATGGAGAACACAGAGGAATAAGTAAAACTCTGTGGAACTCTGTGTGACTCTGTGGTGAATAAATAACAAAATGTTATACCCACGCGTTATATTAACAAATAAACATCTTGTGTAATTCAATCCTTTTTCGGATATTTGCTAAAAACCTGACGTTATGGAACCGATACGGAATTTTGACCAGTTAACAACCCACTTGCAGACATTGAACCAACGGAAACGCATTGCCGTGGTCTGCGCCAACGACCCCAACACGGAGTACGCCATCGAGCGTGCCATCAGGGAGGGGATTGCGGAGTTTCTCATGATTGGCGACTCGGCCATTCTAAAGAAATACCCCTCGCTGAAGCAGTACCCCCAGTACGTGCATACCCTTCATATAGAGAACCCCGACGAAGCTGCCCGCGAAGCCGTACGCATCGTGCGCGAGGGAGGAGCGGATATCCTAATGAAAGGCATCATCAACACGGACAACCTGCTGCATGCCATCCTCGACAAGGAGAAAGGGCTGCTACCCAAAGGTAAGATACTGACCCACCTGTCGGTGATGCAAATCCCGACGTACAGCAAGCTGCTGTTCTTCTCGGACGCAGCCGTCATCCCCCGCCCCACACTTCAACAACGCATCGAGATGATCTGGTACGCCATCCATGTATGCCATAGCTTCGGCATCGAGCAACCGCGCATCTCGCTGATACACTGTACGGAGAAGGTCAGTGCCAAGTTCCCGCATTCGCTGGACTACGTCAACATCGTGGAGCTGGCCGAAGCCGGCGAGTTCGGCAACGTCATCATCGACGGCCCGCTCGATGTGCGTACCTCCTGCGAACAAGCCAGCGGCGATATCAAAGGTATCGTCTCCCCCATCGACGGCCAAGCCGACGTGTTGATCTTCCCCAACATCGAATCGGCCAATACGTTTTACAAATCAGTCGCCTTGTTTGCCGGTGCCGAAATGGCTGCTCTCCTGCAAGGTCCCTCCTGCCCGGTGGTGTTGCCCTCGCGCAGCGACTCCGGACTGTCCAAATATTACAGCATCGCCATGGCGTGCCTCACCTGTTAACCCTTTTATCGCATGAGAATATTAGTCATCAACCCCGGTTCCACCTCCACCAAGATTGCCGTCTATGAAGACGAGCAACCGTTGCTGGTGCGCTGCCTCCGCCATTCCCCCGAAGAGCTGTCCGTCTACCCCCGGCTGACCGACCAGTTCGACTTTCGCAAGTCGCTCGTGCTCCGGGAACTGGAAAAGGAGAACATCCCCTTCCGCTTCGACGCCATCATCGGCCGCGGCGGACTGATCCACCCGATACCCGGCGGGGTGTACGAGGTGAACGAAGCCATGAAGCGCGATGCCATCCACGCACAGCGGGTACATGCCAGCAACCTCGGTTGCCTCATCGCCTCCGAACTGGCCGATGCCCTTCCCGGCTGCCGTGCCTTCATAGCCGACCCCGTGGTGGTGGACGAGCTGGACGACGTGGCCCGTATCACCGGCTCCCCGCTTCTCCCCCGGCTGGCCATCTGGCATGCGCTGAACCAGCGCGCCACTGCCCGCCGGTACGCCCGTGAGCAAGGTAAAAAGTACGAGGAAGTAAACATCATCGTGGCTCACCTCGGTGGAGGCATCTCGGTAGGAGTTCACAAGCAAGGCCGCGCCATTGATGTAAACAATGGTCTCGATGGTGAAGGACCGCTCTCGCCCGAACGTTCCGGCACACTTCCCGTTGCCCAACTGGTAGACCTCTGCTTCAGCGGTCGCTACACACCCGACGAGCTGAAACAACTCATCACCGGCCGTGGCGGACTGGTGGCCCACCTAGGTACCACAGATGTTCCGGACATCGTTTCCTCCATCGAAGTGGGCAACGAACATGCCCGCTTAGTGCTCGACGCCCTGATTTATCAGGTAGCCAAGAGCATAGGTGCCGCCGCTACCGTGCTATACGGAAAGGTAGAAGCCATCTTGCTGACTGGCGGTATTGCTTATTCAGAGTATGTCACTTCTCGAATCAAAGAGCGTATCTCTTTCTTGGCTCCCGTACATATCTACCCCGGCGAGGACGAAATGGAAGCTTTGGCAGGCAATGCTATCAGTGCTTTACGTGGGGAAGTCCCCGTCGGCGAATACCGGTAAACAGGAAAGGGAGCAAGATCCTCACGGACTCTGCTCCCTTCAATCTTTTACCTTATCTACCTTCGAGAAGGAAAGGTAAACTAATACGGAAAAACACCACTAATCAACATTTATATATTGGAATACATTTAATTAATAGTTGTTTGTATTGCTGGCTACAAATATCCTATCAAAGACCAAGTTGTAGTTGCACTGCCAATATCCCGGCCAATATGATATCTTTCTCCATAAATAGTTGTAACGTAAACACCTAAAGAGAATGTTACTGGACTTCCTATAATTACAGTTGCAGTATTCCCTTGACTGCTAATGAATACACCTCCAGTAGTACTCCAACTACCATAAGATACAATAGGATAAGAACATGATACTGGTATTGTGAATTGAGTGACCCCCAATTGCCAAGTTTGTAGATTACCAGGGAATTGCATCGAGGCAGAGAATGTGGGGTATAATTTATCAATTGCGGCTCTATCCCCTGAGCTGAATCCATCCCATAAGTTTTCAGCTGTCCATCCATTCATTACCGAACGGGAGTCTGTTATGGGAGTCCCATCAATGTGATTAGCTTGAGATTCTCCCATTTCGACCCAGTTTGTATGCCTCAATCCAAAACAATGCCCCAGCTCATGAACCATATTATATGTTTTTTGAAGCCTTGGTATAGTTTTGTTTCCATCATAATCGAGATTTATACTGATACTGGAGCCCGGCATGCCATTCATAGGCCAGAAGGCTGATGCAATAGCATAATCCGGCAGGGGATTATTAACATCACTGCGGATCAGAATATCCGGATTAGGATCAAGCGTGTAAGTCATCTTGAGATTGCTAAGAGGATTCCATAAATTGATAGCCGCCTGTATTTGCTCCCGCCAATTATCTTCTCCAGACGTTGGAATGGAATTATCCACTCCAACAGTAATTGTCGTTTGTTTCGCACGAGCAATTAATCCAGTGGTATGGTAAGCCTGTCTTGTTTGTGGCTTATCATAAGAAGCTAGCTTACTTTTCTCTAATAAGATATCGCCCTCAACAAGATAGTATGATTCTGTTTCAGTAATATCTGAAACATCAAAGCCAAGAGATTCAATTTTACGAATATCATCTTCAATCGAAGAGATTTCTTCTTTCGTAGAATCAATAGATTCTATTTCATTACTACAAGCACTTATTAGAAGGGCAAGAATGAAATAACTGTACCGAAATAAACGGTCTAATTTAGAGATTGTATTCATTGTAGTAGGATTTATGGTGAAAAAATAGAGTATAGAGAAGTGTGGAGAATCTTCCACACTTCTCTCATTGTATTGCTTAGAAATTATTCTGTCCAGCATCCCACCACAGGCGAGTACCTCCAGTGTCAGCTCCACCCAGTGCAGTTTTCAATGCACTGTACAAAGAAGCACTACTCGTCTGCAAGTCTGCAGGGTAAAAAAGGCGACGAATCATAGCGTCCGTACTGATAGCACCGGCACTGTTGTTGACAAATACCTGGAACAATTTCGGATAGCCAGTTCTACGTTGTTCTGTCCATGCTTCTCCACCTTCCGGATACATAGCCAACCATTTCTGAGTAGCAATTTTTTCCAGTTGTTGTTCCTGCCCTGCTGCATCGTCCCAGTTAGGCGTCGTGGTAATGCGAGCCTGCATGTTATACTTTACATCAAAAGCATCCTTGTAATCAGCCGGTACATTGTGGCTGGCCAGATATGTATCGGCACCGCTCACACCCCATTGATCAAATGAAGTTCTGACACCTGTTTCGTAGCACATCTTTGCGGCTTCGGAAGTATAACCTCTCAATGCAGCTTCGGCACGGAGAAACCAAACTTCGGCTGCTGTCATCAAGATAGCATCGGTTGATTGTGAAACGGTGCTTTTGGAATGGGCTATGTAACGGTTGTCTTTGGTAGTCAAACCTGTACCCTGAGGAACACCTTTATAAGTACCTACAATAGGAAACAAAGTATTAAGACTATATTCTCCAGTTTCATCTTTCCAGGTTATCTTGTTACTTGTAGCAGGGCTGTAAAACTTCGACATACGTGGATCTTTGTACCCATTGAGTACTGATTCCATGGTAGCACCCATATATACTTCCGACCAGGACAAGTTGATTTCGCCCAACGGATTGGTATACTTACCACTTTTGGCATTCACAGCCACCGTTTCGTCCGCTCCTTCTAACATACCATAGCTATTGTCTAATGCTTTGGCCGCTTCCGCTTTAGCCAAATCTTTACTGACATTAGATATACGCATAGCCAAACGCAAGCGAAGTGAGTTAGCATACTTCATCCATTGTTTCAAGTTACGCTTGCCTGCCGGCATCAGCAAATCGGTAGATGCAAATGGTTCCGCATCGGGATTTGCCAGGATAAATTCGTCCAACAGCTTTTGTGCATTATCCAAGTCGAGAAAGAATTGCTTGTAAACAGCTTCTTGCGTATCTACATTATCGCCTTCTTGTCCAAATTTAGTGTACACTACAGGACCATATACATCACTGATTCGATGCATGATAGTAACCTTCAAGATTCCAGCAATACCTAATAAAGACGGTTGTTCTTTATTAACCTCCTCACATTTAATTACTTCCGGCATAATATAACTATACGTATTGTTCCAGTTGGAAGCAGTCCATCCATCATTCAATGCATACGAAGAGTTCTTGTCATTGAAAGACTGATTCATATCATGAAAATAACCGGAAAACATATCCTGCCCCAAGTTTTGCATAACTTGGAACGGCCAGTTGGTACCGGCACCCCAGTTGTAGTTGAAATAGATACCTGTTTGAAGAATCTCAAACTTCAGCAAAAATTTCTGATAATCGTACTCCTGCAACTCTTCCGTGAAAGCGGTCTTTGAAGCATTGTCTGATTCAAAATTATCAGTACATGCGGAAAAACTTGTCATTCCGCCAATCAGTAAAAGAGCAATGTATTTATGTATCTTTCTCATAATGGTCGATTTTTAAGTTAGAATGTAAATTTAACGTTGAAACCAATGTTGCGCGTAGTAGGCATACCGTATACGTCTACACCTTGCAGCGTGTTGCCTGTTGAAAGGATAGCATCCGGATCAAACGGAGCATCATTCTTGAAGAAGAACAGGTTACGACCAATCAAAGACAGATCAAGGCCTTTGATTACCTTGGTTTTAGCCAACAATGTCGCCGGAAGTGAGTAGCTAACAGACAGTTCACGCAAACGGATGTTGGTAGCACTGTACATATAGTACTCAGAGATACCATTTCTGTCGCCTACAGTTTTAAAGAACTTATCTACCTTCTCAAATTTCTGTCCATCAAATTCCACATAACCTCTATCGCGGGCTTTACCACTAGCTGCAGATACTCCTTGTTTATCGAGCATACCTTGAGTTAATGACATTACATCACCACCAAAGCGACCATCAATCAGGAAGTAAAGGCTGAAATTCTTGTAAGTGAAAGTATTGCCCCAGCCTAACAAAAAGTCAGGGTTAGAATTACCCAACAAGGTATTACTACCTCCTTTTACCTCTAATGTTCCATCATCACCTACTATTATCTTACCAGCAGCATCACGTACAAATGCATTACCATAAATATCGCCCAAAGAGCCACCTTCTACAACACGCATCATATAAGCCATAGAGATATCTTTATCTCCGTAAATAATTGTCTTATAGTCAGGGTGTAACTCGACTACTTTATTTTCGTTCTTAGAGTAATTCAATACGGTTTTCCAACGGAAATTATCATTCATAACTGGAGTAGCATCCAAAGATATTTCGTAACCACGGTTGCGAATCTTACCGGCATTTACATACTTATAAGCATAGCGTTCACCAGCCTTAGTCGGCATACGAAGCAATTGGTTCTTAGTATTGGTCTCGTAATAGGTAAAATCAATACCAAAACGATTGTGGAAGAACCTCCATTCTGTACCAAACTCGATAGAACTACTAATTTCAGGCTTTAAGTTACCACTACCATCGGTATCGTTCGTACGGAAAATACCACCAGCAGTGACCATATCAGCCAGATTGGTAATACCAATAGGTAAGTCGTTACCAACTTGCGCCCATGAGCCACGCACTTTGGAGAAGCTAATCCATTCGGGCAAACTCAGGCTCTTACTAAGAATCCATGAAAGACCTACTGACGGATAGAAGAAACCGGAATTCATACTGCTGGTGTGAGCCAATGTAGACGACCAGTCATTACGAGCTGTAAGATCCAAATAGACAGCATCATTCAAGCCAAGTTGTGCTGTTGCAAATACAGATTGTGTAGTACGTCTTTGATCAATAGCTTGTTCAATAGCTGCATTGGAAGTCATTACAATATTGGCTACCGTAAACAAGTTGGGCTTGTACAAAGAGGCAATGCGAGAGTCTAGCATTAACGAATTTACCGTATTTACATTGACACTGCTGCCCAATGCTGCATTCAGCGAGAAACGGCCAAACTGTTTGTTAAACATAGCCATGACATCTCCATAATATTGATACTGCTGGTTCTCAGACCATACATAACGACCGTTTTGTTTGCCTTCATACGAACCGGTAATATTAGGAGCCGTAGAAGCATACATCTTTTGTTCAAACTTATCACTGATATAATCCACATTACCACGTGCCTGGAAACTCAACCAATCAGTTACTTTCAGGTTAGCACTGATAGAAGCCATTGCACGGTAACGATTGTTGTTGTTGGTCACGCGATTCTTAATCCAGTAAGGATTCTGTGTCCATTCGCTTGGCTGTGTAAACCAGTATTGTAAGGGCATATTTCTACCAACATCAGTTTTCTCATACGTGTTGGCATATTCCGACATATCCATTCCACGCGGGAAACCATATACATCTACCAACGGGTTGAGATACAAACCACCGGCAGCTGTACTATTCTTAATGGTTTGAGTCACCAAGTTAGCACTACCATCCAACTTCAAGCGGTCATTGAAGAAACTTGCTGTTTCACGAAAAGTAATGTTATGCTTTTGCAGCTTGTTGGAGTCGATAATACCCTTAGCTGTTGTATTAGCATACGAGAAATAAGTTTGCATCTTTTCGTTACCCATAGTAAATGAAAGTGAGTTCATTGCTGTAACGCCGGTACTAAAGAATTTACCTGCATTATCATAATCGGTCAACGATTTCTTTTCCCCCCAACTATCTGTACCACTGACGCCATAGCTGTTCTGGAATTCCGGCAAACATACAGCCTGGTCAAAAGTAAGGTTAGATGAGAAAGTAACTTTCTGCATACCAGCCTTACCTGTTTTGGTAGTAATCAAGATTACACCATTGGCAGCTTGCGAACCATACAATGCAGCAGCCGAGGCACCTTTCAAAATGCTCATGCTTTCAATATCATCCGGGTTAAGATTGGAGATACCATCTCCAGCATCACGGTTTACACCGTCATTTTGTCCACCCATTACGGTACTGGTAGAAGCTGCTGTGGTATTCAGCATAGGCACACCATCAATGACATACAACGGTTGGTTGTTACCGTCTTGAAAAGCTGAACGGCTACCACGAATAGAAACCTTGGCCGAACCGCCCAAACCAGCAGAACTCTTGTTGATTTGCAAACCTGCCGATTTACCTGCCAGCGCAGTAATCATGTTAGGATCTTTAGCGCGGGTCAACTCGTCACCACCCAACTCCTGAGTAGAGTAAGTAAGAGAAGATGCTTTTTTCTTGATACCCATAGCCGTCACCACCACCTGGTCCAAAACAGTTGATTCTTCCTGCAACTTTATTTTAAGTACAGTCTGGTTGGTGATGGTAAATTCCTGTGGCTGATAACCGATATAAGTAACAAGAAGCACAGCACCTTGAGGAAGGGTCAGTGTGAAGTTACCGTCAAGGTCAGTGATTATACCATTGGTCGTACCTTTTTCCACGACATTGGCACCGATGATCGGTTCGCCTTGCATATCGGTTACCGTACCTTTAATGGTTACATTGCCTTGTTGTTGCTGTATGAAAGCAGCAATTTCGCTATTCTTAGTTAATACGATGTTTTGACCTTCCATCACGTAGCGGATATCCGTACCTGTAAAGGCCTTGTCGAGTACTTCAGCTACCGGAGTGGCGTTAGCTTGTACATCGACTACACGGCGGGTATCCACCGTTTGTTTGTTATACACGAAGAGATAGTCGGTCTGTGATTCGATGTTGGTTAACAATTCACCGACTTTCAGGTTGGAATGTGGGATCGTGACCTTCGCACTTTGTGAGTATCCATTTTCGCAATATGCCTGGAAACTAACAAGAAATAAGAGGAAGACGGTTAGCTTCATAGTAAGTAATGTTTTATTAAACACTAAACTTTTTGGGCTAAAAAGCCCTTGCAAAGAAATTTTTCTCATATCTTTGTACTGTGTTAAGTTAATAAATTGATTAAGGTCGATTTTTGACTGTTTCGAATCGGGAAGTATGGGGGTACTTTCCGATTCTTTTTTTATGTCAAAAAAAGAATAAGGGGAGGGGATTCTTTTTCTATGTTTTCATACGCTATGTGTTTTTAATGGGTTAGTACTATTTTAAGGTTGTTAGAGCTGTGCTCAATCTATGGTGATGCTATCTCTCTCGACATTGATACGGTAGTTGAACTTATGGTCTTTGCGTATCGTCTTGAGGATGTGCTCTATTCCATCTTTATCCCTGAACTTACCCGTACAGCGATAATCATAAATGGCAGGGTCGTTGACGGTGATCGTCACATTATAGTATTTCTCCAATCGTTCCAGCATTTCCTTGAACGGGGTGTCGTCAAAGCAATAAAGTCCTTCCTTCCACCGCAAGAAGTCGTAAGAGGGAAGTATGCCTTTCTTATTTTGCCCGTTCCGGCTGCTGAAAAACTCATCTTTGATGAGGCGGGCTATCCTTCGCTGTCCGTCTGCTCCATAGACGTCTACGATACCTTCCACCAAGGTGGTTTCGAATCGATCGCTCCCGTTGTAGGCGCGGACATTAAAGCTGGTACCTACTACTTTTATCTGGTTGTGTTCTGTGTGTACGTAGAAAGGCATGGATTCGTTCTTGGTCACTTCAAAGAAAGCCTCTCCGTTCAGGGTGACATTTCGTTCGCCACGGCCGAAGTTGGGCGCATAGGTCAGGGTGGATTGTGCATTGAGCCATACTTTCGTTCCATCGGCCAGGGTGATTTGTGCCCGCTGTCCGGCAGGTACGGCTATGTTCTGTAACTGCGTCACCTTATTATATTGATATTCCTTGAAATAATATATACTGCCGATGGCAATGATGATTACAGCAGCAATGCGGACACTCCACTGAATAACAGGGCGTATGTGCGACAAAATGGTTTGACGAGTCGCTCTTTTCTCATCGGTAAACAAGGCCACATCGAACAAGATGCGTTCCTTCAGGTACCATTGACGGTTCTCGTCCGAGGCTTCGACCCAGTCGATAATCCGGGTTTCCTCTTCGATTGAAGCTTCACCTTTGAAGTATTTATGTAGAAGTTCCTGATTCATGGCTGATTTGTTTTACAGTGAGGAAGACGTATAATGCCCCCTTCTACATAAACAACAGGTAACTCAGGAACAACCCTAATGAGAAATGATACTTTTTTTAAAAAAGAATGGAAATGAGGTAATCTCTTAGTTCGGTGCGAAGAATTCTAAGTGCTTTGGTCATGTGAAACTCTACACTCTTCACCGATAGCCCCAGGTTTTCGGCTATCTTTTTATTGGGCATATTGCGATAGCGGCTCATCACAAAGATATTCCGGCTTTGTTCTGGCATTTGCGCCAATGCTTTGCGGACGATGTGCTGTATTTCTTCATCGAAAATTGAGTCGGGGTTGCATGCTTCGAGGGTAGATATGCGGAGATTCAGTTCGCGCATGCCGTGGGTGTTGATGGCTTCTTCGGCACGCATCCGCACTTGCCTGTGTTCTAAATGATTCAGTGCCCTGTTTTTGATGATGGTTAGCAGCAATGCTTTGAGGTTGGTCTTTTCTTCCCATTTGTCGCGATTCTCCCACAATGCTATCATTGATTCCATAAGAATATCTTCCGCCTCTTCTTTATCGCGCAGATAAGAATAAGCAAACCCCAGGAATTTATCTTTGTTCTCCAAAAAGAATCTGGAGAAGAGGTCCATACTATGAAGGTTATTGGCCGGAGGCATTGATTTAAAGTAACAAATGGTTCTGATTTTACGTGGAGCAAAGTAAATTATTCTTCTTGATATATACAAATGAATTTGTTTATTTTTTATAAATTACATGACTGGCTGTCAAAAAAAACAGCCTGCTCGCGAATGAACAGGCTGTTTTCATATCAAAAAGTCAATGACTACTTCTTTTCAGGACGGGGCAACAATACTTTCTTGGAAAGTTTAAACTTGCCTGTCTTGGGATCTACGTCGATCAGCTTCACTTCGATCTCGTCGCCTTCTTTCAGTCCGGCTTCTTCTACAGTTTCCAGACGCTTCCAGTCGATTTCAGAGATGTGGAGCAAACCGTCTTTACCCGGCAGGAATTCCACGAAAGCACCGTAAGGCATAATGGAGCGGATCTTTCCTTTGTAAACTTCGCCTACTTCGGGAACAGCTACGATACCCTTGATAAGGCGCATAGCGTGATCGATGCATTGCTTGTTGGTTCCGGATACTTCGATGCGACCTACGCCCTCGATTTCTTCGATGGTGATCGTAGCACCCGTCTCTTCCTGCATACCCTGAATGATCTTTCCACCCGGGCCGATTACGGCTCCGATGAATTCTTTCGGGATAGTCATGGTTTCGATGCGCGGTGCATGGTCTTTCAGATCGGCACGCGGCTCGGTCATCGTTTCCTGGATCTTACCGAGGATGTGCATACGACCGTCTTTAGCCTGGTTCAAAGCGCGTTCCAGAATTTCGAACGACAGACCGTCTACCTTGATATCCATCTGGGTAGCGGTGATACCGTCTTTCGTTCCTGTTACCTTGAAGTCCATATCGCCCAAGTGGTCTTCGTCGCCGAGGATATCCGACAATACAGCATATTTATCTTCGCCGGCATTCTTAATCAATCCCATAGCGATACCCGATACCGGCTTGTTGATCTTCACACCGGCATCCATCAGTGCCAGTGTGCCGGCACATACGGTAGCCATAGAAGAAGAACCGTTCGATTCGAGGATTTCCGATACGATACGTATCACATACGGATAGTTGGCGGGGATCATACGCTTCAACGCTCTGTGAGCCAGGTTTCCGTGACCTACTTCGCGACGCCCTACACCACGCTGCGGTCTTGCCTCACCGGTAGAGAACGGGGGGAAGTTATAGTGCAACAGGAAGCGTTCTTTTCCATGGAACAACACGTCGTCGACCATTTTTTCGTCGAGCTTCGTACCCAGCGTAACCGAAGTCAATGACTGAGTCTCACCACGGGTGAAAACAGCCGAACCGTGAGGACCGGGCAGATAGTCTACTTCGCTCCAGATAGGGCGGATCTCGGTAGTCTGACGACCGTCGAGACGCTTGCCTTCGTCGAGGATGCAGCGACGCATCGCTTCTTTTTCTACATCGTGATAGTAACGATCGATCAGCTTGCCCTTTTCTGCCAGTTCTTCTTCCGTGAAGGTAGCTTTGAACTCAGCACAGATAGCAGCGAAAGCATCCGAACGTTCGTGCTTGTTGCAGTTACCCGAAGCAGCAATGGCGTACGACTTATCGTAGCATGCTTCACGAACAGCCTTGCGCAGGTCTTCGTCGTTCACTTCGTGGCAATATTCACGTTTTACAGTTTTGTTTACCGCTTCGGTCAGTTCCATCTGCACTTTGCAGTGTACCTTGATAGCTTCGTGAGCCACCTTCATGGCTTCCAGCAATTCGGCTTCTGAAACTTCGCTCATCTCACCTTCCACCATCATGATGTTATCATAGGTAGCAGCTACCATGATATCCATGTCGGCTTTGGCCAGTTGTTCGAAAGTGGGGTTGATGATGAACTGTCCATCCACGCGACCTACGCGTACTTCCGAGATAGGTCCGTTGAAGGGAATATCTGATACGGCAAGCGCAGCCGAAGCGGCCAATCCTGCCAACGCATCGGGCATGTCCACACCATCGGCAGAGAAAAGGATGATGTTCACAAACACCTCTGCATGATAATTGTCGGGGAATAAAGGACGAAGAGCGCGGTCTACCAGACGGCAAGTCAGGATTTCGTAATCAGAAGCTCTTCCTTCTCTCTTGGTGAAACCACCGGGGAAACGGCCGAAAGCAGCGAATTTTTCTTTGTACTCTACCTGCAACGGCATGAAATCTGTTCCGGGAACTGCATCTTTAGCGGCACAAACAGTAGCCAACAACATGGTATTGCCCATGCGCAGCATCACAGAACCGTCTGCCTGTTTCGCCAACTTTCCCGTCTCGAGCGTGATGGTTCTGCCATCGCCCAGCTCGATTGTCTTAACAATTGGGTTGATCATAAAAATTGTTTTATCTATAATTTTCTTTCAAAATTCGGGCAAAGATACACATAATATTATTCTAAAACGGTGGTAATGAGATAAAAAGTTGGCAAGACCTTGTTTTTTTTCTTTTTCAAAAGGAAGAACGAACAAAATGCTTTGACTAATCTCGAAAACAACTATATTTGCACTTTGAAAAATAACACACAAATATATGAAGAAGATATCGATTGTTGTATGCGTGATCATTGCTTTGAGTTCGTGCCAGTCCGGCCAGAAGTTTAAAGTGGACGGCGAGGTGAAAGACGCCGAAGGAAAGATGTTGTACCTGGAAGCATCCGGGCTGGAAGGCATTGTGCCATTGGACTCCACGAAATTGAAAAGCAGTGGTTCTTTCAGTTTCAGCCAGCAACGCCCGGAGTCACCCGAGTTCTACCGCTTGCGCGTAGACGACAAGGTGATCAATTTCTCCGTCGACTCTACCGAAACCGTACAGGTGAATGCCTCTTATGGTAATTTCGCCACGGCTTATACGGTAGAAGGCTCGGAAAACAGTTCGCGCATCAAGGAGCTGATACTGAAACAGGCCGATCTTCAGAAGAATGTCAATACACTGGTGCAGGCAGCCCGCGCCAACAAGATACCTGCCGATGCTTTCCAGGACAGTTTATCGGTGATGATCCAACGATACAAAGACGATGTCAAAGTAAATTATATTTTCTCGAGCCCGGGAAGCGCGTCGGCTTACTTTGCTTTGTTCCAGAAGCTGAACGACTACCTGATCTTCGACCCGCTGAACAGCAAGGACGACGTAAAGTGTTTTGCAGCCGTAGCTACCAGCCTGGATCACTACTACCCACACGCTGACCGCTCACGCAACCTGTACAACATCGTCATCAAAGGAATGAAGAATACCCGCACGCCGCGCGAGAAGACACTGGAACTTCCGGAAGAAAAAATCACCGAAGCGGGTGTCATCGACATCAACCTGCGCGACATCAAAGGAAACGCACATCGCCTGAGCGAACTGAAGGGCAAAGTGATTATTGTCGATTTCACCGTTTACCAGAATGCTATAGGGGCTCCGCACAACATGATGCTGCGCGAGCTGTACAATAAATACGCCAGCCGCGGACTCGAGATTTACCAGATTTCGCTCGATGCCGACGAGCACTACTGGAAGACAGCCGCCGACAACCTGCCCTGGATATGCGTACGCGATGGCAACGGAGTACACTCCACAGCTGCAGCTATGTATAATGTACAACAGTTGCCATCACTGTTCCTGGTGAACCGCAACAACGAGCTCAGTGCACGTGGCGAAAACATCAAAGACCTGGAACAAGAGGTCTTAAAGTTGTTATAAAAGCATTTATTTACAGAATATGTTACAAAGCATCGGTTTTTAGTTGCCCCATATTGTCTAAAAACCTATCTTTGCAACGTTGAATTTACGAAAGAGGGTTCCAGCATGACTCATGTTGGAATTCTTTTTTGTTTTATATGACTATTTAAAAAAAGGAGGAAAACATCATGGCTTATATGTCAGAAGAAGGTTACAAGAAACTGTTAGCGGAACTGAAGCAGCTGGAGACTGTGGAGCGCCCTAAGATTTCTGCTGCAATAGCCGAAGCTCGCGACAAGGGCGATCTTTCGGAGAATGCAGAGTACGATGCAGCAAAGGAAGCTCAGGGTATGCTTGAAATGAAAATCAATAAATTGAAGGCCATCATCGCCGATGCCAAGATTATCGATGAATCGAAAGTAAGAACTGATTCCGTTCAGATTCTTTGTAAAGTAGAATTAAAGAATGTAAAGAACGGCATGAAGATGGCTTACACCATCGTGTCGGAAAGTGAGGCTAACCTGAAGGAAGGTAAGATTTCCGTTAGCACCCCGATTGCACAAGGTTTGCTGGGAAAGAAAGTAGGCGACGTAGCCGAGATTCAAGTACCGCAAGGCAAAATCCAATTGGAAGTATTGAACATTTCTATTTAGCTACAAGGCAGGTCTCATGCAGAGACTTGCCTTGTTTTTTATATAACACCCCAAAGTTATGGCAACTATATTCAGCAGAATCATCGCAGGCGAAATACCCTGCTACAAGGTAGCCGAGAACGACAAGTTCTTCGCCTTCCTCGATATCAATCCGTTGGTAAAAGGACACACGCTGGTAGTCCCCAAACAAGAAGTGGATTATATCTTCGATCTGAGCGACGACGACCTGGCAGCCATGCACGTCTTTGCCAAGTCGGTAGCCCGGGCCATCGGCGAGTGCATTCCTTGCCTGCGCGTGGGCGTGGCAGTAATCGGGCTCGAAGTTCCGCATGCGCACATCCACCTGATAGCCATCAACAAAGAATCGGATATGCTTTTCTCCAATCCGAAGCTAAAGCTCTCTCCCGAAGAATTTGCCTCCATCGCGTCGTCCATACACACGGCGTGGGAAGCACAACGCTAATCCCTCCCTCCTCAAACAAGCCTGATGATTTACATAAAAGGTGCGGCAAAAGAACTTTCTGCCGCACCTTTTCATTTATGCTCCACTTTTCTCCCACTGACCAGCAAAGGCAAACTTTCAATTTGTCATTTTGTCATTTCTACCACCTGTAAAATCACTTATTTGCTCTGCGAAACCCACCACTCCCCCAAAACGCGCAGGATTTCCGCATAGGGAAATAAAAAACGAAAGCATTAAACTGGCGAAGAAAGACATAATGTTATAGTAAACAAAAAACAAGCAACAAAAATACGAGAAAATAAGTAAAACAGAAGACACATGATACTCCAAAACCGAACGGAAATTTTGCACAAATAGAACAAAAACACAATTTCAGCAACCACCACAACCCGTCATTTAGAGTTTCGATATCTTTGCTCGTAGAGGGAACACCCCGCCCTCTACG
Source organism: Bacteroides sp. (assembly GCA_031555765.1). Lineage (GTDB taxonomy): Bacteria > Bacteroidota > Bacteroidia > Bacteroidales > Bacteroidaceae > Bacteroides. The sequence continues at coordinate 8,594 of JAVBUC010000023.1, read as the reverse complement.
AGCAAAGCCACCTCCCTCTACGAGCAACGCACCCTTTGCCCTACGAGCAAGAATGAATATTTCATGAGGGAAATGTATAATAATGCGATAATATCGGATTTTTATTAGTAGTATATACCGTTTCAAACTACAGAAGAGGGGAAAAGCGTCCATACCCCGTTACAACATCACGCATAAAACAAACTTTATGTAAGCATTTTAAATATTCTGCAAGCATTTAGACAGGAGACCCGAAGCGTAATCAGCAAAAAAACTCATGCCCGGAAGAAAAATGTTTGCCATCCACGCCCCCGTTTTGTCCTTTTTCCCTCCACAAAACACCCGTTTTTCCCATCCACAACATGCTGTAACCTTGTCCTTTGACTTCTTTCAAAAAGCCGGCACCTTTGCATGGTTAACGTTAGCGAAAGAAAAAAAGTAAGTATTCATCATTAACAAAAAAATGTATGGCAATCTTGTATAAAAAAGTGGTCCGGTCAAGCGACCCAACCCAAGCGAATTCAGCAAAGAAAGCATATCCAGTGATAATCTATCGCTATTCGCATGCGGCAAACCTCGCCGAATTTTCAAAAGAAATAAGTAATAACTCGTACCTGAGCGAAAGAGATGTATCGAGTGTATTGAACAATTTTTGCAGGTTATTGAAAAAGACCCTGATTTGCGGCCGATTGGTCAACATCGATGGCTTGGGGTGCTTTTCCCTCTCCCTGCAAAGTCAGGGAATAGAGAATCCGGAGAAGCTTACGGCAGCCGACATCAGCGGCTTACGTATTTGCTTCCGAGCCAATAAGGACATTCGCCTGAAAGTAGGCAATGCAGCTACCTGTTCCGACGAATTGGTCTTCATTGACATAGACCGCATCAACAACAAATTTCGGAGTGACACATCGTCAAAGCAATAAACAAAAGGAGGGTACAACCATCTCAGGACGGTTGTACCCTCTTCATTAAGGTATATTCTTTTAGGCGACGAACCTAAATATAATCTTCGCCCAACTTGATCTGCGTATCGGTCACATACTTACGAATGGCATGCTCTTCGTCCTTCTTACAAATCAACAGCACGTTGTCCGATTCGGCCACCAGATAACCATCCAGCCCGTCGATGACAGCCAGCTTACCCTTCGGAAGCACCACCATGTTGTTCTGACTATTGTAGAGCAGCGAGTCGCACTTCAACGTAGCGTTTCCTTGTACATCCTTTTCCGACAAGTCATACAGCGATCCCCAGGTACCTAAGTCCGACCATCCGAAATCGCCCAGCGATACATACACGTTGGCCGCATGTTCCATCACGCCGAAGTCGATAGAAACATTCGGGCAAGCCGGGAAATTCTCCTCGATGAAAGCCTTTTCGGCCGGAGTGCCATACACATCCTTTCCCGGAGCCAACTTGGCAGCCAATTCAGGAAGCAGCGTTTCGCAAGCATTTATAATTGTATTCACGTTCCACATGAAGAGGCCCGAGTTCCAGTAGAACTCACCACTCTCTACGAACACCTTCGCCAGTTCCAGTTCCGGTTTCTCGGTGAAAGCCTTTACCTTGTAGAAGTTCTCGTCCACTTTATCGGCAATCTGGATGTATCCGTATCCCGTTTCCGGACGATTCGGTTTGATACCCAGCGTCAGGAGCATCTCCGACTTACTCACGAATCCCAAACCGTTGGCAACGGCTTCAAGGAACTCACCCTCTTTCAGAATCAGGTGATCCGAAGGAGCCACCACGATATTTGCATTCGGGTTCAGTGCCCGGATGTGATACGAAGCCCAAGCAATGCAAGGGGCTGTATTTCGCCGGGCAGGCTCCAGTAGTATCTGCTCCTTAGCCAATTCGGGCAACTGTTCGGCTACCAGGTCGGCATACATCGCATTGGTGACGATGAAGATATTTTCGGTGGGAATAACCTTCTTAAACCGGTCAAAAGTCTGTTGCAACAGCGACCGCCCTGTACCGAAGAAATCCAGAAATTGTTTGGGTAATGTTTTGCGGCTGAACGGCCAAAAGCGGCTGCCGATGCCACCGCCCATAATGACACAATAGTTATCTTTATTTATCATGATACAATAATAAAAGTTTCGGCTAAGGTACGTCATATTCTCCAATAAACCGATGCAGGCTTTCCTTTTTTATTAAAATCGCTTCTTTTTTCGGACATTTTCTTGTAAGGTTAAAAAAAAGCCGTATATTTGCACCGCATTTAAGGAAATGCCCAGATGGCGGAATCGGTAGACGCGCTGGTCTCAAACACCAGTGGATTCACTTCCATCCCGGTTCGATCCCGGGTCTGGGTACTTTTAGAAACGCTAATAGCCAATAAATAAAGCTGTTAGCGTTTTTCTTTTGCTCTTTTTGGCGTGATTTTGGCGTGATAATCTTTCCCTAATGCTTTTTGGTGCATTTATCAATGAAGAAAGGCTGCCTATCACTCTTGATAAACAACCTTTCATTTGCATTTAAAAATACCGCTTGGCATTTCTCCCACAAAGATAAGCAAATATTCTATTGTTGAGGCTTCTACACAAAAAGAGAGTTCCCAAAACAGCCCCCCCTCATGTACGCGCATCTTTTTAATGCTTTGGATAATTCAGATATCTCATCACATCTTTGTATATTCGCTCTGCAATGATGTAACCTCAATGAATGTACTTATAATTGCCACCAACTCATTATCTAACTTGATATGCGCATCTTGAAAGCTGTCTGACAGGTCTGTGTTATACCTACTTAAAACAATGTTCCCTACGGTCTCATAAATATCACTTAGTTGTGCCCGGCAAAGCAATAAGGCCTTGGTACTATCACTCAACTGGATGTTTGCCACATTATCGGCACACATGGTACTAATTTTGATTTCGCTCATAATTCTATTCTCCTAATGATTCTATGAATGTGGAAAGGATTGCCCGTCTGTCATCTCTGTTGTTCCATCTGTTTATCCATGTTTCAGCAGTATCGCTGACTTTGATTTCTTTACTCATAAAATACATTCAATTTGCGGCCAGCAGCATACACCATCACCAGCCCGGTTAAATTACTCAAACAAAATTCGCTATTGGTAGCCAGTAGCAGGACGAAACCCACTACCAGCAAAAGGATATACCGTTTCATAATTCATCACCGAAATGCCGGATCCTACGTTGATTCTCTCTTACTCTATACATCTGATCGATATTATCAAGCCGAAGAAAGATATCCGGATATTGCCCGTTCGGGTTTAAAGAATGACAGGTGATTGTTTCGCAGGTGTGATCATACCCCGTTATCTGTTTGAAGAGAACGCTTTCATCTACCTTGATCACCCAAAAGCTGTTTAGATCATTGTCTATGCTCTGTTTGAAACTATCAATGCTAACAGGCTCAACTATCAATTTATCTCCATGCTCAAAGCTTTGCCTTGTACCATCATCCATACCGTCACCGACGACCTGAAATGCTAATAAGTTCGCTTCGCTTTTCATCTCTCTTTGGCTAACTCGGTTAACAACCTGTTGTAATCCGTCAGGACGGATACAACTTCCATCAATTCGCTCTTCTCGCTGGCTACTGCGTGCATTTGGTACATGTTCATTACAACCTCTACTGCATCGCTAATTTGGGACTTATAGACATTCACACCGCCTTTGTTTTCGTCTCTTATGTCCGCTATTCTCGCTTGCGCACTCTCACTTAGAAACATGGTTTTCATTGTTTAAGGGGTTATTTCTCGGATTGACTTTTCTCACTTCATCTAAGGCTATTTCTGCAAGCATACCGCCCATTGTACTACCTATGCGAACTATCATGTCACAAATGGTATCACTCATTTTTTCATAGTCTTTTTGATCGTCAAAGGCTACGCCGTCATCATCAACACATACACACTCGATAATCTTTTCTACTTCTACTTTAAAAGCGGCCGCTGCTCTCATGGTATTGGCCAACTGTTCGTTTATCTCTAATGAAAAATACATCTCTGTTATGTTTTGTAATGGGGTCGCAAATCACGACCCCGGGTTAATATTACCATTGTTTTACCTCTGCTCTCAATTCGTCATATCTGCCCGCTGTGAGCTTTTCAACCTCTCTGTGATAGTTTATATCAGTAAGCCGGTATTCTATCAAAGCTCGCTTGTAAGTGTCACCCTTTTGGTGTGCAGTGATTAAGCGCTGCATCTGATCAGGGTACAAACCATATTCATTCTTTGCGTTAAGATTGCGTACTCTTTTCATATCGCATTCTTTCAATTCTATTGTTGCCATGATTACGCCATCTTTATGAGGTTGCACTTTTTGAAGCATCTCCAGTCACCGGCCTCGGTATCGAAGTACACCTGGCAGTTATCAGCCGTTTTCTTTGTACCTTTTGTTTCAGGTACCCGGTTCTCTAAGAGAGTGCCAAACGCTTGGCGTAACGTGCCGTCTGTCTTTTTGAAGAAGAACTGAACTACTTTCACTTTCAAAGCTGCTTTCAGCTTTAAGTTAGCCCAGCTAACCTTTAAAGCTTCGCTCATACTGTAACCGTTCTTGCGAACAAAGCCCCATGCCATAGACATAACCTCTTTCATCTGATTCTTGAATGTTGTGTTCATAACTCGTTTATTTAAAGATTAATATTTATATCCGAAATAGTTTTCCCAGTAGTCAATTTCGCTTTCAAAAGAAGCGACACACTCATCTTTGCTAAGTTCGTACATGTTCTGTACTTCTTCTTCGCTCATGGTAAGTACCGTTTGATACTCGCTGCACATCTGATTTAAAACTTCTTTTGTCATAACTGAAATTGTTTGATGATATACTTTAATACTTCTTTGTTGATGCAAAGATATAGTTTAATATATCATCAACAATAAATACATAGTTAATAAAATATAATTTGATGTATTATTTTCTCAAACAAGATATACTAAAGGATATTTTACTACATTTGTGGGTAAATATTAAAATATATCTTATGGAATTACGAGTAAAGGAGATCTGCAAGGAAAAGGGGATCTTAATGGAAGAGTTAGCAAATAGGCTTGGGATAGCTCGTGTAAACTTGACAAAGACAATAAACGGGAATCCCACAATAGGCACTCTGGAAAAGATAGCTGAAGCCTTAGGAGTCGAATTCATGGAGTTATTCGCTTTGTCGGAAGAAATCCAAAGCAACAAAGGCGGTGCCTCTCTCACGTGTCCGCATTGCGGGAAGAGTATCAATATCAAAGCTGAATGATATGGAGCTGCAAGTAATACAAAGCAAGATATACGAGATAAGAGGTCAAAGGGTCATGATTGATAAAGACTTGGCCGAACTCTATCAAGTAACGACCGGTAATCTGAATAAGGCGGTACAAAGAAATATAAAACGCTTCCCGGCTGACTTCATGTTTCAACTAACGAAAGATGAGTTTGATACATTAGCAAACTTGATATTCCAAAATGGAACTTCAAGTTGGGGCGGTACTCGAAAGCTCCCCTATGCTTTCACCGAACAAGGGCTGGCCATGCTTTCCGGCGTATTGAGCAGCGACATAGCCATACAGGTCAATATAAACATCATGCGTGCTTTCGTTGCTGTTCGTCAACTGATAGCCAACCCACCGGCCGACCGTGTATCAGTACTGGAAAGTCAGATGCAGGAGTTCAAAGCATACATCGAGGAGGTGTTCACGGACTACAACGACATCAACGAGGATACCCGGGTACAATTGGAACTTATCAATCAGACGTTAGCCGAACTGCAAGTGCAAAAGCAGGAAAGCGATAAACCACGCAACCCGATAGGCTTCAAAGCACCGAAGAAAGAAGAGTAAAACTGTACTGTATTGGTCTGTAAAAGTGTATCGGGTGTATCGGTGGCGATACAGTCTAACTTGCATAATATAAGCGTTTTACCTGCTGTATCGTATCGATACACTTGGCGATACACCGATACACTTTCAACAAAAAAAAGACCTCGCCCAACAATCCGGGTAAGGTCTTAATTTCGTGTGTACGGCTTCTGTTAATGGGAAAGTACTTTGTCTTTTTCCGGTTCCTGTTCCCATCGTTCCCGGAATTCTTTGGCTTTATCCCATGAAATACCGTCTTTCTCAAATTTGGCTATCACCTCTTCATCTGATCGGAGCTCTGCCATTGCATCACCCCAAATCAAATTAGGATACTTGTTGCTGTTGGCATGGTAGGACTTATGACCCTCAAGGATGATTATTTCACCGTCTATCACTGTGTACTGGATGAAGTAGCACGGCTTATTCCCTTTGATAAGTGATAGCAATTCTTCTACATTACTTTTCATACTCACGCCTGCCGTACGTCCTTACAAATATCGCAAATGAAGAATCTGTATCACGCCTGCCGGTATCCCTCCGATAGGCATCAACCATCTGCGTGCAAATCTTCATCCACTCTTCAAAGTCAGGTTCACCCGGTTTTCCTCGTTCCGCTCCTGTTATCCATAGGTGAATAGGAACATCCGGGAATTCCGTTCTATCCCGCAGTCCGCCAAGTATGGCATCAATCTTTGATTCTCGTTCCTCCTGATTCATCTTTTAGCTTTTTTACGCGTGAAAGAATCTCGTTAATAGCCTCATCGGGCGCAGTCTCTAAAAGTTCTTCCAGTCGCTTGTATTCTGCTTCTATCAACTCTTCCGGTGATATGCTCTGCATCTTTGGTGTCACGTACTGAAGTAGATTGCTGATAACCCGCACCCGTTCCCCTGCATCTAACTCTGAAAGGTCTGTTTCAAACTGTTCACGGTTGCCGTCAACAACCTGTTGAATCCATTCTTTAACGGAGCCTTGAACTCTATCTTTCGCTCCTTTGGGTCTGCCTTTTGGGTTTCCCGATTCTCCTTTTTTAAATCCCATATCATTAAATTTATTTGTTAAACATCTGTTATTTACAACGCTATTGAAAAATAGTCTTTTGCTCGTTTATCTCTTCAAGGCCGAACTCTATACGCGGATATCGCTTGTCAATGCGCTTCACCGCTTGAATCTCGAAACACTGGCTGTCATTAGCGATCGCTCCTACCATCTGCAAACAATCTAAAACGGTTTTCAGAGAGTTGTCAAGGTCAAACCTTACAGAACCATGATACACGGTCATAGTCAGCTTAAAACGCCCTGTTAGATTCCGATTCCGGTACTTTATACATTGCTTGCAAAATGATTGCTCGTATTTGCGGATGGCATCATTCTTGATTATCCGTCTGCCGCCCTTACCATCAGGAACCGCCTGGTAGTTATTGCTCTTTCCGATAACCTGTCCGATAATTGTTTCCGTATCCATTATGCTATAAGTGTTAAGCCAAGTGTATCAATGAATAATTGCAACGCTGGGTTCTTCTCTATCATCGCTTTCAGGTTCCGTTCTGCCTCTGATAGCTCATGCCGTACCTCTGTCACCGTTTCGGCTGATAGCTGCTTAATGAGCCAGTCTGCGAGGTCTATCTTTCTTTCCCTGTCTTCTGGCGTAGCATTCTTCTCCAGCAGGTCGGACACTACCACTTTGCAGCCGATAGCCTCCACCTCCTTAGCCTTATTACTCCAGTACTCGAAGCCGTCCACGTCCGGGAACATGATAACCGTTCGCCCCTGCAATACTTTCAGCTTATCAATAGAGAGCTGCGATTTCCCGCCAGTAGCCAGCCAAATGTATTGAGGATAAACGCCCGAAGCGATTAGGGCACTCTTTTCACTCTCTACCAAAGCAACCACCTTAGCGGGGTACATTCTTAGCAAGTGTTCGCCAAATAAGCATTGTACTAAATTATAATCTTCCGGTAGTAGCTGCTGTTTCTTCATTATTGAATGGATCCAGTTAATACCTCCACTGTCTTTAATCCGGCGGCCGGTGTTCCGGTCGTACTTCATTACTTTACCGGTTCTTACTTTTCCGTTGGTGTCCATCTGCCAGTAGATAATACTTCCGTCTTTTGCCGCGCCCAAAGCATAATCATTCATTAGCTTTTCAATGGTTGGCGATTCTAAAGACCACCTGTCAAATAAGCCACACAGGAAAAAGATAAAAGAACTATTGTAACTGACAGACTTTTCCACGTATCGAAACGGTATGTAGCTTGCTTCTCGTTGAGGCTGCTGTATTGGCCTCATCTGAACCAGAGTGGTAGCCCGTTCTTTGTCCGATGGGTTATCAATAAAGAACTGCTTAGGGGTGTAATGATAGCCGCATCCTGATTCATGGTTACAACGTCCTACGCGCTTGTCTATCACCTGCCCGGTGTCGCCGTCCATGTAGTAAGCCAATGAATGAGGATCGTTGCACTTTGGGCATTCGTGCCGGGATGCTTTCCCCGCGTACTTCTCTAAATATGGTTGATTGAAATTATTCATAAATCTACGTTTTTTGTATCGAAACTGTATCGGTGTATCGGAACTGTATCGATACGATACACTTTTGTTTCTATTGATTATCAATCAGTTATCATTCAAGCAACTGTATCACTCCGATACACTTACTTCTTAATGGTTCTTCGTCACTTTAGGGGCAATCTCTCAGGTTTTAAATGCAATAAGTTTGACATTAAGTAGCCTGTAGCTTGCCCTATTAAACATCTGCCTCTTGATGGCCTTGATTTTATTGACAGTTCCTTCCAACAATCCATTG
>JAVBUC010000013.1:0-143706 GCA_031555765.1 Bacteroides sp. | reverse complement strand
TAACGTCTTTGCCAACAACCTTTTACCCTAACCTATGTAAAAACAGCAACAAAGATTTATCATAATTAATACCCGCTATTCTGTTTCAAATTCGGATTCATCTTTTTCATTCTATCCTCTATCAGCAACCGTAATAAATTTGCGGACAACTGTGACAAAACAAAAATCACGACGACATATTGGGTATATATCAAATCTATTATTTATCTTTGTTAGCTTTCAGAAAGAGCTGGCATTTAAAACAATAATTGCAATGAAAGATTTCTTTAAATTCACGCTTGCCACGGTAACAGGAATCATCCTGTCAAGCATTGTTATGTTCATCATCGGAATCATCACGCTGTTCGGGATGGTCACTGCTTCGGAGACGGAAACGTCGGTCAGAAAGAATTCCATCATGATGCTGGAGCTGGAAGGTGCCCTGCTGGAACGCAGCCAGGACAATCCCTGGGAGTTGCTGTTCGGTAGCGACTATTCTACATACGGACTGGACGATATCCTTTCGTCTATCCGAAAGGCCAAGGAAAACGAAAACATCAAAGGTATCTATATTCAGGCCAGTTACCTGGGAGCCTCGACGGCCGACCTGATGGCTATACGCAGTGCGCTGACGGACTTCAAGGAAAGCGGTAAGTTCATTGTGGCTTATGCCGACCAGTACACACAAGGCTTGTACTACCTGGCAAGCGTAGCTGATAAAGTATTGCTCAACCCCAAAGGCGCACTGGAATGGAGAGGACTGGCTTCGACACCGGTGTTCTACAAGGATTTGCTGGACAAGCTCGGCATCGAAATGCAGATATTTAAGGTAGGTACTTACAAGTCGGCCGTAGAACCGTTTATCTCTACGGAGATGAGTGATGCCAACCGTGAACAGATCACGCAATACATCGGCGACGTATGGGGCGAGGTCTTGAAAGGTGTTTCGGACTCCCGGAAATTGCCGGTCGATTCGCTGAACTCGCTGGCCGACCGCATGCTGATGATGTATCCCGCCGAAGAGACACTGAAGTGCGGACTGGTGGATACGCTGATCTATAAGAATGATGTACGCGACTACCTGAAATCAATGGCTGGCCTCAGCAAGGACGACTGGATGCCGGTTCTGGGCCTCAGCGAAATGGTCAACGTGAAAAAGAATGTACCGAAGGATAAAAGCGGCAACATCATAGCCGTGTACTATGCTTACGGTGATATCGATATGCCGGGAGCCAGCCGGAGCGAAGAGGGTATCATCTCCAAAGATGTCATCCGCGACCTTCGCAAGTTGAAAGACGACGACGACGTGAAAGCGGTAGTGCTGCGCGTGAATTCTCCGGGAGGAAGTGCCTACGGATCGGAACAGATATGGAGGGCCATCGAGGATATGAAGGCAAAGAAACCGGTCATCGTATCGATGGGAGCGTATGCAGCTTCGGGTGGATATTATATCTCTTGTAACGCTGACACCATTGTAGCCGAGCCGACTACATTGACCGGATCGATCGGGGTGTTCGGCATGATTCCCAATACTGCCGGACTAATGAAGAAGATCGGCATAAACTACGATGCGGTGAAGACCAACAAGTTCTCTGACTTCGGCAACATGACTCGCGCGCTGAACAACGATGAAAAGAGTCTGCTGCAAATGATGGTCAGCGACCAGTACGAAAGCTTCGTGGGCCGCTGTGCCGAAGGACGCGGCATGTCGGTAGAAGACATCAAGAAGATTGCCGAAGGACGGGTATGGACCGGTGTCCGTGCCAAGGAGCTCGGGCTGGTAGATGTGCTGGGCGGACTGGATACTGCACTGGACATTGCCATTCAGAAAGCCAATGTGGAAGGATACACGGTGGTATCGTACCCCGAAAAGGAATCGTTCTTCCTAACGTTTTTTGAGACTAATCCGGGCAATTACATCAAATCGCAGATGATAGGAAGTGAGTTGGGCGAATGGAGCGAATACTACAAAGACCTCAGCCGCCTGAAAGAGATGAAGCAGGAAAACATGATTCAGGCTCGCCTCCCCTTCTACCTGAATGTGAAATAGAAAACTGTGAATGGAAGAACACTTTATCAAGATACATAAATGGCTATGCCCCGCTTCGTGGCTCTACGGAGCGGGGGTTGGTTTCCGGAACAAGCTCTTCGACTGGGGTACACTCCCGTCGAAGAGTTTTGACGTTCCTGTCGTCTGCATCGGCAACCTGGCCGTGGGCGGTACAGGAAAGACGCCGCACACGGAGTATCTGATAACACTGTTGCAAAACGAATACAATGTGGCTGTGCTAAGCCGCGGATACAAACGTCGCACCAAGGGGTATATCCTTTCGGATGCTACCAGCACTGCCCAGACCATCGGCGACGAGCCGTATCAGATCCGGTCGAAGTTTCCCGGCATACGGGTGGCGGTAGACGAGAAGCGTTGCCACGGTATCAAACAACTGCTGGCACTGAAAGATCCCGGCGTAGAGGTTGTCTTACTGGACGACGCTTTCCAGCACCGGCACGTCAAAGCGGGGCTGAATATTCTGCTCACCGACTATCACCGTTTGTTCTGCGACGATGCTTTGCTACCTGCCGGACTTCTGCGTGAATCGGCCTCCGGCAAGAGACGGGCACACATCGTGATCGTCACCAAATGTCCACGTGACATGAAACCCATCACTTACAACATCATCACCAAGAAACTGGGTCTCCTGCCCTATCAGGATCTGTACTTCTCCACTTTCCGTTACGGAAAGCTGAAACCGCTGTTCCCTGATGCGGAAAACACGTCGCGGGAGTTGAGCGACCTCAAGCCGGGCGAACAGATACTGTTGCTCACCGGCATCGCCTCCCCTGCCCCGCTCTTCATCGAACTGAAGAAGCACGCCCGGCACGTGGAGCAGCAAATTTTTGCCGACCATCACGATTTCACCGCCGAAGATCTAAAGGAAGTATCGGCCCGGTTCGAGCAAATGAAAGGCAAGCAAAAGATGATTGTCACCACCGAGAAGGACGCCACCCGGTTGGCCCGGCATCCGGCATTCCCCAAAGAATTGAAACAGAATATATACATATTACCTGTCGAAATAGAGATTTTACAAAACCAACAAGTTAATTTCAACAAACGTATCATTGGCTATGTTAGAGAAAATAAAAGAAACGGCTGACTTCCTCAAAGGAAGAATGCACACTCAGCCGGAAACGGCTATCATCCTGGGTACCGGACTGGGCAGCTTGGTAAACGAAATTACCGAGAAGTACGAAATCAAATACGAGGAGATCCCTAATTTTCCGGTTTCGACAGTAGAAGGACATAGTGGCAAACTTATTTTCGGTAAGTTGGGCAACAAAGATATCATGGCCATGCAAGGTCGCTTTCACTACTACGAAGGATATTCCATGAAGGAGGTAACCTTCCCGGTACGTGTGATGAAGGAACTGGGCATCCAGACCCTGTTCGTATCCAATGCCAGCGGAGGAACAAACCCCAACTTTGAAATTGGCGACCTGATGATCATTACGGATCACATCAACCATTTCCCGGAACATCCCCTGCGTGGCAAGAACCTGTACGGCGACCGTTTCCCGGACATGAGCGAAGCGTATGACAAGGAGCTGATAGCCAAGGCAAAGGTCATCGCCAAGGAAAAAGGCATCAAGGTGCAACAAGGCGTATACATCGGTACGCAAGGTCCGACGTTTGAAACACCGGCCGAGTACAAGATGTTCCACATCCTGGGAGCCGACGCTGTGGGCATGTCCACCGTACCGGAAGTGATCGTGGCCAACCATTGCAAGATCAAGGTATTCGGCATCTCTGTGGTGACCGACCTGGGCGTGGAAGGAAAGATAGTAGAAGTATCGCATGAAGATGTGCAGAAGGCAGCCGATGTGGCGCAGCCGAAGATGACCACCATCATGCGGGAGTTGATAAACCGTGCATAAAACGTTGGAATGAGAACAGAAATAAGCACCCTCGGGGAGTTCGGCCTGATACGCCGCCTCACCGGGGGTATTGAACTAAAAAATGAGTCGAGCCGGTACGGAGTGGGCGATGACGCCGCTGTCCTGAATTACCCCGACAAACAGGTACTCGTCACCACGGACTTACTGATGGAAGGCGTACACTTTGACCTGACGTACGTCCCGATGAAACACCTCGGCTACAAGTCAGCCATGGTAAACTTCAGCGATATTTACGCCATGAATGGCATGCCGAAACAGATCACTGTATCACTGGGTGTATCGAAACGTTTCTCTGTGGAAGATCTCGATGACTTCTACGAGGGGTTGCGCCTGGCTTGCGAGCACCATCAGGTAGACATCATAGGTGGTGACACGACTTCTTCTTTAACCGGTTTTGCCATCAGCATCACTTGCATCGGCGAAGCAGAAACAGGCAAGGTGGTCTACCGGAATGGCGCACAGGAAACCAACCTGATTTGCGTTAGCGGTGATTTGGGTGGCTCGTACATGGGCTTGCAACTGTTGGAACGCGAGAAAGCGGTGTTCCAGGGAGAGCAGGAAGCACAGCCCGACTTTACCGGCAAAGAGTATCTGCTGGAACGCCAACTGAAACCCGAAGCCCGTCGCGATATCGTGGAACGCCTGGCTGCGGCGAATATCCTCCCGACATCCATGATTGACATCTCCGACGGTCTCTCGTCTGAGCTGCTGCACATCTGCACGCAAAGCAAAGTAGGTTGCCGGGTGTACGAGGAGCATATCCCCATTGACTACCAGACAGCAGTGATGGCAGAGGAGTTCAACATGAGCCTGACTACCTGCGCCATGAATGGAGGTGAGGATTATGAATTGCTGTTCACCGTACCGATTTCCGACCACGAAAAAGTTTCGGAGATGGAAGGCATCCGCATCATCGGGCATATAACGAAGCCAGAACTGGGATACGCACTCATTACCCGCGACGGGCAGGAGTTCGAACTCAAAGCACAGGGGTGGAATTCACTACTGGAAAAAGAATAAATTTTCGACTTTTAAACAAATAATAGGATTCTTTGAGTTAAATGCTGCGCAAAGAATACCTATATTTGTCGAATCAGGCACGAACATTAGTGGTTATATCCATTGGTTAATAGATTGACGTGAAACATGAACAAAGCTTTTAGTAAAGAAAATCTGACTGCCCTCGTCTTTCAGATTATAGAATACACAAACAGCGAAAGGAGCATCGAGCAGAAACTGACAGATTCTCTGACTCATCTATGTACCTATCTTCAATACAAGCGAGCTTTTGTGTATGAGACAGACGGCTTCCGATTCTTCCATCTGCAAGAATCAATCGGAAACGAAGACCAGTCATTGCGCTCCAAGTTCGAATGGGCGGAGTTATCGCCCAGTCATGCCCAACATATTGAGTCGGACGAACATCGGTTTTACGCTACGAGGAACCAACCGCTAACAGACACTGAACTGGATATCCTTCAGTTCCATAACGTACATTCCATGTTAGGTCGCCTCGTTAAAGACTCAGATGGCAGGGTCGTCGGTATTGTGGGACTGGCCGATGCAGAGGCTGAAAATCTATTCAACCCCGAACAACTATATTTCCTTCATACCATTCTGGACCTGATTGGTAAAGAGGTAGCCACCCGCGAGTACCAAGCCCGGGAGGTTCGTACCCGAAACACCCTGGAAAGCATCATGAACAACATGGGTGTGGATATTTACGTGAACGACTTCCAAACACACGAGGCACTTTATGCCAACAATTCGATGGCCGAACCTTATGGCGGAATCCGGAATTTCCTCGGCAAAAAATGCTGGGAAGTGCTTTATAAGGGTCAGACTGATGAGTGCCATTTCTGCCCCAAAGCCCGACTTATTGACGAGAACGGGAATCCCACCAAAGTCTATTCATGGGATTACCAGCGTCCGTTCGACGGCACCTGGTTCCGTGTATTCAGCGCAGCATTCAATTGGATAGATGGACGACTGGCTCATGTCATCACCAGTGTAGACATCACTCACCAGAAAACTGTCGAGGCCGAGTTGGTCATTGCCAAGGAAAAAGCAGAAAACCTCGACCGTCTCAAATCGGCTTTCCTTGCCAACATGAGCCACGAGATACGTACCCCGCTCAACGCCATCGTAGGCTTCTCCGACCTGCTGACCGAATCTTCCGATCAACAAGATCGCGAGGATTACATGAGGATGATACACCTGAACAACGAATTGCTTTTGCAACTCGTCACCGACATCATAGACCTGTCGAAGATTGAGTCGAACACATTAGATTATGAGATCAAGCACTTCAACGCACGCGATTTATGCGAAGAGGTAACCCACATCTGCCAGGTGAAGAATACGAATGGAATCAAGGTACGCAACGATTACAACATGCAGGATTACTACCTGCAAAGTGACAAGAAACGCCTGACCCAGGTCTTCATAAATCTCATCAACAATGCCCTCAAGTTTACGAAAGAAGGCGAGATCATCCTGGGATGCCAGTTGAAAGCAAACGATACAATCGAGTTCTACGTACAGGATACAGGCATCGGAATCCCAGCCGACCAGATAGATAAGGTCTTCGACCGCTTCGTGAAGCTGGATACTTTTGCTCAGGGAACAGGATTGGGACTCTCCATCTGCAAAAGCATCGTGGAACATCTGGGTGGTAGCATCGGGGTTGACTCCAAACCTGGATACGGTTCCCGCTTCTGGTTCGCACTCCCACTCGATCCTCTGGAATAATAGAATCATAATTTCGTATAAAAGATCGCTGATACTAAACGAGATACGTTTTTATCAGCGATTTTGTTTCAGGACAGGTTTGCGTAGTTGAAAAGAATCATTACCTTTGCACCCGCAATCAAAAAAAGGTGTCATAGCTCAGTTGGTAGAGCAAAGGACTGAAAATCCTTGTGTCCCCGGTTCGATTCCTGGTGACACCACTTTAAAATCAATTCACTTCAGAAAAATTCTCCCAAACAGCAGATATGTCTAAACCTACTGTTCGTAAAATCCGTTTCACCATTTTTTAGCAAGTAAGTTCCGGTACACTTTGTGAATAAAAGTTGTATATTAGCATGGAAAACAACGTTTAACACACCATTTTTTATAATAAAAGTTAAATATGTGCATGTACTCATAAAACATCACGTATATTTAGCCGCAAAATACGACACCACGAAACATTATGGGCAAAACAAAGCAAGCAACACACCTTTTGCTTTACATATTACTCCTACTTCCTGCTACTATCAGATCTCAAGAGATGTCTGTTAGCACCTACGCAAGCGAAAAGCTGCAGGATATAGCCTATAAATTGTATGCAGACTACCAGATAGATTGTTACAATACCACGGTAAAAGAAGTAGACGGTTTTGCCATTACTATACAAAAAGATAAATTCAAGAAAGTCACCCATATCGGCTTCAAGCTCTTTGCAGACGAACTGACTGCCCAATATCCCTCCATAGCTTACCTATTTATCGAACGCTATTTCTTGGATTTGTATTTACTGAAAGACGAATCGGCCATCACTCGCCAAATGGGAGAAGATAAAGTGCATTTACGCTTCGGGAATATGATACCTAAGAGCAAGATGCAAGAAAGGCTGGCCATCCTCATCCCCTTGGCGAGCAAGAGCCATTCGCTTACCATCAACAGCGAAAACAACGTAAATACCGTGACTTGTAATAACGAGAAAGGCAACTTGTTCGAAGCACGCTTTCCATCAGACTATCAACTCTTATCCGGAATGAATAAGAAAGAATGCGAATCGTCTTTCTACACATCCCTACTGGCTTTCACGGACGAGCCAACCGACATCCCCGCAGCTACACCTCACGCTTTGGAAAAGATTGGCAGCAACTGCTACATGCAAAAAGGAGAGACGTATCAGATAGATGCCATGAATACCCACCGCTACTATGCTTCGCAAGATGGGAAATTCAAACAACTGGCTGACATTAACCGTGCGGAACAATCCATCCATAATATATTCACACTGCAGACAGACAAAAGGATTGAAGCCAACATCACTCTACGGCTCTACGGGCATAAGAAGATTGAATTTTCCATGCCTTTGCATAAGTTGCTCGGATTCTGTAAAACGAATGGATGTAGAATATTTGCAGGAATTGAGTCTGCCGATTCTTTGCAGGTGAAAGGCACAGCTATCCTGCTGAATTCGGTCGACGGATACAACCACTTACTGGCATTCGAAGTCAGCCCGAATGTGTTAGACCGACCGGAGGAGTATGCTATGAAAGTGAATTTTCACATATTCACCCCGAACCACAACATCGAGACCCTTTTCTACGAGAATAAACAAAAAAAATAGTACAACCATGAATAAAGTAAGTATTGTAACCATCACCCTGCTTTTCGCCTTTTTCTTCTCGGCAAAAGCACAATACAAAACAGAATTGTATCTGACAGATATGCCCGACGGAGTATCGCAAGAGAAGGTACAACAGAACATCAGCAACTTGCTTACCGCAATGAACAATGCCGATGCTACCAAAGGACCATTGGACTATACCGGCATTCAGATAGCTCCATCTGGCAAGAAAACATTAGAGGCCATGTGGGAAATGGGCACTTACCGGTGTGGAGACACCGAGGTGGTGGAACGATGCCTGACCACGCCGGACAACCGGTATCAGGTACGCAACATTCCCCTGTTTACCAAAGGCCCGGAAGAGAAGGACGAATACCAGGAAGCTGTAATTACCTTCGACACACGCGGAGTTATTGTTGACTTTCATATTGCCATAGGTACCAACCTGTACGTGAAGATACTTAAAAAGGGATGGGATGTGTCCGACCTACGTTACCGCCAAATGATACTGGACTATGTGGAGCAATTCCGCACAGCTTACAACACCAAGGATATGGACTTCCTGGAGCAGATCTATAGTGACGATGCACTGATCATCACAGGTAAAGTCATAAAAGCCATGCCTTCCGAAATGAACAAATTCATGTCGAAGGAGAAAGTACAATACATCAAACAAGATAAAAAACAATACCTCGCCCGATTGGGACAGATATTCCGGAATAACAAGCGTATCCATGTTATCTTCGACGATGTGAAAGTAATGAAGCATCCGGCCAAAGAGGGTTTCTACGGTGTCACCCTAAAACAAGGTTACTCATCGGACAGTTACAGTGACGTAGGCTACCTCTTCTTATTGTGGGACTTCACCAACGAAAGTGCGCCCCAGATTCATGTACGTACCTGGCAACCGGAAATGCTAAGTGCCACTGTCAAACTCCCGGAGGAGGACATTTTCACTTGCGATGACTTCGACATATTGTAAAAACAAAAGAACAAAAAAGTATGAAAAGTTTCGCATGTGTACTATTCTTATTAGTGCAAATATCTTTCTCAGGGTTTGCTCAAGACACTCCAGACGAGGCGATTAAGAATAAGATCAGAGACATCAAGTTAGCTGAAGAATTTATCTTTGCCGAAGCCACGAGCCTCACAAGCCTGGGCGATGCCCAAAAGGCAGCGGAGGAAGCGTTGCACACTGAAACCATCAACTGGATGGTTGATTCTGGGAAAGACAAAGAATCGGCAGAAAACACCTGGAATTCCATAAAGGGTTCTTACCTGACGCTGAGTTACCAACTGATTAGCCTGCATAAAGCATTTACCTATATTCCGAAGAGCGATGTAGCCAACGGAGCAGCTCATGCCCCGATTAATGAACCAACGGTTCAGGTTGCCCAACAGGAAACAGAAACTGTCGCCCAACCGGTACCCGAACCTGCTGCGCCCCAGGACAAGGCAGATGTTGCCTCCGTAACTCCGGTTATACAACCCGCTGTTACACCAACGCCTGTTGCCGAGATGCCCCTCATCAACCTAGACGACTTCGACATCTCGGAAGAAGAGATGGGACAGCCCTTGCATCAAGATGTAAACGCCCTGTTGGCACTTGACACCTACCAAAGCGTTATATTCTACCTGGATGCCATGCAAGATGACGGACGATTGGTATATGGACGCATTGCTACACTAACTTCACCGGATCAAGCTTACCTGATCATTGTGAAAGACGGCAAGCTGATAACTGTTCTCGACAAAGGGAAAGGTGAGCGCATGAATCTAAAAACCAAACAGATGGAAGCGGTCAACACCTACCGTGGATATGCCATAATATGGATGAAAACTTTTAAATAAACGAACGATGAACAAAATCGCCAAATACACGCTACTTGTATTCTGCTTGCTCGCTCAAATCGTTTACGGGCAGGCATCAAAACCCATAGCTCCAGAGCAGGTGAACATTCCGTCGGCCTATACTTACTCGGCTGACTCATTGGCTTTTTACATTAGCCAGCATTATCAAGGAGATGCCCCTCGCCTGAAAGCACTTTACACTTGGATGACTTCAAACATGAAATACAATGTCTACACTACTTTCGAGTCGCGTAACGATGTATACAGTGCAGAGAAAGATGTTCGTAACACGCTGAAGACACGCACGGGTGTATGCCGCAACTTTGCATTGGTGTTCAAGACCGTTGCCGACAACATGGACATCCCCGCTTTTGTTGTAGAAGGATACGTTAAAGAGGGATCGTCCCTGATGACCACTCCGCATGCTTGGTGTTCTATTAAAGTGGATGGACAGTGGTATCAGTACGATGTTACGTTCGGACTGGGAAACCTTACCAGCGACCAGTTCACCAGCAATCCTAACATGGATTATTGTCAGGTTGCCCCCTTGAGGCTGTTGGAAACTCACATATCTTTTGATCCAATCTGGCAACTGATAGATCACCCCTACAGGTTTGATACATTCGACAAAAAATCACCTCTCCCTGCCCCTGCTGCTGACGGAAACAAGTTCAATTTCAATGACTCCATCCAGGCTTATTGCCAGCAGACAAAGGTGCAGCAGCAGTACAATGTTCTCCGAAGAATTCAGACCAATGGCACCCCCAATCCACTGGTGGATTATTTCCTTCAGCTGACAGAATCGAACATCAAGGTTTACCAAAACCAGGCTATTTATGACATATATAAGAATGCCATCAAGTCGTCCAATAAAGCTGTTGACATTTACAACGATTTCATCCAGTACCGCAAAGCAAAGTTTCAGCCGGAAAAAGAAAAAGGCGAAGTGTTGCAACTGCTGCTGGATTCGGAGCAAGCCAACACATCGGCTCACAACTATCTGGTAACGCTGACTGATGTACCTGAAGAGTACAGTTCAGCTATCCAGAATTTGCAAGCCGATATCTCCAATGTCAGGGTACGTATCGAAAAGCATAAAAATTTCGTGGATACTTATTACAAAGCCTCTGCCGGTAAGCGGAAATTATTTTTCAATAACTGAGAAAGTAAATTTAGACGGTGTGAAAATGTACATTAGACGGTGTGATATAGATTTTACATAGTATGAAAAAGCCCAGTTATCAACGGCTCGTGTGGCTATGCTTCACGGCTTGTATGCTTTCCTCGGTTTCTGTTTTCGGACAGTCCGGTTTCTCCTGCAAATTGCTGAAGGAGATGGCCGGGCAATTGTCTACAAACTACGGAGTTACGATAGACCAAGCGGGAGAATATCCGGTAAAAAAGCTTAGTTCTTCCAAGCCTGTCTATGCCCGCCGTTCGCCCAACGGGCAGATAGATCATATCGGAATCCGTCTCTTCGATCGTCAGATGATGGAAAAACAAGGTTCGCCCATCTTCCTCTTCGTAGAACGTTATCTGCTGGAACTGATGTTGGCGGATAGTGATGCTGCTGTGCAAGAACGGTTGCGGATGGAGCACGTAAAGTTATCATCCGACCTTCCCATGTCCGGTAGTTACAACAAGGCTTTAAGACCCCTCGTAGATGCATTCAGCGACCAACTTTCCTTATACCTCAGCCAAACCGGCAACCGCTACATCTTGAGTTGCAGGAACGGTCAGCAGACTGTATTGTCCCTGGAGTTCCCTACACGATACGAGCTCATTGCCGGCTTCACGAAGTTAGAGGCCGAAAACTCCATTTACCAGGAGATTATCATGCACAAACCGGCTCCGTCGGCCGAAGTATCGGCCTCTCTTCTGAGCGAAAAAAATCCGGGGGTCTACACCGCGAACGAGGATTACTATATGATGGAAGACATCGTTTCCACTCGCTACTACGAGAAGACCGGAGACAGCTATCGCCCCATCTTCGCCTCAAACAAACTGGTGGAATCTATCTGCAACCTGTTCAACTCTGACATAGACTACGGAGCAATGGCTGAAGTCAACCAAAGCCTGTATGGAAACAAGAACCACACCTACAAGCTGCCTTTACGTCAGCTGACCAGTTTTCTGCAAGCACAGAAGTGCACGCTTTATACTACGATCCAGCGGATAGAGAAAGATAAAATATACGGAGCTGTAATGGCCATCAACCAGGAGTTAGGTTACCAGCACCTGCTCACATTCACATTGGAAAAGGCAATCATCCCGCAGATAAAAAATCAACAAATCAGCATAAAGATGTTCAGTTATGTCCCTATTCACAACCTGTCATCTATAATAGAAGGTAACAAGTAAAGCTATGAAACAGTACAAATTATATGTAAGCGCATTTCTACTAATGTGCAGCCTCAGCGTCACAGCGCAAGATCTGGCTTATGTGACAGATGACGAGATGGTAAAGAAAAAAGAAATCAACAAGATAAAGTTGAGCGAACAAGCTGTCTATGCCGATATCATAGAAATGGCAACAGACGATTCCGAAGCACTTTCGGCTGCCCACCAGAAGTCACGCGATATGCTACAAGCCCACGTCATCGAGGTCTTTGCCAAACGTATGAAGATGAGCAAGGCGGATGTGCAGGAGATTTGGGACGTTATCGATGACAAGTGCCAAAACATCGTGGTGAAAAAGGGAGATCTCTTTCGCGTGTTCTCTTACATCATGAAAGATGCCATCGGCTTAGGAGCAAAAAAAGCCTCAGAGAGCGATGTGGAAAAGTATTTGGAGAGCCCCGCTACACAGCCTTCTACGGCTCCGGATATTACAGCTATACCAGAAACTGCTCAGGAAAAGCCAGCCGCTCTGCCTATAGATTCAGTAGAGCTGGCAGTGCCTCAAGAGCTGGAGGTAAGTACCATTCAGCCTGAAGCTGTTCGGGAAGAAGTGGAAGTTCAGGAAGAATCGCCCGTTCAGGTCCAAGAACCGGCAATAGCCGATGTTCAGCCCGAAACACCCAACGCGGAACCCATACTGACTGTAGTCACCACACCAGTTGCCCCCACCGTGCAATCGGCTCCCACTCCATCTGTCACAGAAATGCCAAGCAGAGTAAAAACCATGCTCGGCAAAAGTTCTATGAACGACATTGTACGCTATCTGAATGCAGAGAAACAGAACAACGCGTTGATATACGGTAATATGCGTACCATGCAAAACCCGGAGAAATGCTACATCATTCTCATAGAAAAAAACACCCAAAAAGTAGTGGGTATACTGGGACAAGGAAGCACCAATCGCATAAACTATGCTACTGGCCAACTGGATAGCGTAAACAACTATAAAGGTGGAGAATATTCGGCCATCTTCGTACAAGAATATTAAAACACAAGGACACAAATCATGAAACATATATTAGTTCGCCTGTCGGTACTTGCCTTTACTTTGTTCATAGCCGTACCCAGTTACGCTCAGTACACCACTGAGTTTCTTGCCACCGAAGTGGCCGATGCTGATGCCCGCACCATCATCAACCGCTCCATGTCGCTCATACTGACCGAATTCAACACTGCCCAAGGGAATCAGGCACAGCTGCAGCTAGATAATCAGATTACCACACCCGAAGTAAAAGCAGATTTAGCCAAGCTGTGGAAAGACTGTCCTTTCCGTTGTGCCGACACCGAAGTCGTGGAAAACGTCAGCCGAAGCGCAAACGGTGATTATCAGATTCGCAATATTCCACTCGTCATGATGCCCATAGAAGGTGAAAGCAAGGACGTGAACTGGAAGAAATATCAGGAAGGTGTGTTCACTCTCAATAAACAGGGAGTGATTACCGACTTCCGTCTGGCTATCGACGCAAGCCTCTACATCAAGGTGATGGGAAGTGCGGCTGCCGTAGAAGACTTCGTACAACGCCAACTCATCCTGGAGTATGTGGAACGTTTCCGCAATTCCTATAACTTGAAGGACATCAATTTCCTCCAACAAATTTTTAGCGATGATGCGCTCATCATCACAGGTAAGGTCATCACGACAGTAAAGTCCGATGTGAACCGCATGGCTAACAACAAGAAGGTAATTTACAGCAAGCAGTCCAAGCAAGAATACCTTGGCAAGCTGGAACGAGTGTTCAAAGCCAACAAGCGCATCAATGTACTATTCGACGACATCAAAGTAAAGCGTCACCCGGCCAAGGCCAATTTCTACGGCGTCACACTGAAGCAAGGATACAGTTCGGACAACTACAGCGACGAGGGTTACCTCTTCCTGTTGTGGGACTTCTCCAATCCCGATGTCCCACAGATTCACGTACGTACCTGGCAACCAGACAAAATAGGCGATACAGCCATGCCCGAAGACCAGATATTCACCGTGGACGACTTTGACATCTAAAACAATAACAATCAAAATAATCACAACAAACATCCAGTTATTATGGGAAAACAACATTTCTTACTATTAGGAGTTCTACTCCTCTTGTGCAGCCTCAGCCACGCACAAGAAGTTAAAGTAACGGCTTTCCAACGTATGGACCGCGACCTGATGGCTCGTACTCAAGAACGCCTCGACCTGAACGACGATCCTTGTGCCATCGTTCGTGTCTCTGTACCCGACGCAAAAGACTATTCTTTTGAGGGAAATATCATTGGTGAAATCATCTACAAACCAGGTGAGGCCATCATCTACATGACTCAAGGCTCGCGCAACATCACCATCAAGAGTGACAAGTTCGGCTCGCTCCGCTACGAATTCACACAGAAACTCGATAAATCGGTAGTATATAAGATGGAACTTAAGCTCATTGAAGCCGATGCCAACAAACTGCGTACTATGTTGCTGCCGCTGGTAGGCATAGGAAGCGACTTCTCCTATGGTTTGATGCTGGGTGTGGTGAAGAAGACTGGCTGGTACTTCAAAGCCAAATATGATTTCAAGTCAGTACAAACCGACACCGAATGCGATAAAGATGGTAATACTACTGGTGGTGATCCATTCTGGTTCACCGGCGAAAAGGCAACCAGTCGCCTGGCACTTACCACCGGTATGTTGTTCCGTTTAGGAAAGCCCATGTATCTATATACCGGTGCCGGTTTTGGTTATCGCAAAATGGCCTGGGAAACAGCCGACGGCCAATGGGCTGAGTGCAAAGACCTCAGCTACAGTGGCATCGAAGCAGATCTTGGTATCGTATTCCGTGCCAAGAACGTTGCTTTCGCAGTCGGCGCACAGACCAACAGTTTCAAGTACTGGGAAGGTACTTTGGGTATAGGTTTCATTTTCTAACCATTTAATTTACTATCAGCTATGAATATAAAGAAATATATCATGCAGGGACTGCTCCCATTATTGGCAGCAGGATTTATCTGCACCTCAGTAATATCTTGTTCAGAGGAGGAAGTGCCCAACAACATGGCTCCTACTCTCAATGTATCCGCAGTGAGCAATGCTCTCCGCACCTCTGCCATACTTTCCGGTTCCATTTCCGGTCAGACAAGCCAGATAAAGGATTTCGGTTTTGAATATTCCACTTCTCAGGACTTCCCATCCGACAAAACCAGTAAAATATCCATGTCTGAAGAGGGAGCAACTTCCTCACTAAGCACCCAAGTGAAAAACCTGACACCCAATGAGCGTTACTACTACCGTATGTACGCCACCACAGGTGTTACAAATATCTATAGTGCTGTGCAGGACTTCCGTACCACCAACATGTCGGCTGCACAAATGAGTGCTATGACGGTTGACTCGATCGGTGAAAACTACGCCCGTTTCAGTTTCACCATTGAAGATATTGGGAACGAAGTTTTGATAGAGTGTGGTGTCAGCTACAAAAAGAGCGACTCAAAAGCCTTTATCCCCGTTGCCATTGACAATCCTACAAGCGGCACACAATGCGTCGTAGAGATTACTGATTTGGATCCGGATACCGACTACAATTTCCGCCCTTATGCCAAAAATGCTGCCGATAGAGAAGCGACCACAGGTAGTATCGAAGGATTTGGTACCACTATCACACAGAAAACAGCTGCGCTGCTATCTGCAAGTGTTGAAACGGGAGTGGTCGACGAAGGAGATATCAAAATTACTTCCGTAAGAATGACCGGCACTATCCAGTCGGCAGTCGGATCCAATGGTGTAATTAACGAGTGTGGCTTTGTTTACAGTCTTACAAACAGTCTGCCCACTTACAATAGCGATTCCAAAATAATTAACGATGCCACAGGCATCAATGTAACAACGAAGCCATATACGTATTCTGGAGATATAACAGGGCTTTCACAATCCACTCACTGTTACGTCCGCGCCTATGCCAGGAACACCGTTACCGGTGAGGAACGTATAGCATATGGTACAGTACGCGAGATTACCACTGCCCAGCTTAAGAAGCCAGTTGTGGAAATCAACAGTGAGGGCATCACCACAACAGCTACTACCATAAAAGTGAGTGCTACCATAACAAACTACGATGCCAATGCATTGGTAGAAAAGGGAATCATTTGGAGTAAAACACAAGGTGACCTCTCACTCGCCGATGCAAAAACAGCGAAAACCTATCAAGTTGTAACTACAGGAGAAAATCAGATTGTAGCTACTATCGAAGGATTGGATATAAATACCAGTTATTTTATTCGCGCCTATGCTGTTTATAAATCGGGGGAGATCATGGAAACAGGCTATACCAGTTCATCTAATCAAACTCGGACAGATGGGTTTATTCTGCCAAATATTGATTTAGAGACCAATCAAGACCAGGTAGAATTCGGTTCGATCGAACTTGTAGGTAAGATATCCAGTTCCGGAAACACCACTATCACAGAGCGTGGATTTGTAGTAAGCTCCATTTCTTCGGAGCCAACCTTGGAAAATTATGAGAAGACAGCGAAATCAAACGAAAGCTTTACTTCTACCATCACTGGTCTCAAACCCCAAACCTGGTATTATGCCCGTGCTTATGTTAAGTGCGAACTGGCAGGTCGAAAGGAAACAACCTATGGCGGTTGGGGCAGCTTTTACACCTATGATTTCGATCGCCCCTCATTTTCTAGTATGGAGTATGTAGAAACAACTGCTTCATCTGTAACGATAAAGAATAATGTAACACCAGGTAAAGATGGAACTATCGTCGCAAGAGGATTCTGTGTAAGAGTAGATGATGAAAAACACCTAGCTCCTACAGTAGACGATATAAAAGTAGAAGAAGCCGTAACCGATGCTACTACCGGTAACACTTATACGCTGACACTATCAAATTTAGTATCTGGCATCACTTACTATGTACAGCCCTATGTTATAGTTCAAATAGGTAGTGAAAAGCATGTTTGCTATCGCCATTCAATTGAAGCATTCGTAACCAAACGCATCCCCGGACAGGACGACAATGTTTCACCCGATAAAAAAGACTGATTATGAGACAATGTATCAAAATACAAAACCTATTGATGGCAAGTTTATTCAGCCTGTTGGCTTATGCTTGTACAGATAGGCTAGAAGAACTGGAGCGGCTGAGTGTCGCCCCAGAAAACACCGATTCCCGGGCTGCCGGATTAGTTACAGCGTCGGTAACTTTGACACAAGCGGGCACATTAGACACCAAGTTAGGCGAAGCTTTGGGTGCCAATAAACTCATGGTGCAAGAGTTGACTATCTCAGGACCCTTCAACGCAACAGATGTGGAAACACTGCACACGCTGACTGCTTTAGAAAAGCTGAACATAACCAATTTGACAATAGTGTATGACAACACACACCCTAACTATGTTTTCAGTTACACATACGAAGACAGTAACTGGAATACATACGAAGGTAATGTCAACCAAACGCTATTTGACAACCAAATAGGCATCGATATGTTTGCAGGCATGACTTTTAAAGAACTCATAATGCCTAAATCAGCAAGTATAGGAGGCTATTCAGCTTTCTACAATACAAGCCTAACGACGGTAACAGTCCCGGAAGGCATAACAACCGTCAATGGTTTTTATAATTGTCCAACACTCAAAACAGTCAATCTACCATCTACTTTGAAAGAAATCGGAAGTAGTGCATTCGCTAGTTGTACTTCCTTGGAGAATCTCACGATTCCTAAAGGTGTGGAAAAAATTGGTTCATATGCGTTTACCAATACGCCTATCTCCACTATACAACTGCCAGAATCTTTAAAGGAAATAGAAAGTTATGCATTCTATGGTACCCTATTATCCGAGGTGGAGATACCTTTCGGAGTTACTACCTTAGGCTATAATATCTTTTATCAATGCTCCCAGCTAAAAAGCCTGACTATACCATCAACAGTCACCCAAATAAGCGGCACTTTGATAGACTATTGTTGGAATCTTCAAGTACTTGTATGGAACTCAGCAGCAAATATCATTGGAGCAAATCCCAATAGTAACTGCATGCTATACATTAACAGTGTCAACGGTACAACAGCCTCTTATGATACTGATTGCTGGCTGAATGTCATAGTGGACGGTCAAGCAGAATATATCCAATTAAACAGTGGAAGCTACAATCTCGCTTGTCCTATTGCTTTTCATGCCAAGCGTGTCATTATGATCGTGGACTTTCAAGATGTGTATACCTATATAGGAAAATCATCTGGTTGGCGTACCATCGTATTGCCATTCGATGTTTCTTCTATAATTTCGGAATCGAAAGGCGAATTAGCTCCTTTTGGTAGTGGAGTAGAAAACACCAAACCCTTTTGGTTACGTAGTTTAACGATAGACGGTTTCATTAACGAGAGCTCTATCAAAGCCGACAAGCCCTATATAATCGCTATGCCCTATAATCCAGGATTATATATAGAAGAATACAATATCAGTGGCAGAGTCTTCTTTATAGGAGAAAATGTAACAGTTCAAACTCCTAGTGTGCTGCCTGCTGTCGAAGGACCGGAATTTCACTTTCAACCTACCTACCAACATGTTAAAAAAGGCGGCTTGGTATATGCGTTGAATTACAACTATTGGATTCGTAACTATGAATACGGTAGTATTTTCGCTCGCAATTCGAACGATGTATATGCAAACGAAGCTTATTTGATACCAAAGTCAGCCAACGGAACACGCGCTTACTACGAGATAGATTCCCATTCAGCCGACACCCGTAGCAATAGCTCAAATAACACGACAGGTATTCCGGCCATTGGCGACATGCAATGACGTAAAAACAGAGTATGATGAAATATAAATATATTATTATAGCTATAGTCGTCGGTGTGCAACTGACAGCTTGCACAGACGGTAACGAAATACTGGAACAATGGGAAGTAAGGCAAGCAGTCAATGCCAACACCCGGACTTCCGAACTGACAGCAACGGTAACTTTGACCACCGCTGGTACATTGGATGCCAAACTGACCGAAGCATTGGGCAATAACAAACTCATGGTACAGGATTTGACCATCTCTGGGTTCATCAACGCATCTGATGTAGAAACTCTCCACACACTGAATGCTTTGGAAAAGCTGAACATAAGTAATGTAGAAACCGAATATGGGTATTATTCGTTCTCCTATTCCTACATAGATGGTTCTGGAAATCCACAGAACCAGCATGTAGGAGAATACCTGTATAACAATGATATAGGAAGCCATATGTTTGCCGGCATGGCTTCCTTAAAAGAGATCAAGATGCCAATTAATGCAACGACTATAGGGGGGCATGCTTTTCAGGATTGTACATCCTTGACAACTTTTACTCTCCCCGATAACGTGCACACCATATACTCGTATGCATTCAGCAGGTGTACATCCCTTACAACCTTCACACAACCAGCAAGTTTGAAGAATATTAGCAACATGGCATTCGAAGGTTCTTCTTTAACCACTCTTAATGTATCCGAAGGGGTTAGAGTTGTTTCCGGTTTTAGTGGCTGCAATACGTTAAAGACGGTTAATCTTCCGTCTACCTTAAAAGTGATTAGTAGCAGTGCATTCAATCTTTGCGGTTCTTTAGAAAGTATTACAATTCCTGAGGGTGTGGAAAAAATTGAGGGATGGGCATT
The DNA here is from genome assembly GCA_031555765.1 of Bacteroides sp. Classification (GTDB taxonomy): domain Bacteria; phylum Bacteroidota; class Bacteroidia; order Bacteroidales; family Bacteroidaceae; genus Bacteroides. The sequence goes on along the minus strand of JAVBUC010000013.1, from coordinate 123,562 downwards.
TGATTATACAAATCTTTCCACCATCCAACTACCAAGCACATTAAAAGAAATAGGAGATTATGCTTTCATGGCTACCAAACTGGAGAAAGTGAAAATACCATCTTCTGTTATTACTATAGGAAGGTGTGCTTTCCAACATACACAATTAGAAGAAGTAGAAATCCCCTCCTCTGTCACAACTATGGGTTACGGTGTCTTTGATAACACACAGCTCCGGATACTTACTATACCGGAAACAGTCACTTATGTAGATGGTTCATTGATAAACAATTGCAACAACTTATCCGCACTATTTTGGTATTCAGAAGCGGAAGTAGGCGACATACAAGGAGTAAGTGAGAATTGCTATCTCTACCTGCAATCTAAGAATGGTAATACACCTGCTTGGGGACCCAACTGGGTGAATGTGGTGATTGACGGAGTAGCTGAGGTAGTAGAATTAAAACATCTCCATGCTTGGTCCGACAGCAGAATTGCATTCTACTGCCCCAAAGCCTTCACTGCAAAGAAAGTCTCCATATCCATCCATTTTGACGAAGTATGGACGTACGTTGGAGAAGCATCCGGATGGCAGACTCTAACACTTCCCTTCACTCCCACATCCATTTCACACGCAGAAAAAGGACAGTTAGCCCCTTTCGGCAGTAATATTAAAGGTGCTAAGCCTTTTTGGCTACGAAGTTTGGCCAAAGAAGGTTTTATAGATGCTATCGCTTTCGAACCGAATAAGCCCTACATCATCGCCATGCCCTACAATCCAGGCATATATATAGATGAATACAACATCAGCGGTGATGTTCTTTTCGAGGCAACAAATATAGAGATACCCGCTACACCTGCTGAATTGCCTGCGAGTGAAGGCCCCGATTATTACCTGCGACCAGCTTATAGCTATGTAGCAGTAGATAGCAATATCTATGTGCTAAATCAAAGTTGGTGGGTAGACAATTATAATCACTGGGGAAGTGTTTTCTCCAACACAAGTCCCTACGGAGTTAACTGTTTCGAGGCCTACATAACTCCAAAATCCGGAAGTGGAACTCGCTCTGTATACACCATCGACACCAGTTCGGCCAGTACACGTAGTGCATCAGAGAAGAACACCACCGGCATTCCGGCCATCGGTGACATGTAAAATCAAAGAAACTCGGACAAGCAATAGACGGACTCTATAAAATTCCTACTCTTGCAGTATCCAATCAAGAAGTCCCTGAAAACAAGGTATGTGTTTCAGGGATTTCTTTGTTTAGACCAAAAGAGCATGAGTATCCTAAGAAGCTGTTTTGAAATAATTGATAGGGCATCCGGTATTTTCTGCCGTTCCCAATCCATGAAGTTATAAGGAAGATCCGAAGCCGTCGGCAAACTATCAAATAGACACCAATATCCACTTTTCGATATCCATAAATCACATTTAGAACGTTTCAAAAAACAGCAAATCATTCATTTTTCTTTCATTCTACACAAATACGCGTATATAAATACGCATAACAATGCAATAGGACACCGTTTTCAAGTAGACAAAAATACATAATAATGCAAATACCGAGTAATGAGACACTCCGAATCAAGTTAAGATACACCTCGAATGTTTAAAACATCGGGCCCGAATGTTTTAAACATTGCCCCCCGATGTTTTAAACATTCGAGTGGCGTGTTGTGATATTTCAATCAGCGAGCTATTTAGACAAGAAATTCAACCAAGACGAACCTATCATTCTGAAACAAAAAAACCACATTATTCGACAAATAATCGAATAAAAACACAAACCAGAAGACAATACTAGGACTAATCAGCCCACTCCACATCTCTTTGATTTCCCCTGAGCGGTTTTATTGGCGTTTTCTCGACCTCTCTTTCTCTCCGCCGTAACCAGGCGATTGTACAGGCGTCAGGATTGACATTTTGTCTAAACTATCTTTTTGGTAATAAAAAAATATGTAATTTTGCAGTCTATAATAGAGTAAGACACTATGAGTATCCTAAAATTCAGACAGAAATTTCTTACCACCGAGTATCACCTTTCCACGTACGAGAACGCCGCCTTCTCGGCCATTATGGTAGCTATATGCCTGCTCATCAGCCACTCCTGGCAATCGGGGTTGGCAGCTGCAGCTTTCATCACCGGGGCGCAGAGCGTGACGGGTATCAACCGGCAGGGATCGTTCCGCATACGTCTAGGTATTGCGGGGAAGGCGACTATCATCCTCTCGGCAGCGGCTGTGCTGGGCGTGGTGGCTGCCGGGCCGTTCCTACCTTTGTCCATCGTTACCGGTATTGTGATGGCTTTCTGTTTTGCCTGGTGCCGGCAGGTGTTTCCGCTCAACTGGCCGGACGTGATCATCCCGTCGGCGGTACTCTTTTACATGAATTTTGCGGAAGACAATATCGGGGTAACGGCTATGGGGGCTGTGTTGGGCTTCGCGTGCGAGCTGCTGCTCGGAATGATCATGTTCATTAAAAAAAAGTATTTCCCCAAGAAGAACTTTGTAGCCGAGAATGAAGTATTCCCTACCCCACCTGCCGAGCCGGACCGGCTTATCTGCGGATTGAGAAGTTATCTATTCCTGTATGCTGTCGAACTCAGCCTGCTGCTGGCCGTAGGATTCATACTGATTCGCTATACCGGCTATCCGCATGCCTATTGGATGCCGCTAACCTGCGTGATGGTACTCAAGGTAGGACGTCGCGGGACAGTGCGACGGGTATTGGAGCGCACCACGGGGACATTGATCGGCTGCCTGTTGGGTAGCATCTTGCTGTACCTGGAGCTGAGTTTTTGGTTGAATGCATTGGCTATGGTGGTGTGCATCTTTGTCTGGCTCTGCTACCTGCGTAAGCGATACGCAGTGGGAACCATCTTCATCAATACCTTTGTACTGCTTTCTCTGGGCAACTCACTTCCCTTCTCACCGGGTATCGTTTTGGAGCGGATGATATTCACCGTTATGGCCGGTGCATTGGTGTTGTGCTCATCTTTCTTATTCCTGAGCCGGAAACGGTTGCTGAAATAAGCCTCCTGATTGAGTTAAAAGTAGACAACAAAAAGGAAAGACGATCTTTATTGTCCAAATATTTCATATATTTGCAGGTCAGGACGATTCAAAGAGGAAAACAGTGAATCCACTGAGGGTCAAATTACCAAGCGAGACAATGTAGTATGGAAGAAGTAAAAGAGACAGTAAGTCTGAATACATTTGTGTATCGTATCATCAAACACATCAACAGCAACAAAAGTGTCGAGCAAAAGATGATAGAGGCACTTACCTATATTTGTACACATTTCAACTTCCAGCGAGGATTTATTTACCAGACGGATGGATTCCGCTATTTCCATCTATACGAGAATTTGGGTAACGAAGACCATGTACTGCGCGAGAAATTCGAGTTGGCCGAGATGTCTACTGCTCACTTGCAACAGATTGATGCCCAAGATCCGCACGTATATTCGACAAAAAACAGCCAGCCTACCCATACTGAACTCGATATCCTCGATTTCCACCATTTAAATTCTTTGTTGGCTCGTCCGGTCAAGGATTCGGACGGGAAAGTGATCGGCTTTCTGGGAGTGGCCGATGCACTGACCAACCACATCCTCAATGACGAAGAGTTGGAAGCCGTACAGATGGCTCTCGACCTGATGGGCAAAGAAATGGCAGCACGCGAGTACCAGGCCCGGGAGGTGCGTAGCCGCAAAACACTGGAAAGTATCATGAACAATATGGGTGTGGACATCTATGTAAACTCCTTTGATACGCACGAGATGCTATATGCCAATGCGTCTATGGCAGCCCCTTACGGTGGCATACAAAACTTTCTTGGCAAGAAATGCTGGCAGGTACTGTACTCCGATAAAAAGGGCGAGTGCGACTTCTGCCCCAAGAAAAACCTTATTGACGAGCACGGCCTGCCCTCCAAGGTCTATTCATGGGACTACCAACGTCCGTTCGACGGCTCCTGGTTCCGGGTGTTCAGTGCAGCGTTCGACTGGATAGACGGACAGCTGGCACACGTCATCACCAGTGTGGACATCACCAACCAAAAAAATATAGAAGCTGAGCTGGTCGTTGCCAAAGAAAAGGCAGAGAACCTGGATCAGCTCAAGTCGGCCTTCCTGGCCAATATGAGCCATGAGATACGTACACCGCTGAATGCCATCGTGGGATTCTCGGATCTGCTGGCCGATTCAGACGATCGCGAAGAACGTCAGGAGTACATGCAGGTGATTCGGCAGAACAACGAACTGCTGCTGCAGCTCATCACAGACATTCTGGATTTGTCGAAGATAGAGTCGGGCACGCTGGACTATGACATCAAGCATTTCAACGCCAAAGACTTTTCTGAAGAGATCATACGCATATACCAGGTGAAAGACACCAATGGTGTAACAGTGCGTTTCGAAGCAGACAACGATGCAGGATATGTCCTGTTGAGCGATAAGAAACGATTGATGCAAGTAGTCACGAACTTCATCAACAACGCGCTGAAGTTCACCTCGGAAGGAGAGGTCGTACTGGGTTATCACCATAAAGCGGACAACCTGTTGGAATTCTACGTGCAGGATTCAGGTGTCGGCATTGCCCCGGACAAGGTCAATGAGGTATTCGACCGTTTCGTGAAACTGAACACTTTTGCCCAGGGAACCGGATTGGGGCTGTCCATCTGCAAGAGTATCGTGGAACATCTTGGCGGCACCATCGGCGTGGAATCCACCGTAGGCGTTGGATCTCGCTTCTGGTTTACCCACCCGCTGGAAGTTATAACGGAGAACTAACTAACTTACTTTTTTCGCTGGAAGTCGGCGATGAATCCGTCGCACAGCCAGTTGGCCAAAGCCTGCCGGTTGGAGCTCAACACGAAACGTTTCTGGTCGAACGAATTCTGGATATTCCCCAGCTCCACGAAGACCGCTGTGGGCTGAGCATTGGCCAGTACATAGAGGTTGCGCCCGCTTACTGTTCCTGAGAAACCCCGTCCCGGCTGGTGGCGTTTGTATTTCGCTTCGAAAGTATCGCGCATCGTGAAAGCCAGCTTCTTGCTGGCAGCACTCTTCATGGAGTGGTAGAAGAACACATCCGTCTGTTGCTTCTTGCTGCGGCTGTCCACGTGGATGAATATGGCCCGGCAGTACTTATACTTCTTCTTGTCTTTGGTGTAGAGTGCATTGATCTTCGTGCAGCGTTGTTTCAGGCGTTGCACCTGGTTTAGCGGTATCGCACTGCCCATGCACGTTTCCCGTTTGCTGTTCTTCAGATACAGGTCGTCGCGAATACCGTCCTTGGCATCTTGTATGACGATCCGCACCTCGGCACCTTCCTGTATCAGGTCGCGTGCCAGACGGAGAGCGATGTCATACGCATACTCATCTTCGTGCAGTTCCACATTGCCTACCTTGCCGATAGCACCGGGATCGGGACCGCCATGTCCGCTCACGATGTAAAAGCAGGCTCCGGCAAGACGCTTGGAAGTAACCTTCACATCGGCCAATGCCTTGCCGAAGAGCGGTTCGTAGACACGGGTCGATGAGACACGCCGCTGGGAACTGGGAGCTACTATATCCTCTACTTCGGTTTCTTCCAGGTCCACAGGCTGATCCGTCACCTGATCGGCCAGCAGCATATCGTCCGAGGTCGAGTCGGTAACGGCAGATTGGGGTTCAGTAGGCGGAGGGGTTTTCTTGGCGGGTGCGGTTGTTTGTTTAGCCGGAACTTTGGCAGTCGGTTTCTTCTTTAAGGGAGGTAGCTGGTAAGTCACACCAAGTTTCAAGGTTTTGTCCTTGCCCAACTTCTGCTTGTTCAGTTTCAGGAACTCCTGGTAGTACTGCTGTCCGGGGCGATTGTTCCGCACCAGAAAGGCCGAGATTCCTTCGCCACGCCGGGGAGTTGCTTTGTCCTGGGCATGCAAAACAGTAAACGAGAGCACGATGCAAATAAAAGCCAGTAGACGGATTACCTGTTGTTTCATATATAGTACATTCTGCAGCATTTCACTGATTACGCGAACAAAATTACAATATTTTTATCTACTTTTGCGCCTATATCCTTTTTTTAGGCAATAAATCAATAAATTCAGTTATATGTCAGAACAACTCAAGCCCGAGACCCTGTGTGTACAGGCCGGATGGCAACCCAAGAAAGGTGAGCCGCGTGTGCTACCAATTTACCAAAGTACCACTTTCAAATACGATACGAGCGAGCAGATGGCGCGTTTGTTCGACCTGGAGGACAGCGGTTATTTCTATACCCGCCTGCAGAATCCCACCAACGATGCCGTAGCTGCCAAGATTGCAGCTCTGGAAGGTGGTGTGGCCGGTATGCTGACATCCAGCGGTCAGGCAGCCAACTTCTACGCTATCTTTAATATCTGCCAGGCAGGCGATCACTTCGTTTGCTCGTCGGCCATCTATGGCGGTACGTTCAACCTCTTCGGGGTAACGATGAAGAAGCTGGGTATCGACGTGACGTTCGTCAGCCCGGACGCTTCGGAGGAAGAGATCACGGCTGCGTTCCGTCCCAATACCAAGGCTTTGTTCGGTGAAAGCGTCTCGAATCCTTCGTTGGAAGTGCTCGACATCGAGAAGTTTGCCCGCATCGCGCACTCCAATGGTGTGCCCCTCATCGTGGACAATACCTTCCCTACCCCGATCAACTGCCGCCCCTTCGAGTGGGGAGCCGATATCGTGGTACACTCTACTACCAAATACATGGACGGTCACGCCACGAGCGTAGGCGGTTGCATCGTAGACAGCGGTAACTTCGACTGGGATGCATACGCCGATAAGTTCCCGGGGCTGTGCACCCCGGACGAGTCGTACCACGGGCTGACTTACACGAAGGCTTTCGGCAAAGGTGCCTACATCACCAAGGCTACGGCCCAGCTGATGCGCGACCTCGGTAGCATCCAGAGCCCGCAGAACTCTTTCTTACTGAATATCGGCCTGGAAACGCTGCACCTGCGTATGCCGCAGCACTGCCGCAACGCCCAAAAGGTGGCCGAGTACCTGCAAGCCAACGACAAGGTGGCGTGGGTGAACTACTGCGGACTGCCGGGCAACAAATATTACGCCCTGGCACAAAAGTATATGCCGAACGGTTCGTGCGGAGTGATCTCCTTCGGGCTGAAAGGCGGACGCGATTACTCCATCCAGTTCATGGATGCCTTGAATCTGGTTGCCATCGTGACGCACGTAGCCGATGCCCGTACTTGCGTGCTTCACCCGGCCAGCCATACGCACCGTCAGCTCAGTGACGAGCAGTTGATGGAAGCCGGCGTTCGTCCCGACCTGATCCGTCTGTCGGTGGGTATCGAGAATGCCGACGATATCATTGCCGATATCGAGCAGGCGTTGAATCGCTAAAAGTTTTGTTTCACCACAGAGTCACACAGAGTTCCACAGAGTTTTAATTTTTAATTGGCTTACATCGGACGTTATTTCACCAGAATCCCATTAAGCAATAAATAAAAACTCTGTGGAACTCTGTGCGACTCTGTGGTGATTATTTTTTCGCTATATTTGCCGATAGAAACATAATCAACTCCGGAAAGAAATGCTCAGCAAATACAAACTCAACCAACTGTACTTCAAGGATACGCAGTTTGCCAATCTCATGACGCGCCGTATCTTCAACGTACTGCTCATCGCCAACCCGTACGATGCCTTCATGCTGGAGGACGACGGGCGCATCGACGAGAAGCTGTTCAACGAATATACCTCGCTCTCCCTGCGCTATCCGCCCCGTTTCTCCCAGGTATCTACTGTGGAAGAAGCACTGGAACTGCTCGATAAGATCAAGTTCGACCTGGTGATCTGTATGCCGAGCACGGGCGATAACGACAGCTTCGACATCGGCCGGCACATCAAGAGTTTGCATGAGCATATCCCGATGGTGATCCTCACGCCGTTCAGCCACGGCATCACCAAGCGCATTGCCAACGAGGACCTGTCGGCGTTCGATTATATCTTTTGCTGGCTGGGCAATACCGACCTGCTCCTTTCCATCATCAAGCTCATCGAGGATAAGATGAACCTGGAGCACGACGTCGAGGAGGTGGGTGTGCAGCTTATCCTGCTCGTGGAAGACAGCATCCGCTTCTACTCCTCCGTACTGCCCAACCTGTACAAGTTCGTGCTGAAGCAGAGCCAGGAGTTTTCCACCGAAGCCTTGAACGGTCACCAGCGCACGCTGCGTATGCGTGGACGTCCCAAGATCGTACTGGCACGTAACTTCGAAGAGGCCAACGGTATCTTCCAGAAGTACAAAAACAATATCCTCGGGCTCATCACCGACGTGCGTTACCCCATGTCGGCGGAGAGTACGGAGAACGATCCGATGGCCGGCATCAAGCTGTGCCAGTCGATACGCGAGGAAGATCCGTTCGTGCCCATCATCATCCAGTCGGCTGAGTCGGACAATGTGAAGTACGCCTCCCGCTACGGGGCTTCGTTCATCGACAAGAACTCCAAGAAGATGGATGTGGACTTGCGCCGCACGGTGTCGGACAACTTCGGTTTCGGCGACTTCGTGTTCCGCAACCCCGACACGATGGAGGAGATAGCCCGCGTACGCAATCTGAAAGAACTGCAGAACATCATCTTTGCCGTTCCGGCCGAGTCGTTCCTATACCACATCAGCCGCAACCATGTGTCGCGCTGGTTCTACTCCCGCGCCATGTTCCCCGTGGCCGAGTTCCTGAAACCCATCACCTGGAACAGTTTGCAGGATGTCGATGCCCACCGGAAGATTATCTTCGAGGCCATCGTGAAGTACCGCAAGATGAAGAACCAGGGGGTGGTAGCTGTGTTCAAGCGCGACCGGTTCGACCGTTACTCCAACTTCGCCCGCATCGGCGACGGCTCGCTGGGCGGCAAGGCGCGCGGACTAGCTTTCATCGACGATATCATCAAGCGGCACCCGGAGTTCGAAGACTTCGAGAACGCCCGGGTAGCCATCCCCAAGACCATTGTGCTCTGTACCGATGTGTTCGACGAGTTCATGGAGATGAACAACCTCTACCAGGTGGCCCTCTCCGATGCCGAGGACGAACAGATCCTGCGGTACTTCCTCAAAGCGAAGTTGCCCGACCATTTGATGGAGGACTTCTTTACCTTCTTCGACGTGGTGAAGTCGCCCATCGCCATCCGCTCCTCGTCGTTGCTCGAAGACTCGCACTACCAGCCCTTTGCCGGTATCTACAGTACGTACATGATTCCTTACCTGGACGATAAGTACGAGATGCTTCGCATGCTGAGCGATGCCATCAAGGGTGTGTACGCATCAGTCTACTTCCGCGACAGCAAGGCGTATATGCAAGCCACTTCGAACGTCATCGACCAGGAGAAGATGGCCGTTATCCTACAGGAAGTGGTGGGCAATCAGTATGGCGACCATTACTATCCGTCCATGTCGGGTGTGGCGCGTTCGCTCAACTACTACCCCATCGGCGACGAGCTGCCCGAAGAGGGTACCGTGAACCTCGCCCTCGGACTGGGTAAGTACATTGTGGACGGCGGTATGACGCTCCGTTTCTCGCCCTACCACCCCAACCAGGTACTGCAAACCAGCGAGTTGGACATCGCCCTGAAGGAAACGCAGACCCGCTTCTATGCACTCGACCTGAAGAATATCAACCAGGAATTCTCCATCGACGATGGATTCAACCTCCTAAAGCTCCATGTCAAGGATGCAGAGAAGGATGGCTCGCTGCGCTACATTGCCTCCACGTACGACCCGTACGACCAGGTAATCCGCGACGGGCTCTATCCCGGCGGACGGAAGCTGATCACCTTTGCCAACATCCTGCAGCACGATGTATTCCCATTGGCACACATCCTGCAACTGTCGCTCACCTACGGTCAGCAAGAGATGCGCCGCCCGGTGGAAATTGAGTTTGCCGCCACCATGAACCGCGAGGGCGACCAGCGAGGCACGTTCTACCTGCTACAGATCCGCCCCATCGTGGACAGCAAGGAAGTCATCGAGGAAGACCTGCTCCAGATACCCGAAGATCAGCTCCTGCTCTTCTCCAAACACTCGCTGGGACACGGCATCATGAACGATATCTTCGATGTGGTGTACGTCAAGACGGACGATTACCGGGCGTCGAACAACCAGGCTATCGCCTGGGAGATAGAGAAAGTGAACCAACAGTTCCTCAACGATGGGAAAAACTACGTGCTCGTGGGCCCCGGACGTTGGGGAAGCAGCGACCCTTGGCTGGGTATTCCGGTGAAGTGGCCGCACATCTCCGCCGCCCGCGTCATCGTGGAAGCCGGGCTGACGAACTATCGCGTAGACCCGAGCCAGGGTACGCACTTCTTCCAAAACCTGACGTCGTTCGGTGTAGGATATTTCACTATCAATGCTTTCCTGAATGACGGATCGTATAATCAGGAGTTCCTGAACGGTTGTCCTGCTGTGATGGAGACGCAATTCCTGCGCCATGTCCGGTTCGAGAAACCGGTGGTGGTGAAGATGGATGGCAAGAAGAACCTGGGTGTAGTGCTGATACCGGAAAAGTAGGTTCCTGCGATCACTGTGTATCATTTAAAGAAACACTGTGTATCATTTAAAGAAACACGTTGTACCATTTAAAGAAACAGAGTGTTTCAAAGCATGGAAAACAGTTTGTTTAAAAAACCCGTGACGAATAAGCAAGCATGCTATTCATCACGGGTTTATTTTTTGATTCGAACTTATAACTTTATTCCGAGCGGAGCGTGTAAGTACCGGAGCCAACCTTGACTATCAGTTTGCCATCCAACTCCTCTACCGAATGAATGCCCGGCTGACCGGCACTTACCCGGACACCGAACTTCGCAGGCAGTATCAGTGTAGCCGTGGTATTGGCAGGAACCTTTACCTCCCATGTCAACTTCTGATCGTTGCGTTTCCAATGACTGCCTATCTCACCGTAAGGCGACTGATACGTGGCATTGACATAGTCCAGGCCTTCGGGGAAGACAGGTTCCATCAGGATTTTCTTAAACGCCACCGTCGAAGGATCGTTCTTTATTCCTGCCAGATCCTCGTAGAACCATATCAGCAGGTCACCGAGCAGCATCACATGATTGGCCGAGTTCATCTCCGGATTGGCTGTATCGCCATTCCATAGCTCCCAGATAGTGGTAGCCCCTTTATCGATCATATACCCCCAGGAAGGATAGGTTTCGTTCGTCACGATCCGGTAGGCCAGTTCCAAAGCACCGTGTTCGGTAAGGCCACGCATCAGGTGCTGAATGCCCAGCACACCTGCGCTGACATGCCCCTTGCAGTCCACCTCCGTCTTCTCTACGATATTGGCAAAGACCTTTTCGGCATATCCCTCGGGGACGAGTCCCAGTTGCAGGGAAAGCATATTGGCCGTAACCGTGTTGTTGTCATACCGGGCTGTTGTATAGTCAAAGAACTTCTTGTTGTACGCCTCTTTCATCCTGGCAGCCAGTTCGGCATACTCCTTCGCTTCGGCAGGCAGGCCATTCATCTCTGCAAAGCCTTGCATCAGATTCAATATGCTGTAGAAGACGGTAGTTCCTATCACTTCCCCATTCGTTTTGCGCGAAGGATCGTTGGAGTGGATCAGCTCCGGCGATTCAGGAGGCATACACCAGTCGCCATACGTATCGCGGGGCATGAGGTAATCCACCATGTAAGAGTTTGTCATGTGATTGACCCAACGCTTCATGGACGGATAGCGGTGGCGGATGGAATAGTCGTCGCCAAACTGCCGGTACAGCATATCGGCTACGTAGAAATAGGCGGCAGGCCAGGACACATTGTCTTGCCAGAGTGTCCAGTAACGGGGCGATACATCGGAGATGCTGCCGTTCTCGTTCATGGACTCTTCGATATCCTTCAGCCATTTCTTATACATCAGCGCATTGCCGAAGAGGAAGCTCTCGCCATACGCACCCGTGGTACGGTCGCCCAGCCATCCCAGGCGTTCGTCGCGTTGTGGGCAGTCGGTGGGCATACCGCGGTAATTGCCGCGAATACCCCAATAAGCATTCTTATGAATCTGATTGATCAGTGTATGAGAGGTTTCGAATGAGCCGATGGTGGGCATCGCATCGTAGACTACCTTGCCGGTAAAATCCGATGCGGCGGGTTCATAGTCCAGACCCGATATCTCCATGTACCGGAATCCGTGATAGACAAATGTGGGTTCCCAGGTGAACTCTCCGTCGACGGCTGGCGTGTACACATCCGTGACCTGAGCACTACGCAGATTGGCCAGATAGAGTTCGGTGCCATCGTCCTTCAGTATCTCGGCAAAGCGCATGGTGATGGGCTGATCTTTCTTGCCGCGCAACTTCACTTGCTGTATGCCTACCATATTCTGCCCCATGTCTACGATGTATCTTCCATTGCCCACCGCTTTGACGGACAGAGGTTTTATCTCCTCCATCACTTTCAGACTGGGTGATAGTTGGGCAGTGAGTTTTCCTTTCGGTGCTTCCATTGATTCAGCACGCTGCCAGGAGGAGGTATTGTAGCCGGGTTCGGTCCACCGTCCCAAGTCCAAACGTGCATCGTACTTCTCGCCATCGAACTCATTGTTCTCTGTAATCGGCCCTTGGTTGGTAGCCATCCAGGTGTCATCCGTTCCGATGGTTACGGACGTTCCGTTGTCGTACTCTATGACGAGTTGTGCAAGGACGCGTGGCAAACCAAAGCCAAACATACCGTCCTTGCGCATAGTCAGGTAGCGACCATTGCCCAGAGCTACGCCTATCGTATTCTCCCCTTTCGCGAGGAAAGAAGAGACGTCGTACGTCAGATAAGGAACAGAGGCATCGTACCAGGTGGGAAGCGGTCCGAAGACATCGTCGCCAATGGTTTTCCCGTTCAGGTAGCACACCGAAGAGCCTACACCGGAGACATACAGCATGGCCCGCTTGGGAGTGGCTTCCACCTCAAAGTCCTTCCGCAGGTAACGGGCAGGCAGGATGGTCCGGTTGTCCACCACCTTGAGCTGGTCTTCGTCGTTCAGCCCTATCCATTGGGCTTTCCAGTCTGCATCGTGAAGCAGAGCCATCGACCAGTGTTGGATATCGCTTTGGCATCGGTCGCCTTGATTGGTCCAGACAGACACGCGCCAGTAGTAACTCTTGCCGGAGTGCAGATTAGTTCCGTCATACTCCACCCACTGGGAGTTGTCCGATTCCATACGGCCAGAGTTCCACAGCAGGTTAGTGCCGCTCTTCAGATCTTCCTCCGAAGAAGCTACTTCGAGCTGATAGGCAGTTTGCACTACATCATTCTTATCACTTGTAAACTTCCAGGAGAAACGAGGCTTTACCACAGATACTCCCTCCGGATTTTGGCTCATCTCTACTGTGGCTTCCGTTACTTTTACAGAGTCCCCTCCACTGCATCCAGTGAGCAACAAGACTGCCAGTAACAGCCCAAAGATTTGCTTAATACAATTCATCGACTTCATATTACTTGTTTATAGGATTATTCAGGTTTCTCTAAAGAGAGAACAGATCAGATTACTTTGGCAATGTCATAATGACAAGCGGAAGACCACCGTCTAAACCTTCTGTAACTTGTGCATCAATACCATCTACTGTAAATCGAATAAGAGTAGCATCATTATAACTCTTATCGAATTCCCAGTAAGTGACAATGGTATGTACTTCACTATCACCAAAGATATGCGGGTTGGTGAACTTACTGCTAAACATTTTCGGATTCTTGCTAAGATCTCCATCTTGAGCGAATTGATTGAAAATTCGCAATGTCTTATATCCTTTTACATCAAATATGTATATATTGTTTGGCTTAGCAAAACGATCATCAGAGTTTTGTTCTACTATTTCATAAGTATAAGTTCCTTCCCTCAAAAGAATACCACCACCATTAAAGGGAGTAGTCGTAAATATTCCTTCAATCAAATCCTTCCCCTCTTCATCTATAAATGCCAGGGTATAGTCATAGCGGACATTAAAACGCGAATAGATGTCTTGCTCTTTTTCCTCTTTACAGCCTATAAAAAGCAAAGGCAGAAGAAAGAGGGATAAACTAAAATAAAAATTCTTCATAATATACTATTTTCTAGGTGATACATACAAATTCTCTCTGTTATATTGGAAATTTCCTTCTGGTGTATTAACAGACACACTCTCCTAATCCAGATTCCTCTAAAGAGAGAACGGTTCAAATTACTTTGGCAGTGTCACAATGACAAGCGGATTGTCCTCGGCTAAACCTTCCACAATTCGTGCCTCAATATCATCAACAGTAACACGCAGAAGAGCAGGATCAAAATGACCTTTATCGAACTTCCAATAAGAAACAATGGTATGTGCTTCTCTATCACCAAAGATATAGGCACTAACCAATGTACGAGTCAATATTTCATGATCTGTAATTGGTTGTTCCGGAGATACTATATCAGCCATCTGTAACGTATTATAACCATTAACATCCTCCAAGTACATATACTTAGGCTTCGAAAAATGATCTGTTGAGTTCGGAGTTACCATCTCATAAGTATAAGTGCTCGCCCTTAATACAATTTGATTAGTCTCATACAAAGGAGTTTGTTCTATTCCTTCGACCAAGTCATTGTCTTCTTCATCTACAAATGCCAGAGAATACAAATAATGGAAAGGAGGAAGATCCCACGGAGCTTCTTTCTTTTTCTCGCAGCCTGTAAAAAGCAAGAAAAAGAGGAGTATACCAAAAATATTTCTTCTCATAAGATATTGTTTCCTAGGTGAAACATATAAGTTCTTACTATCATGTAGATAAATAAAGGGTGTCTTCAATATTGAGACACCCTCTAAGTTCAGGTCTCTCCAGTGAGAGAAAAGATCAAGTTATTTCGCAAAAAACTGTTCCGCACGTCCCGGCGTGAAGAGCTCCCAGAGGGAAGCTACTGTCCAGCCCGGAGCAAATATATTATTATAATACCCTTTACCATTGCGACCATAATCCCAGTTGGTATGCTGAACCACTTCGGGGTAATAGCCTATCTTGGCAATTCCACACATGTGACCTTCATACGGCAGGAGTTGACGCATGGAAGTAGAGATAACCTGTGCAAAATCGGCCATGCGGGGTTCGTTGTATTGCTTGGAGAGCCAGTGCAGTACATCGGCAAACTCGAAGATAAACACGTCGATATGATTGTTCTCTACCGAGACGTTGCCCCATCCGCGAGTCTTCAGACCGATATCACCCAACATCTGTCCTTCGGCAAAGGGGACATCCCACGTGTAGTACCACGACAGGGCGAAGTAAGACGCTTTCTTAGCCAGCTCAGCATAGTGGGCACGTTCCGTTCCTTTGGTTGCCAACGCTAAGTAGTAAGCAGCCGTGGCAGCATAGAGCGAAGCTTCTTTGTCCTCGCAGTTCGCATCGAGCGTAGACGAGAAGTAATCGGCTTTAGAGATCAATTCCTTTTCCAGGTAGTCCACCGTACGCTTGGCACTGGCCAGGTAACGGGCATCCTTGAAGTACTTATAACCCATCAGCAACGGCAAAGTAGCCGAAGGCGTACTGCCTCCACTGGCATCCACGATAGAGAAATCATCTCGGAACTTGCGCGGGAAGCTACCGTCGGCGTTCTGCAGGCGGAGGAAACTGTCGAGCATGCCCTTGATACGCTTCTCCCACTCGGGATGTTTGCGTTTCTGCTGCTTCTCGTAGTTGAGGTAGTTCAGAACGGCATATGCACCTTCGGACTGGCGACGAATGCTGTGATTGGTTTCCACCTTGCCGCGGTTGTAATGCACCACTTCATTGAAGAAGCCAGCCTGCGAGAATCCGTTTTGCAGGTACGTGTCGAAGATGTTGTTGGCATCGTTCACCAACTGAGCGCGGTTCTGCTGCGTACCGTACTCCAACGCGTTGAAAGCATTGAGCAAGGTACGTCCCACGAAGCCTACTTCGGCTACATCCGTATTGGCACAGGTCACCGTTTCCAGCTCTACGCCCGAGTAGTAATGTGTCGGCGTAGTGTTGACGTAACTCTCCACGAAGAAGTTACTCATCACCTCCTTCATCCGGTCGATGGTGTACGGCGTGTCTACTACCTGCGGACGGTTGGTGTCGTAGCTGTACTCCCAGGTGCGCTGCACACATTCCGAGAAGTCGGCTGTTTGGCGTTCCGAGAGTTCCCAGGTCAGGGTAATGCTTTCGCCCTTACCCAGTTTCTGGAAAGCTTCCACAGCCGGTGCCAGCGTGAGCTTGCGGATGTATGTCTTCGGTGCTTCCTTGTACGGGAAACCATACGAAAGCACCGTCATGCCACCTACGTTCTGAAAGCCGGTGTAGCCGATAGACGTTTCGCCGGAGAGGATTACCTCTCCTTCCTTGTGCGTGGTCAACGCTTCCTTGTCGAACTTATCCAAACGGATGACCGATAGCGACTTACCGCTGGTTTCATTGAAAGCAGCCGTGAGCGGTGTGCTCAGACGGTCCTCCCGTATCAGCCAACTATCCGATGTGTGGAACGAAGGCGATTCCTGCGGTGAACGCAGGTTGCGGCGATACCAGAAGCCCGGCATAAGGAACTGACAGTCGGCATGCTTGAAGCCGGTCTGCACCTGTTCGCCATAATTGAAATACACCGTTTCCGATGCGCGGATTACGACGTTGATACGCAACGCTCCGTTCTTCTCTTCCACCTGCCGGGTAATGGTCAGCGGCAGCTCGCCGGAAGGCTGGCAGAGGTATTGACCGTCTGCCTGCTTCCTCAGTGCGAGGGGATACTCAGTGGCATCGTTGCCCGGTACTTTCAGGGCAATGGTAGCGCGGACATCTCCCGGGACATCATTCAAAGCTACTGCCGAAGTCACACCGGCTAATAGCGCAACTCCTAAAATCAATCTTTTTACACTCATAGTCTCTTATCTGTTTTATTTATTTAGAATACAGGTTTGTCGGACTCTATCGACGGGGAATCTCCCGCCACCGATGGCCATCCATTGTCCCAAGTTACTTTATCCAACATCAACACGCGTCCTGCCGGGTTCTTGGTGCTTACAGCGTGGTAGAGTACCCAGTCGCTTCCGGCTTTGTCGGTCACGATCTCGGAGTTATGTCCGGCTCCGACAAAAGCGTTGTTCTTATGAATCAGCACTTCGTGATTATTGTCGAGCATACGTCGGCCACTCTTGTCTACGTACGGGCCGAAGAGATTCTCCGAGCGTGCCACCACCGTGGTGTACGTACTGTTCAGTCCTTCGCAGCAGGAGCCGATTGAGGCAAAAAGGTAGTAGTAGTCGCCCTTCTTGTGTATATACGTTCCCTCGTAAGCCTTTCCGGCTACTTGTTGCGGGGTACTACCTTCCTTGACAGCCAGTCCGTCGTCGGTTAGTTCTATGTAGTAGATTCCACTGAAGCTCCCCCAAAAGAGGTATTTCTTGCCACCCTCTTCGATGTAGAAGGGGTCGATGGAGTTCTGCACATTGATCTCGTTGCTGCGGAACAGCTTGCCGTGATCGGTAAAAGGGCCTTCCGGTTTATCGGCCGTAGCAGCACCGATGCCACACGTCCACTCGCCTCCCCAAACGGACATCGAATAGTGGAGCACGTACTTGTTACCTATCTTGCTGATGTCGGGTGCCCACAGGCCGCCTTTGTTCTCGAAGGTAGGACGGGTACGATCATTGAAAGCGGTACCCACATACTCCCAGTCAACTAAGTTCTGGGACCGATGAATAGGCAGGTTGCGGATGTCCTCCGTGGCATACAGGTAGAAGTAACCATCGTCGGCCTTGATCACGGTAGGATCGGGCAAACTGTAATCGATGACCGGATTGCGGTATCCGGTAAATGGTTCCGGCTCCGGCTTCTCATCCTGTGCGGACGAGGAGCAGGAAGCCAACACGAACCAACTCAGTAGTAGTAGTCCTTTTATCATTTCACTAATTTAGGGGTGATGTATTCTTTGCTGATGCGCATACGGTCCACACCATCCACCTTTTCAAACGAGACGGTACCTATATACATGGCACGCGGATGGATATTGTTCTTATCCTTGTGTGCATGGTACACGATGCGGAGCTGTCCGGCTTTGTCGGTAAACATGGCGCTGTGCCCCACTCCTACCAGGTCGCCGTTTTTCTGCAACAGCGGGTTTTCGGGGTACTTGGTCCAGGTTCCCATCAGGTCGGTAGCCGTGGCGCATCCGATGCCGTAGAACGGACTTTCGTAGCTATTGGCCGAGTAAGTCATGTAGTACAGGCCGTTGTGCTTGGTGATGAACGGTCCTTCGTTCACACGGGGCCATACCTCTTCCCATGCCTGCGATACGTTGATACACTTGTGCAGGGTTTCGGTCTTGATGGTGATCAGGTCTGCTTCCAACTCGGCTATCCAGATGTTCAGACCGTCATTGAAGCGGTCGAAGAGCAGGTAGGGTTTGCCATCATCGTCTATGAACAGGGAGTTGTCGATGCACTGTTCATCGGCTATCATCGGTTCTTGTTTTTCTTGCTTGAAGGGACCTTCGGGCGAGTTGGCTACGGCCACGCAGATATGCTCATCGGCTGAGTAGTACATATAGAACTTACCGTTCACGGCATATACTTCAGGAGCCCAGAACCAACGGTCGGCCCATACGTCTTTCTTGTTCAGTGCCAGGGTTTTGTATTTCCAGGTCTTCAAGTCGTCCGAGGTATAGACTTCGATGCCGTTGTCCGAACTGGTGCCGTACGCATAGTACGTACCGTCGTGCAGCAGGATGAATGGGTCGCCCAGGGTAACCTTCATTTCTACATCCTCCACAATGATCTCGTCTACATTCTTGTATTCGGAAGAACAGGACTGGCAGGACATCAGTCCCAGCAGGGGAAAGAAAAAGCAAATCAGTATTTTTTTCATGCAAATTAATATGTTAGATGGTAATATAATAGTCCATTATACGTCGGAGCATAATTCTCCGAGCAGAGCCCGATGCGGGAAGCGGGCAATTTGATATCCAAGGTACCCAGTTCTCTGCCGTCGACAAAGATATAAAATTTATCATCACGCCGTACTGTCCGGAAATGATACGACTCTTTCAGTTGTTCCTGCACACGGATGGTGTAGATATGGCGATCCAGGTCCTCGGCTTGCTTGTTGGTAAACCGAAGTGCTTCGGCTTTCACCGGGGCTATTGACAAGCGGTTGTAAGCCGGATGGCTGGCCACTGCCGATTCTTTCGTACTCAGCGGATGCCACTCGCCATCGCTCTGGTATTCCAGTGTGAACTTGCTGAACATATCGTCCGCGAAGGCCGACTTGTTGCCTGCCTCGTGCCGGTTGAGATAGATCGCACTCAGCCAGGTAGGCGACGGGAAGCGGTAGACCTTCTCGATCATGTCCGTGTACTTCACGTCCGGGTACATGGTTTGCAAAGACCCCAGCGGATAAGCTTTCTGTCCGGCAGTTTTTCCTTTGATCACCGTGGTGACTTCGAGCATACGGGTACGTCCGTTGAACTGCGCTTTGACATAGTTCTTGGCATCGACATACACCGGATAGCAACCCGCCATACGCTGGTCGGACAGTCCGTAGAGTTGGAAGCCGAATTCATAATCGGTCAGGAAGTCGCCTTTCAGGAGTTCCGTCTGCTCGGGCAACGTGATGCTGTCCTCATCGAAGCCAATGGTGTACGTCACCCCCTCGAACAGCGTTTCGCCGGCCGAAGCGAAAGTACCGGGCACACCAGCTTCAGTGGCCGGAAGAACTTCCACGAACGAATGCTTACCGGGAGCAGGAATCTCGTCGATCCAGACCTTCAGGCAGTCCATATTCCGTTCGATGCGCAAGTGATGGTATACCCCCCAGCGGAAATCGGCCGGAAGCGGATAGGTTTCCTTGTACTCCTTGCCTTGGATGCGGGTACGCAGGTACCAGGAGTGCTTCGCAGCATCCAGAGCCACATAAGCACAGTTGTCTGCATCTTTCCACCAGGCGATGATACCTGCCTCGCTGCGTGTCTTCACACCGGTTTCGAAGAGATAAGTGGTGGAGGGTTGTGTCTGCAAAGCTCCGGAAGCAGCGACTTCGCCTTTCACGGAGAAAGTAGGTTGGGAAGGTTCCGGGTGATAGCCTGCGGTACGCGGTCCGGTTACTCCGTCTACCTGCATGGTCTTATCGAAGAACTGTACCCGGTTGATGTACTGTCCACGACCTTCGTTGTTCTTATTGGCCATGTAGATGAGCCACCACTCGAAGCCGTTCGGTCCGCGGAGGATGTTGGGCTGACCGGGTGTCATCAGGATATCTTCGGCCACGGTGTCCTTCATGTCGAACAGGGCGACGTCGAAGAACTGCGAACGTCCCTTGCTGGTTTCTACAGCCAGCAGGTTGGCCCCGTCCTTCAAAGCAGTACGCTGCTTCTTGTCCAGGTTCACTATTTTATAGTCGGCTCCCTTCTTATCGTAAATAAGGGTACCGTTGAGGTAGATTTTGGTATCGCCGTCATGGTTGACACGCAGAGCCAGATTGCCCGTGTGCTTGCCGGCTTGAAAGGATTTGCGTAGCCACAGGGAAGAGGTATTCCACAACGTACCCTGATGACGGGTAGTGGAACCTTCTATCTCCCGGGCGGCAAAACCGCTTTCCCCCTTCTTCCAGGCAGAAGCATCGAAGGCTTCCGTCGTCCAACCGCCTCCCGGCGTGGATTCCGTATAGGCAAACTGGGGAGCGTATGCCATCGGAGAGTATCTTAAAATGTCTACGTACGTTTCTTCCAGCGGGGTCTGATTGCACCCTACCACCGGATAGCTATATTTGTTACCATGTTGAAAACCTAAAGGTGAGTCGGCCTCGGCCACTCCCAGCTGATAATTACCCCAATGGGTAGAAGTATGATTGGCATTGTACATCATGTAGTAGCGGTCGCGGTATTTCAGTACCCACGGTCCTTCCGCCACGCGATTATCCATTGTTTCCCAGGTGTCGGGAAGAGAAGCAAACAGGCACACAGGTTCGCCGTCGAATTGTGCCGGGTTCTTCATCTTGCGCGCCCAGATGGTATTTCCATCGCTGAAGCGCACCATGTACATATAAAGTTGTCCGTTGTCGTCTTTGAATACTTTCGGATCGATACGGTTATCCATCCAGCTTTTTTTGTCGGGTTCGGTATAGGGGCCTAAAGGCTCCTGGCTTTGTGCGTGTACGATGTGGACGGCATGTCTGTCCCGTCCCCAGTAGTTGACCGACCAGTAGAGGTGAAAATCACCGTTCAGGTAGATCATGTCGTTGGCATGGATCTGGTCATTGCCGGCTCCGGTGCCACGGGTCCAATCGTTGTCCATATCGATGACATGGATGGGGCTGCCCCAGTGTACCAGGTCGTCGGACACATAGAAATCGCCGTTGGTGCGGACACCGCCGATGTAATACTTGCCGTTGTGTTTCATCACGCCGGCATCGGCTACTCCGTGAAGTACGGGATTCGGTATGTTTTGTGCCGACAGGACACTGCAACAGGCCAAAGTAAGAGTAAAGACTAATTGGTTAACACGCATAATGAATAGATTAAAGTAAGGGCTATGCCCGGACAGGTTCGAGACAAGCTCGTCTTCCTGGCATAGCCCTTTGAGTATTAATAATTAGGATTCTGAGTCAGCTGCGACACGTTGTCGATCTTACTGTTGTCCACTTCAATCTGCGGAATAGGCAGACGACGGTGCTTACCGATGATGAAATTGTTGAAGTCCTTATCGCGGGCTTTCAGTTCATCGATACCGGCTTGCGTGTCAACGAGTCCCCAACGTTTCAGGTCGGCCCAACGCCATCCTTCAAAGCAGAGTTCCAGTGCACGTTCCATCTGCAAACGTTTCATGAAAGCATCTTTGGAAGCGAGGCAGTCTTTCCACTGGCTGTCTTTCAGCAAGCTCATTCCGGCACGTGTACGTATCTTGTCTACATATACAGCGGCATCAGTAGGAGTGCTACCTGTCTCAGCAAGACATTCAGCATAGTTCAGCAGGATGTCGGCATAACGCATGATGCGGTAGTTGTTACGAGCGAAGTAATCTTCGCGTTCGCGCATGTACGATGTATTGTACTTACGGATGTAGCAGTCTTCCGGGTCAGCTCCCCAACGGTCATCCCAAGCTGAAGCATCTTCGATCATGTAGTATCTCTTCGGCATATCGGGGAAGTCCTTAGCAAATCCCGGATAAAGAATACTATTATACAAACGCAAATCATTGTCGCCATCAGCTTGTTTTTCTTTCAGGAATTCGTCCACCATCCAGCGACGTGCTTTACCATCGCCCCATCCGATACCACCGGGAGCATAGAACTGTGTACGTTGGAAACCGAATGCCATGCTGGCGTTGTTGCCCGTACCACCTTTATTCAAGTCAGAGAACTGGATTTCGAAGATACCTTCTGCATTGTTCTCATTCAGGTCAGTGAAGTTGTCTTCACGGTTTTCCATCAGCCCGTACAGTGAGCCTTCTTTACCGATAAGCCATTGGAGTTCTGCCTTGGCCTTGTCGAACTTACGTTGTTGCATATAAGCCTTGCCCAGCAATGCTTTGGCGGCTCCCTTGGTAGCACGGCCTACATTGGCTCCATCCCATGTCTCGGGCAGATTCTCGGCAGCGAAAGTAAGGTCGGTTTCGATTTGTGCCCAGATATCAGCTTCGCTCGCATCCGACGGGTTGTAAGTAGACGGCTGAGGTTCCAGCGGCATAGTTCCCTTTTCCCAGAGGAGATTCACCTGGAAGTACCACAAAGCACGCATGAAAGAGGCTTGTGCCAATACCCGGTTCTTCTGAGCAGCATCCATTTCGATGGCAGGTACGTAGGCCAATACCTGATTGGCGCGGAAGATACCTACGTAGAAATGCTCCCAATGCACGTTATTGCCTTCGTAGAAGTTGTAGTTTGTATACTGGAAACGTGTCCAGTCGCCCAGTTCGATCCAGGGAGAAGAGCTCCATCCTTCGTCCGAAGTAAGGTCGTAGCGGAATGATAACCAACGCATCCAGGTTCCTTCCTTGTAGAGGAAGCTATAGCAAGCGTTCACACCGGCTTCAGCGTCATCGGCCGATTTCCAATAGGTGGTAACGGTAGCTTCATTGGGATTGGGTATATCCAGCAGGTCTGCATTACATCCGGTCAGCAGTGTCATAGCACCGGCAACTAATAATCCATATATCTTTTTCATATTACTAAGCTAATTGGTGAGTTAAAAGGTCAAATCCAAGCCAAACATAACAGAACGTGTGTTGGGGAAAGCGAAGCCGTCCGTACCACTGTTCCAAATGTTGGTGTTCACAAAGTCGGGATCCAAACCAGAGTAGCTGGTCAGCGTGATCAGGTTAGAACCGGTGGCAAACAGACGGAGTTTCTCTACACCGAGGTTCTTCAGGAAATCATGCTTGAAGTTGTATCCCAGAGAGATGTTCTTCATGCGGAAGTACGATCCGTTTTCGAGGAAGCGGTCAGAATCCATTGAGTTGCGGAAGTCACCGTAGATAATACGCGGAGTGTCCGAGTTGGGATTCACCTGGTAAGGTTCTTCACCCTTCTTGTAGCGGATGTAGTTAGAATTGTCTGCAAAGAGACGTCCCTGCCACTTGGCTACGTTATAGATTTTGTTGCCGAACTGTCCGTTCCACATCATGCTGAAGTCAAAGTTCTTCCACTCGGCATTCACCAAGAGTGATACTTGCATCTTAGCCCACGGGCTACCACAGATCTGACGGTCGTCGGCAGTGATGTTTCCGCTATCATCGGTGTCGATGTAGCGTACGTCGCCCAGTTGCGGACGTTTTTCGTTGATATAGATCTTCTCGCCCTTAGACGTTACATAATTATCAATATCTTGCTGAGTGCGGAAGAGACCGTCGGTCTTGTACAAGAAGAACATTGACATCGGTTCGCCGTTCATGGTCTTAGCCTGTCCGTTGTATACCGGTTTGTCAGAACCCAGGTCAATCACCTTATTGCTCAAAGTAGTAACATTCAGCATGGCACCGTACTTGAGATCAGAGATTTGGTCTCTCCAACCGAGGCTGAACTCAAAACCGCGGTTCTGCAAACTGGCAGCATTGGCTTTCGGAGCTCCACCCTGGTTACCGGTAGAGATAGCGATAGGCATGTCGGTAAGTACGTCCATGGTCTTAGAGTTGTAGTACTCAGCACTCAACGTTAAGCGATTTCCGAGGAAGCCGGCATCGAAACCGATGTTCACTGTTTCCTTTGTTTCCCATATCAGACCGCTATTCACAATCTTCACCTGGGTAGATCCCGGACGGATAGCACCTCCAAGAACGGTTACGATACTCTGGTTGATGGTTCCGATATAGTCCCAGTCGCCGATAGAAGAGTTACCCAAACGACCCCAGTTACCTCTAACCTTCAAGTCATTGATCCAAGGCACAACAAAGAATTCTTCTTTCGAAATTCTCCAGGCACCCGATACAGAGGGGAAGTTGCCCCAACGCTGATCCTGTGCAAGGCGAGAAGTTCCGTCCCGACGCATAGTAGCCGTAAAGTAATACTTATCATCGTAGCTATAGTTGACACGTCCCAGGTAGGAAATCATGGCATTTTCGCTGATACTGTTAGAGTTCTGCTGGTTGCTCTGTCCGGCATTCAGTACGGTGAAGTAGTTGCCATCGGCCATTTGCGGGAAGTTAAGACGTGAAGCCCACAGGCCTTCCCATTCGTGATGCTGATAGGTAGTACCCGCTACGGCGTCCACATGGTGTTTGCCGAAATCCTTATTGAAGTTCAGTGTATGCTCTATCAGGGTGTTGTATGTATTATCACGTGCTTTCTGTCCTTCCGGATCGCGGTGTTCCTGGTTTTGTGTCCAGTTACCTTCGCCACGGAACCAAGAGTTTTCGTAGAAGTAGAGGTCGATACCACCGTTGAACTTATAAGAAAGCCATTCGAACGGTTTGAACTCCAACCATACCGAGCCGTTCAAACGGTTCTGACGGTAGTGGCGGTATTCCAGGTTTTCACGGGCAATGGGGTTCACACCGAATGTATTGTACTTGGCTGCGTCACCGTATCCGTATCCACCGGGATTGTTCTCGTCGTAGATGGGGATGGTAGGCATCATGCGCAGGAAGTCGTTGTACGTATTGGTCTGGTTGGGGTCGGTGTTGGTGAGTGAGTACGCCAGGTTTTCACCGAACGAGAACCAACCTCTCTTACCTTGTGTGTTCACACGGAAGCTGTAACGGTCGAACGTATTTCCATAAGATACACCGTCGTTGTTGTAGTAACCGGCCGACAGGTAGTAGTTACCCGATTCGCCACCACCCGAGAGGGCCACGTTATAATCTTGTACGAGGGCTGTCTTCAGCACTTCGTCCTGCCAGTTGGTGTCATACGAAGAATGTTGCTGAGTCTTGGTTACCGAACCTACGCCGTTCTTGATGGCTTCGTTGTAAGCGATATCGTTGTACTTAATGTACTCCGCTGCATTCATCAGGTCGTATTTGGGGCTCCATTCCATGGTTTCCTTCACACTGACGTTTACCTTCATCGGACCGCTGGAACCTTTCTTGGTAGTAACGATGATCACACCGTTGGCAGCACGCGAACCATAGATGGCTGCTGCCGATGCGTCTTTGAGGATCTGTACCGATTCTACGTCGGCAGGGTTGAAGTCCACGCCCGGGTTGACGATCATACCGTCGACTACCCACAGCGGAGAGTTATTGCTCAACGAACCTACACCGCGGATTTCGATGGAGGCGTCCTCGCCTGCCTTACCCGTGCTGCGTACGTTCACACCGGTGGCCAAACCTTGCATCTGGCTAACGAGTGTTCCGGCTGAGCTCTTCTTCATTTCTTTCGTGTCGACCACGGCAACGGCACCCGTCAAGTCCGACTTCTTCACCGTACCGTAACCGATAACGACTACTTCGTCCAACGCTTTGGTGTCGTCTTTCATCACCACGCGCATCGGAGTACCTTTATAAGCCACTTCCTGCGTGATGGCACCTATATAAGAAAAGACCAAGGTATTACCACTCGCACCGGTCAGCGAGAAGTTACCGTCAATATCAGTAATAGTTCCCGTTGTAGAACCTTTTACCTGTACAGTTACACCTGTTAGGGGATCGTTGTTTGCATCGGTTACCGTTCCTCTGATGGTCACATTCTGTGCATAAACGGTAGTTGCAAAAATTACAAAAAATAGGAATAAAAATTTCTTGCTCATTTTTTATAGAATTAAATTTTTAAACTGGTGAGGACTAGGGCCTCGTTCGTTACGGCTAACAATTCTAATTGTCTCATCCGTTCTTTAAATGGAAGGTTACTAATGTCACTGTGTCATAAGCTGTTTTAATAATATTAGATGATAGTAAGATGATTGCTTTTCCGAACACAAATATATATGATGGGCCATAATTTGAGTATAACTATCCATTCAATTTATGCAATTATAAAACCAAATCTGTGGCTGAGAGTATTCTCGGATGGATTTGGTTGTATTGTTCTATTTTTGGATTCAATTGGTTGGCTGCGCTGGCTTTTTCTTTTCTTTTGCCTTGACGCAAAAGAAAAGAAACAAAAGAAAAAGTCAAGGCTGCGTCTGTTTTCCTACTCGCTCGCTGCGTAGCACTAACGACCCCGAACTCGCTTCACTTCGTTACGCTCAAACACAGGGTCGTCTTCACGCGCTACTCCGGTCGCTCGCTTAACGGAAAACAGCCGAGGCCAATCCTCTCCTCGCCACATCGCTTCGCTCGTGTTGTTTCTGTGTTGTGTTGGGGGGTGAGGTGCGCTTTGCTTCGCTCGCTGAGGGTAGATATTGTGTGGATGTGGGGGTAATACATAGGAATCTGTTTGGGGTCTTCATGTTCTCCAACTGTCCTGAAACCCTTTGCTCATCGGGGTTTACTGTGAAGGGTGCCCCCTTCACTGAAACTTCATGCTCTTCACATTGTAGCGTCCTGATAGAAACCGTCTGCACGTCCCGGAGAAACCGTCTCCAACCCTTGCAGAAACCGTGTGCAGCTCCTGTAGCAACCGTGTACAGGGTTGGTTCAAACCGTGAAACAAGCAGGTTCCTGCCTTGAAACAGAGAGTTTCCAGGAGTGAAACAAGCAAACATCAGAAGGCAATTAGGGTAACAGCGGGAAGCAATTGAGGTAACAGCAGGAAGCAACCGAGATAACAGCAGGAAGCAACTGAGGTTACAGCGGGAAGCACTGTGAAGAGCATGAAGTTTCAGTGAAGGGTGCCCCCTTCACAGTAAACCCCGATGAGCAAAGGGTTTCAGGACAGTTGGAGAACATGAAGACCCCAAACAGATTCCCATGTATAACCCCCACATCCACACAATATCTACCCTCAGCGAGCGAAGCAAAGCGCACCTCACCCCCCAACACAACACAGAAACAACACGAGCGAAGCGATGTGGCGAGCCCTAAAGATCGGCCTCATTTTGGGAGCGTGAAGCGGAGCCTGTGCGAAAAGCGTGAAGAAGGTTCGGCTGTTTGAGCGAAGCGAGTTCCGAACCTTTAGCTTTTCGTGCAGGCGGAGTAGCGGAGAAAATGCAGCCGTGGCTTTTTTTCTTTGTTACTTTCTTTTTTGCGCCAAGGCAAAAAAGAAAGTAAAAGCCCCGCGCAGCATCAAGCAAAATCCTTAGGCAAAGTCCCAAACTGCTTCAAGAAACACTTCGTGAAATAAGAAGGAGTATTGAACCCCACCATATAGCAAATCTCATTCACCTTACACTCCCCTTCCTTCAAGAGCATCGCCGCCTTCTTAAGCCGTTCCAAACGGATATAATCATTCGGAGTAATATTCAGCACCCCTTTGATCTTCCGGTTCAGACTGGACCGACTCATATTAAGCAGCCCCGCCATGTCGTCCAGGCAGAAGTCCGGATTCTGCATGTGCTCCACCGTCACCTCATTAAGCAGTTTGAGGAAAGCCTCGTCCGCCTTGGTCATGGCAATGCTGTTGGACTGCACAAAGGGCGAATGCGTGAACGAGATACGTAGCTTCTCCCGGTTGCTCAACAAGCTCGACACACAGACCTTGAGGTACTCCACCGAGAAAGGCTTCTCTATGTAAGCATCGGCACCGAGCTTCATGCCCTCAATCTTAGATTGCAGCGTAGTCTTGGCCGTGAGCAAGATGATGGGAATATGGCTATAATCGAGGTCTGACTTCATGCTCTCGCAGAGTTCCAATCCGTCCATGCCCGGCATCATGATGTCCGAGATAACCAGGTTGACAATGTGTTCCTTCAGTATCTCCAATGCCTCCAAGCCGTTCAGAGCCGTGAGTACGTGGTAGTGCTGTGCCAGTTGCTTGGCCAGGAACGTTTGCATCTCCAGGCTGTCTTCCACCACCAGCACCGTGTAGCGGTTGGGAGTTTGTGGAGACTCGTCACCATACTCCTCTATGCGTCTGGTAAGTGGTGCCGGCTCTTGTGGTTCAACAGGAGCTTTCTCGGTCTGGTTCAACGGCAATTGCAGCAAGAAGTTATTCGTTTCCATCGAATCGTCCATCTGCAACGTACCACCGTGCAACTCCGCCAGCGAGCGGGCCAATGCCAGGCCGATGCCCGTGCCCGATACCGTGTGCAGCGTCTCGCCCTTGTACTGGATAAACGGTTTGAAAATCTCTTCCCGCATCTCCATGGGAACCACCGGACCGTCGTTGCTGATGAGGAGTCGCCACTGCTGCTCCTCGCCCGAGAGGTGGATGTGTATATACGTTGCCGAATACTTGATGCCATTCGTCAGCAGGTTACTGATGATTTTGGTCAGCCCCTCCTTGTCCACCGAGGCCAGAAGCGAGTCGGGCTTCTCCACGGTCAACGTCAAGCCTTTCTGGTGCGCCAGCGGTTTGAAGCGGGTGACGGTCTTCCGGAGGATATCGGCCACGTCGCACTCGGCCACGTGTAGCTGGAAGCCCATCGTCTCCGTTTTCTGGAAGTCGAGAAGTTGGTTCACCAGATCGAGCATACGGTTGGCATTCAGTTCCATCACCTCCAGGTCGTCCCGGATTTGCGGAGCTACGTGGGGCGATGCCAGGACGTTCTCCAGCGGACCTTTGATGAGGGTGAGTGGCGTACGTATCTCATGCGATACGTTCGTGAAAAAGTCGATCTTGGCTGTGTACAGTTCCCGTTCCTTCGTGCGTTCGAACTTATCCATGGCCTGCTGCTGCTTCCGCCGCGTGCGATTTCTGAAATAGATAAAGACGGCCACCAACGAGCACAGGCCGACGATGGTGTATATCGCATAAGCCCAGTACGAAAGGTAGAACGGGGGACGGATGCGTATCTGGAGCACACGCTCTTCCGGGTTCCACCGGCCGTCGTTGTTGGAGCCCTTGATGCGCAGCGTGTAACTTCCGTAGTGCAGGTTGGAGTAGTTGATGGCTGCATTGCGCACCACCGGGTACCACTCGCGGTCGAAACCTTCGAGCTTGTATTCCAGCCGGTTCATCTCCGGAGCCTGGTAACTGAGGGAGGCCACCTGGAAAGAGAACGAGTTCTGATTGGCTGCCAGTTCTATCCGGTCCGAGTAGGTGATGCTTTTCTTCAGCGGGGAGTCGGGGCTACCCACGGAGAGCTGCTTGTTGAACAGGTAGAAGTCGGTGATGACCACCGGAGGCAGGTAGGTATTCTCGGCGAAGCTCTCCGGGTCGAACACGATGAAGCCGTTGATGCTGCCCAGGTAGATGCGACCCTTCTTGTCGCGGTAGCCCGACTGGAAGTTGAACTGATTGCTCAGCAGACCGTTGGCGGTGGTGTACACATTGCGTCGTGCCGTGTCCGGGTTGAAGCAGACGAGGCCGTAGTTGGTGGTGATCCAGAGATTGCCCTGCTTGTCCTCAATCATCTTGTAGATGGTATTGGGGAAGCCCTCGGCCGTACCACAGCAGGTAAAGTTGTCCGTGGCCGGGTTGTAGCGGCAGAAACCTTCGCCCTGCGTGAGGAACCAGAGCCGTTTCTTGCTGTCCTCGTAAATACCTATCACCTTATTGTATGGCAGCGAGTTAGGATCGTTCTCGTCGGAGAGGTAGTTTTTCCATTGCTGGGTGCGCACGTTGTAGCAGAACACGCCGTTGGAGAAGGAAGCAAACCAGAGATTCCCGTTGAAGTCCTCCAGGATGTCATAGATGAACAGGCTGCCCAACTGCGGGATGCGGGTAAAGTCGTCCGTGGCACGGTTATAACGCAGCAAGCCCGAGGTGGTGCCTATCCAGACCTCGCCCGTAGTGGTTCGGCAGATGGAGAAGGCATCGTTGGCGTTCATGGTGTTCTCGGCTGTGCCTTTGGAGTAATGCCTCACTGCTTTGGTGCGCAGGTTTACCCGGTTCAGTCCGCCGGAAAAGACGCCCACCCAGAGCTCGTCGCCATCAAGGCAGAGACCGTGGATGTTCTTGTAGATGGAAGGATGCTCGAAGGGTGTCATTTTTCCGGTTTCCGGGTTGAAGTTGAACAACCCTTTGTCCTCGGTACCTATCCAGAGGGTACCGTCGTTGCTCTCGCAGATCTCGCGCACACGGCGGCCGAAGTTGGGCAGGTTATCTTTGGGGTAGAATTTCTCGAAGTAGGTCCACTGGTGCGGGTAGTAGTTCACCCCGCCGAAGTAGGAACCTATCCACATGCCGTTCTCCTGGTCCAGACAAAGGGAGTAGATGGCATTGTCGGCCAGGGCATAGGAGTCGCTCTGGTCGGGTACGGTGAGGTGGGTCAGCTTGTCCACCGTGAGGTTGTAGATGTAAACTCCGGATTCGGTACCGGCCCACAGCTCGTCGTCCGACTTGAACTGCAGGGCGCGTGTATAGGCGTTGAGCAACCGCCGGGTCTTGCCGTTGGTGAGATTGATCTCCGTCAGCCCGTTGATGGAAGCCACGTACAGGCAGTTGTGCGGACCGTGGATTTGCCAGTAGATGATATCGTTCTTGAACACTTCGTTGCCGTCGGCATCGCGGAAGGGCCGCATATCGGCATCCGACTTATCGTCGCCGAGGTACAGGTTGTCGGCATAGCGGGCTATCCAGCAGGTCTTGCCGGTAAACCAGAAGCGAGTGATGTTGGGCAGATGGTTCTCGTGGAAGTAGGTGGTCAACTTCCGGTCGGCAGGCGTGTAGCAAAAGAGCCCCTGGTTTTCCACCGACATCCAGATGTTCTCGTTGTCGTCGCTGCCTATCATCGTGACATAGTCCCGGATGACGGCACCCGTATTGCTCGTTTGTTGGAAAGGGGTAAAGGAGTCTTGTATGGGGTCGTAAATGAAGACACCGCCGTCGGTGCCTATCCAGATATTACCGTCGGCATCTTCGTAAAGAGCGGTGATGAAGTTGCGGCTCAGAGCGGAGTTTTCTTTCTTGTAGACGCTGAACGAGAGACCGTCGTAACGGTTCAGCCCGTCTTTGGTACCAAACCACATGAAGCCTTTCCTGTCTTGCAGTATCTGGTTAACGGTGTTCTGCGACAGGCCATTGCGGATGTCGAGCGTCTTGAAGTAATAATGAACCGTGCTTTGTGCCGGGGAGGGAAGCACAGCCATCAGGCATAGAAAGATGAAAACCAACCGTCGCATCATGTTGCTCCTTTTTCGTTAGTATATAATATAAGGTGTTTTTCAGCCCCAAATGTCGTAAATTAATGCGAGAACTTCAAGTTTTGCCGAGGAAACTCCTCAGCAAAACTTGAAGCATATTGATTAGTGAGCGGGATTACTTATTCAATGACCGACAGATGCGTTCGTTGATGGCACGGATGCGCGCCTCTTCCATCTTGATCACCTTTCGGTCGTACGTCATGAAGCCGTTGACTTCCATTTCCACGTCGGTGGTCTGTGTGTATACGGCTGCCGAGAAACCTTTGGAGATGTAGTTATACAGCATATCGGCATACTTCTCGTACTCATCGGTCACCTCTTTGGAAGAGTTGAACTGCACGTATCCCCAGTTGCGGTTAGTTTCCCAGAGATGGTCTTTCAGTGCCAGACCGATGCCGCCGTATTCGCCCAGAACCGTGGCGCGTTGAGCGTCGTACAAGAACATGGAGGGAGCAGGATAATTGTGCAGGTCTAGCATATCGCCACAAGTATAATGATTGCCTCCACTAGCCGGATTCACCAGGCGGGTAGGATCGTACTGCTTGGTCCACTCAGCTATCTCGACAGTCTTGAACTGCCCCCAAGCCTCGTTGAACGGTATCCACGTGCCGATGCAAGGATACGAGTACAGGCAATCCATGATTTCCTTCCACTCCTTGCGATAGTAGCCTTCGGACTCAGCCGAACGTTTCATTTCCGTGCCGTCGAAGTAGCGGTGCATCTGCCATTCCGGGTTGCGATCGCCGCTCGGCATATCCTGCCAAACGATCATCCCCAGGCGGTCGCAATGCGTGTACCAACGGGCGGGTTCTACCTTGATATGTTTGCGGATCATGTTGAAGCCGAAGTCTTTCGTCTTCTGCACGTCGTACAGCAATGCTTCGTCCGTGGGAGCTGTGTAGAGCCCATCGGGCCACCAACCCTGATCCAGCGGACCGAATTGGAACAAAGCCTTGTTGTTCAGTTCCAGGCGGACAATGCCGTTGGCATCGCGACGGGTGGAGTATTTGCGCATGGCGGCGTAGCTGTTCACCTTGTCGATGGTCTGGTTGCCATTCTTCAGGGCAACGGTCAGTGTATAAAGGAAAGGCGAATCGGGGCTCCACAGTTTGGCATCGGCCGGCATGGCCAGTTCCACCGGCTGGTGGTTGATACTCTGGGCGGTGGCTACGAGTGTCTTACCGTCATACACATTTACTTCGACCAGGTCCGAAACGTTGCAACCGGAGAGTTCGGCCTTCACCGTGAGCAGGTTGCGGTCGATATCGGGTGTGATGCGCAAGTTGTCGATGTGACGGGGAGCTACCGGTTCCAGCCAAACCGTCTGCCAGATGCCGGTCACCGGGGTGTACCAGATGCCTTCCGGACGGCTCACTTGCTTGCCGCGTGGTTGCGGACCTTTGTCGGTGGGGTCCCATACTTTCACCGTGAGCTGGTTGCTGCCTTTGGCGTTCAGTGCTGCAGTGACGTCGAACGAGAACGGGGTGAATCCTCCCGTGTGTGTACCTACCTTAATGCCGTTCACCCATACATCGGCTTTCCAGTCCACCGCACCGAAGTGCAGCAATATCTGACGGTTCTTCCAGGCCGACGGAACATCGAACGTGCGTTGGTACACCAACTCCTGGTCGAGTTCCACCCGCTTCCCTACTCCTGACAGAGAGGACTCGATGGCAAACGGTACCAGTATCTCGCCTTGGAAAGCTGTGGGCAGTGCTTCACCTTTCTTAATAAGGGCGTAGTTCCACAGTCCATTCAGGTTTTTCCAGTCGCTCCGTTCCATGATGGGACGGGGATATTCGGGAAGTACTGCCGATGGGTTGATACGCTCTGCCCAGTCGGTTTTTATTTTGTCGCCCGCCGGCTTCCATTGGGCCGAACTGTTGAGGACGCACAGCAGTGATAAAGAGAAAATGATAAGTGCCTTTTTCATAACATGGTATTGTTTATTGATTTCGTTGAGGACAAAGATAGAAAAATTAACGATTTCAAAATAGAACGATAGAGCCAATTAATAGAACTCTTGCGCATCATGGCGCACATTTAAACTATTTTGACCGGGAAACGCTACTTATTGACTCGTTTGGTGAGGTTCATTCATACGCTCAATGACTTCATTCAAGCTCTGCTGAAGAATTGAAGTCAAGAGAGTGCTTGCCCAGCGACAAATTTCAATCCAACAGAATGGTCAAACAAGCGATCCATACCTAAACGAAAAAAACCATAAAGCGCGTAAAAAAACACCGCCGAAAGGAGTTATATTATCTGACTTTATTGCTATTTTTGTTCCCATATCCAACTCACTTTCTTTGGATTTGTTGTGGTAACACTAAGATCAGTGATTTTCCGGATACCGCCCAATCTATTGACATCTATTTGATGCACAATGGATTGGGTTTGCTTTTTAAGAAGAAATGATTTAAGCCGAATAACTGCGGACTTAAGGTTAAACATTTTATTAGTTAAACGTGAGTATAAAAACGAGATAAGATTATCCTATTGCAAAAATCTGGTACTATGGTGGCTGATAAAAAGCTGATACAACTAAACAAAGATTTGTGGCTTCGTTTTTTGAAAGGAGACGATGATGCATTCGTCCAACTATATACGCTCAACGTTGACGCGATGCTGAATTACGGTCTTCATTTTACTCCGTTGCGCGATCAGATAAAAGAAGCTATTCAAGATGTATTTGTAACACTGTACAGCAAACGACAAAAACTGAGCCAGGTAGAGAATGTCAGAGTATTCCTTTTTGTTGCTTTGAAAAATAATCTTTTCCTTCTCTTCAATAAAGACAAAAAGCATTACCAGATAGACACGGTAGAACCGGTTTTTAGTCTGGAATTATCTGCTGAAGACGCCTATATAATTAATGAACGAGAAATAGAACTCAAACAATGTGTTCAGCAAATGTTGAATTTGCTTTCCCATCGTCAGCGCGAAGTTATTTATTACAGATTTACCGAGGGGCTGTCGTATGAAGAGATCTGCGTACTTATGAAAATGAATATTCAGTCGGTGCGTAATCTATTACATCGTTCAATAACAAAAATACGCGAGACACACATGGAACACAATAAGAGTTTTCACTTTTAAAAACCACTACTTTTATGAGAGACGATTATTCTACATATACAAACAAGGAACTATTGGAAGACCATTATTTTATTTCTTCCATGATCGAGCCAACTCCGGAATCCGAACTGTTCTGGGAATCTTTGGTAGCCGATGGACTTATAAGATCCGAGGAGTTTGAACAGGCAAAAAAATTTATTCAGATAATGAAAAGCCCTCAGAAGATAATGACGGCAAAAGAGCGAACACAACTCTGGATAAAGATTGAAATTCAGAATAAGAAAATATTGCAAAATAAACTGAGAAGGAGGAAAGCCTACTTCTACGGAACAGCGGCATCTCTTTTGTGCGTTATTTTCTTTCTTGGCTTCTTTCTTGCATTTCCCAAGGAGGAAATCAGAGCCGATTTCCACGATGTAATGTCCAAACTACAGACTGTAGATGAAGAAACAAAAGAAATACAATTAGTCTTGTCGGACAGTAAAACTATCGAGTTGGATGAAAAGACGGCGGATATTGTTCTTCAGCAAGATGGAGAAATTATTGTAAATTCAAAGAAGTTGGAAGAAAAGGCCGAGCAAACTGAGAATGACACGGATGCAACTTATAATCAGCTGTTTATACCTTTTGGCAGGCACTCGAGCCTTACCCTGTCCGATGGAACAAAGATGCATATTAACTCGGGTACGAAAGTCGTATTTCCGCATAAGTTTAGGGGTAAAGAGCGTGAGATTTTTGTAAATGGTGAGGTGTATTTGGAAGTTGCGCAGAACAAGAAAGTACCATTTATTGTACATACAGACAAAATGGATGTTAAAGTATTGGGTACCTCACTCAATGTCAGGGCTTATGAACAAGATGAAAGCCATGCTGTGGTACTGGCTACTGGTTCGGTACTTGTAACAACCAACGACAAACACGAAGCTCAATTATTACCTGACCAAATGTTTGATTATTCCAACGGCGAATCTTCCATAACATCAGTAAATGCGTATGATTATATATCTTGGAAAGATGGATATTTCATTTATAGAAAAGAATCATTACAGAAGATTATGAAACAGTTATCCCGCTATTACGGAACAGAAATAGTATGTAGCCCCGAAATAGCATCGGTTACTTGTAGTGGGAAATTAGATCTGAAGGAGGAATTGGATAAGGTTATGGGTGACCTGTCCGGTATTCTTCAGGTAAAAATATTGTTTAAAGATAACACTTATGAAGTAAAGAAAAACATTAATCATTAAAAACAATGTAGCCTATGGAAAAGGAAAAGTAGAATACTTATTAGTTAGAGATATTTTATAAATATCCATAATCAGATTATTAAATAGTTTAATCTGTTAATAAATTAGTTTTGACCTTAAAACTACGTTTACGTATGACTTACAAACAATTATGTAAAGCCCCAGATTTTAATAAAAGTAAATTATTGAAAATACTTGGAATTATGGGCATGTTATTGCTATCCTTTGGAATCAATAATATCAACGCTACAAACGCGTACTCACAATCAAAACGCCTTAGTCTGGATGTGAATAACTGCACAATGAGAGATGTTTTTCGCGAAATAGAAAAAAATAGCGAATACATATTCTTTTATTCAGATGAGATCAATGTAAGCAAGAAAGTTGCTGTCAATGTAAAAGATCAGACCATTGATGAAATCATGAAGCAAGTACTTAAAAACACCGAATATACGTATGTTGTATCCGATAGGCAGGTGTTTGTAAAGAAAGCACCAACCAATGCGAAAACTGTGGTTGAAAAGAGTGCTGTCGAGCAGAATATAACTGTAACCGGAAGAGTCGTAGATAAGGCAGGAGACCCTGTGATTGGGGCCAATGTTGTGATAAAAGGTACGACTACAGGTGGAATTACCGATATTGATGGTAAATTTACGTTGAATGCCCCTGCTAATGCTATCCTGCAAATCAGCTACATCGGATATACAAGGCAAGAGGTTACTGTAAAAGGTAACACTGTGTTGAATATCGTGCTAATAGAAGATTCCGAAGTGATGGATGAAGTGGTAGTTGTAGGATACGGTGTTCAGAAAAAAGTGAATCTGACAGGTTCTATCGCAACAGTAAACACAGAAGATCTGACGGGACGTACGAATCTAAACTTATTGCAGTCCATTCAAGGTACGGTTCCCGGAGTAACTGTTATTTCCCGCCCGGGACAGACACCCTCTATTAATATTCGTGGACGTGGTAACCTTGGCACATCGGAACCTCTTTATGTTATCGATGGTGCTATTTCATCGGCCATCTCTTTCGCCAATCTTGATCCTAACGCGATTGAAAGCGTGTCGATTTTGAAAGACGCAGCTTCTTCAGCAATATACGGTTCTCGCGCGGCTTATGGTGTTGTTCTTGTAAGCACCAAACAAGGTGCCAAAGAAGGATTCAGGATTAATTACGATGGTTTCGTTGGTGCTAATTCGCAAACATACAAACCCAGGGTCGTTAGTTCGGAATGGGAGGCTAAACTTGTCAATGAAGCTGCTAAGAACGCCGGTCAGACCACTGCTCCTGTTTCGGATGATATCATACAGAAGTACAGAGATGGAAGTGATCCGGATCATTACCCAAATACCGATTGGTACGGTTTGATTTTCGATGACAGTGCTGTCATGACAGGCCATACGGTCAGCATGAGTGGTACCGCGAGCAAAACCAACTACTATGCTTCTCTGGGGTATACCTACGACGACTCATTCCAACCCGGTCAGTCTACGGATCGATATAATGTAAATTTGAACTTGACCAGTCAGTTAAAGTCGTGGCTGAAATTACGTACGGGTGTTAAATATACAGAGTACGTTTTAGACAAATCAACGGGTGATATCAGCCTTGCTTATCTGATGCAATCGTCACCTTCTTATGTGGCACGTCAAAGTAACGGAGAGTATGGTACTGTGCATGGTGGAGCGAATGCATCCAGTACTTTTGTTCTTCGTAATCCGTTGCGTGTGTTGGAACAGGGAGGCTGGACCAAGAGAAATCATAAGACTACAGTCTTAGACGGAGCCATTGACCTGACACTGTACAAAGGGCTTGTCTTAACCGGACAGATAATCTCTGACAACTTCGACTATAAGAACAAAAAGTATGATGCGTTCAGACCCGGTGTACCTAGGTTTCTTGATAATGGAGCGACCCAAATAGGTGAAGTAAAAGATAGTAAGATGGAGTACGACTGGTATGAGAAACGTCGTATGACATACAATGCTCTTTTAAATTATGACTGGACGAAAAATGCTCATACAATAAGTGCACTTGCGGGTATGTCGTATGAAACTTATAATTACCAGCAACAGAAATCTTATCGGAAAAACTTTCCGGTCAATTCCATGGAAGGTTTAGATGGAGGATCAAGTACGCCTGCCGATTCAGAAACATGGGGACCGCTGACCAATGAAAAACTTATGTCATACTTCGGTCGCGTGAATTACAACTACATGGAACGTTATCTGCTTGAAGCAAATGTCCGCGCCGATGCAACTTCACGTTTCCACAAAGACAAGCGTTGGGGATATTTCCCTTCCTTCTCGGCAGGATGGCGTCTTAGTGAAGAGTCTTTTATGAAAGATATTGCCTGGATTGATAACCTGAAAGTTCGTGCCTCGTGGGGACAATTAGGAAATATCAATAACGTGAAGGAATATGACTATTTTGCGGCTTATGCTGTTGGAAGTGACTATCGCTATAGTTTAGGCGGGGTTCCTATCACTTCTATCTATGAAAGTAAGATCCCGAATAAAATGCTGACATGGGAAACCGTTTCGATAACGGATATCGGAGTAGATGTTAATCTTTTGGGAAATAAACTTGTATTGACTGCCGACTGGTACATGAAAAAGACGGATGATATCCTTCTTGCCTACGATGTTCTGAAAGAAGTGGGAGCTGCTGATAAAGTATCGCAAAATCTAGGAAAACTGGAAAATAAAGGTCTTGAGTTTGTTGTAACCCATAACAACCGGATTGGTGATCTTACATACTCCGTAAGTGCTAATATTTCAAAAAACTGGAACAAGGTGACTTACCTGGGGGATGGTGTTAACAACCTGGCACCGGACGGCGCATGGATAACTGCTGTGGGCCATTCTATTGGTACTTTCTATGGTTATAAAACCGATGGTCTTCTTACTGCAGAAGATATTGCAAGTGGTAAATATATTTCAGAAGGCAATTTGGAATTGTCTCCGGGCGATGTTAAATATGTGGATATGGATAAAGACGGCAAACTTACAACAGCCGATCGCACTTACCTCGGAAAAGACGTTCCTGATTTCACCTATGGAGGTAGTATCAATCTTACTTATAAAGACTTTGACCTGAATGTTTTTGGTCAAGGAGCATCGGGCGCAAAAGTATACTTCCAGATGGAAAGTGCGCATCCTTTCTCAGACAATGCACCTCCTCGCGAATGGCACAAGAAAAGATGGACAGTTGAAAATCCTGACCCAAAGGCCGCGTATCCGCGTCTGTTGCCACAGGGTAATAAGAACTATAATTTTAACACCAAAGATTTCTCCGATTTCTGGTTGTTCAGTGCCGATTATTTCCGTATCAAGAATATTACGTTGGGCTATACCCTTCCCAAGACAATGATCAGCCATTGGGGCTTGAATACGCTGAGGTTCTATCTTTCTACAGAGAACCCATTCACTATTCGTGGAGATAAGCGCATGAAAGACTTTGATCCGGAAACATATACAGGTCGTGGTTATCAGGGAACAGGTACCAGATCCTATATCTTCGGGGTAAACGTTGCATTTTAAATATGAAAAGTTTAACTGAAAAAAGACATAAGCATATGAAACAATTTAGGAATATGTTTAAAAAGAGAAATATAGTATGTGTGATAAGCGTGATGCTGATAGGGACAACTTTCACCGGTTGTGATCTTGATGTTATACCTCCTACAACAATTTCACCTGAGAACTATTGGAAATCAGAAGGAGACGCAAAATCCTTCCTCAATACGATTTATAACAGCTCCATCAGTAGCTCATATAGCGCGTTGTATCAGGATGTATTTTCGGATGACGTATACAATCGCCACTCTCACGAAGCTTCCGGATATCTTTTTGTACAGGATGGTCTTAGCCCTGGCGCCGATAAGTTGACTGAGACGTATAAGTGGGATTTTTTTAATGTTCGTATGACGAATCTTCTTCTACAGAACATTGATAAGGTGCCGATGGATGAAAATGTAAAAAATCGCATGAAACTGGAAGCGAGATTCTGGCGTGCATGGGATTATCTGTTTAAGACAATTGCCTGGGGAAAGGTTCCACTCATGGGGGATGAAGTGTTTGAATATAATATTCCATCATTCGACCGGAATCCTCAGTCGGAAGTATATGACTATATTATAAGCGAGGCAAAAGCTTGCTATGATGTACTTCCTGCATCTTACTCAGGTGCTGATTATGGCAGGGTGACTAAATGGGCCGCACGCGCGCTTCAGGCCAAAGCCGAACTTTTTGCCGGTAAGTATGCAGATGCGGCGGCTTCGGCCAAGGATGTGATTCAAAATGGAGGTTTTTTACTGAAAGAGGGAAATGTATTGCTCGATCCGATAGAATATAAGGAAATGGATCAGTTTGTTGATTGGACTGCACTCCATATTGATAAAGATAAGTTTATGAAGGGTATATATAACTATAACTCCGTGTGGACGGATGATACAAATAATCCGGAATATATACTTACCCGTCAATACATGGATGCAGAGGGATTTACTGATGCTACACGTTATCAATATATTCGTCCTAATCAATGCTCCACGGATGGATGGTCGTCTATCACGCCTACACAGAATTTAGTGGATGCCTATTGGACAGCGGATGGGAAAGCATTTACGCCCCCCGCACAAGCAACCAGAACCGCTAATTTTACAGCCATGGATACCGAATGGATTAATTCGAATAAAAGTGTGAAAGTCTGGGCTGATGAGAAAATCGAAGCGAACACGCTTAAGGATTATCCGTATATGCAGGAGTTCCGTAACCGTGATTCGAGACTTTATGCCTCTATTCTTTTCTCATTCAAATCCTGGAATCAGACAGAACAAGGTGATTTTACTTACAGATTCAGGCACAGACAATCTCCTAATGAACAAAACAATGAGTCTAAAACCGGTTTCAGTTGGAGAAAAATGTCCGCGTTGAACTATTCGTCATCCTCTCAATACGAAACTGCTACTGATTTTCCTGTGATTCGTCTGGCTGAGATTCTTTTGATTTATGCAGAAGCAACAACAGAAGCTACAGGTTATGATGGTACAGTTGTAGCTGAACTGAATAAAATCAGAAGTCGTGCTGGTATGCCCGATGTACCTGCTACGTTCGCAAGCAAGGCAGACGCGCTCAATTTTATC
This sequence comes from Bacteroides sp., assembly GCA_031555765.1. Classification (GTDB taxonomy): domain Bacteria; phylum Bacteroidota; class Bacteroidia; order Bacteroidales; family Bacteroidaceae; genus Bacteroides. The sequence continues at coordinate 82,565 of JAVBUC010000013.1, read as the reverse complement.
CGTAAAGAAAGACGTATAGAACTTGCGGGAGAAGGCAAACGTGCGCAAGACATGGCACGATATGATGAACAATACTGGAAAGATCATTTGGATAATGTACCCGTAGTGGCTCCAAATGGTGTGGTAGTCCTGACCATGAAGTGGAACAGCAGGATGCGCCTGAAACCAATTCCAAGCAATGCAGTGGATCTTAACCCGTCTTTACAGGCCGACCAGAATCCTGGTTATAATTAGGATGATATAACGATGTAAAGTGCAAGGGGGCTATGTCAGAAGCTCCAGATTTTTTTGACACAGCCCCTTTTGTTTTCTAATTGTTGAGATTCTGAAACTCTATCGAAATGAAAAAGAGTAGAAATATACTATCCATATTTTTATTATCTGTGTTCTGGCTGGGATTGTTTTGCCTGCTACAGCTATTATTTAACTATAATTTCTATGCTGCAGAGGGAAAGAGCCTGTTCCTTTTCAATACTACTTATCTTTTTGAAGAATTCGTTCAGCCAGGAGGAACCGCTCTGTTAATCTCTAAATTTCTAATTCAATTTTATGCTTTTCATTTTGCCGGAGCTGCATTGACAGCAACGGTTTTGATCGTGATATGTATTCAGATTATGGATATAATAAAGCGAACGACATCTCACGTATACATTTTATTGTATTCCCTCCCCGCAGTCCTGCTCTTTTTCTCTCTTTTGGATTTGAATTATCACTTGCATGGCGTTATCGCCATTAGCATGCTACTGGGAGTCTTTCAGCTATATATCCGATTGAATGGTTTACGGGCAAAACTTATCTACACCCTGATTGCTACACCTACTCTGTTTTTTCTCGCAGGATCAGTCAGTTTCTTATTGGCTATTCTTGTCCTGTTCCGGGAATGCTTGGATGATAGAAGGAGGTGTATATGGTTTGTAATTCCTGTTTTAGAATCTTTTATTATTGCATCCGGAAGTGTTTTTCTTTCTGTAGTGGGTGAGTTTAGGTTTGCTTTCTTACCGGATATGTATTATCATCAATTAATTGATTCACCTCCTCCTATTCTTTATTATACCTGGTTGTCCATTCCACTTGTTTTCATTTTAGCCTGGCTATTGAGAAAACGAAAGGATGTAAAAGGGAAAAGAACACTGGTGGAGAATAGCGTTCAACTTGTTTTAATTTTAGTAATCTATTGGATAGGTACGCCTAAATACGGCGACTTGCGTTTCATGAAATTCAGAGAAATCGATTACAATTTCCGGCAGGAAAGATGGGATAAAGTCATTGATTTATGCAATGAGAAAATTGATAATTATCTATATCTGATGAATCTGAATATGGCACTTGCCAATAAAGGCATGCTTGCCGATAGAATGTTTCATTTTGACCAGAAAGGACCTCAAGGCTTATTCTTGGATAGAAATAGTGATTACTCCATTCTGGTATTATTGAGTGATTATTATTTTACAACAGGCAATATGGCAGGTGCTTTGCATACAGCTTTTGAAGCAAATATCACGAGTAATAATGAAAGCCCCCGAATGATAAAAAGGCTGATCCAAGCTTATCTGGTTTATGGGAATTATCCTGTTGCAGAAAGATATATCAAGATGTTGGAAGAAACTCTCTGCTATCGTGAATGGGCCAAAAACCATCGCCGGTTCTTGTACAATGAACATGAGATAGAGAATGATTCTGTACTTGGATGGAAGCGAAAAACGATGGTTCGCAACAATTTCCTTTATACAGTTATGGGTAATGAGTTTATCCTGGCCGAAACCGCTATGCAACATCCCTCTGATAAGACCTCGATGGAGTATCTGGGAGCATTCTATTTATTGGCGAAAGACCTGGCTGGCTTTAAGTATTTTATACAACAGTTTTATGGCACCGATATTTTGCCAAGTCTTCCTGTATCCTTTCAGGAAGCGGTTTTGATTCTATATGCGTCATCCCCGGAGGAGTGGAGGAATTATAAAATAAGTAATCAGTCGATAGTACGTTTTCGGGCTTATCAACGTGCTTTTTTAGCAGCCCAACACAATCCGGGAGTACGTGCTTTGCTTGCATCTGATTACAAAGACACATACTGGTATTATTTCATGTTTAAATAGGCAGATATGCGAACCATATATAAATATATCCTATTGAGTCTTCTGCTGGCAATGAGTAGTTGCTCTATAGAAATGACAATTGATCATACCATTGATGAATTGCCTGAAATATATCCGGATTATACAGAAGTGACCATACCTGCAAACATCGCACCTCTTAATTTTAGATTAAAGTCAGTATCTGAAAATGCTTGTATGATTATAAAATCGGATGCAGGCGATACAACGATTTATGGCAAAAACAAGCAGTTTGTGTTTCCTCCTTCCTATTGGGAACGACTGCTGACAGAAAATGCGGGAAAGTCAATTGAGATAACAGTTTGTATAAGAGAGAATGAGAAATGGGTAGCGTTTCAATCTTTTCATATTTATATTGCCGAAGAACTCATTGATCCGTATATAGCATATCGGCTTATCGAGCCGGGATATACGCTATGGAATCAAATGGGGATATATCAGCGAGAGCTGGCGAGTTACTCGGAATCTGCTATTATAGAAAATAAAATGACTCAGCAAAACTGCATGAACTGTCACTCATTCCCCAATCAAAACCCAAACAAGATGCTTTTTCACATGCGTGGAAAGCTTGCTGGTACCATTCTGATAGATGGAAACAAGATTGAGAAACTTAACACAAGAACGAATCAGACCATATCGTCACTGGTATACCCTTCGTGGCATCCGTCAGAAAAATACATTGCTTTTACCGTGAACGATACCAAGCAGGGATTTCATACAAATAATAAAAACATGGTGGAAGTATATGATGCCAAATCGGATATCGTACTATATGATATTGAAAAGCATGAGATATTTACGACTCCTTCTCTATTCTCGACAGATGCTTTTGAGTCGTTCCCTACATTCTCTCCTGATGGAAAGACGCTCTATTTCTGTAGTGCAGACTCTTGCGATATGCCACGGGATTATGAAAAAGTAAGATATAGTTTATGCTCCATCTCATTCGATCCGGAAAAACGTACATTGGGGCATGACGTAGATACTTTGTTTAATGCTCGTAGGGAAGGAAAGAGCATGTCATTTCCGCGTATTTCGCCCGATGGCAAATTTCTGCTTTATGGAAAGGGTGATTATGGCGGCTTCTTTATTTGGCATAAAGAAGCGGATCTATATATGCTTAATCTGACAACCGGGGAACATTTCCCCCTGGAAGCAGCAAACAGTTCGGATGCGGAGAGCTACCATTCATGGAGTAGCAACAGCCGATGGATTACATTTGCGAGTCGGCGATTGGATGGACTATATTCCCGTATTTTCATCTCGCATATTGATAAAAATGGAGAGGCTAAGAAAGCTTTTCTATTGCCACAGAAGGACCCAGCTTTCTATAATTATTTTATGAAATCTTATAATGTGCCTGAATTTATCACAGGAAAAGTCAAAAAGCAAAGTTACTCTATTGCTGAGGAGGCCAGGAGTACCCCAAGTGCTAATCTTAAGTTTATATTGGAGTAAGCAAACCGCTATTTATTTACTGCGCTCGATGGGGTTCATTCATGCGTTACTCACTGGATTGCACCCCCGGACCATCTCTGCTTCAAACTCATCACTACATCCCAGGTTAGTTTAGATACTTGGCAATCCTCCATTAGATACTATGTAAATCTGTTTAGACACCGTCCAATCTCCAGGGAGAAAGCACTTTTCTGCCCCAATCTGACCGAAAGATAAAAAAACTTCCTTATTTTTATAGGGTATTTACCGCTTCGCCGATCATAGTATTGTAAACGGTTTAGTCATTCACCCTAAAACAATGCAACAATGAAAGCAAAGTATATGAAAACAGCCCAATTACTCCTCCTGGCCATGCTTCTGGGAGCCATTGCTCCGGTATATGCAGCCAAAGGCGAAGGTTACATCACCGTAACCGGCGTAGTGAAGGACCGCGACACCCGCAGGACATTGGACAATGCCAATATCTCCGTGCCGGGGACGAGCATCAGCACGGTGTCCAACGAAGACGGAGCATTCGTCATCAAGGTGGCCGATAGCATCGCGGTACGTGCCATCGAGGTGTCCTTCCTGGGATACCGTAGCCAACAGGTGACGCTCCAGAGCGACGACATGACGGACATCACCGTGTTCCTCACCCCCAACATCAACAAGCTGCCCGAAGTACTGGTACGAGGCATCAACGCCTATGACCTGGTGAAGAAAGCATCCGAAAAGATCTCGCTGAACAACAGTCCGGCCAACAACCTACTCACGGGATTCTACCGTGAAACGGTGCGCAAACGGCGTAACTACATCAACGTCACCGAGGCCATCGTCAACGTGTACAAGACGCCTTACTCAGATGATGTGGACCGTGACCGGGTACAGGTGCACAAAGGTCGCCAACTGCTCAGCCCGAAGGTGAGCGACACGCTGGTGGTGAAGCTCCAGGGCGGACCCAATTACTCGGTCTATATGGATGTGGTGAAGAACCGCGACCTGCTCTTCTCACCCGATGCACTGAGCGATTACCGCTTCCGCATGGAGACATCGACCATGCTCGATGAACGCCCACACTACGTGGTCAGCTTCGAACCGCAAACCGAACAGCCCTATCCGTTGTTCTACGGCAAGATGTATATAGACGAAGCCACACTGGCCTTCACGCAAGTGGAATTCAGCCTCAGCATGCAGGATCGCAACAAGGTCATCGCTGCCATCCTGAAGAAGAAGCCGTTCAACCTGCGCTTCAAGCCCGAAGAGGTATCGTACCTGGTGACGTACAAGACGGAGAACGGCGTGAGCTACCTGAACTACATGCGCAACAGCATCCGCTTCAAGTGCGACTGGAAACGACGTCTCTTCTCCACCACCTACACGGTAGTTTCCGAAATGGTGGTGACCGATAAGCGTCTGAACCCGCTCTCGGGCATTCCATACAAGGAATCGTTCCGCCAGACAAGCGTGCTGTCCGACAAGGTTAGCAACTTCTACGACGAGAATTTCTGGGAAGGATATAACATCATCGCCCCGTCCGAATCACTGGAATCGGCTGTGACGAAGTTGAAAAAAGCAAACGGTCATTAAGAGGATTCACCACAGAGTCACACAGAGTTCCACAGAGTTCTTAATATATATTATTGTATATAACAGAAGGCTCTTCTCCCCATAGTAAGAAAATAAAAACTCTGTGGAACTCTGTGTGACTCTGTGGTGAATTAAAAAGACAAAGAATTATGCTCGACGATCTGCTCATACTAAAAAAAGTCAAGGACGGGGATATTAAAGCCTTCGAACAGTTGTTCAGGCTTTACTACACCCCGCTTTGCCTGTATGCGTCGAGTATCACAGGCCGTAGGGATGTGGCCGAAGAAATCGTCCAGGAGCTCTTCTACAAGCTATGGAGGGACAGGGCGCAGATACAGATATTCCGCTCGCTGAAGTCGTACCTGTACGGAGCCGTACGCAACCAGTCACTCCAGTACTGCGAACAAGAGATGGTACGCCTGCAATACCGGGACATCCTGGCCGACCTTTCCGAAGCTTCGACAGACTCCTCCCCACTCGAAGAGCTCGAAACCAGGGAACTGGAACAGGCCATAGAGCGAACCTTAGAAAGCCTACCCGAACGACGGCGGAAGATATACCAGATGCACCGTTGGCAGGGGTTGAAGTACAAAGAGATAGCCGATGCCCTCGCCATCTCGGTGAAGACGGTAGAGGCGGAAATGACCAAAACGCATCAATTACTGAAGAAAGAAATAGAACGATATATTATATAAGATGAAAACGAAAGAATATAGAAGTGTGGATCAGGCATGGAACTTGTTGCACGAACGGTTGGAACGAGACGGATTGCTGGACGGGGTGCAGACACAGGATGCACCCATCGGGCGTAGCCGGAAGATAACCACCCGGCTGACGTGGGCAGCAGGCATAGCCGCCCTGTTTGTGGGTGTAGTGGCCTCTGTGCTGTTCTACACCACCGGCGAGACGACTGCGACCGACCGCCTGGTGCTGCACAATGCCAAAGGAGATCCCACCCTGGTGACCAGTCTGGAAGACGGCTCCATCATCTACCTCACCGAACAAACATCGGTGGAATACCCCACCCACTTTGCCGACGACAAGCGGGAAGTGTCCCTCAACGGCAATGCCTTCTTCGAGGTGAGTAAGAACCGCCGGCGTCCGTTCATCATTCAGACCGAGTCGGCTATGATCGAAGTGCTGGGTACCTCGTTCCGGGTGAACAGTCCGGACCGGGAGAACTTCTCGCTGTCGGTACGCACGGGCATGGTGAAGGTCACCTCCCGGAAAGACGGTTCCACCGTGACGGTGAAAGCCGGGGAAACGGCCCGACTCCTCAACGGTTCGCTGCAAGCATTGCCTACGGCGGACACGAATGGGTTCGACAACTACCTGCAGCATATCCACTTCAAGGATCAGCAGCTGGGAGACGTGGCACGCATCATCAACGAGAACACGGACTCTGTGCAACTGAAAGTAGATCCTTCCCTGGGCGAGCGGCAGATTACCGTCACCTTCCAGAACGATTCGCCCGAGACCATGGCCCGGATCATCTGCGCGGTGATGAACCTGCAGTTCAGCCGGCAACAGAACATTATCAATATCACGCGTAAAGAATAATTTCAGTTTCAATAGGTATGAAGACGGTCGCTTTGCCCATAAGTCGTTTCCTGCTTTGTCTGCTGTTGCTCCTTCTGGGTGCAGCGTTACGGGCAGAGGGTGGAGACGACTGGCTCGACCGCAAACTATCTATGAAGGACTCGAAAGGTACGCGCTACCAACTCCTTCGCCAGGTATCCGACCAGACGGGCTATCTCTTCGTCTACGACAGTCAGGTGATCAATAACGACGAGCACGTACGCATACGCAAAGGCGAATACACCCTGCGCGAACTGGTCTACACCATCACCGGCAACCGTCGGCTGCAGATGGAGTTCCTCGGTCATCACCTGCTGCTCACGCTCCCCGATGTCAAACCCATCGCTCCCCGTCCTGCACCCATCCCTGCCGAACCGGTATATTTCACCGTCGAGGGCATCGTGTACGACCGCTACACCAAGGAGCCCCTCACCTCGGCCACCGTCAGTGTGAAGTCGGCTGGCATCGGTACCGTGACCAATCTGGACGGACGTTTCCGCATCGCCTTGCCCGATTCCCTGCGCGTGTCCACCGTACACATCTCCCACCTGGGCTACGAGAACACAGAGATCAAGGCTGCCATCGTAGCCGATAAGTATTCTGATTTCGAGCTCGAGCCGAAGGTCATCACCCTGCAAGAGGTCGTGGTACGTGCCGTAAACCCTTTGCAGACGGTACAGAAGATGCTCGATGCCCGCGAGAAGAACTATGCCTCCGAACCGGAGTACGCCACAGCCTTCTACCGCGAAGGGGTGGAGCATAAGAAACGGAATGTGGACCTCACCGAAGCGGTGCTCCGTGTCTACAAGCTGGGCTATCAGCGCATCCATCCCGACCAGGTGAAGCTCATCAAGATGCGTCGCATCGTAGACAAGCAGGAGCGCGATACCATCCTGACGAAAATAAAATCGGGCGTACAAGCTACGCTCATGCTGGACCTGGTGAAGAATCTCCCCGAATTCCTGCAACCCGACGACCCCCAATGTCAGTATGTGTACGCCCATACGGATATCAGCGTAGTCGATGGACGACTCGCCAATGTCATCTCTTTCGAGCAACGGGAAGGACTGAAGGAGCCGATGTACAAGGGGCAGCTCTACATCGACACGGAGAATTACGCTTTGCTCGAAGCCCGTTTCGAGATGGATCCCCGGTTTGTAGAGAAAGCCACGTCGATGTATGTAGAAAAACAAAGCAAGGACTACAAGCTGACGTTGCTGAAAGCTGCTTACGTGATATCGTACAAACCGTCGGACAACGGGGTGTATCAGGTGAACCACGTACGGGGCGACCTGGAGTTCAAGGCCCGCCGCAAACGTCAGTGGTTCAGCAACACGCTGAAAGTCTGGTTCGAGATGGTGAATTGCAAAGTGGAACCGGGCGACGGGCAAGGAATTCCCCGCAGCGAACGCTTGCCGCAACGGGCCATCTTCTCCGAGACGGCACATAGTTATGATGCCAATTTCTGGGGACACTTCAACGTCATTCCCCCCGAGGATAAGCTAAAGGAGCTTATCTTGCAGAATCTGGAAGAAACCAATAAATAGAACATAAGACAAATGAGTTCAAGAAGAGATTTCTTAAAGAAAGCCTGCATAAGCGGGGCTTGCCTGTGTGGATTTTCGTCCATCTTAGAGAGTAAAACACTAAGTAAACTGGAAGACATAGCCAATCCGGAGGAAACCATGCACCTGAGATGGATCAAAAACGCAAGAGACAAACGGCTTCCGGCCTTGTGCTACTGCTCGGAAGGATTTGCCGAACGCATGTTTTCCATCGTACAGGGCAGTCCGGTACAGGCCATCGTAGCCTCCTCCGTACAGCGGGGAGACCCTACTTGCGTATACCGCATCGAACTTTAAAAACTAAAAGATATGCCAGAATCAACCAACATCACCCGGTGCGCCTGGGTGGGAACCGACCCTATTTATGTACGCTACCACGATGAAGAGTGGGGAAAGGAAGTGACGGACGACCGTACTATGTTCGAATTCCTGGTGCTCGAAGGAGCACAGGCCGGACTGAGCTGGATTACCATCCTGAGAAAGCGGGAAGGTTACCGGAAAGCATTCGCCGGGTTCGACCCGGTGAAGGTGGCGAAGTTCACGGATGAGGATGTCGAGGAACTAATGATGGATGAGGGTATCGTCCGCAACCGTAACAAGATTGCTGCTACCGTCTCCAATGCCCGCCATTTCCTGGAAGTGCAACGGGAGTTCGGCAGCTTCTGCAACTACCTCCGCAGCTTCCTGCCCGATGGTAAACCCATCGTCAACCACTGGAAGACCATCGGTGAGGTTCCTGCCTCTACCCCACTGTCCGACGCTATCAGCAAGGACATGAAGAAACGGGGATTCAAGTTCTTCGGGAGCACCATTTGCTACGCCCATCTGCAGGCAGTAGGCTATGTGAACGACCATACCACGGATTGCATCTGCCGGAAATAAACTCTCCCCGTGATGAAACGAACAGCCCGGACAAAATGGTATCGACCATTCTGCCCGGGCTTGATTCAAAACTTACTATGGTTGTGCTGATTATACGCTGATTATACGCTGATTACAGGATACCCTGAGCCATCATCGCTTTGGCTACCTTCATGAAGCCGGCCACATTGGCACCCTTCACGTAGTTCACGTAACCATCTTCTTCCGTACCGTACTGCACGCAAGCTTCGTGGATGTTCTGCATGATGCTCTTCAACTTCTCGTCTACCTCTTCGGCACTCCAGCCCAGCTTGATAGAGTTCTGCGTCATTTCCAAGCCCGATACCGATACACCACCGGCATTGGCAGCCTTACCCGGTGCATAGAGGATCTTAGCGTCCTGGAACACCTTCACAGCTTCCGGAGTAGAAGGCATGTTGGCACCTTCCGAAACAGCGATACAGCCGTTGGCCACCAACTCACGGGCGTGATCGCCGTTCAATTCGTTCTGCGTAGCCGAAGGCAGCGCGATGTCGCACTTCTCGCCCCAAGGCTTCGCTCCTTCTACGTACTTGCAACCGTATGTTTCGGCATATTCACGGATACGTCCGCGGTACAGATTCTTCAGTTCCATGATGTAGTTCAGCTTCTCGCGGTCGATGCCTTCCGGATCGTAGATGTAACCGTCAGAGTCCGAGCAGGTGACTACCTTGCCACCCAGTTCGAGCACCTTTTCGATGGTGTACTGAGCCACGTTGCCCGAGCCCGATACCGTGCAAACTTTGCCTTTCAGGTCGGTACCTTGTTTCTGCAACATTTCCATGAGGAAGTAGATGTTACCGTAACCGGTAGCTTCGGGACGGATCAATGAACCACCGAACTCGCGGCCTTTACCAGTAAATGTTCCGGTGAACTCGCGAGCCAGTTTCTTGTACATACCGAACATGTAGCCCACTTCGCGACCACCTACACCGATATCACCCGCAGGTACATCGGTTTCCGGACCGATGTGACGCCACAGCTCCAGCATGAAAGCCTGTACGAAACGCATCACTTCGGCGTTACTCTTGCCACGCGGTGAGAAGTCCGAACCACCTTTACCACCACCCATAGGCAGTGTAGTGAGTGAGTTCTTGAAAGTCTGCTCGAAAGCCAGGAACTTCAAGATACTAAGGTTAACGGATGAGTGGAAACGGATACCGCCTTTGTACGGGCCGATGGCGTTGTTGTGCTGTACACGGTAACCCATGTTGCATTGCACGTTGCCTTTATCGTCCATCCAGGTTACGCGGAACTGGAACACTCTCTCCGGAATGCAAAGACGCTCAATCAGATTGGCCTTGTCAAACTCAGGGTGTTTGTTGTACTCGTCCTCGATGGTGTAGAGCACTTCTTCCACTGCCTGGTGATACTCGGGTTCGTTGGGGAACCTTCTCTTCAAATCTTCTAATACCTTAGCTGCATTCATAATTCTCTCTTCTTTTATTGATTTATGTAAATTTGTTGTCTTTTTTCACTTTTCGGTTGCAAAAGTAACGATAATATTTAAAAAGACAAACACTTTATAAAGAAAAACGGCACAAAACATGAATTTTATTGTTTTGCGCCGTGTATTATAGACTAAAAAGATACTATTTATTTCTTTTCAGTGACTTATAGACAGGGATAAAGACGAATGCAGCCGAAATGACAAGCATCAGGATGATAGGGCCGTCGATACGCTCGACATGCATCAGAATGTAGTAACAAAGCGCCATCCATAACAGGACAATACATACGATTTGCGATTTGCTGAGGGGTCGTTTCATATAGTTATTATTTCAAGACAAAAATACGGGTTAAAATCAAGAAACACAAACTTTTAGTAAGTAAAACGGCGCAGAAAACGTTTTTTCACGTTTCCTACGCCGCCGTTACTTATTTAGAAGAAGTCTTTTATTGGTTCTTTTTCTTCTTCTCCACAATGGCATCGATGGCAGCCACGGCTGTGATGTTCACGATGTCGCGCACAGAGCTTTCGATGTCGGTAAAGTGGATGGGCTTGTTCAGACCCATCTGGATGGGGCCGATGAGTTCGGTGTCCGTCATGCCCTGGATGAGCTTGTATCCGGAGTTGGCCGAGCTCAGGTTGGGGAAGATGAGCGTATTCACATCCTTGCCTTTCAGACGGGTGAAGGGGTACTTCGAGTCGCGCAGTTCGCGAGACAGGGCGAAGTTGACCTGCATTTCGCCGTCGATAGCCAAGTCGGGGTATTCGTTCTGCATGTATGCCACGGCTTCGTGTACCTTAGCCGGGCTACCTGCCTGGTCGGAACCGAAGTTGGAGTACGACAGCATGGCCATCACCGGCGTCTGGTTGAAGAACCGTACCGTGTTGGCAGCCAAACGGGCTATGTCGGTCAGCGTGTTCGTATCCGGATGGCGATTGATCAGCGTATCGGCCAGGAAGTAGGTTCCTTTCTTGGAGTTCAGGATGTGCATGGTTCCGAAGTGATTATATTCCGGCTGGATGCCGATCACTTCCTTGGCCACCTTAATGGTGTTGCTGTACTTGGTGTACAGACCGGTGATGAACGCATCGGCATCGCCTGTCTCGACCATCATCATACCGAAGTAGTTGCGCTCGAACATCTTGTCCATGCCTTCATCGTACGTAGCACCTTCGCGGGCACGCTTCTCAGCCAGCAGGTGAGCATAGCGGTCGCGACGGTCGGCTTCGCTGTCATGACGCAGGTTGACGATCTCGATGCCTTCCAGGCTCAGGTCGAGCTCCTTGGCCAGCTTCTCGATACGTTCGTCGTTGCCCAGCAGGATAGGATGACAGATACCTTCGGCTTTGGCCTCTACAGCTGCTTTGAGCATGTTGGGGTGACCACCTTCGGCAAATACCACGCGCTGCGGGTTGGTACGGGCTGTTTCGTACAACTGACGGGTGAGCTTCGACTCGTAGCCCATGAGTTCGCGCAGACGGATGGCGTAAGCGTCCCAGTCTTCGATATGTTTGCGAGCCACACCGCTGTCCATAGCAGCCCGGGCAACGGCTGAGGATACTTCGGTAATGAGGCGTGGGTCAACGGGTTTCGGGATGAAGTAATCGGGTCCGAAGGTGAAGTTATTTACCTTGTAGGCGGCGTTCACCACGTCGGGAACCGGTTGCTTGGCCAGTCCGGCGATGGCATATACGGCGGCTTTCTTCATCTCCTCGTTGATGGCCTTGGCTTGTGTATCGAGCGCGCCACGGAAGATGTACGGGAAGCCGATTACGTTGTTGATCTGGTTCGGATAGTCCGAGCGTCCGGTAGCCATCAGCACGTCGGGACGGGCTGCCATGGCGTCTTCGTAGGAGATTTCCGGAGTGGGGTTGGCCAGCGCAAAGACGATGGGCTGCGAAGCCATGCTGCGAATCATATCCTGGCTCACCACGTTGCCCTTGGACAGGCCGAGGAATACGTCGGCACCATTCATGGCTTCTTCGAGTGAGTGAACATCCGTGCGACTGGTAGCGAAGTAACGCTTCTGTGCATTCAGGTCGGTACGCGCCTGGCTGATAACGCCCTTGCTGTCCACCATCACGATGTTCTCCAGCTTAGCGCCCAGCGATACATACAGTTTGGTACACGATACTGCCGAAGCTCCGGCACCGTTCACCACAATTTTCACCTCGTCTATCTTCTTACCGGCCACTTCGAGGGCGTTGAGCAATCCGGCACTGGAGATGATGGCCGTTCCGTGCTGGTCGTCGTGCATCACAGGGATGTCGAGTTCAGCCTTCAGGCGTTCTTCTATTTCGAAGCACTCGGGAGCCTTGATGTCTTCCAGGTTGATACCTCCGAAGGTGGGGGCAATGGCTTTGACGGCCTGAATGAATTTCTCGGGGTCTTTCTCGTCCACTTCAATGTCGAACACGTCGATACCTGCGTAGATTTTGAAGAGCAGCCCTTTACCTTCCATCACCGGTTTGCCGCTCAGCGCGCCGATATCGCCCAGTCCGAGGACAGCCGTTCCGTTGGAAATAACAGCCACGAGGTTTCCTTTTGCTGTATATTTGTACGCATCCTGCGGGTCTTTTTCTATTTCGAGACAAGGCTCGGCCACTCCGGGTGAGTAAGCGAGTGACAAGTCGGTTTGTGTACTGTAGGGTTTGGTGGGTACTACTTCGATTTTCCCCGGTTTGCCCTGCGAATGGTAAAGCAATGCAGCTTCTTTGGTGATTTTAGCCATGGTTACTTATGTTAAGATGATAATTCGGTCGCAAATGTAGGAATAAAAGTTATCAATTGTAGGGTTGAATTGATAATTTGTATTAAATTTATTAGAAAAAGTGACATTTTTCTTCATTTCTGACAATCGAAAATGGTCAATATCGGAAGTCATGTAATCTATTTTGGAACAGGGCATCCGCTCGATAACCTTTACATGTTAAGTAGCCCATGAAATGGGCTGAACGTGGATAACCCCGTGCAAGCGAAGCGTAGCTCGGGGTAATAGAACGCTCCCCCTGTAGGAACTCCGTAGGAGTTCTACCTGATCTTCTTTACTCGTTTGCCCAAAACTGATAGGCATTTGTTGAACTCCTACGGAGTTCGACAGGGAGGGAGATATGTTTACCCCGAGCTGCGCTTCGCTTGCACGGGGTTATCCACGTTCAGCCCATTTCATGGGCTACTTAACATGTAAAGGTTATTGAGCAGACGCCCTGTTGTCTTTGTTCGTAGCTCTCTGGGACAACGGATAACACAGAACATTTATACCATTCTCTTTGGTGGTAAACACCTCTTGGACTGTCTTTATTATATCTTAATTTGCTTTTCTTAAAAGAAAGAATTTAATTTGCCGTATATAATTGAAAGACGCACATTCGTCTTCATGGAAGAATCTGCCAGGGTTAATGGAATATTCAGAACCTGTTAACCCGGGTTTAAGAACTTTCTTAACCCCGAAGCAGTATTTTTGTATCAGAGTGCATACCGTGTTGTCGGTTATCAACCCCATAATTTAAATAGATTTTAATTCTTAATTATCAACTCATATCATGAAGAAACCTTTTAAAACATTCCTTTACGCAGCAGCCCTTTTTGCCGTAGGAGCCTGTATGCCGAAAGAAGAACCGTTCAGCCCGGTGGATTACGTCAATCCGCTGATGGGCACCGAGTCTACATTTGCATTCTCGCATGGCAACACGTATCCGGCTGTGGCAGTGCCCTGGGGCATGAACTTCTGGAGTCCGCAGACGGGCGAGAACCGCAGCGGATGGATGTACATGTACACCGACACGCTGATGCGCGGCTTCCGGCAGACGCACCAACCCAGCCCGTGGATCAACGACTACGGCACCTTCTCGCTCATGCCGCTGGCAGGCGAACTGGAGGTAAACCATAAAGACCGTAAGGTGCCCTTCTCGCACCAACAGGAGAAGTCCACCCCGTTCAGTTACGCGGTGACATTTGCCACTGGCCTGCAGACGGAACTCTCTGCTACTTCCCGCGGAGCCGTATTCGAAGTGGCCTTCCCGGAGGGGAAAGAACAGTACATCGTCCTCGATGCGTACGACGGGGGAAGCTCGATTGCCATCGATCGGGAGAATCGTCGCCTGACGGGCTATGCCAAGAACAACCACGGCGGGGTGCCCGATAATTTTGCCAACTACTTCCTCGTGGAGTTCAGTCACCCGGTAGAGTCCTGTGGAGTGTACGACGGTGAAAACCTGTCACCCGACAAAGACCAGGTGACGGCCGACTACTCCTGTGCGTACCTCCGATTCGAGGTGCCTGCCGGCGAAAAGCTGACCATCCGCACCGCTTCCTCGTTCATCAGCCCCGAACAGGCGCAGCTCAACTTCACCCGCGAGGTGAAGAACAAAACGCTGGCACAAGTCAAAGCTGATGCCCGCCAACAGTGGAATACCTACCTGGGACGCGTGGAAGCCGAGGGCGGTACGGACGAACAGCTTCGTACGTTCTACTCCTGTCTGTACCGCACGCTGCTCTTCCCGCGCGAGTTCTTCGAGTACAACATCGAGGAGAACCCTGTGTACTACAGCCCGTATGACGGGCAGGTGCACGATGGCTACATGTACACCGACAACGGTTTCTGGGATACCTTCCGCGCTGTTCACCCGTTCTTCACCTTGCTCTATCCCGAGATATCCGAGCGGGTAACCCAGTCCCTGCTGAATGCGTACAACGAAAGCGGCTTCATGCCCGAGTGGGCCAGCCCCGGACATCGCGGTTGCATGATCGGCAATAACTCCATCTCCCTGCTCACCGACGCCTGGATGAAGGGTATCCGCGTCGTGGACCCCGCGAAAGCATTGGAAGCGATGATACATCAGACGGAAGCCCGCCACGAGACCATCGCCTCCGTAGGCCGCGATGGGTTCGAATATTACGATCAGTTGGGTTATGTACCCTATCCGGAAGTGCCCGAGGCTACCGCCAAGACGTTGGAGTATGCCTATGCCGACTGGTGCCTGGCTCGTTTTGCCGAAGCCACCGGTCAGAAAGAGGTGGCCGAACAATATTACAACCGGGCGCAGAACTACCGCAACATGTATTATAAAGAAAAAGGATTCATGTGGGCCAAGGATGCGAAAGGCAACTGGCGCGACCGTTTCGATGCGACCGAATGGGGCGGACCGTTTACCGAAGGGTGCTCCTGGCACTGGACATGGAGTGTATTCCATGATCCCGAAGGATTGGCCGGACTGATGGGCGGTCATGAACCGATGGTAGCTCTGCTGGACTCGATGTTCGTGGCACCGAACACCTTTAATTATGGAACGTACGGTTTCGCCATTCACGAGATGACCGAGATGGTGGCACTCGACATGGGACAGTATGCGCACGGTAATCAGCCTATTCAGCACGCTATTTATATGTATGACTACGTGGGTCAGCCGTGGAAGACGCAATACCACATCCGTGAGGTGATGGATAAACTGTACAATTCCGGTAGTCAAGGCTATTGCGGAGATGAGGACAACGGCCAGACTTCGGCCTGGTATGTGTTCTCGGCCATGGGCTTCTATCCCGTATGTCCCGGTATGCCGGAGTATGCAGTGGGCTCTCCTTTGTTTGATAAGACCACTTTGCATTTGCCTGGTGGTAA
The DNA here is from genome assembly GCA_031555765.1 of Bacteroides sp. GTDB lineage: Bacteria > Bacteroidota > Bacteroidia > Bacteroidales > Bacteroidaceae > Bacteroides. Next base: position 66,316 of record JAVBUC010000013.1, on the reverse strand, counting down.
GACGTTTGTTATTCAGGCAGAAGGAAATTCACCCGATAATCCTTACATCGGCACGGCTACGCTGAACGGTCAGGAATTCACCCGCAACTACCTTACGCACGATGAAATACTGGCAGGCGGCGAGTGGCGTCTCACAATGGATAGTGTTCCGAATGCGGCACGTGGTACGCAGGCATCGGATGCTCCTTACTCATATACCAAGAAGTAGATATAAAGAAATCCGGCTCAACTTCAGGAAGTTGAGCCGGATTATTTAGATTATAGAAGGTTATTTCTCGCGCCCTACTTCCATTCTTTCACGCCTTGTTCTTTCAGCTTACTTGTAAAAGCCTTCGCTTTATCCATTGCTTCCGTTTCTTCTTCGGGACTTGCATAAGCAAACTTGTAGCCCTTTAGTACATTCCACTCGCCACGGGTGAAATCCGGGAATTGCACAGCTGCACAATTGTTATCCATAGAAAGTTCGCCGAGCTCTGCCAGCGAGCACCATTCGGCCAAGTCATATACATCCAGGTCTAAAGGCAATCCGTTCTGCAGGCAGTATACCAACCGGCTATCCATGATGAAGTCCATACCTCCATGTCCTCCTACTTCTTTAGCCATCTCACCGTATTTCTTCAATATCGGATGCTGGAATTTCTCTACAAGTGCCTCCATCTCTTCTTCCGGAAGAAACCGGTGTGTATCCAAGTTCTCAATCTGGGGTTCTACTCCCGAGGCGGCCAGTTGTTTGGAATCAAGGGCATATCCCTGGATGGGGTATTTGTTGGCAAACCCCTTGGTGCCGGTAAGCTGGTACAGACGGTTGTAAGGCTGCGGAGTCATTACATTGTGCTGTATCTCAATCACTTTCCCGTTGGCCGTACGAATTAAAGTGGTGGTGTGGTCGCCATTGCGGAAATTATCGCATTTCTCTCCGGTTCTCTGTTCTACTAACTCTTTGCCGACAACCGATTTGGTGTCCATTGCTACCAAAGTTTCCATACGGTCGCCCCGATGGATGTCGAATACTTGCGCTACCGGGCCAAGGCCATGAGTGGCATACACATCTCCGCGATGTTTCATGTTGTATTCCAGGCGCCATCCTAACTTATCATCCTTGCCGGTCTTCCAATAATGGTCCCAGAACGGACTGAGTTCGTGGATATAGGCTCCCTGTCCGCGGATAATCTCACCGAAGACACCTTGTTGTGCCATGTGCAATGTGTTCATCTCGAACCAATCGTAGCAACAGTTTTCCAGTATCATACAATGCAAACGGGTTTTCTCACTCAGGTTAATCAGGTCCCAGCACTCTTTCAGTGTCATGGCTGACGGGACTTCTATTGCCACGTGTTTCCCATTCTCCATAGCGCACTGGGCAATGGGGAAATGGTGCAGCCAGTCGGCGGCAATGTATACCAAGTCGATATCATCGCGTTTGCACAGTTCTTCGTATCCTTTTTCTCCGGAATAGATGGCAGCTTTAGGCAAAGATGCCTTCTTCAGATACTCCTGGCAATTCTCCGCCTTGGACTGCTCATAATCACAGAGCGCCACAATCTGCGTACCGGGTATATACGTGAAACGTTCTACAGCACCCGGTCCACGCATGCCTAGACCTACGAATCCCACACGTACAACCTCCATCTTGGGAGTAGTCAGTCCGATTACGCTTTGCTGCCCTGCCGGACGTTCAGGTGTTTTCACTACAATAGTTCCATTGTCCCATTGCCACTCTGTACCCTTCTCGCTGGTGTGGAGAGTTTGAGTTTGCTGTGAGCATGCGCACAGCACCATACAGAGTCCCAATAATAAAGTTTTAATACTCTTCATAGATTAATAATTAATTAAAAGTAAGATATTTAGCGATGCAATAAGTCGCATCTGTTTTTTATTAAGTTATGTTTATTGCGCAGCATGATCCCGCAGAAACGGCTCTCCACCCCACGCCTTCTTCGAAGTCCACGGTTGCGGCGCATCCGTCCAGAATGAATGGCTGGCCGGCAATCCGAGTGTCAGGAACCCTAAAGAGGTGAGGTACAGACTGCCGTTATTGGTATAATAATCGGAGATGCCGGGTTGATGCCCCACAAAGCCCAACTGCAAGAAACCGCCTTCATTGAAGTTCTCTTTCGTGGAGAACATCCGTTTCATCACCGCGGTCATTGCGCTGCGTACCTGCCCGTTGGACAACGTCTCCGGCAATTCGTATTTCCACGCCAACAAAGCCAAAGGCTGAAACACCGCTAAACGATAGGTAATAGAACGCCCTACAGGGGGGAAAGCTCCTTCGGGTGAGATGAGTCGCTCCAGAATCTCGGCATAACGTTTCATCCGCTGCAGCCCCGGTTCATAAGCTTTCGTGTTGATGAATTTCTTTTGTTTCAGTACTTCTGCGATTTCCACATACATGGGATGAATCACAAAACTACCGTAGTAGTCCATTGCAAAATGCGGACCATCCGAATACCAACCATCGCCCACGTACCACTCGTCAATCTTCCGCATGGCTACATCAATGCGGAAAGCATCGTACTCTTCATCGACAGTCAGTAGGAACGTTTCTACCATAGCACCAAACAGCAGCCAGTTGGAATAGGGAGGTTTCACCCGGCGAAGCCCTTTGAACTCCTTGATATAACGTTGTTTGGTCACTTCATCCAATGGCTCCCAAAGTTGTTTGGGTGCACGGATAAAACTGTTGGCGATGTAAGCGGCATCCACTAACGGCTGCCCCTCGCGGTGCCACTCCAGATAGTCGGGGCTATCGGGGTCGACGGCATGTGCATAACTTTTAAGTGCCCATTCACGGAGTTGCCGGCGTTGCTTGCCTTCGGGTGTTTCGTCGTCCGGCAAAGAAAGCCACGGAGCCAGTCCCGCCATTAAGCGGCCAAAGGCTTCCATGTACGTTACCCGCGGAGTTCGTCCGTCCCATGTGGGCGACAGCTCCACCTGCATGTTTTTCACTAACTCGCCCCGGCTCATGTTACTCAGTATAGGTTCGGCTATGGTGTATAGCAGATCGGCCCAGTATTTCCGGCCGGTTTCGGTAGACTTGAGTCCGGCCGCTTGCAGCATGCTTCCCGGCCATAAGGCCAGAATAAGAATAAATAAAAAAAGTTTTTTCATGTATATATAATAATGTAGAAATAGGCAGAAAAATGATGAACTTTCACCGTTTAAGGGTTAACAGACGTTTCAAAGATAGATATTAGTTCCCAAAAAATATCATCTCTTTTAAAAAAAGATCAAGAAAACAAGGCCTATTTCGTTCATTATCTTATATTTGTATATAAATTATTCTATGCGCGGAAAATTAGTGCATATAGCACGGAAAATTAGGTAAGGCGCGTTTACCCATAAGTGCTTTCATTTGCACAATATATAGTAGCTTATGAAAAGAATATTCTATCTTACAGTTCTATCTCTATTTTTCAGCCAACTACTGCATGCTGATTACTTTAAACACATCGGTCTGTCCGACGGACTTAATCAATTTTCTGTTATATCCATCCATCAGGATGTACTGGGACGTATGTGGTTTGGTACCCAGGAAGGCATTAGTGTATACAACGGAAATGACATCACATCCTACCGCGCCTATACCAACAGTCACCTGCAACAACCCGAACGCATCCTGATAGGAAATAGCATATACAGCATTCTGGGCAACCGCGAAGGAAATATATTCATTATCGCCGATAGGACCTTACTGAAATATGACATTCGCCGGGAAACTTTCCACCAGCTGACCTCTACCTATGCAATGGCACTTGCCTCTTATCAAGGAGATATCTGGTGTGTAAGTAGTGACTCGATATACTTGTACAACGAAGCAACGGAGCAGTTGAAGTTCATCATGAAAACCGGAACGAAGCTTATCAACAGTCTTACGGTTACAGCCGATAAGTTCTATATCGGCACCATCGACGGACTGTATGTCACCCATCGCATACGTAAGGACATACAAAAAATAATTCCGGATGTAGACGTGTACAGAGTGTTCGAGAGTTCCACCGGTGAGATGTGGGTAGGTACCCGTATGGAGGGATTGTTCCGCATATCGCCTGAAGGACATATTGCCAAAGTACCCTATGCTCCCGGTTTACCTCACGGAATCAACAGTCACCAGATACGTGATTTTATTGAAGATAACCAGCATAACATCTGGTTCGGCACGTTCGATGGGCTTCATAAATACAACCCTCAAACGGGGAAATATACCGACCTGAGATTAGGCAAGAACCGGGGCGGGTTGGAGCATTCTTCCATTTTCGCACTCTACAAAGACCAACAGGGTAGTATCTGGATAGGTAGTTATTTTGGCGGGGTCAACTACTTCAACCCTGAGTACGATATCTTTTCGCGCTACAACTACGCAAATCTGAGTGCACATACACCGCCCTATTTTTCGTACATCAGCAGCATAACCGAGGACAATGAGTCGAACTTATGGATAGGCACCGATGGGGGTGGAATCAGTTGCATGAACCGCGAAGACGGCACGTTCAGGTACTTCACTGCCGGGAAAGGAAACGCTTTGCCACATAATAATGTAAAGAGCATCTGTTATGACCCGAAGCGTAATTATCTCTATATAGGTACGTACATCGGCGGTCTTTCACGCTATGACATCCGTAAGGAGCAGTTTCACAACTACCTCTCTAACTCGCCGGGCAACCCGCTCAAAGCACCGGGCAACATCGTCTACACGGTACAATTCCGCCATGACCGGCTTTATGTATCGGCCCGGAATGGTTTCTTCCAGATGAACCCGGATACCAATGAGTTTCAAATGCTCTACAACGGTATCTGTCAGTTTTTCGATGTAGACGATGAGGAACACATCTGGTTGGATGCAGAAAAGAGTGTTATCGGTATTGACCCGGACACCCGGAAAAAGACACACGTCATACCCCTCCAAACATACGGGTGCAATTTTGAAATTACGAAGATAAAGGCTACCAAGAGTGGCGTCTATATTGCCACACTGGGTTCGGGTGTGTTCTATTACGATAAAACGACAGAAAAGGTCACCCGGTACTCTGCCGAGAACGGGCAACTGTTGAGTGACTACTGCTATAACCTGGCCGAAACCAATCAAGGCAATATCCTTATTACCTGCAATGAAGGTATCACGCTCTTCTCTCCCGTTCAGCAGGACTTCCGCTCCATCAGCATTTCTTCCGGCTTCCCGGGTTCGTCCATCGTGAACGGATGCGGGATGTTCATTGCACTGGATAACGAGATTTTTGTGGGCGATGTAGCAGGCATTACTACCTTCCAGGAGAATGATTTGAAAATACCCGTCGGCAAACTAAAATTCTACCTGTCTCATTTGTCGGTCAACAACCAGCGTATCTATCCGGGCGATGCCACCCACATCCTCGACCAATCGCTGCCGTTTGTGAAGAACCTCCGCCTGCACTACAACCAGAATAATCTGATATTCAACTTCGCCCTGTCCAACTATGTCAGCCTGCTACAAAATAACTGGTACGAGTACAAGCTCGAAGGTTTCGACCATGAATGGATTCCCACCCGGCAGATGAGCATTTACTATACCAATCTTGACCCGGGAAAGTACGTGCTGCGCATTCGCACCAAAGGCGATATGCCCGGCTCAAGGGTGGAAGAGATATCCCAACAGATAACGATCTCCCGACCGTGGTACAACACGTTCTGGGCCTGGTTTCTGTATATAACGGCTGCTTCGCTCTGTACGTTCTATTTTGTCCGCAGCCGCATTGTCAAGCGACGGCTGGCTTTCTCGTTGGAAAAAGAACGGTTCGAGAAACAACAAATAGAACAGATGAATCATGCCAAACTGTTGTTTTTTACCAACGTAAGCCATGAGTTCCGCACGCCGCTCACGCTCATCATCACCCACATTGATATGTTGCTGCAAAATATGTCGATGGCCCCCACGCTATACAGTCATATTGTGACGATTGACAAGCATGCCCGCCGCATGCGCAATCTGGTGACCGAGTTGCTGGATTTCCGCAAGTTCGACCAAAACCACTTCATCCTGAAGATAGCCGAACAGAATGTGGTCGATTTTGTCCGCGAAATTTATGTGTCGTTCCTGGAATACGCCCGGCAGCGGGACATTACCTACCGGTTTAACTTCAGCACGCATCAGATAAACCTCTTCTTCGATGCCCGGCAGATGGAGAAGGTTTTTTTCAACCTGCTCTCCAATGCATTCAAATACACCTCCAAGGGAGGAACTATCGAGATAAATATCATCGAAGATAAAGAGGCCTGCATCGAGGTGGTCGATAGCGGGGTGGGCATGACCACCAAGGATAGTCTCCATGTGTTTGACCGCTTCTATCAGGCCAATAATGAGCCAAAAAATAAAGACGCGACTCCTGGTGCCGGCATCGGACTGGCATTGACAAAAACCATCGTTGAAAAGCACCACGGTTCCATCTCGGTAGCGAGTGAAATGGGGCGTGGCAGCATATTCTCCGTGCATATCCCCCGGGGTAAAGAACATTTCCTGGCCGATGGGCAGGTGCGGTTTATACAGGAAGAAGAACGCACGGAACTGATTACTGGCTCCATGCCTTCTTCTGTTGAACTGGAAGAAATTACGCTCGGCATAAGCGACGAACCCGAGCAGCCGGTTAGTGCTGATACGCCTTCGTATACCTTATTAATAGTAGAGGACAACGAGGATCTGCTCAAGATGCTGCAGCAGCTCTTCGCACCATTCTACCAGATATCGATTGCCCGGAACGGAAAACAAGGACTGGAACTGGCAATCTCAGAAAAACCGGACTTGATTGTGAGTGATGTTATGATGCCGGAAATGACCGGAACAGAAATGTGTATCCAGATAAAAAACAATATCGATACGTGCCACATCCCTATTGTTTTACTTACCGCATTAAATACCATCGAGCAAAACATTGAGGGGCTCAACCGGGGCGCGGACGATTACATCACCAAGCCATTCAATGCACGCATGTTATTGGCTCGTTGCAATAATCTGGTACGCAACAGGTTGCTTGTTCAACAACAATTCACCCAGAAACCCATTTCAGAGATTGACTTAACCACCATTAATCCATTGGATAAGGATCTCTTGAAACAGGCTGTGGCAATTATAGACGAGCATATCGACGACCCGGAATTCGATATTCCGCAACTGTGCAAAGAGCTGGCGATGGGGCGTACATTGCTTTATGCCAAGTTCAAGGCTTTAACAGGAATGACGCCGAACAACTTCTTGTTGAATCATAAGCTGAAGAGGGCGGCTATGTTGCTACGCACACATCCGGAAATGCAGGTCAGCGAAATAGCCTATGCCCTTGGCTTTGGTTCGCCTATCTATTTCAGCCGTTGCTTTAAAATTCAGTTTCATACTACTCCTCAGAATTACCGGAGGGAGAATAGTACAAAGGAGTAGGGTATTCAATTGGGTGTACCCATATTTGCGAATAAACTTTATCAGGAGATAGCCATAGGATGAGAGCTCCTGATAAAGTTTATTCGCAAAATGTGAGTATAAATAATTGAATATTCTATCCTGTATTAAAGAAATGCAAAAGCTTCGCTTGCGGACAATTTATATAGCTATTTTGGAAGAAAATGATAGTTGCTTTGTAGGCTAATTTGCTAAATTTGCACCCAGAGACTTGTCTCTCTACAGGGCTGGAAGCCCTCATTATAAAATCTTTATATAGAACACATGTTAATAGATTATTATATGAAAAATACTTCAACCTCCACAATCGTACTGATTGTATCACTGCTTCTTGTTGGCATCAATGCCCAGTCCCTGTCGGCACAAAGTCTGCCTTACTGGAAAGATGTCACCGTAATAGGTGTCAACAAAGAGTCCCCCCGCACCACCTTTATGAGTTATGACAAAGAAAAGGAAGCTGCCACCCTCCAATATGAGCAGAGTCCGTATTACTACCTGCTCAACGGAACGTGGAAATTCTACTTCACCAACGATTACCACACCCTACCGGCAGGCATCACCGATGCATCGACTGACGTATCTAAATGGCAGAACATCAAAGTGCCGGGCAACTGGGAGTTGCAAGGCTTCGGCGAAGCATTCTACGTGAACCAACCGTATGAATTTGCCACGTACAACCCCGTTCCGCCTATCCTCCCCGAAGAAAATCCGGTAGGTGTATACCGCCGGGACATCGAGATCCCTGCCGCATGGACAGAACGCGATGTATATCTGCACATTGCCGGAGCCAAATCGGGCGTATACGTATACATCAACGGGAAAGAAGTGGGTTACAGCGAAGATTCCAAAGATCCGGCCGAGTTCTTGATAAACCCGTATATACAGCCAGGTAAAAACATACTTACCCTGAAGATATTCCGCTGGAGCACAGGTTCCTGGCTGGAATGTCAGGACTTCCTGCGTATGAGCGGCATAGAACGCGACATCTTCATCTGGTCGCAACCCCAAACGGCTGTCCGCGATTTCCGGGTTGTATCTACGCTGGACGATACATACAAAGATGGTATCTTCCGGCTGAGTGTAGATATGAAGGGAGAGAAGGAAGCCGAAGTAAGCTATGCATTGAAAGACAAACAAGGAACAGTGGTCGCTTCGGGTGTCGAGCAAACGGGTGCAGTTGCACAATCGGGCCCGATTGAGTTCGAAACCCACACACTGCCCGATGTAGCTATCTGGACAGCCGAACATCCCAACCTCTACACGCTTTTCATCACGGTAAAGCAAAACGGAAAGACACAGGAGATTGTTCCCTTTCGGGTAGGTTTCCGCCGCATCGAAATCAAAGAAAGCAATCAGATAGTCAACAAGAAACCCCTGCACTTGTTCTACGTCAACGGTCAGCCCATCAAGCTGAAGGGCACCAACATACACGAAACCACCCTGAACGGGCATTACCTGACCCCCGAGCAGATGCGTCGCAACTTTGAGCTGATGAAACTAAACAACATCAACTCCGTACGTTTAAGCCATTATCCGCAAGACCGCCGGTTCTACGAAATGTGCGATGAATACGGGTTGTATGTGTACGATGAGGCCAATATCGAATCGCACGGCATGTACTATACCATTCACCAGGACGATATGCGTAAAGGAAGCGTGGGACATCTGGACGGCAGGAAACGGGGAACGCTGGGGCACAACCCTGACTTCCTGGAAAGTCACCTGTCCCGTCTGCGGAACATGTTCGAGCGCAACAAGAACTACCCATCTGTCACCATCTGGTCGATGGGCAACGAAGCCGGGAATGGCTTTAATTTCTACAACGGATATGTGTTGCTGAAAGAGCTGGATAAGGATCTCATGGCCCGTCCCGTATGTTATGAGCGGGCACTCGAAGAGTGGAACACCGACATGGTGGTGCCTCAATACCCCGGAGCCAAATCATTTCGATATTACGGACAGAACGGACGTGGGAACGAAGCGGCAAGCAACCGTCCCTATGTGCCTTCCGAATACACACATGCCATGGGTAATTCCAATGGCTGCTTGTGCAACCAGTGGGCCGAAATATATAAGTACCCCAACCTACAAGGCGGGTATATCTGGGAGTGGATTGACCATGCGGTCAATTATAAAAGAGCCGACGGTCGTACCATTTGGGCGTATGGAGGCGACTTTGGAAAAGACCAACCTTCGGACGGTAATTTTGTGGCCGACGGTATCGTTGGGCCCGACCAGATGCCTCATCCAGGTATGACCGAGGTGAAGTATGTACACCAAAACATTGCTTTTGAGGCTGTAGACTTGGCCCGGGGACAGGTGCGCATACTGAACCGCTTCTATTTCAGCGACCTTTCAGAATACCGTATTTCGTATAAGGTATTGGCCAATGGGAAACCGGTAAGCCAAGGCGCGGTGAACAGCAACCCGGAAGCGCAGCAATCGGAAGTGATAACCATTCCGGTGAAACGTGTGAAAACTGCTCCGGGGGTGGAATATGTGTTGGACTTCGAGGTAACGACCCTCGAAGCGCAGCCGTTGGTACCTGCCGGATATGTGGTTGCCAAAGAACAGTTTATCTTGCCCACCTCACAACCGGCAAAGGCTTATGCTGACAAAGGAGGTCCGGCTTTGAATATTCAGGACGATAATGAAACCATTACAGTAGCTTCATCCAAGGTTAGTTTCGTTTTCGATAAAAAACAAGGTGTCGTATCATCTTATCAGGTAAACGGGTACGAATATTTTGCCGAAGGGTTCGGTATTCAGCCCAACTTCTGGCGCGGCCCTACGGATAACGATTATGGCAACGGGGCACCCAAACGTCTGCAAATATGGAAAGAGTCGAGTAAAAACTTCCGGGTGTCGCAGGCCGAAGCCGTGAAAGAGGGTAATCAGGTGGTACTGACTGCCAACTATGAACTTCCGGCCGGTAACGACTACCGGATGGTGTATACCATTTACCCGTCGGGTGTTGTCCGGGCTGCCATTACTTTCACGGCTGCCACTGCCGAAGCTGCCCAAACGGAGCTGACAGCCGAAGCCAAAGAGGCTACCCGCTCTGATGTCGCCTTGCGCGATGAACAACGAGCCTTGTCATCTAAGCTGGAGGTACCCCGCATCGGTGTACGCTTCCGTTTGCCTGCTTCCATGAATGAAATACAATACTACGGGCGTGGGCCGGAAGAGAACTACATTGACCGTAACCATGGTACGCACCTCGGATTGTACAGCACAACGGCCGAGCAGATGTATACGCCATACGTTCGCCCGCAGGAAAATGGTCATCATACAGATACCCGCTGGGTGGCACTCTCTTCAGGAAAGGGTAAACGATTGCTTATCGAAGGTACGCAACCCATCGGCTTCAACGCTTTGCGTAACTCTGTCGAAGATTTCGATTGCCAGGAATCGGATGCCGATTACCAGTGGCGTAACATGTCGCCCGATGAAATAGCCAACAAGGACTATCACGCTGCTAAGAATGTGCTGCGCAAACAAACGCATGAGATTGATATTACCTCACGCGACTTTGTAGAAGTCTGTATCGATATGAAGCAGTCGGGCGTAGCCGGGTATGACAGTTGGGGATCCCTCACTGAACCGGAATACCAGATTCCTGCCAATCAGGAATACCGGTGGGAGTTCCTGATGAAACCTTTTTAAAGAGTCGCAAATATGAATGCTCTGTATGTCGTAAACCTCTTTCTAACCTTCATCCTATCATTAGAATGTTCCAATCACCCGGATATTTCCAAGGAGAAATCTTCCCAGTTGACGGTTTTCGATACGATTATGGCGAATATACAAGCAGAGCAATGCAAAGTAAAACCAGTTGCTTTAGATAAGGAAATACCCTCTATCCTCACTCTTTGGGGGATAGAGGGTTCCTTCTCGGACATCGACTATACCCGCAGAGACCAGACCAATTGGGCCCCAGTCCAACATCTGGACCGGTTGAAATCAATGGCTGTAGCTTACATCCTCCCCGGCAGTCGCTACGCGGGCGACAAATCCCTCCATGAAAAAATCACCGTTTCCCTGCAATACTGGTACAACCAGCACCCCACCAGCACCAACTGGTTTATGCAACAAATAGCCTGCCCCCAACGCATGGGAAACATCCTTATCTTACTGAGAAAAGGAAAAGAACAGCTCCCCCAAACCCTCGAAGATAAACTCATCGACCGCATGAGAGAGGAAGGCGGACGTCCCGACCAAAAAGGTTCACAAGGTACAGGAGCCAATAAAACAGACATAGCTGTTCACTGGATATACCGCGGCTGTCTCACCGCCGATGCCTCTGTGTTATCTTTCGGAGTAGAACAGGCCTATTATCCGCTGTTTCTCACCACAGGCGAAGGGCTTCAACACGATTTCTCCTACCTGCAACACGGACCGCAATTCTACACAGCCGGCTATGGCAGCTCCATTATCAACGGCATCGGGAATATTGCCGTATACCTGGCAGGTACGCCATACGCCCTCCCCGGTGAGAAAGCCGCACTGCTGAGCCAGTTTGCACGACTATCGTATATACCCGCCTCACGCGGTCAGTACCTCCTTTACAATGTCCTTGGCCGCGGATTATCGCGAAAAAACGCCCTCTATCAAGGAGAAAACCCCCAACCGGTAGAGCTCATGAAGAAACTCGATACCGCTCATACCTCATTCTACGAAGCAGCCATTCAACGGCTGAAAGGAACCCAGTCGCCCAACTACGGCATAGAACCTGCAAATACTCACTTCTGGCGGAGCGACTATACGCTTCACCAACGACCCGAATATACCTTCGACACCCGTACGGCATCTGTCTTCACCGCCCGGAACGAAAACGGAAACGGGGAAAACCTGTTGGGCTACTTTCTGACCGACGGAGCCAATGCCATTACGGCGCGAGGCGATGAATATGCCGATATCTTCCCGGTATGGGACTGGGCAATGATCCCCGGAGTGACCGCTCCTCATCTGACTTCTCTCCCGTTGCCGCACGAATGGCAGGTATCGGGCACCAGCACTTTCACCGGAGGAACCTCGGACGGACGCTACGGCGTAAGTACCTATCTACTGAACGACACTGATTACGGCATCCTGACACAAGCGCGGAAAGCCTGGTTCTATTTCGACCGGGAGGTAGTATGCCTTGGAGCGGGCATTCACTCGGATGCTTCACAAGCTATTAACACTACTGTTAACCAATGTCTGTTGCGGGGAACTGTATCAGTGCACAGTCAAGGTTCCACCCAGACGCTGACTAACGGTACGCATACACACATTCATCCCTCTTGGGTATTGCACGATGAATTAGGTTATTACTTCCCGCAGGGAGGAACGGTATCCGTGAGCAATCAGGCACAAACCGGCAATTGGAAGGCCATCAACAAAGCTCAATCCGACGCACCGGTTTCCAAAGATGTGTTCAAGTTGTGGATGGATCATGGCGTAACCCCCAGGCAACAAACGTATGCCTATCTGGTAGCTCCGAGTATACAGACCGTAGACGAAGCTGCCGCTTACCCAGTGGATAATATTCGCATATTGGCCAATACGGACTCTCTGCAGGTAGTTCACAACCAGCAGCTCAATGTATATGGTCTGGTGTTTTACCGGGCAGCTACTTTTGAGAGCGGTGATATAAAGGTGCAGGCCGACAAGGGTTGTGTGCTATTATTAAGAAATGTAGGTACTCCACGGGTTCAAGCTTACGTGGCCGACCCGTCGCGCAAAGAACCCTCCATCAGGCTGACCTTTTGGCTACCGTCTATCAACGGACAAAAAAAGGTTTCATGCCACTTTCCGGTGTATCCTGACCCTTACGCAGGTGCTACCAAAGAATTCACACTAACCTAATAACTAAAAGAATATGAGAAGAAAATATAACACAATGGTACTGCTTGCAGCAACTGCTTGTTTCGCAGGAACACCGGTACATGCCCAAAAACAATTGGAAAAAGATTACACGGAGCTAACTGACACCAAACCGCACGACCCCGACGATGTATGGGGGAAACAGAAAAAAGCGGTACAACTGGCATGGGGAAGCACAGATATACGTTACCCCAAATGGAGCATCCCGGCCCCGCTTACAGGAAATAATTGGAAGGGAAAGGCATGGAAAGGCGAACGTATCAATGCTCAGGCCGTGCTGTGGACTAACAAGAACCTGAAAAATGTACAAATGAAAGTATCCGACCTGAAATACGGTTCGTCCGTCATTCCATCGGCCGCCGTTCGGAGCAGTTTCGTACGCTACGTCATGACCGACGAGTTGAATAAAGACCGCAAAGGAGCTTGTGGACACCGCCCCGACCGCACGTTGTGGGATTCGTCCCTTGTTGCCGATGTACTCGATACCCGTATGCAGTTCGAAGTGGAACAGAATTCCAGCCGCCCAATCTGGCTTCACATACAGGTGCCTGCCAACATACAGGCCGGAAACTACAAAGGAACACTGACGATTACTGCCGAGCATGTTCCGGCCATCACAGTCGCCCTGACTTTGCCTTTAGAAATAGAAGTAGCCAACCGCACCCTCCCTGCTCCCCGCGAATGGGCCTTCCACCTCGACTTGTGGCAAAACCCTTACGCCGTAGCCCGCTACTACAACGTCCCGCTATGGAGTCAGGCACACTTTGATGTCATGCGTCCCTTGATGCAACAATTAGCCGATGCCGGACAGAAAATCATCACTACTACCATCATGCACAAGCCCTGGAACGGACAAACAGAAGATGCGTTCGACAGCATGGTAGGCAAAACAAAGAAAATAGACGGCACATGGACATACGATTACACTGTGTTCGACCGTTGGGTGGAGTTCATGATGAACATCGGCATCGATCGGCAGATAAACTGCTTCACCCTGGTGCCTTGGGCTTTGAAGTTCGACTATTACGATCAAGCCACCAACCGTATCCGGTTTATCGAGGCCAAGCCCGGCGATGCCGCTTACGAAGAGTATTGGCTCACCTTCCTGAAAGACTTTGCCCGCCATCTTCGCACGAAAGGTTGGTTCGACCGTACCACCATCTCCATGGATGAACGCGAACCGGAAATGATGCGCCATGCTTTTACCCTGATACATAAAGCCGACCTCGCATTTAAAATTTCAGGACAAGGTAACTACCATGCCGAAGTCGAGCCACAGATGTACGAATACTGCATGGCTTACGAACAACCCATTCCGCGTGAGGTGATTGAGGCCCGCCGCCAAGCCGGCAAAATAACAACAGTATACACCTGTTGTACCGAGCCGTTTCCCAACTTCTTCACCTTCTCTACTCCCGCCGAGGGCACATGGACCATCTGGTATGCTATCGCACAAGGATACGACGGCTACCTGCGATGGGCGTACAACAGTTGGACGCAAGACCCGCTACGCGACACCCGCTTCCGCACCTGGGCTGCCGGCGATTGCTTCCTGGTATACCCCGACCGCAGCAGCATCCGTATGGAACGCCTGGTCGAAGGTGTACAGGATGCCGAAAAGATACGCATCCTGCGGCAGGAATTCGAGACCAAAGGTCAGAAAGCCCAACTCAAAAAAATAGATGAAGCCCTTTCCCTTTTTCAGGCAAAGAATCTCACCGAAACCAATGCCGATTCGATGGTAAATGCCGCACGGAAGATTCTGAATAATTTTTAATAATCGTGAGTTCGATATAAGAAAACCATATTTATGCGCACTCCCTTGCCGTTGGTTTTAACCCCAGGTGTTTGATTCACAGGACTGTATCAAGCCTGGGGTTAAAACCCACAGAGGTATAAATGATTGCTTGATTGCTTCGCAAACCGTCGGTTAAAACCTACGGCAAGGGAGTGCTTGTCCTGCGATTCCTTATAAACGTGTGGATAATCACTCTGAAAAAAATACCCCTACGGACATTTTGTGCAACAATAACGGAAAATAATAACACATCCAAAACAATCCAACCCACTAGATTTGCAAAAAGAAATTCTTCTATCCCCTTATTGTTAAACCCTTTAAAAAAACGCCTATGTTGAACCAGTGAAAGAAGTATTCAAGAAAAACCGGGAGCTTTCGTAGTAGTTAACCGGTATTACTGTGAAGAACTCAGAAGTCGGCACACACGTTGTTAACACATACCTGCCGGCTATTATCAAACAAATTAAATGCAATTCTATGAAATTTAAATCACATTACGCTTTTTCTCTGCGGAGAAAAGTAGGGCGTCCGTTAAAAGTATCCCTTTTGATTCTTTGTGCCTGCAATCTACAACTTAAGGCTGCAGGCTCATACGCACAGGGTACCAATGAACTTATGACTACCCAACAGGCAAAAACTGTCACGGGAAAAGTTACTGATAGCACTGGTGAACCTATTATTGGAGCATCGGTCGTAGTAAAAGGAACTGCTACAGGTAGTATTACTGATCTGGATGGAAATTACACGGTAAGTGTTGCCAATCCGGATGCTGTGTTGGAATTCAGTTATATAGGTTATAATAAGCAAGAAATAAAAACTGCCGGTCAGGGTACCATTAATGTGGTGTTGATTGAAGACACTCAAGCTCTTGATGAAGTAGTGGTGGTAGCTTATGGCGTACAGAAGAAAGTGAACCTTACCGGTTCGGTAGCTTCTATTAACTCCGATAAACTCGAGAGCCGTCCGGTAGCCAATCTGACCACTGCATTGACAGGTCTCGCCGCCGGAGTCAGCATTACCCAGGCTTCGGGTAACCCGGGCTCTGAAGATGCTACCATACGTGTGCGTGGTGCAGGTACTTTCTCGAGTGATTATAGAGGGCCGATGGTCATTATAGACGGTGCACAAGGAAGCATGGATTCGGTGAATCCGGACGATGTAGAATCCGTATCCATCTTGAAAGATGCTGCTTCGGCCGCCATCTACGGTTCACGTGCTGCCAATGGCGTTATCTTGATTACTACCAAGCGTGGTAAGAAAGAGGCTGCTCCCAAAGTAACCTATACCGGCATACTCTCGTCGGAACAACCCACAGGTAAATACGACTTCATAAACGATTATGCTACCTATATGGAAGTGTTTAACCGGGCTATGACGAGTGTCGGGCAAAACGGACGTTATGCAAAAACAACAATCGATGCCTGGAGAACAGCCTCGAAGAATCCGAATGGCAAGGCAAGCGATTATGGAGATATTCCCAATTACCTGGCTTATCCCAATACGGACTGGTATGACGCACTGTTTACCAATGATATGTTCCAGAAACACAACCTATCCATCAGTGGGGGTAGCCAGAACTCCAACTACCTGCTCTCGGCCATGTTTATGGACAATCCGGGAACCATGGAGAATACCGGTTTGAAACGCTATCAATTCCGCATAAATCTGGAAAGCAAAATCGGTAAGTTCCTGAAAGTTGGAACGCAAACTTTTGCCATGAGACAAGACAAGGAAGCGGGCAACCAGAGTTCGGCATTCAACTTCCTCTTCCAAACCGTTCCGGGCATGACTCCCAGACACAATGGAAAATTCGGGTATCCCGAAGCTGCCGAAGAAGATGGCACAGCAAATAACCTGCTCTGGTTCTTAGAAAACACCGGCGGAAAACGCACAACTACACGCGTGAATACCAATTGGTATGCCGAAGCCGAACTTTACAAAGGATTGGTGGCACGGGGTAGTTTCAATTACCAGGAATATCGTTACGACGCTGAATCTTACTCACAGTCGAACGATATGTACAGCTTCCGCGACAATACAATAAAACGCTATGGAACAACATTGGCCGATGCATCCATTGCTTATGGTCAGGAACGTTCGATGGAATATACAGCGATGGCCAACCTGAGTTATAACAATACCTTCGGCGACCATACGATAGGTGCCATGGTGGGATATGAACAGTATTACTACGACATGAAGGAGCTGAATGTATCAGTGAAAGGCCTGATAGACTTTACCATTACCGATATAAGCACAGCCGCTGAGATGGCACGTATCACGGGAGGACTCAAGGATGATAAACCCAAAGATACCGGAGGACAGTATGACTACGCGATGCTTTCGTACTTCGGTAGAGTGAACTACTCTTTCAAGGATAGATATTTGTTCGAAGCTAACTTCCGCCGTGACGGGTCTTCACGCTTTTCACCCGACAATCGCTGGGGTACATTCCCGTCCGTATCGGCTGCATGGCGCATCAGCGAAGAATCGTTTATGGCTCCTACAAGAAGTTTCCTGGACAATCTGAAGTTGCGTCTTTCGTGGGGTAAACTGGGTAATACTACTTCGGGATACTACGATTGGCAGGCCACTTACGGCAATGTGAACTATAGCTTCGGCGGTAAGAAAGCCAATGGTTTGGCACAAAGCAAATTAGCTAATCCGCTCCTGCAATGGGAAGGTATTACGTCTACAGGCATTGGCCTCGATGCCGGGTTCCTGAAAAACCGGTTGGGTGTTGAATTGGATTTCTACAACAAAGTTACGGAAGGTATTCTTACCTCTCCTTCTATCTACCTCACGATGGGTACTGTAGACCCTCCCACAAAGAATACATCGGACATGCGCAACAGGGGTATGGAAGTGAAAGTGGACTGGAACGATAAAATAGGCGGTTTCCGTTATGGCATATCAGCCAACTTCGCGTACAACCAGAATGAAATCACCTCCTATCTGGGAGCATTGAAACAAGGCTATAACCAGGACGGTACCTATGCTTCTAATATCGGTGAAGCTGCCACGTTCAACGGCCTTGGCATACGTACCGAGGGGCACATGATTGACGAATTCTATATGCGTACACGGTACCGCGGTACCGGTGGCTACAACGATGCAGGCGGCAAAGTTGATCCCAAGGGAGGCCCCAGAGATGGTATGATACGTACCCCGCAAGATCTTCAATGGGTGAAAGATATGCAGGCAGCCGGATACAAGTTTGAAATCGGTACAATCAATAAAACCGGTTTGTATTACGGAGAAATGATTATGGCCGACCTCAACGGAGATGGTATCTACGGAAACGCTTACGACCGTCGTTTTACCGGTAAGTCATCTTTGCCCAAGTTCAGCTATGGCCTTGGTCTTTCGGCCCAGTGGAAGGGATTTGATGTAAGTATGCAATGGGCCGGCAACGGAGGTATGTATTACTATATCAATGAAAGAGGATTGACCAGTTCTAATCTGGGCAGTCGTACGGTGATAGCCGCAGATGCAGCAAGTAAATATTATTACTACAATGAAGACAAACCGGACGACCCTGCAAATAACATTACAGCCAAATACCCCAGACTGAGATTTGAGTCGAACGGTGCGCATATTGATAATGACTTGTATCTGTATAACGCTACGTATATTAAGTTGAAAAATCTGCAGATAGGTTATACTTTCCCGCAACAATGGATAGCCAAAGCAAATATCAACCACCTTCGCCTCTTCCTGGCAGGAGAGAATCTGGCTACCATTTCAAACTTCCCGGGACTCGACCCGGAGGCAGGAAGCAAGATTAATGCGTATCCGGCAGCTCGCCAGTACTCAGTGGGTGTTAACGTTACTTTTTAACTTTAATCTGATAGATGTATGAAACGTTTATTTATTATATTAACAACAGCAGCAGCGACTCTGACAGGTCTAACTGCTTGTACGGATTTGTTGGACACGGCTCCCTATAATAAGCCGGGTGCTTCCTCCATGTGGAGTACGGAAAATTTAACTGATATGGGTGTTGCCGGTATTTACTCGAATCTACGTAATTGGGGATTCGTAGGTACTACTCAAGACTTTGGGCATTTTGCTTTTGACCAATGGGGATATATGGCACAATGTCGTGATAATGAAGATTTTCTGCGAGGTACCATCACTCCCGGCAGCGATTTGTTTAACAAAACCTGGAAACGGCTGTACGAAGGAGTTCACAGAGCGAATGATGCCATCGTAAACATTCCCGTAAAATCGCCTGTATCGAACGAAAAGAAGGCACGTTTAGTTGCCGAAGCCAAATTCCTGAGAGCTTTTCATTACTATCGCTTGAACGAGTTGTTCCGTGGAGTGCCTGTTTATCTGGAACCGGTTGCACCGGCCCAGTGTACCAAAGCACAAGAAACTGAAGCTGCCGTATGGGAGCAGGTAGTAAAAGACCTGACCGATTGTATTCAGGAATCCAACTTCCCCAATAAAGACGTTACAGGACGTGCTTCCAAAGGAGCTGCCTATGCATTGCGTGGAAAGGCGTATATGCAGCAACAAAAATGGGACCTGGCAGCGGCCGACTTTGCCAAAGTAGGCGAGTGTGGTTATGCACTCTTCCAAGGCGGATACAAGGAACTCTTTACGGAAGCCAATGAGGCCAGCGATGAAATGATTTTCAGCGTGCAGAATACAGGCGACCTGGGATATGGAGGCAACTCACAATTCTACTGCGGTACACGTTCCTCATTCGGGTCGTGTTGGAATTCATTCCTGGTGTCGCCCAACGGAGTGGATCAGTATGAAAACGCCGATGGAACACCCTTCAACTGGGATGCAGTGATTCCCGGATACAATGCCATGAGTGTAGTTCAAAAAGAAGTCTTTTTCCTTCGCGACATACAGGATGCTAATGGAAAAGAACTCAGTGCGGATGTAACGAAGGCTGTCAATGCAAAACTGGATTTACTCGCTGAAGGAAAAGCCAACTATCTGCCCTATGGTAACGAAGCACGTATTAAGAAAGCGTATGCTAATCGTGACCCACGTTTGGCGGCAAGCGTTATAACTCCCTATTCAACTTATCTGGGAATATTTGGAGCAGACGAGGTACTTACTACATCCACCTGGCCGATGGTAGCCCAAAGCTTGGGTGACTTGTGGACAGATTCACGTACACAGCTTCACTATTTGCATCGTAAGTTTGTGTATGAGGGCAACAACCCAATTCCTGCCCGCGACCGTTGTCCTACGAATGAACCCCTTATCCGCTATGCCGATGTATTGCTGTTGTGGGCCGAAGCATTGGTTGAGCAAAACAAACTGACCGATGCCGCCGGGAAAGTGGATATGGTAAGAAGTCGTCAAGGGGTAAATATGCCTGCTGTGACATATACCGGTCAGGACGAACTGCGCGAGAAAGTAAGACATGAGCGCCGGGTAGAGTTCCTGAATGAAGGTATTAACTTCTTCGATGAAATGCGTTGGAAAACGTGGAAAGATACCAAGTTTAAAGTGGGGAACGGAATCATGGAGGTATATGGTAAGGTAGTTTCACCCTACACATGGTTGGGCGACCAGATGTATACCTGGCCTGTTCCACGTCAGGAAACCGAGATGAATCTTAACATGAAGAAAACCCCGGGTTGGACTTACTAATTCTCTCTCATAATTAGTTTTTAAGGTAAAAAGCAGGTGAAAGGTGCCTGAAAGTGTCAAACGCTTTTGGGCACCTTTATAAATAGATGATTATCCGCGTGTTTCCCTCTTCCCCCTTAGGAACTGATCCGACGGCAACGGAGCACAGGTGCTAAAAGAGGGAAACATCCGGTTAATCATAAAAATATATTCCAGAATGAATACTACCAGAATTATTGCCCGATTTGCTATAATCGGATGCCTCCTCCTTGTTTCCTGCCAAAACAAAGAGAAACAGTTTATTGATGAGAACGTTGACTTCTCAGCCCGGCAAACAACCTTGATGCTTCAGGAAATCGGTGAACCGCACGGTGTTTATCCGAGAAGTACGGATACAGAAGGAAAGATTGTATGCACCAATATGTACGATTGGACTTCCGGGTTCTTCCCCGGTAGCCTGTGGTATTTATATGAACTCACCGGTCAGGAAAAGTGGAAGAAAGAAGCTCTCCGTTGGACTGCATCGCTCGAATCACTAAAGACATTTACCAAGCATCACGACCTGGGATTCATGATGTATTGCAGCTATGGCAACGAATACCGCCTTCAGCCCACAGATGACGTGAAACAGATCCTGATTGAAAGTGCCCGTTCGCTAGCCACCCGTTTCAGCCCGCTAACCGGTACCATCAAATCATGGAACTACCGCAAGGCATGGAACGACTCCGTGGAATGGTTCTATCCGGTTATCATCGACAACATGATGAACCTGGAACTGCTCTTCGCCGGTGCCCGGCTGGCAAACGATCAAGAGTTATATAACATCGCCGTAACGCATGCCAATGCCACCCTGAAGAACCACCTGCGTCCGGACTTCAGCTCCTACCACGTGGTCAACTACGACACCCTTACAGGAACTGCCCGGAATCAGGCTACCAACCAGGGTTACAGTGATAATTCCACCTGGGCGCGCGGTCAGGCCTGGGGCATCTATGGATTCACCATGATGTACCGCGAAACCAAAGATATCACCTACCTGAATGCAGCAGAGAAAATGGCCGACTGGTACCTGCGAAATCCCAACCTACCCGCCGACAAGATTCCCTACTGGGATTTCAATGCCGGACAAGAAGGTTATGTACCGGAAGTCAAGTCACTGGCACTGACCATTACCGGGAGCTATCGCGATGTTTCGGCTGCCTCGGTAATAACCTCTGCTCTTTTTGAGTTAAGTCAGTATATCCCCGGAAAGAAGTATTACGAAACAGCTGTCGATATGCTGCATACGTTGGCATCCAGCCAGTACCGGGCAGAGCTGGGACAGAACGGTGACTTCATTCTGATGCATAGTGTGGGCAGCATACCGCACGGTGCCGAAGTAGATGTACCGTTAGTGTATGCCGATTACTACTTCCTCGAAGCCTTGGTACGCTACCGGGAAAGTTTACAATAAAATATAGCTGCGGACGCTTAGGGCGTACATATCGAAAAATAATTGTATATTTATGGTGACTTTCTTTATTTTCCATTTATGAAAACACCCTTTTATTACTTCATCTGTCTGTTATTCCTCTTCCCCCTGTCGGCTTCCGCACAAGAGCCCGGGGAGATTCCGGTGGAGAAGAACCTCTCGCCTGCATGGATTCAATCCCTCTACGAACGGGGGGAAGCCACCCGGTATTACAAATCGCGTGGTGAGTTGCAATACATCGGCATGCCTGTGGGAGGAATCAACTGCGGAGGCGTTTACCTGGGAGGCGATGGCCGGCTGTGGCTTTGGGATATATTCAATGAAACCAAAGAAGGCATTCAGCCCAATCTTGTGATGTGGAACGACATGAAAGTCCGCCCACGCGACGGTGCCTGCTACGTAGAACCCGCACGCCCCATGCATCCCTTGCAGCAAGGTTTCCTTATCCGCATTGAATACGATGGACAAACCATTTGCAAAACACTGGAAGAAAGCGCGTGGGACGAGATTTCGTTCGAAGCCACTTACCCCATAGGTACTGTTCGGTATACCGACCGGAAACTCCTGTTAGAGTTGACGTTGCAAGCCTACTCGCCCTTCATACCGCTGGACGAGGACGAATCGGGACTACCCGCTACGATTCTCTCGTTCAATGTAAAAAACACCGGAACAGTTCCTATGAAGGTCATCCTGCTGGGCTATCTGGAAAATAAAACAAGCATCCGTTCCGCCGACCCCACCGTTTGCCGGAGAGTTAATGAAATAACTGTTGACGAAACGTGGATAACTGTTGACGAAACGCTGTTAATACTTGACGAAAAAAAGAAAGCTTCCCTGACAAGCCAACCGGACTACGGCACGCTCTCCCTCACAGCCCTGGACAGGAATGCCACTGCATACACCTATCTTCCGCCGGATGACATACGGAATTTCGGTCGTACTCCCCTGATAAACTCCGGCAGCTCTCCCATGGCTGATGCTTCTTCATCGGCTTCCGATATGATTCAGGCCGATCAGACAGACTCTCTCTCCCGGCCGGTACTTGAGCCCCTGATAGGCGGTGTGCAATCGACCGTAGACGTTGCAGCCGGGCAGACCGGAGATGCCCACTTCGTCATCACCTGGCACTTTACTAATCTTAAGATAGATGATAAGATAGCCGATACAGGGCGATACTATCAAAACCGGTTTGCCTCGGCCGGAGAAGTGGCAGCATACATCGCCAAGAACTTCGAACGCCTATCCTCCACCACCAAGCTATGGTTGGCCACGTGGCAGGATTCCACCCTCCCTCACTGGTTCCTGGAGCGTACCTTGCTAAACGTCAACACACTTGCCACAGCCAATTGCCACCGGTTCAGCAGCGGACGCTTCTGGGCATGGGAAGGTGTGGGTGCTTGCGCCGGTACCTGCACACACGTATGGCAATACGCTCAAGCCATGGGACGACTCTTTCCTGCTTTGGAGCGCGACTGCCGGGAACGTACCGACCTGAACATAGCCATGCAGCCCGACGGAGGTATCATCTTCCGGGCAGAGATGGAGACGCGCCCTGCCATCGACGGACAGGCAGGCACCGTACTACGCTGCTACCGCGAACATCAGATGAGTGCCGACGATGCATTCCTGCGTCGCAACTGGCCCAACATAAAGAAAGCCGTTCAGTTCATCATCAATCAGGACCGAAACGGCGACGGCATGGAAGACACACCAATGGAAAACACATTGGATGCCGTATGGGATGGAGAAATAGCCTGGATTGTAGGTCTCTGCATCTCCGGCGTACGTGCCGGACAGGAGATGGCCGAAGAGGTAGGCGACAAGGATTTCGCCCAAATCTGTGCCGACTACGTGCAGAAAGGCAGCAAGAACATGGACAAATACCTCTTCAATGGCGAGTATTACATTCATCGACCAGACAAGGAGAAGGGCCGTACCAACCTGGGCTCATACAACACCTCTCACATTGATCAGGTGATGGGACAGTCCTGGGCACATCAGGTGGGATTGGGCCGCATACAA
The DNA here is from genome assembly GCA_031555765.1 of Bacteroides sp. Classification (GTDB taxonomy): domain Bacteria; phylum Bacteroidota; class Bacteroidia; order Bacteroidales; family Bacteroidaceae; genus Bacteroides. The sequence continues at coordinate 42,136 of JAVBUC010000013.1, read as the reverse complement.
GACCGCAACAAAACAATATCGGCCCTCAACGCCCTCTGGAAATACAACTACACACCGGATGTAGGTCCGTACATCGCCGTACATAAAGGCGGTCGCCCGTATGCCCTCCCCGGCGAAGGTGGCATGATTATGAATACCAACCCGGAGAACGAGCCCAAGCCCTACGGCGATAATGTGACCTGGCAAATGGGTTACTTCCACGAATGCATGAGTGGCTTCGAGTATCAGGTAGCCGCCCACATGATTGCCGAAGGGCTGACGGACAAAGGGCTAACGCTGGTACGCTCCATACACGACCGGTATCATGCTTCGAAGCGTAATCCGTTCAACGAAATAGAATGCAGCGATCACTATGCCCGCGCTATGGCAAGCTACGGCACCTTCATCACTGCCTGCGGATTTGAGTACCACGGCCCCAAAGGATACATGCGCTTCGCTCCCAAATGGGACCAGGCCAACTTCAAAGCTCCGTTCACCGCTGCCGAAGGTTGGGGAACGTATAGCCAACAGCAAAACAAAGATGGCATGCAGTGTACGTTGCAACCTCAGTACGGAAAGGTACGATTGGCATCATTCGCCGTGGAAGCCCCGACAAAGAAAGAAATAAAATCGGTGGTAGCAACGATCGATGGTATCGACTGCCAGGCTAGTATGCAACAACAAGGCAAGAAGTTAACCATCATCCTCGACCGACCCATCGTCATCACTGCAGGCCAAAACCTAACCTTCGATTTCTCACGACAGTAGCTGGTGCAGACAAGTACTGTTTGTTTTGCGGAAGCTACAAAACGAAAGAGGGTGCCTATTGACACCCTCTTCTTTTTGGCGGATTATCTTCCCTGTCACTTCAATGCGCCCAGCAGCTCAGGAATTAAGAACGCAATGGCATTCTCCGTTTGGGCAGTATAAAAATTGCCTTCGATCACCGCTTTCTCGTCCGTGCCGATACAGCCTTGCATATACGACTTGATAAACGGATGCAATGCCACCTTCTTGCCATGACCTATGCCCAAACTGTCGAACAACAAAGCAACGGCACAATGACCGGCCAATAGTTTACCACTGTTGTCAAACTCTTTCATCACAGCCAGCATGTCCCGGTTGTACTGTTCTGCGGCATGTTGCTGGAATACAGGCATGGCATCGCCACAAGCGAATACCAGTGCATCATACTCGCCTACGCGTCCTTTTAGATTGGCCACTGCGTCATCGGTCTGCATGCAGATGCCCGAATTGGTTTTTACCTGCGTTGTTTCCGCTACTGCGAATGTAGTGTACGGAATACCATTCTCGAAAAAGGCTTCCAAATACTGAAACAAACCTGCCCCATTGACAGGATTTACTACTAATACTGCAACTCTCTTTGCCATACGTCTGAATTTAAAAGTGGTTATTACCTTTGTTACTATTGGTAAGTTTGTTACCTTTGTGCAGCAAAGTTAGATACAGTAATCCATTAAAACAAGAGCTAACATTTTGGTAATGAGGTTACAGAAAGGTAAGCAATGCTGATTCACAGTTGGATAAAAGACTAAATAAATGAAACCTTTTTCAGAAAACGTTTGTCCCATCCGGGATATTCTCAGCCGGCTGGGCGATAAGTGGTCATTGCTGGTTCTTATGACGCTGAACAGCGGAGGGACTATGCGCTTCAACGAGATCCATAAATCCATAGGAGACGTTTCGCAGCGGATGCTGACGGTGACACTCCGCTCGTTGGAAACGGATGGACTGATCGGCAGGGAGGTGTATCCCGAAGTGCCGCCACGGGTGGAGTATTCCCTCACATTAGCCGGACAACGACTAATGCCTTATCTGAATCACCTGGTGGAGTGGGCACAGGAAAATACGCAAGATATTCTGAGGTCACGGCAACTTTACAATGAGTCCCTGAATATACCCTCTGAGGTTTAACCTTTGAGTGTGTAAAATTTTATATATAACCAATTAAACAATTATTAATGGCAATTTCATTTAACAAAAAAGAAGTAGAGAAGAAGAAAGAGCAGAAGCGAAAAGAAAAGTTGTTGCGCAAGGAAGAGCGCAAGGCCAGTGGCAGTCGGTCATTCGATGATATGATTGCTTATATCGATGAAAACGGGATGATTACCGATACGCCTCCCGATCCTAGCAAAAAACAGGAAGTAGAGTTGGAAGATATCCTTGTCTCTACACCTAAAGGAGAAAAAGTGGAAGAAGAAACGGTGTTGAAAGGTCGTGTGGAATTCTTTAATCAGGGTAAGGGATATGGATTTATCAAAAACCTTGCCGGTGTGGAGAAATACTTCTTCCATGTAAGTAATGCTCCGGTTAATCTTATGGAGGGGAATATAGTTACCTTTGAACTGGAGCGGGGCGATAGGGGCATGAATGCCGTGAAAATCGCTCTCGACAAGAAATAAGCGTAGGCTCCCGGGGGAGATGTTCATCGCCCCCGTATGAGCCTGTTATTGTTTGATCTGAAAGTGGTATCCTGCTTGTAGTAAGTCCTCCCAGTAACAAGGGTATGATTTACTTACTACTTGCGGCTCTGCAATACACATCTCCGGGAAACGGATAGCGGCTGGGGCGAAGGCCATCGCCATGCGATGATCTTCATACGTATGAATCACCGGAGCCACTTCAGATTGGCAGCGTTCACCGTTCCAATACAGCACACTGTTGTTTTCGTCCTGAACCAAGTAACCCAATTTCTTTAGTTCTGTTTTCAGGGCGGCAATACGATCTGTCTCCTTGATCTTCAGGCTTTGCAGGCCAGTGAAGCAGAAGGGGATGTCGAGCAGGCAGCAAGTCACCACGAACGTTTGTGCCAGGTCTGGGATATCAATAAAGTCCTCGTCCAGTCTATCCGGGCGAGCGGACGTTTTGGTTATCCGTACGCCATTGGTGGTGAACTCTGTAGCCACACCCAAGCGGGCAAAGACCTTCGCTCCACGGCTATCGCCCTGATAGCTGTGACGGAACAAATCAGGCAGCTCTATCTCAGCTTCTTCGGCCAGCGCAGCTATCTGGTACCAGTACGAAGCAGCACTCCAATCACTTTCCACCGTGTAAGGCACATCCCGGTAGGGGCGGGGCGATACGATAATATCACTCTCCGACGTCCAGAGTGCCGATGCACCGAAGTCCTTCATCAGTTGCAAAGTAAGGTTGATGTACGGGCGGGAGATGACTTCTCCCTCCAGGTGCAACTTTAATCCCTTCTCCAGCATCGGGGCGATGAGGAGCAGGGCAGAGATGTATTGCGAACTGACATTTCCTTGGAGTGCGATTTCGTTTCCTTTTAATAGAGAACCAGTGATGCGGAGAGGTGGGAAGCCATCGTTGGCAACGTACTCGATGTGGGCACCGAGCTCGCGCAGGGCATCGACCAGAATGCCGATGGGGCGTTGCTGCATCCGCTGCGTGCCGGTAATCGTGCGGGTGCCTGGCGTTACGCTCAGATAGGCAGTGAGGAAACGCATCGCTGTACCTGCTGCCAGGATATCAATCACTTTATGATCCCCAGACAATGCTTTAATCATCACCTGCGTGTCGTCGCAGTCGGACAGATTGCCCAGTGTACACGAGCCATTGGCCAGTGCATGGATGATGAGTACCCGGTTGCTGATGCTTTTCGACGCGGGAAGCTGTATCGTAGCCTTCACTTCGGAAGGAGCAGAGAATTTATAGTGCATAATTGTCATCGGGAATGTTGCTATTGCTTGCAAAAGTAACCCTTTTTCTGTAAACTGCTGACATGTTTGTGGCTAAATCCCATCAAGCTGCTTTATTAAAATGACAAAGGGACCCTGCCGGATGCCCTTTGTTGACTATATTTCAATACTTTATGTACCGGATACCGGTTACTCAATCGGGATCCCTTTGTAGAAGTCAAGAATCTTGGTGCGGAACAGGTAATCGTACTTTGCCTGAATACGATCCGAGAGAGCCTTCATCAGGTTCTGTTTGGACTCGTTGTACTCCACCGAAGTTGCCTTTCCGTTGTCAAACTTCTCGCTCATCAGGCGGAATGACTCTTCGTTGGCTTGTACAGCCACTTCACTGGTGTTGTATTTGCTCTCGGCAGCCACGGCATTGTACCAGGCTTGCTGAATCTCTTTGTACAAAGTCTTCTTCGTATTGTCCAAATCCAGAGACATGTTGGTCTGTTGCAGCTTAGCCGTTTTTACCCGGTTGCGGGTGGCGAAACGGTTGAAGATGGGCACACTCAGGTTGAACCCGAGATACTTGTTCTGGTTGTTGTCCAACTGAGTGAAAAAAGCGCTGCTGGCATGTCCGTTCAGCGTATAGAAGCTGGAACCGAGGCCAGCGTTGAACGAAAGTTGCGGATAGTAACTGCTCTGAGCTATCTTGATGCTGTTTTCCGTTCCCTTCAGGCGCAGTTGTGCAGCCCGGATGCCCGGTCTGTTCATGAGGGCCTCCGTATAGATATTGTCAGGGGCAGTCAGTTCATCGAATACCACGGCGGTATCCTGCTGAGCCAGGTAGAAATTTTCCGGCGACGGTAGTTCGAGCAGCTGACTCAGGTCGAGCAAGGAAAGCTGGTAGGTGTTATCGGCCTGTACGGCACTCATCTCATCCTGTGCTACCCGTGCTTTTGCTTCGGCCACCTGGGCTACTGATGCTTTGCCCAGCTCGGCCAGGCGGCTCAGGCGGGAGAGTTGTTCCTTACTGAGGGTCACCTGGCTGGCGGCTACCTTGTTCAACTCCTGATTGAACAGCACCTGCAGGTATCCATAAGCCACGTTGATGGCCAAGTCTTCTTTCGCCTTGTTCAGATCCTCCAGGGCTGCCTGGTAGCTCAGCTTGGTCAACTTTTGTTGGTTAGGTATGCTGAATCCGGTAAACAGCGGCACGTTCGTGTTCAGAGAGAAACTGGTGCTTCCGTTGTTGATATCGCTGTAAGTATTATCCACCGGCGATGCCGCACGTCCCCAGCTCCAGCTTTGACTGGCCGATCCGGTCAGGTTGGGCAGGCGCGACCATTTGGCTGTGTTTGCTTCCACTGCGCTCTGATCGGCAGCATTGGCCGTTTTCCGGATGCTAATATTGTTCTCGATGGCATAATTGATGCAATCCCGCAGCGACCAGCCTTCCTGGGCCTGCATTGTCACACCGCATACTGCCAAACATATAAATAATAGGTTTCTTTTCATATTACTCAATATTATTTATTTCTTCTCGTCTTCTTTCTTCTCTGCTCCGCGAACCTTGTCCTTAGCAGTGATACCTTCTTTGATTTCTATCTTGATACCGTTGCTCATACCGGCTTTCACCTGCTTGCGGTCGAACTTCTGCTCGGGAACCGAATCCGTCATTACATAAACGAAGGTAGTATCGCCACTGAACTCGATGGAGCTTTCGGGGATAGCCAGCACCTTGTTGGCTTTTTCCAATACGATTTCCGCATTAGCCGAATAGCCAGAACGGATTTTTACCGTGTCCGGCACATGGATGGCAGCTTTGATTTCGAACTGGTTGGCACCGTTCTCCTCTACTCCCTTCGGAGAGATGTATTCCAATATAGCATCGAACGTCAGGTTTTGCAACGCACCGATGGTCAGTTTCACCGGCATACCCTCGTGCACACGTCCCACTTCCGTTTCGTCTATCTTACCACGGAAGATCAGGTCGTTCATGTTGGCCACAGTAGCAATGGTGGTACCGTCGTTGAACGTATTACTCATGATTACCGAGTTACCCGCTTTCACCGGAACGTCGAGGATCAATCCGTCGATGGTAGAACGAATCAAGGTGCTCGAGAAAGAAGCACTACTCTTGGTGATACCCTCTTTGATAATCTCCAGAGCGTCCTTGGCTGTTTGCAACTCTTCGCGTGACTGCTTCACCGTTACTTCACCCTTTTCGAACTCCTCGCGGCTGATGAGTTGGTCCTTGTACAGTTTCTCTATACGCGCAAAGTCCGTTTCAGCCTGATTGGCATTCATCTGTGCCAGGCGTACGCGGCTTTCGGCCGAGTTGAGCTGTCCCAGTTCCGGAATAACCTTTACTTTGGCGATTACCTCATCTTTACGGATGGTTTCGCCTGCTTCTTTGTACAGTTCAGCGATGATACCCGAAATCTGCGGTTTGATAAGGATCTCGTCACGCGGTTCTACTTTACCTGTGGCTACCGTTGTCTTTTCCAGATCGGCAAGCTCAGGCTTCACAGTTTCGTACACAATCTTTTTGGGTTGCGACTTTTGATACAGGAAAACGAATGTCCAGATGAACAGGCCGGCAATCACTACCAGTAATGCGATTTTAAAAAACTTCTTCATTGTATTTATGTATTATATTATTATTTGCTAAACACTAATCACTAAACGTTTATCACTCCGCTATTCGTCCCGGATGGCTTCGATCGGTTTGATCGACATCGCCCGGTAGGCGGGAGCCAGTCCGGCTACCACTCCAAGGACTACCAGCAAGATACCGGTGCCGACGGCCAGCCCGAAGGTAACCTGAAAATTAACATTGCTACCTCCGGCATGGACCAGGATCTCTGCGGTTTGCAGTATTCCCACGGCAAAGGTAATACCCGCCATACCTGCAATACCCGTCAGTACGATACTTTCCGACAGAATCTGTTGCAGGATGTCGCGCTGCTTGGCACCGATGGCCCGCCGGATACCGATCTCCACGGTACGCTCACGTACGGTCACCATCATGATGTTCGATACACCGATGATACCTGCCATCAAAGTTCCCATACCCACCAGCCAAATCAGGAAGTTGATACCGATGAACAAATTGTCCATCATGGAGAACATCGCTTCGGCATTCAGTACCATCAACGCTTGCTTATCGTTAGGGGCGATGAAGTGAGCCGCTTTGACTACCTGTTCCACCTGATCCTGGATGTCGGTTACCTTGACACCCTTTTTCACCGTGAAGCAAACCACATGTATCTGTTTTCCCATGTTGTAAGCCTGCTGCATGGTGGTGAAAGGCAATACCACTGCTTCCGATGCCTGTCCCTGTATGTTGATGTTTCCTTCGGACACACACACGCCAATAACCCGGTAGTAGATACCGTCCACCCGGACGTACTTGCCGCAGGGATCTTCGCCGGGCATGAAAAGACTTTCGTACACCCGCTTACCGATGACGCATACTTTACGCGCTTCCCGGATATCTACATCGTTGATGAAACGTCCGTAGCTAATATCCTGTGCTTCTATCTTGGAATAGTCTGGATATAAACCCTTGACGCTGCAATCGTATTTCTTGTCACCGTGAATGGCTGTCGATCCCCAGCGGGCTACCGAAGGAGTGACTACATCCAGTCCCTTCACGTTGGCACGTATCCGGTCGATATCGTCGTTCTCCAAGTCCCAGTAGCGTCCTTTGCGGAAACCTTTGTAAGCTTCGCCGGTTCTTTGCGAGGCGATGAAAGCCGAGTTGGTGGCGAATCCTTCGAAGTTCTTCGACATGAAGTCCTTCATGGCTCCTCCGCCTCCGATGAGTGCCACCAGCATGAAGATACCCCAGAATACACCGAAGGCCGTCAGCACACTTCTCGTTTTGTTTCTTGTTATCGTGATAAGGATTTCCTCGCACGAGTCTAAATCTATTCTCATAATCGTTAATCTGCTCTAAGTGCTTCAATGGGTCTGATACTCACAGCCTTCTTGGCAGGGAAGAATCCGGCCAACGTACCGGCGATGACCAAGGCCAACGTGGCCTGGATGGCGATGCCGATATCTACTGTCGGGTTTGTGAAGACAGTTTCCGACCACATGCCGGTATCCATCGATTGCGATCCTATGGAGTTGCCTACAGCTTCCGTCAGCATAATGCCGCATACCATACCTATGTAGCCGAATAGAGTGGTGATGGTGATACTCTCCACGATGATCAGCCACAGGATGGAGGCTGGCTTGGCTCCGAGTGCCTTTCGGATGCCGAATTCGCGCGTTCGCTCCTTCACGGTGATGAGCATGATGTTCGATACACCTACGATACCGCTCAGCAGGGTGAATACACCGATAATCCAGATGGCAATGCGCAGCACGCTGCTGGCATTCTCCTGTTGGAGATATTGGGTAAAGCGGTTCCATATCCAGATGGCACTATCGTCTTCGGGGTCGAAGCGGTGGTTGGCTGCCACGGTGCGACGGTAACGCTTTTCGAAAGCTTCATTGGCTTCTTCCGTTTTCAGGTCTTTCGTCATGAAGATGATATTGTTCAGTTTGTCACCTTTATTATAGATTACCTGCAACGTGCTGAAAGGAACGAAAGCATCACGGCTTCCCGAGTCGCCTTGATCCTTGTAGATACCCACAATTTGGAAGGCTACTCCGTTGGCATTCAGGAATTGTCCGATGGGATCCACTTTCGACTTGGCGAAAAGGATTTCCGCTGTCTTCTCATGCAGGATAATCACCTTGCGGCGACGGTCGAGGTCTATCTCGTTGATGAAACGTCCCTGTGCAATTTTGGCCGGTTCCACCTGCGTAAAGTTGGGATAAACACCCATCAGGTTCAGACTGACATACTCGCTGCCGAAACTCAGGTTTACAGCACTTTGCCTGACAGTAGCACCTACGCTGGTGACATTCTCCGGGAAGTTGTGGTCCGTAGACCGTACGTCCTTGTTGTCCAGTTGCACCCGTCGTCCTTCCTTCAGGCCATTGTAGGCTTTCGATGTCCATCCCGGGAAAATACGGATGGAGTTCGTAGCCCGTTGGGAAGCCTGCTCTTCGAACGCATGTATCAGTCCGTTGCCCGCTCCCAGCAGCACAATCAACATGAAGATACCCCACGAGACGGCGAAACCCGTCAGGATGGTACGCATCTTGTTGCGCTTGATGGTGCTGTATATTTCTTGCCAAAAATCAATCATTCTATATACTATTTACAGATATTACTTCATGAATCCGTTTTGTCCGAAGGGCGAAGCATCATGTGAGTGGTTCTGCTCGATGCGTTCTATGATACCGTCCTTGATGTGGATGATCTTGTCCGTATTGTTGGCCACACCACTTTCGTGCGTTACCACCACGATAGTCATTCCCTCTTTGTGGAGATCTTTCAGAATCTGCATTACCTCCTCAGACGTTTTACTGTCCAGTGCTCCGGTAGGCTCATCGGCCAGGATAATCTGCGGATGGGTGATCAGGGCGCGGGCGATGGCCACGCGTTGCTTCTGTCCGCCACTCATCTCATTCGGCATGTGGTGTGCCCAATCCTTCAAGCCCAGCCGGTCCAGGTATTCCAACGCCAAGGCGTTCCGCTTGCGTCGGCTCACACCCTGGTAGAAAAGCGGCAAGGCCACATTCTCTACGGCATTCTTGAAAGAGATGAGGTTGAACGACTGGAATATGAATCCTATCATCCGGTTGCGGTATTCGGCAGCCTTTGTTTCGCTGAGACCTTTGATCAATACGTTGTTCAGGCGATACTCACCCGTGTCGTAATTGTCAAGAATACCCAGGATATTCAGTAAGGTAGATTTACCCGAACCCGAAGATCCCATGATGGAAACAAACTCCCCTTTATGGATGTCAAGATTGATGCCTTTCAGTACGTGGAGCGGTGCTCCGTTGTAATAGGTCTTGTTAATGTTCTCTAGATGTATCACGTTGATAAGTTTTGCAATTCTACAATTTTCCTTATTAGACGCATAGAATATACGAAAAGTTGCAAAGACCCCTCAATTTTTTTTTCAAAACATTTTGTAGACTCAATCTTCTTTGCGTTATTTGTGAGCAATTACTCATTAATAACTAACCCTATTGCGTATAGTATCATGAATTCAAACATGGAAAAGCCCTTTGTAGTGGGCATTGACATTGGCGGAACAAACACCGTCTTTGGTATTGTGGACGCTCGTGGAAACATCGTTTCTACCGGCGCAGTGAAAACACAAATATATCCCACGGCTGAAGAGTATGTGGACGAAGTTTGTAAGAATCTTCTTCCGCTGATCATTGCTCAGGGCGGTGTGGAAAAGATAAAAGGTATCGGAATCGGTGCACCGAACGGAAACTACTACAGTGGCACTATCGAGTTTGCACCGAATCTTCCCTGGAAAGGTGTGATTCATTTGGCTAGTATGTTCGAGGATCGTCTGGGTATCCCGACGGCACTGACCAACGACGCCAATGCGGCTGCAGTAGGTGAAATGACTTACGGTGCTGCCCGCGGTATGAAGGATTTCATCATGATTACCCTGGGAACCGGTGTAGGTAGCGGTATCGTTATCAACGGACAGATGGTGTACGGACATGACGGCTTTGCCGGCGAGTTGGGACACGTCATCGTTCGTCGGGAAAATGGCCGTATGTGTGGTTGCGGACGTAAAGGCTGTCTGGAAGCGTATTGCTCGGCTACCGGTGTGGCTCGTACAGCCCGTGAATTGCTGGCTGCCCGTACCGAACATAGCTTGCTGCGCAACATTCCGTCGGAAAGCATCACGTCGAAAGATGTATACGATGCTGCTGTTCAGGGTGATCACCTGGCTCAGGAAATCTTCAACTCAACCGGTACGTTGCTGGGTGAGGCGTTGGCCGACTTCATCGCTTTCTCAAGCCCCGAAGCCATCGTGCTGTTCGGCGGTTTGGCTAAGTCGGGCGACTACATCATGAAGCCCATCCAGAAAGGTATCGACGATAACGTATTGAACATCTTCAAAGGCAAAGCGAAATTGCTCGTTTCTGAATTGAAAGATGCCGATGCTGCTGTACTGGGTGCCAGTGCACTGGCTTGGGAATTGAAAGATTAATCTTTCGTCTTTATATAAAAGGAAAGAAAAGTCCCCGGAAGTTACCATACTCCCGGGGATTTTTGTTTTTGCCCTTCACATCTTCCACTGCCCTGAAAGCCTTTGTTCATCGGGGTTTTACTATGCATAGCCGGGGTTCATTGCTATTCCACAGCCTTCACGTTGTAGCGTCAGTCTATTTTAGTACTTCCAGCAGTATGTATTTGTTAATGCAGCAAGCAATACATTGCTGGGAGTCAGGCATTTTGCTGTTCCACAGTAGTGAAACGGCTGTTCCACAGCTGTGGAATGGCCGTTTCACTACTGTGGAACAGCAAAATGCTTGAAGCAGAGTAGACTATAGGCTTACTGTATATCTAATATTGCTTCCCGGAAGTTCCTTTTTGGGTTCCCTGCACTTTCTAAAGGACGCTACAGTTGAATAGCGTGAAGAGCGAATGAATACCCCCTCCTTCATACGGAAATGCCGATGTATAAAAGGTTTCCCATATGGCGGAAGATGTGAAGGGAGCAAATAAACTCCCCTGTAGAAAGCAAAAATCTCCCGGAAACATGGTCGTTTCCGGGAGATTTCAGGTCTATTTCGTTGCGGATTATTTAACCCACCATTGCAGGGTGGTATTTCCTTTGGCCCAATCGTTGAACTTCGGGTAAGTGGTGTAAATTTCCACTCTTTCCGGAGTCAGGTCGAGGTCCCAGATACCGGCGTTGTTACCGTCGGCATTCAGGTGGATGGCGTATGGATAGTAATCCTTGGCACGGTAGTAGGTGCTAACTCCATTGGACGAATCATTGTCCGAACCAAACAGGGGAGTGCTGACTGTTCCCTTCGACGTGGGAGCATGATCTATCAGATGGATCTCATAACTTCTGTTCTTGTTGACATACAAGAATGGATTGGCCGACGGACCTATTTTGGTTCCATAACCCGGAATACTCTTTATTACAGCTTGTGCATAAGGAATGGTGATGGTGTATGTCACTTTCTGGATGCTCATGCCGGGCATGTCTTCCGGAGTCGTGTTGCCCAGCCGCAATTCGTCGCGGGCGTCATTGAATACATAAATAATGTACTTATTGTCGCCTTCGGATACTACATCTGCTTTCTTGGCAGCATCTCCGTTACGGGCGATGGTGATATTGTCGATATCGGCATCATTGTCCAGTGTTACCTCATAGCCGAAGCCGTTGCGGTACTGGGCACCTGCCCAGATCAGTTCCAGCTCGTCCACGATGCAGTTCTTGGTGTATGTGGTAGTGGTGGTTTTCTGGCCGGCTGCCGTAGTAATCCGTTTCAGATACTTTTGGGTAGATGTATAACGCACTATCATGTCATTCATATCATAGTCCCCTTGCTTGGGCCAGTTGTCTTCGAACGCCAGAAGTCCTTTGGTGCTGCTGGTTACATCTTCTACAGTTTCCTGAATTTCGATGGTAGGTTGGACTCCCCGGACTTCGAATGTTACGTCGTTGTAGTCCCATTTACCTCCCCATGCCGGAGCGTCGAACCAGTCTTCGAAGCCCAGGACAACACGGAAATCGTCCAGATTATTCGGATTAGGAAAATAGGTGAGGGTAGAAGTCAGCCCGTAAGCACTGTATTTATCTTTATCACCTATCCGGTAAGCACTGGCTCGTAAGGGAGTAGAATATATTGCTTTATTGAAGTTTCCTCCATTAAAGGCAGCACTATAAAGCACAAATCCTATCTTGGTGCCTTCGGGCCATTCGTTGCCGAATGTTCCGTCTGGGTTAAGATACTTTATATGGGCTTGTGTACCGCCGGGCAGAAATCCAGTAGTGGAAGATCTTTTAAGCTCACCTATCCAGGAAGCTTCCGGTTGGGCATTCCCGAAGATAATACATTTAGGCAGACCTGCCAGGTATTCTTCTGTGGGCGTTACATCGCTAGGGTAGCAATAATAAGCCAATGCGCTGGACGAACCCGTATAGCCATAAATGAAACTGATGGCGATGGTGTTGTTCTCACCTTTAGCAATCAGGTCAGTGTTGTAATCTTTGCCCATGAGGTAGTTGGTCGGTGCTTTCTCCTCCAAGAATACAGCAGAGACAGTGGCTGCAGCTATATCATAATCATTGCTGTTCATCTGAGTGTAGTACTCCATTAATGGATATCCTTTAGCATCCCAGGTATGAGTAGTCCCGTTCTCGGCCAAGGTGCGTACTCCGGCAGGGAGCGCGGCCAAAACGCGGGTCATGACAACAGCGGCTTTAGTGACTGGGGAAGTAGCCATATCAGTAGATTTCACTGTCAATATGCCGGCAGTAATGGTGCCTTTCAGCACACGGGCTGCCACCAGGTTGGGCGAATAGATATACACTTCGCCGGAAGAAGCAGGTAGTGTGAGTTTGCCGCTGAACTGTCCCTTGTCGTTCGTCAGTCCCATGCCGATAGGAGTCATGTCGGCCAGTTTGGTGAAGTGGTCGTCCACAAACGTGCATGGATTCTGATCGTAAATTTCGAAGAGTACCTGTGCCGAAATGGCATAGTCGATGTTGACATTCACTTCGTTGGTCGTAGCGAAGTTGAAAAATTGCTCCAACAACCCTTTGTCTGTGTTGTCAGGTCCTTCATAATAATCTTTGCTCATGCATCCGCTGAGGAGTGGGAGTGTGGCCATACAGAAAATGGCCATGGGGGTAAGTTTTTGCTTCATGGGGTTCTATTGCTTGTTTTACTATTTTGTCGTGATAATGGTGCAAAGATATTAAAATATTCAATAACTTAACTAAAAAGTACAAGCGTTTTATGATTGCATTCGGGTAGGTATCTTTCGGAGGTGCAGATAAGTAGAAGAAAGGGATCGTATAAACATAAAAAAGAGAAACCACCCGAAGGAAATTTCTCTCTTTTATTTCGAATCCGAAAAGTGTCCGATTAACGGTTAACTCTTTTCTCTTTGATTCTAGCTTTTTTACCGGTAAGTTTACGCAGGTAGTACAGTTTAGCGCGACGAACCTTACCCACTTTGTTCACCTCGATGCTATCGATAGCCGGTGATTCAATCGGGAAAATACGTTCTACACCTACAGTGCCTGACATCTTACGTACGGTGAAACGTTTTTTGTCACCATGACCGGCAATTTTGATAACAACACCACGGTACAACTGTACACGTTCTTTGTTACCTTCGACGATACGATATGCCACTGTTACAGTGTCACCGGCTTTGAATTTCGGATGCTGTTTGCCAGTAGCAAATGCTTCTTCTGCAATTTTAATTAAATCCATTGGTACTATTATTAAATTGTTATATCGTTACAACGCAACATATCAAACAACTCTTTTTTGACAGCGATTGCGCGAAAGCGGTGCAAAGTAACGAATTATTTATCACATAGCCAATAGTTTCCGGGAAATCTGAAAATAAAAAATGCTTTCTGCTTTCCATCGTGTGGAATAACCGGAATATCGTATATCTTTGTAGCATTAATAATAGAAAAACGAGAATAATGAACATCATGATATGTAAGCTCTTTCAGAGCTTCTTGCTTTTCGGGCTTTTGTCATTATCTTCCTGCAGTCAGAAGACTCATTACCAGCTGGAGCGGGTGGAAGGGCACCTGATATCGGTCGATGCAGCATTGGACGAGGAGCCCGATATGCGTTATGTCAATCTGCTGCTTCCTTACCAGGCGGATGTGAATAACGTCATGAACCAGGTAATAGGCGTCAGCACGGAGACGATGACAGGGAGCCGGCCGGAGAGCTTACTGTCTAATCTGGTGGCCGATGTACTGCGGGATGCAGCCACACCTGTATTGGGCCATCCGGCGGACATGGGATTGGTCAACATGGGAGGCTTACGTAACGTCCTCACAGAGGGAAATATCACTTGTGGTAATATTTACGAAATACTACCTTTTGAGAATTCGCTCTGCATAGTTACCCTGAAAGGATCCGACCTGCGGGAGCTTTTCACCCAGATAGCCCGTACCGGTGGTGAAGGGGTAAGCGGAGTGAAGTTGACAATCTCTGCCGACCGTACCTTGCTGAAGGCCACTGTGGACAATAAACCGGTGGACGACGATGCCCTGTATACCGTGGCTACCATTGACTATCTGGCCGATGGCAACGATGGAATGACGGCTTTCTTGCAAGCGCAGGAACGAGAATGCCCACCAAAAGCTACCTTGCGCGGGCTGTTCATGACGTATGTGGAGCAGCAAACCGTGGAAGGAAAGAAAATTACTTCCCGGATGGAAGGCAGAATTACAGTAGAACCATAAAAATAGAATTGACGATACATGAAGACGACGTATAGATTTTATCTAACAGTTGCCCTGTTGCTTTGCATGCTCTCTACGGCCAGTTCGCAAGAGCAGCGCACACTGACCATTTTGCAGACGAGCGACACCCATAGCCGCATCGAGCCTATCGATGCAGAGTCCGGCGATAAATATGCCGGGATGGGAGGGGTGGTCCGGCGGGCCACTCTGGTGGAGAAGTTACGGAAAGAAATACCCGATCTGTTGCTCTTCGACTGTGGCGACTTCTCGCAAGGTACCCCGTATTATAACTTCTACCAGGGAGAGGTAGAGGTGAAGATGATGAACTTCCTGCGCTACGATGCCGTGATGATAGGCAATCATGAGTTCGACTTCGGCATGGATAACCTGGCTCGCCTGTTCGAGATGGCCTGGTTTCCCATCGTTTGTTCCAATTACGACTTTACCAACACGAAGCTGGCAAAGTTGGTGAAACCTTATATCACCCTCAACCGTCACGGGTTGAAGATCGGAGTATTCGGCCTGGGTGTGAAGCCGGACGGACTGATACAGGCCGACAAGTGCGCAGGTATGGTCTTTAAAGACCCGGTAACGGTGGGCAATGAGATGGCCGAACTGTTGCGCAAGAAAGAAAAATGTGACGTCGTGATCTGCCTGTCGCACCTCGGCGTTAATGAAGATAAACAAATGATAGCTAAAACACGAAATATTGACCTGGTGCTCGGTGGCCATACCCATACCTTTATGGAGCAACCCGAAGAGTATCTCAACCTTGACGGGAAGGCTGTATCGCTCTTCCATAGCGGGAAGAACGGAGTGTACGTAAGTCGTACCGACCTTGTGTTCAAGAAAAGAAAACAGTAATCTTAAACAGAAAAACGATGAAGGCAACACGGGAAAATATGTGCAGGCAGGGGAGAAGGCTCTTGTCTGTTGCCCTGATATTAGGGCTGGGTATCACTACACTAAGTGCGCAGAAGAAATCTAAGCGTAAGGCAGTCAAGACCCAAGAAACGGCAGCCGTGGTGCGGTCCGAAGCTACGCTGCTGGGCAATCAATTTCATACCATTCCCCTGGATTCGGCAGCTTCTACGGCTATCCTGAGCGTAGGCCAGAAGAATGCCGACCAGGCTTTCGTCCGCAAGTTCGAAACGTACGGAAAGGCCGACAATTACCAACTGAACTGGCGGACTTCCCCGGAAGACAGGCAAAGCATAACCGATAAATTGCGCCACTACCGGCGGGTAGTGGTGAGCATTACTCTCCCCGACTGGGAAGTATGGAACTTCCGCCCTTACTTTGCCAACCTGAACCTGGATGTGCCGGTGGTGTTCGTCCTGTTTACCTCGCCCAAAGGATTGGCGGCATTGGACAACTCGCTGCACCGCTCGGCAGCCATCCTGGTGGGCTATACGGCCGAGACCGAGGTACAAGAACAGATGGCCGATGCCTTGTTTGGCCGGGCAGCTGTTCGCGGAAAGCTGACGGAAGATGCCGGACGGTTGTACCATGCCGGTGACGGAGGGGTGCTGGAACAAGGAACCACTCCCCGCATACAGCCC
Organism: Bacteroides sp.; assembly: GCA_031555765.1. Taxonomy (GTDB): domain Bacteria; phylum Bacteroidota; class Bacteroidia; order Bacteroidales; family Bacteroidaceae; genus Bacteroides. Next base: position 25,591 of record JAVBUC010000013.1, on the reverse strand, counting down.
GAAGACTGCGGACTGCACGGACACCTGATGCTGCGCATCGACTCACTGGTACAGGAGGGCCTTGCAGCCGGGGCATTTCCCGGATGTCAGGTAGTGGTGCTGAAAGATGGGAAGAACATTTACGACCATTGCTTCGGTGCTTATTCTGATAAGGATCTACGCCCGGTAACATCGGCTTCTATCTACGACCTGGGTGGTATTTCCAAATCGGCCGGAACTGTGCTGGCCATCATGAAATTGTATGATGGTGGCCGGTTGAACCTCACCGACAGGCTGTCTCAATACCTCCCCTGGATGAAAGCATCGCCCAAGAAGGAGATTACCATCCGCGAACTCTTGTTCAACGAGTCGGGCCTGACGCCCCACATCCGTTTCTATCGCGAAACCATTGACGATGCCTCGGTGTACGGACCTTTCACGCAGAAGTTTGTTGACAAGTGGCACTATACCCGCATGGGCGAATATACTTACGCCTGTTCGGACTTTAAATTTAAAAAAGGACTCATGTCGCCCACACATACACCGCAGCACAACCGTCAGGTAGCCGATGGTCTCTGGTTGGCCGACAGCTACACGGCACAGGTGCAGAAGCAGATTCTGGATTCAGAGACTTATCCCAAGAAATTCCTGGACAGTGACGTCGACTTCATCCTGCTGCAACAGGTAGTGGAAGCCATTGCCCGGAAACCGATGGACGAGTATCTGGCAGAAGAATTTTACGTCCCGATGGGGCTGACCCATACGCTGTACCGTCCGTTGCAACGTTTCACGAAGCCGGACATCATCCCCACTGCGTGCAATGACTACCTGCGCCGCCAGGATCTCTGCGGGTATGTACTGGACGAGGCGGCAGCCATTATGGGCGGTGTAGCCGGAAATGCCGGACTGTTCTCCACCGCCGAAGAAGTAGGGCAGTTGTTCCAGATGTTGCTCAACGGAGGCGAATGGAACGGTCGCCGCTACCTGGGCGAGTCTACCTGCAAGGTGTTTACCACCGGAAAGTCGGAGATAAGCCATTATGGAATGGGTTTCGACCGGCCGAACCTCGAATTTCTGCAAGCCAGCAGTTGCTCGCCGTCTACCCCGGCGGGAACCTTCGGGCAGATGGGCTTTACGGGAACCTGTGTCTGGGCCGATCCGGACAACGGATTGGTATATGTATTCCTGAGCAACCGGGTATGTCCGGAGGTGTGGAATGCCAAACTGAATGAGATGAAGATGCGGCGGTCCATTCAGGAACTTATTTATGAATCGATGAAAAAATAATATGCGTAAACTCTTATTAGCGATAGTATTTCTCTGTATCGGTGCGGTCGGTGTGATTCACAGCCCGGCCCACTCGTTTAGTATCCCCGACCCGGTGGTCGAAAAAAAGGCTCCGCTGCCTCCCAAAGACCCAATGTTATGGAGCAAAGTGCAGGACGATGAGGCCTGCCGGCACTGGGTGGACTCAGTAATGAGCAAACTATCGTTGAAAGAGAAAATAGGACAACTGTTCATACACACCATAGCGCCCGATCTCAGCAAGCGCAACCAACAGTTGCTACAAGATGTGGTGACTACTTATAAGGTAGGCGGACTGCTCTTCTCGGGCGGGAAGCTGGACAACCAGGCGCAACTGACCAACACCGCCCAACGACTGGCACGCGTACCCCTGATGATCACCTTCGACGGCGAGTGGGGGCTTTCCATGCGCCTGAAAGGAACACCCGTCTTCCCGCGCAACATGGTGCTGGGCTGTATCCAGAACGATACGCTGATTTACGAATACGGTCTGGAAATGGCCCGTCAGTGCCGGGAAATGGGGGTGCAGGTCAACTTTGCCCCGGTGGCCGACGTCAACATCAATCCGGAGAATCCGGTTATCAACAGCCGCTCTTTCGGCGAAGACCCTGTGCTGGTAGCCCGCAAAGTGGCAGCCTACCTCAGCGGATTGGAAGACGGGCAGGTGATGGCCGTGTGCAAGCACTTCCCCGGACATGGCGATACGGATGTAGATTCGCATAAGTCGTTGCCCGTACTTTCCTTTAGTCGCGAACGGTTGGACAGCGTAGAACTTTACCCGTTCCGCGAAGCCATTCGCTCCGGTGTGGACGGCATGATGGTGGGACATTTGCAGGTACCGGCACTGGAGCCCGATGGCCTGTCGGCTGCCTCGCTCTCACGCAATGTGGTGTACGAACTACTCACCAAGGAGATGGACTTCAAGGGGCTGATATTCACCGATGCCCTGGCCATGAAGGGGGTGTCGGCCAATCCCAATATCTGCCTGCAAGCCCTGAAAGCCGGCAATGATATGGTGCTGGCTCCGCGCAACCTGAAACCGGAGATCGACGCGGTGTACGATGCCGTGAAGAGCGGGGAACTGAGCGAAAAGGAGATAGACAGCAAGTGCCGCAAGGTGCTGACTTATAAATATGTGCTGGGGTTGAAGAAGAAACCGGTGGTACGTCTCTCCGGACTGAGCAACCGCATCAACACCCCACAGGCACGCCAACTCATCGAACGACTGAACCGGGCAGCAGTGACCGTACTGGGCAATCGTGACCAGGTGCTTCCGCTGAATGACGATGGCGAGGAGATCGCCCTGCTTGAAGTGGGAGATCCGAAGAACATCAGTTTACTGGCTACCGAGCTGAAGAAATACGCCAAGCCCGTTCGCTTCCAACTGCGTGCCGGAATGACAGAGAGCGAAGAACGAGTATTTTGTGACTCGCTGGCTGCCTACAAACGGCTCATTGTAGCCGTCGGTGAACAACGCCTGGCGCCGTACCAGCCTTTCTTCGAACGGTTCGTGCCTGTTCACCCCACCGTATATACGTTCTTTGTTCCCTCCAAAATGATGATGCAGATACCTTGGGCGGTAACCCGCGCGGGGGCGGTAGTCGCTGCACACTCCGCAGCCGATGAGGTGCAGGAGCAGGTGGCTGGTGTCCTCTTTGCCAAAGAGAAGGTCGACGGACGACTTTCGGCCAGTGTGGGGCACCTGTTTGCACAGGGAGACGGGGTGAGGTTAACCTCAGCTAGCCCGGTGCACTTCATCCCCGAAGAGTACGGACTCTCGTCGACCGTGCTGGCCCGTATCGATACCATCGCGCAGGAAGGGGTGACCAAAGGAGCCTATCCCGGCTGCCAGGTGGTGGTATTGAAGGACGGTGAAGTGATGGTAGACAAATGCTTCGGCCTGCAAAGCACTCCGGGCAGCACGCCTGTGCGGGCTACGGATATGTACGATGTGGCTTCGCTGACCAAGACTACTGCTACCCTGCTGGCGGTGATGAAACTCTATGACCGGGGACTGCTGAACCTCACGGATAGGCTGTCCGACCACCTTTCGTTCCTGAAGCAAACCAATAAGAAAGATATCACCGTTCGCGAAGTACTGTTCCATCAGTCGGGCTTGCCGGCCAGTGTGGCGTTCTATCCGGAGGCCATCGATAAAGACAGTTATAAAGGAAAGTTGTTCGCCAACCGCCGGGATGCAACGCATACCTTGCAACTGGCTCCGCAGCTCTGGGCCAATCCGAACTACCGCTACCGGAAAGAGTTTGTCTCCTCCGCTCGTACAGGAAACTACACCCTCCAGGTGTGCGACAGCCTTTGGCTCAACGAATCGTTTGAGAAAGTGGTGCAACAGGTAATCGTCGATGCACCGATGAAAGACAAAACCTATCGGTACAGCGATGTGGGCTTTATCCTGCTTCGTATGCTGGTGGAGAAACTGGCCGGCAAACCGATGGATGAGTACCTGCAACAGGAGTTCTACCGTCCGATGGGATTGATGCATACCGGCTTCCTGCCGCTACGTACCCATGCGAAGAACGAAATAGTTCCCTCGGCCGTGGATAACTTCCTGAAAAGAGGAATCGTCCGGGGCTTCGTACACGATGAATCGGCTGCTTTCCAGGGAGGTGTTTCGGGCAATGCCGGGTTGTTCTCTACGGCTGCCGAGGTGGCACGCATCTACCAGATGCTGTTGAACGGAGGCGAACTGGACGGACACCGTTACCTGAGCGAAGAGACCTGTCGGATGTTTACCACGGAGAAGTCGCGCATCAGCCGTCGCGGACTGGGATTCGATAAGCCCGATCCTGCTCCGGATAAAGGAAACTGTGCCGACGAAGCTCCGCTAGCCGTATACGGGCATACAGGCTTTACCGGCACGTGCGTCTGGGTAGATCCCACCAACCGTTTGGTCTATGTGCTCCTTTGCAACCGTACCTACCCTTCGGTGGAGAACAGGAAACATTCCGAGCTCGACATCCGTAAACGAATACAGGGCACCTTGTATAATGCCCTGCTGAAATAGAGAAAGCACCCCCTGATACCGTAGAGAGTGCTTTGGCTCTATGTTGGATTGTACTTCTTTAGAAAGAAAGACCTACACGGAAGCCGAAGTTGTTCAGCCCGTCGACGTTGTATTCTATCAGGCTGGAGCTGTTGGAATTATAGCTGTAATAGAGGGCTACATGCAATCCGGGGCCATACGCCCACGGGTAGAAGTTCAGACCCACTTCCGGAGATACATGCACTCCCCAGCTGTCGTCATACGATTCGAACACGTTGTAATCCGAACGGATTTTGGCGTAGTTTGCACCCAGCTTCAGACCGAAATAGGGCTGCAACGAACTGCCGCGATTGAACTGGTAGCGGGCTACTGCACCGAAAGGCAACTGGAACACAGTGTGCTGCTGGTCGGTTGTTACCGCACCGTCATCGCCTACGGGGAGAGTCTGGCGGGGAACATATTCATGGTTGCTATGGTAGCTTAGGAATCCTCCCAATGCTACGTTAGGCGTAATGAAGTAACCTCCTTCGAAGTTCATACCCCAACCGCTGGCATCGTCGGCAAATCCATTGCTCAAAGGTACGTTGAATTGCCAATCCACGTTCGCATATCCTTTATCCGATAACTGCGCGTTGGCCGGAAGGGCGCATGCTAGAGCCACGGCCAGTACAGCCATCACTCTGAAAGAAATATTTTTTATTGTTTTCATAAGGGTTCTGGTTCTTAATTATTTGTTAGTAAGATAAGGGGACTGGGCAAACGCTTGGTTCACTGCATTGATGGTGAGGGTCTGGTCAGTCGCGGTCGAGTAAGCTACTCCACTGGAGAAAGCTGTCCACAATACCGGGAGAGTGTTGTCGCTGCCCTTCGGAGCAGTCAGGTTCAATATCTCGGCGATGTATGAATTGGTGCTGTAGCTGTAGTCGATGACGTACGGATAGTACCAGCCACTCCAATCGCCCCAGTAAGGAACATTCCAGTAGTACGGATACCACCACCACCAATCCGGATAGTCGTAATCAATAAAGTAGTAGGTGTTCTCAACATAGCTAACCTGCAACCCCAGGTCTGCATCGTCTTTGTCGTCTACACGTGTATAGCCTTTGGCATTCATGTTCTGAGCATACGTGTTGATGATCTGCAGGGCGTTGGCATCTTTCTGATACTTGGGCTCTGTGTTGTCATTGCTGATGATCAGAATGCTATCAGGGAGGTAGTATGTGCTAAAACTTTTGAAATTAGCACTGGTGTCATAGTTGGTGTAAACCAAATAGTCGCTATCTAACTGGTCCATGTCAGGTTCTTTCTCGCAAGCGGTGAACGCAAGGGCCGTTAATACAAAGGGTAATAATTTCTTCATATCTCTAAAATGTTTAGGTTTTATAATTCCGCCCCCGGTACCTTGGGGCCTTTTGACTTATTGAACAATGTATGTTATAAAAGGTTCGGATTGGTAAATGTTAATTTAGCTAATCCGAACCTTTCTTTGCTTTTATATAAATAAATTGACATTGGCCTGGTCGGCACGTTCCATGTAGGTGGCTACTCCGCCGATGGTGACTCCGTCGATGAACTCTTCTTCCTTGACGCCCATCACATCCATAGACATCTGGCAGGCGATGAATTCCACGCCGGCTTCCAAGGCCTGTGCGCGGAGCGATTCCAGGGAGTCGATGTTTTTGTTCTTCATGATGTAACGCATCATCACGCCGCCTATGCCACCCATGCTCATCTTGGAGAGTTTGAGCTTCAGGGAGCTGGACGGAAGCATCAGGCCGAACATCTTGCCGAAGATGTCTTTCTCTACTTTCGGCTTATTCAGGCGTTTGATGACATTCAGTCCCCAGAACGTGAAGAAGATAGTCACCTTCTGCCCGGTAGCTGCCGCTCCGTTGGCCAGGACGAAGGTAGCCAGGGCTTTGTCCAGATCGTCGCTGAACATGATGAACGTCCTGCCTTTGCCTTCGCAACTGGTCACCACCTGGCAGGACTTGGCTTCTCCTTTTTCGATGACAACGGTGGTCTTACCGCCTGCCGTCTCCTTGGAAACCAGGTTGTTTCCGGTAGAGTTGCACCACGCACCGGCATCGCGTCCGAATCCCGGGTCGGTGGCCACAATTTCCACCCGTTCGCCCGGAGCCAGCGTGTCCATGGTCTTCTTCATCTTCAGGATGGGACCGGGACATTGCAGTCCGCAGGCATCTACCTTGATGACGGGTACTGCGGAACCGTTGGAGGCGGATGCCGCGATGGGTTGAGGCTGATAAGCAGTGGTTGCTTCTGCAGGTGCCGATAGCGGAACCGCATCGTCCGACTGATCTATTATAATAGGTGTCCGGGCTGCCCGCCAGGTTTTAAGTCCGCCGGAGAGATTGAACACATTGTCGAATCCACGTTGGGACAGGATGCGGTAAGCCAGGTATCCCCGTTGGCCGACGGCACAGAATATATAGACGGGATGGTCCTTCGGTACCTCGTCGATGCGGTCGCGCAGTTCGTCCAGTGGAATGTTGACAGCTCCCGGAAGCGAACCCGTTCCGAACTCTTCGGGGGTACGTACATCGAGCAGGAAGTTGTGTTCCAGGCTGACGTCGCGCAGTTGCCGCCAGTATATCGGCTTCATCTTTCCGTTGATGATATTCTCCGCCACGTAGCCGGCAATGGCTACCGGGTCTTTGGCCGAAGAGTAGGGTGGGGCGTAGGCGTGCTCCACCTGCATGAGGTCGTAGATGGTACCGTGACGCTTGATGACCATCGCCATCTCGTCGATGCGTTTGTCCACCCCGTCGTACCCCACGATCTGTGCGCCGTATAGCTTACCGTTGGTCTGGTCGAAGGTGATTTTGATGCTCATCTGCACCGCTCCCGGATAGTACCCGGCGTGTGAGTTGGAATGGGTGGTCGAGGAAGCATATGGAATGTCGAGCTGCTTCAGGCGTTTGGAAGGTAGCCCGGTAGAAGCCACCGTCATATCGAATACCTTGGCGATGGCGGTACCGATGGAACCTTCGTACGGGATATGGGCACCCAGCACATTATCGGCTGCGATGCGTCCCTGCCGGTTGGCAGGCCCAGCCAGGTAGTTGAGCCACGGCTTTCCGGTGAGCGGATGGGGGAACTCGATGGCATCGCCGATGGCATAGATAGACGGGTCCGATGTTTGCAGGTAATCGTTGACCGAGATACCGCCTGCTTCGCCGATGGTCAGTCCGGCAGCCCGGGCCAGCGTGGTTTCCGGGCGAACGCCGATGGAGAGTATCACGATATCGGCCGGTATGGATTGTCCGTTCTGGAACACCACCTTGATTTCGTGCCCATTCTTCTCGAACGAGGCCACTGCCTGTTCCAGATACAAGTTGACACCTTTGTCCATCAGGTGCTGGTGTACCAGCGAAGCCATGGAGAAGTCGATGGGCGTCATCACCTGGTTGGCCATCTCCACAATGGAGACTTTCGTCCCGAGAGCATGCAAGTTCTCCGCCATCTCCAGTCCGATGAACCCGCCGCCGATCACTACCGCCCGGCGGATGGAGTGCTGGGTGACGTAGGCTTTGACGCGGTCCGTATCGGCCACATTGCGCAAGGTGAAGATACCCTCCGAACCAATTCCCGGTAACGGCGGACGTACCGGCACCGCACCCGTGGAGACAATCAGCGCATCGTAATGTTCGATGTACGTGTCCTCGGACTTCTGCCGTACGGTGACCGTCTTCTCTTCCTTATTAATAAATATCACTTCATTCTCCGTACGTACATCCACCCGGAAGCGGATGGAAAAGTCCTCGGGAGTTTGTACGAACAACTTCTCCCGTTCCTGGATCGTTCCGCCGATGTAATACGGCAGTCCGCAGTTGGCATACGAAATGTACTTTCCCTTCTCGAGCAGAATAATCTCTGCCGATTCGTCCATTCTTCTGATTCGGGCAGCCGTTGTAGCACCTCCGGCCACTCCTCCGATGATAATAACCTTCATATTGTTTGTTGCGTAAATAGTTTCCATTGGAAATAACGTGCGAAGGTAATTAATTGTTCGGGATACTCGGATATATGAAGAAGATTTAACTTTTTCCTCTACTCTATGCTCATTTGGGATTTATGCTTTATATTTGCTTTTTCAATTGATACCTATCCATGAGTAAAATTCTAATTATCGACGATGAGATGCAGATCCGGCAGTTGCTGGCACGCATGATGGAGCTGGAGGGCTACGAAGTTTGTCAGGCTGGCGACTGCAAGTCTGGTTTGCAGCAATTGGAGTTCCACGCGCCCGATGTGGTGCTGTGCGATGTTTTTCTACCCGATGGCAATGGGGTGGATCTGGTAGCAGTCATCAAGGAACAAGCTCCGGCGTCGGAGGTCATCCTGCTGACGGCGCACGGAAATATCCCCGATGGGGTACAAGCGATCAAGAACGGTGCATTCGACTACATCACCAAGGGCGACGACAATCATCGTATTATCCCGCTCATCAGCAAGGCGATGGAGAAGGCGCAGGCCCATATCCGGAAATTGAAACCGGAGAAGCCGGCGGGGGCGTTCACGTTCGATTCCATCCAGGGCGAATCCCGGCTGATCAAAGAAGCAGTAGCATTGGCGCAGAAAGTGGCTGTTACCGATGTGCCGGTCTTGCTCACCGGCGAAACAGGTACCGGGAAGGAAGTCTTTGCCCAAGCCATACATAACGGAAGTAAACGGGCCTGTCAGCATTTCGTAGCAGTAAACTGCTCGTCGTTCAGCAAGGAGTTGCTGGAAAGTGAAATGTTCGGCTACCGGGCGGGAGCGTTCACCGGGGCCGTGAAGGATAAGAAAGGCTTGTTCGAAGAGGCGCATCGCGGCACTATCTTCTTAGATGAGATAGGCGAAATGGCTGCCGAACTACAAGCCAAGTTGCTCCGCATCCTCGAAACGGGCGAATACATCAAGATAGGCGATACCCGGCCTACGAAGGTCGATGTGCGCATCATCGCGGCAACCAACCGTCACCTGAAAGAGGAGATAGCCGCCGGTCGTTTCCGGGAGGACCTGTTCTACCGGTTGTCGGTATTTCAGGTACAGCTACCGGCACTTCGCGAACGGAAAGAAGATATCCGTTTACTGATTGATACTTTTGTACACGACTTGGGAACTCGTCTGGATCGCCGGATAGAGACTATCAGCCCGGAGTTCCTTCGCGCACTTCAACTACATCTGTGGAAAGGCAATGTCCGCGAACTCCGCAATGTGATGGAGCGTAGCCTCATAATCAGTGAAGGCTCACGTCTGGAAGTGGCTGACCTCCCGCTGGAAATACAAAACGCTGTGCACGAAGGTACAGAAGGTAGTAACGCCGATGCATTGGACCTGGCATCAATGGAACGGAGGCACATCATCCGTGTGCTGGAATATACCAAAGGCAATAAAACAGAAACAGCCCGCTTGCTGAAGATAGGGCTGACTACCCTGTACCGGAAAATAGAAGAGTATAAGATTTGAGGTTGCCATTTGCAACCTCTTTTTTTGTTTATCCGACTTATCTTTGAAATAGATTCCTGTTGATTCCCCATTTTGAAACACTACCTTTCCATTTTGGAAGGGTGTCTTCCATGAACACGCATTGCTTAAATGTTGTTATTTCTCTATAAACCAACAACTTGTACATCTTCCCCTGATTCTGGCACATCGTTTGATTCATAGGTTCAGGAAATATAAAAGATAGGAGAAAAAACAATGTATTCAGTTTTATTTGTATTAGGAGGGGTAATGTTCGGGTATCTGATGTATGTGCTGGTGAAGCCCGAAAAGTTCTAAACATAGAAAAGGTATGGAAATGGACACTGAAATAATAGGCCTTATTGCACAGATCGTGCTGATGATTGCTCTGAGTTATCCGTTGGGGCACTATATAGCAAAAGTATATAAAGGAGAAAAGACCTTTCTGGATTTTCTGCTACCTGTAGAACGGTTAGTTTACCGGGTATGCGGTATCGACCTTCAGGAGGAGATGGACTGGAAAGTCTTTCTGAAAGCCTTGTTGATATTGAATGCTTTTTGGCTGGTATGGGCCATCGTGCTGCTTATGCTGCAGGGGTGGCTTCCGCTGAATCCCGATGGCAATCCTTCGCAGCCGTTCCACCTGGCATTCCATACTGCCATCAGTTTCCTGGTGAATTGTAACCTGCAGCATTACAGCGGCGAGTGGGGGATGACCTACTTCACCCAACTGTTCGTGGTGATGCTTTTCCAGTTTCTCACAGCGGCTACCGGTATGGCTGCCTTAGCAGGAGTGATGAAGGCGATGGCTGCCAAAACCACTCAAACCATCGGCAACTTCTGGCGTCTGCTCGTGCTGAGTTGTACCCGCATCCTGCTGCCGCTCTCGCTCGTGGTGGGATTTATCCTGATTCTGCAAGGTGTACCGATGACGTTCGATGGCCGGGCAACGGTCGGCACGCTCGAAGGCAGCCAGCAAGTCATTTCACAAGGTCCGGTAGCCGCTATCGTAGCCATCAAACAGTTGGGCACCAACGGTGGTGGTTTCTTCGGGGCCAACGCTGCTCATCCACTCGAGAATCCTTCGTACCTCACTAATATAGTAGAGTGTATCTCCATCCTGCTCATCCCGATGGCGATGATCTTCGCTTTGGGCTTCTACCTGAAGCGGAAGAAACTATCCTATATCATCTTTGGAGTGATGCTGATAGCCTTCCTGGTGGGTGTAGGCATCCATACGTACAGTGAAATGAACGGCAATCCGCGCATCGAAGCATTAGGAATCGATCAGTCGGGCGGCTCTATGGAAGGTAAGGAAGTCCGCATCGGAACGCCCGCTTCGTCTTTGTGGAGCGTAGCCACTACGGCTTCGTCCAACGGCTCGGTAAACAGTATGCACGACTCGCACCTGCCGCTTTCCGGAATGGTCGAGATGCTCAATATGCAGATCAATACCTGGTTTGGCGGTGTGGGAGTGGGATTCCTCAACTACTATGTCTTCATCATCATGGCAGTGTTTATCAGTGGGCTGATGGTGGGGCGTACGCCTGAGTTTCTCGGAAAGAAAGTGGAACCGAAGGAAATGAAGATCGCCACCCTGGTAGCCTTGTTCCATCCGTTTCTCATTCTGGTAGGCACAGCCCTGGCGGCTTACCTGTTCGTGCATGTTCCTGGTTTCGTGGCGTCCGAAGGTGGATGGCTGCACAATACCGGATTCCACGGGCTGAGCACCCTGCTGTACGAGTTCACTTCCAGCGCAGCCAATAACGGATCCGGTTTCGAAGGACTGGGCGATAACACTCCTTTCTGGAACTATGCCACCGGCATCGTGCTGTTACTTGGCCGGTATCTGCCCATCATCGGTCAGGTAGCCATTGCCGGAATACTGGCGAAGAAGTCCTTCGTACCGGACAGTGCGGGAACACTCAAGACCGATACTGTTACCTTCGGGCTGATGACCTTTGCCGTGATTCTCCTCATTGCGGCGTTGGCCTTCTTCCCCGTGCATGCTTTGAGCACACTGGCCGAGCAACTCAGTTTAGTTTAATCCTCGATCATAGAACGTATGAAACCCAATAAACCGGCCACCCTGTTCCCCAAAGAACAAGTGGCAGCAAGCATCAAACAATCGTTCTTCAAGCTGGACCCGCGCCAGATGGTGAAGAATCCGATCATGTTTACCGTGGAGATAGCCACAGCGGTGATGCTGTTCACCACTTGCTACTCCATCGGTAACAGCACGCAAGGCACGTTCGGGTACAACCTGACCGTGTTCGTCATCCTGTTCTTTACCTTGTTGTTTGCCAACTTTGCCGAGGCTATAGCCGAAGCACGTGGCAAAGCACAAGCCGACAGTTTGCGCAAAACCCGGGAAGAGACACCCGCCAAGTTGTTGGTGGGTAAGGAGATTCAAACAATCAGTAGTTCGCAGCTCCGTAAGGGCGATGTCTTCGTGTGCGAAGCCGGCGATGTGATTCCTGCCGATGGCGAGATTGTCGAAGGGCTGGCTTCCATCGACGAAAGTGCCATCACCGGCGAGAGTGCTCCGGTGATTCGGGAGGCAGGAGGCGATAAGAGCTCTGTGACAGGTGGCACCCGCGTACTTTCCGACGAGATCCGGGTGATGGTGACTACCCAGCCGGGCGAGAGCTTTCTCGATAAGATGATCTCCTTGGTAGAAGGGGCCTCGCGCAAGAAGACTCCGAACGAAATAGCATTGACCATTCTGTTGGCAGGCTTTACGTTGGTATTCGTCATCGTGTGCATGACGCTGAAATCATTTGCTGACTATACACAAACTACCCTGACAGTGGTGGCTCTCATCTCGTTGTTCGTTTGCCTCATTCCCACTACCATCGGTGGATTGTTGTCGGCCATCGGTATTGCCGGGATGGACCGTGCACTCCGGGCCAATGTACTGACCAAGTCGGGCAAGGCAGTGGAGACGGCGGGTGATGTCGATACGCTTCTGCTCGACAAGACGGGCACCATCACCATCGGCAACCGGAAAGCCACTCGGTTCTATCCTACTACCGGTATGCCCGAAAACGAGTTTGTCGAAACTTGCTTGTTGGCATCGCTCTCCGACGAGACGCCCGAAGGACGTTCCATCGTGGAGCTGGGGCGCGAGTCGGGTTTCCGCATGCGCAGGCTGGATACGACGGGTGCCCGGTTGATTCAGTTTACCGCCGAAACCCGTTGCTCGGGTGTAGACCTGAAAGACGGTCGGCAGATACGTAAAGGAGCCTTCGACGCCATCCGACGCATTACAGAGAAAGCCGGAAACTCCTTCCCACCGGAAACCGAACAACTGATACAGGGCATCTCCGGCAACGGAGGTACGCCGCTCGTAGTGTCGCTCAATCAGCAGGTGGCCGGGGTGATCGAACTGCAGGACATCATCAAGCCCGGCATCAGCGAACGCTTCGAACGGCTGCGGAAGATGGGCGTGAAGACGGTGATGGTAACGGGCGACAATCCACTCACGGCAAAATATATCGCCGAGAAAGCCGGTGTGGACGATTTCATCGCCGAAGCCAAGCCGGAGGACAAGATGAACTATATTAAGAAGGAGCAAGAAGCCGGCAAGCTCGTGGCCATGATGGGCGACGGTACCAACGACGCTCCCGCCCTGGCGCAAGCCAACGTAGGTGTGGCGATGAACAGCGGTACGCAAGCCGCCAAGGAAGCCGGCAATATGGTGGATCTGGACAACGACCCCACCAAACTGATAGAGATTGTGGAGATAGGTAAGCAGCTGTTGATGACACGCGGCACGCTCACCACTTTCTCCATTGCCAACGACGTAGCGAAATACTTTGCTATTGTTCCCGCACTGTTCATGGTGTCGGTTCCGCAACTGGCGGCACTCAACATCATGGGGCTGCATTCCCCGGAAAGTGCCATCCTGTCGGCAGTGATCTTCAACGCGCTGATCATACCGATGCTCATTCCACTGGCTTTGCGGGGCGTGAAGTACAAACCCATCGGGGCATCGGCCCTTCTGCGCCGCAATCTGCTTATCTACGGTATCGGAGGAATGGTGGTTCCGTTCGTCGGCATCAAACTTATAGATTTATTCGTTGGTTTATTCTTTTAAAAGCACGGGTGTATGAAAAATATGTGGAAATCCATGAAGCTTACTATCGTATTTTGTGTGATATTTGCTATAGGATATGTCGGGGTACTGTGGGTGTTGGCTCAGGTAGCCACTCCGGGTAAAGGAAAAGTGTCCATGCTGACGCTCGACGGGAAGACGGTGGGTGCCGATCTGGTGGGGCAATCGTTCGTGTCGGATGTGTATTTCTGGGGACGGCCGTCGGCGGCAGGATATGATGCCAGCCGCTCGTCGGGTAGCAACCAGGGACCTACCAGCAAGGAGTATTTAAAAGAAGTAGAAGCACGGGTAGACAGTTTTCTCGTGCATCATCCATACCTCAGCCGGAAGGACGTACCGGTGGAGATGGTGACGGCCAGCGGTTCGGGACTCGACCCGGATATTACCCCCGCCAGTGCCTATATCCAGGTGGAACGGATAGCGAAAGCACGTGGACTGAAAGAGCCCGATGTACGCGCTGTTGTCGATAAACTCGTAGAACGTCCGGTATTTGATCTCTTCGGCCCGGAGAAAGTCGATGTGCTCCGGCTGAACATCGCGATGGACGAAACATTCGGCAAGAGATAATCATAGTAATAAGTATATGGAAAACGAATACGACCGGGAACAGAACGTGCAACACTTCCTCAACCTGATAAAGAAATCGCATCGGGGAGTGTTCAAGATCTACGTAGGTATGATAGCCGGCGTGGGGAAGACGTACCGTATGCTGCAAGAGGCGCATGAGCTGCTCGAAAGCAGGGTGGATGTACGGATAGGTTACATCGAAACGCATGGACGCGCCGCTACGGAAGCTTTGATGGAAGGACTGCCCGCCATCCCTCGCCGCAAGATATTCTATAAGGGGAAGGAATTGGAGGAGATGGACCTGGAAGCCATCATCCGCATCCGCCCCGAGATTGTGATTGTAGACGAGCTGGCACATACCAACGTGGAAGGTAGCCGTAACGAGAAACGGTGGCAGGATGTGATAACGTTGCTCGACGAGGGCATCAACGTGATTTCCGCCGTCAACATCCAGCACATCGAGAGCCTGAGCGAAGAGATCAAAGGCATCTCGGGCATCGAGGTACGCGAACGCATACCAGACAGTGTGCTCCGCGAAGCCGACGAGGTGGTGAACATTGACCTGACTGCCGAAGAACTTATCACCCGCCTGAAGGCTGGTAAGATTTACCGGCCGGAGAAGATACAAACAGCGCTGGACAATTTCTTCCGGACGGAAAACATCCTGCAACTCCGGGAACTGGCTCTGAAAGAGGTGGCTATGCGGATAGAGAATAAGGTGGAGACGGAGGTCAACCCGGCTGTGGGACAGGCGTTGCGGCACGAACGTTTCCTGTGCTGCATCAGTGCCAACGAGAAGACGCCCCGGCGCATCATCCATAAAACAGCCCGGTTGGCCAGCCGTTACAATACCACGTTCATCGCTCTCTATGTGCAGACGCCCCGGGAGAGTACGGAACGCATCCCTTTGGCCAGCCAACGGCATCTGCTGAACCACTTTAAACTGGTGACGGAGCTGGGTGGGGAGGTGGTTCAGGTGCAGTCGAAGGATATTCTGGGTAGTATCACGGCGGTGTGCAAGGAGCGGCAGATCACCACCGTTTGCATGGGAAGCCCCTCGTTCCGCCTGCCTCATTCCATCCTGATGCTACTGAAATACCGGCGGTTTGTGAACGAACTTTCGCAAGCCAATATCGATTTGATTATACTTGCTTAAAATAGAAACAATATGAATATCAAGACAAAACTGATGCTGGGCATCGGCCTGTTGGCTGGAATCATTATTCTGCTGGTGGTACTTTCGGTCATCAACCTGCAAGTGCTGACGGCCACGCATCCCGAAAGCCCGTTGGCCATTCCTACCCTGGAACGGGCGTTGGCCTGGATTTCCATTACGGGAGGTGTTTGCATCCTCATCGGGCTGGCGTTGCTGCTTTGGTTGCCCCGGTCTATTGACAAACCCATCAAGGAACTGATGAACGGTATTATGGAGATAGCCAGCCACAACTATGAGAAACGTTTGCACCTGACGGGCAACGAGGAGTTTCGTGCCGTGGCCGAGAGTTTCAACCGGATGGCCGAACGTCTGGCTGAGTATCGTGACAGTGCGCTGTCCGATATCCTGGCGGCGAAGAAGTTCATCGAAGCCATCGTGAACAGTATCGATGAGCCTATCATCGGGCTGAACATGGAACGGGAAATCTTCTTCATCAACAACGAAGCACTGAATGTGCTCAACCTGAAGCGGGAGCAGGTCATCAACCGCTCGGCCGAGGAACTATCACTCAAGAACGACCTTCTGCGACGGTTGGTCCGTGAACTGGTGACACCAGGTGAGAAGCAGGAACCGCTAAAGATCTATGCCGACAACAAGGAGAGCTATTTCAAGGCTTTTTATATACCTATTAATAATGTGAATGCCGGCAAGGACGAACCACAATGGTTGGGCGACCTGATCATGCTGAAAAATATCACCGAATTCCAGGAATTGGATTCGGCCAAGACACGTTTCATCTCGACAGTATCGCACGAGTTGAAAACACCCATATCTGCCATCCTGATGAGCTTGCAGTTGCTGGAGGACAAACGGGTAGGGGAGTTGAACAAGGAGCAGGAACAACTCTCGGAAAGCATCCGCGAGAACAGTCAACGGTTGCTCGATATTACCGGAGAACTGCTGAACATGACGCAAGTGGAAGCCGGTAAACTGCAACTGATGCCGAAAATCACCAAACCCATCGAACTGATAGAATACGCCATCAAAGCCAATCGCGTGCAGGCGGACAAGTTCAACATCCAGATCGAGGTGGAATACCCGGAGGAAAAGATCAAGAAGTTATTCGTGGACAGCGAAAAGATAGCCTGGGTGCTGACCAACCTGCTGAGCAATGCCATCCGTTACTCGCAGGAGAACGGCCGGGTGGTGGTAGGTGCCCGTCAGGATGGCGACATCATCGAGCTCTATGTGCAGGACTTCGGCAAGGGCATCGATCCGCGCTACCATGAAAGTATATTCGATCGCTACTTCCGCGTTCCGGGAACGAAAGTGCAAGGCAGCGGATTGGGGCTATCCATCTCCCGCGATTTTGTCGAAGCGCACAATGGTACGCTCACTGTGGATAGTCAACTCGGCATGGGAAGCCGGTTCACCATCCGCTTGCATAGCTGATTGCTATTTCTTCCTTTTCCCCGAAACCTGCTCCATGTCCAGCCGGATAATCTCCGTACGGGCAAAAGAGTTGGCAGCGTACTTCATGCCCAGCTCTTTGTCGAGGGGGGAATATTTGTCTAAGATCAGCTCCAATGCTTGCATCCGCTCTTCGGCAGAGAGTCCGGTGCAGACGGTGCCACTCACCACCACACTCTCGTACAAGGTGGTGAACTTGTCGGACTGCACACAGGTATGCCCCACAATGCAGAACGAAGCTTTCGGCGAATGAGCAATGGCCCATAGCTTCCGGCCTTCGGGAGCGCAATGGAAATAGATCCGGTTGTCATCATCCCAGGCAAAACTAATGGGAATGCCATACGCTCCTTCCGGAGTGCTGAGCGACAGTACCCCGTATTCTCCTTCTGTCAGTAACCGGCGGGCATCTTCTTCCGGCAAGAGCCGTTCCTGCCGGCGCACGGATTCATTGGTATATTTCATGTTGTTTTCTGTTAGTTATTGAATGCGAAGATAATGAATTCTCTGTAATCAGAGCAAATTCATTTTCACAGAAAAAAGGCTCTTCGGAGTTTTTAGTCTACACAAGAAAAACGCGAATGAATCAACCACCAACCACCAATTCTTAAATAACTCACTGATATTCTGTTTAATAACATTGGTGGTTGATTGCCTGTTTTCATGGTTTATCAACCACTCATCAGCCACCAATTCCCCATCATCAACCACCTAAAAATAACAGTGAAGGTGTGTAATGCAGTATTACATAGGAACTAAATTGATTTTGATGCCTTCTAATCACAAATTTGGTCAGGAGTTATTTGCCGTTGCTCAAGAGCTCTGTCGGTTTGCTCAAGTGTTGTGCGTAGATCTCTTGAGGATTTTTTAAGCAGGTAGCATCACCCGCAAACGAGTCGTTTGACACTGTGAAATTTCTGTTTTGACACCATGGAATCTTCGTTTGACACCGTGTGTCATATCCCTTGACGATAATAATTTATCTTCAAGGGAAAATAAATTATCATCAAGAGATAAAAAAATATCCTTTGAAGATAAAAGATGCTCAAAAGCAGATTGTGCTAGATGTGACCTTTACTCTTTTTTGTTGGTGATTCGGCGATTAGCCGACAGATGTCGTGAGGTTCAATCAATAACGATTACTTCATTCTATTTCAACCGGGTAATCTAAAACGAAAAAAGCGCCCAGAAGTGGAAGCCTCCCAAACGCTTATTTTTCTTGGTAGCGGGACCCAGGATTGAACTGGGGACCTCATGATTATGAATCATGCGCTCTAACCGGCTGAGCTATCCCGCCATCATTTCTGATTGCGGGTGCAAAGATATGCCAATTTCTATAATCTCCAAAAGAATTGCGGGGAATTTTACATTTATTCTTCAGAGATAAGCATAAAATCCGCATAAACAGGACGTTTGACGATGTCCTTCAAAAAAAAGAAATAATTTGTGTGGTTTATGTCAGGTTATTAGAAAAAAGTATCTATCTTGCGCCAAACAAAGTTTAAGACTATGAAAAGGGAGAAAATACATTTAGAATATCTTCTGAATGCGACCTCGAAAAATATTCTTTGGTCGGCCATCAGCACACCGAGTGGACTGGAGGATTGGTTTGCCGACAAAGTGATTTCAAACGATAAAACGGTTGAGTTTCATTGGGGGAAAGTAGAGACGCGGGAGGCCGATATCATCGCTATCCGGTCGTACTCTTTTATCCGCTTCCGATGGCTTGACGACGAAAACGAGCGCGACTACTTCGAACTGAAGATGAACTACAACGAACTAACAGGTGATTATATCCTCGAAGTGACCGATTTTGCTGAGGCCGATGAGGCTAGTGATATGCGGGAATTGTGGGAGTCGCAAATCGCCCGGTTAAGAAGAACTTGTGGTTTTTAGTTAACTTTCAACTAAAAATTTCCTACGCTGCTTTTTTTGTGCTAATTTTGCGTTCTAATTGCATGAACGTGTTACTATGCTGCGCATAAAGAAATTAGATATATTTATTGTTAAGAGCTTCTCGTTGCTCTTTGTCGGCACATTCTTTATTTGTCTCTTCATCTTTATGATGCAGTTCCTGTGGAGATATGTCGACGAACTTGTAGGAAAAGGATTGGCCATGACCGTGATGGCCGAGTTCTTCTTCTACTCTGCCCTGACTCTGGTGCCGGCATCAATCCCGTTAGCGGTATTACTCTCTTCCCTGATCACTTTCGGAAACTTTGGCGAACGTTACGAGTTGCTGGCCATGAAAGCTGCCGGCATCTCCCTCCTGAAAATCATGCGACCGCTGGTGGTCTTTGTCAGCATACTGGTCTGCATCTCCTTTTATTTCCAGAATGTTATCGGTCCTATGGCGCAAGGCAAGCTGGGCACCCTGCTGGTATCTATGAAGCAGAAGTCGCCAGAGGTAGACATACCCGAAGGGGTGTTCTATTCCGATATTCCCGGGTTCAACCTACGGGTGGAAAAGAAAAACCGCGAAACTGGTATGCTCTACGATATGTTGATATACCGCATGACGGAGGGTTTTGAGAATGCACAGATTATCTATGCTGATTCCGGACGGATGGAGACGACGGCCGACAAGCAGCACTTCCTCCTGCATCTGTACAGTGGCGAACTCTTCGAGAACCTGAAAGCACAGAACATGCGCTCCAGCAGCGTGCCCTATCGGCGCGAAACATTCCGCGAGAAACATTCCATCATCGAGTACGACTCCGAATTCAATATGGTCGATGGCAGCATTATGAGCAACATGGCGGCCTCCAAGAATATCAAGCAGTTGCAAAGTGCCATCGACTCCATGACGGTGGTGGGCGACAGCATCGGGCGGAGTTATTACCGCGATATTACCAAAGGACCACTTATGGTTCCGGCCCCGAGGGATAAAGAAGATACGCTGAAAATAGAGAAAGCCAACTTACGCGAGTACAACGTAGACAGTGTGTACCAGGCTGCTGCGTTGGCGCAGAAGCAACGGGTCATGGCCTCAGCCGTGAGTAAAGCGGAAAACGTGGCAGGCGATTTGAACTTTAAGACGTTCTCTATCAATGGTAACGATTACACCATGCGGAGGCATGCCATAGAATGGCACAGGAAAATAGCTGTTGCCCTCTCTTGCCTGTTTTTCTTTTTTATTGGTGCGCCGCTGGGCGGTATCATCCGGAAGGGTGGACTGGGTATGCCGGTTATCATGTCGGTGCTCATCTTTATCACCTATTTTATTATAGATAATAGTGGGTACAAGATGGCGCGCGACGGTAAGTGGATTATCTGGATGAGCATGTGGCTCAGCTCTGTTGTCCTGGTGGCTATGGGTGCTTTCTTTACCTACAAGGCCAACAACGACTCGGTGGTGCTCAATGCCGATGCCTATGTGGCTTGGTTCAAGCGCGTGGCAGGTATCCGCAGCGTGCGGCACATCTTCCGGAAAGATGTCATCATCACCGATCCCGACTTTGCACGCCTTCCGGGCGATCTAGACGAGCTTT
Source organism: Bacteroides sp. (assembly GCA_031555765.1). Lineage (GTDB taxonomy): Bacteria > Bacteroidota > Bacteroidia > Bacteroidales > Bacteroidaceae > Bacteroides. The sequence goes on along the minus strand of JAVBUC010000013.1, from coordinate 5,036 downwards.
CGGCCGACTGCCGGGCTTACATGGCCAAGCGTCAGCTGACCAAAGCACCCAATTACCTCAGCCTCTGGCTCACTGTGGAGGATGATCATGAGATCGCTTCCCTGAACGAACGGCTGGAAGCACTGGTCGATGAAATGTCGAACACCCGTTCGGTGTCACTGCTCAATGCGTTGAATGAATATCCCATCATAGCGGTGTCAGCGCACGTACGCCCCTTCCCCTGGTATTGGGTCAATATCCTGGCCGGACTGGTGGTGCCTGTGGGGATTTTCTTCTACTTCCGCATCTGGATGTTCCGCATCCGTCTTAACAAAGACCTGGAACGCGTAGTGCGGAACAATGAAGAGGTACAGCATATAATAGCTACTAAAATGAAATAAAGATGAAAGAATTTAAGTTGAGTACCATAGACGAGGCTATCGAGGACTTCCGCGAAGGGAAGTTTGTCATAGTAGTCGATGACGAGGACCGTGAAAACGAAGGCGACTTTATCATTGCCGCCGAGAAGGTGACTCCTGAAAAGATCAATTTTATGATGACATACGGTCGTGGGGTGCTTTGTGTGCCCATTACCGAGGAACGTTGCGAGGAACTGGAACTGGAGATGCAAGTCTCTTCCAATACGTCGATTTATGAAACACCGTTCACGGTGACCGTCGACCTGCTTCCCGGCTGTACCACCGGTGTTTCCATGGCCGACCGTGCCGCCACCATCCGTGCGCTGGCCGATCCGAACACGAAATCGTCCGACTTGGGACGTCCGGGACATGTCAACCCGCTTCGTGCCCGTTCGCGCGGCGTGCTTCGCCGGGCCGGACATACGGAAGCTACCGTCGACCTGGCTCGCCTGGCCGGTCTGTATCCTGCCGGTGCACTGATAGAGATCATCAACGAAGACGGAACCATGGCCCGTCTGCCCCAGTTGGTAGAGGTAGCCCGGGAACACGATATGAAAATCATCACCATCAAAGACCTCATCGCTTACCGTCTGCAGATGGAATCGATCGTAGAGAAGGGGGTAGAGGTAGATATGCCTACGCAGTACGGCCACTTCCGGCTGATACCTTTCCGCCAGAAATCCAACGGCCTGGAGCACGTGGCTCTTATTAAAGGTACGTGGGAGGCCGATGAACCGGTTCTGGTGCGTGTACATTCCTCGTGTGCCACGGGAGATATCTTCGGCTCCTGCCGTTGCGAATGCGGCGAACAGTTGCACAAATCCATGAAAATGATCGAAGAAGCCGGCAAAGGGGTAGTGGTGTATATGATTCAGGAAGGCCGCGGTATCGGACTTATGAACAAGATGGCTGCCTACAAGCTGCAGGAAGAAGGTTTTGATACGGTGGATGCCAACCTGCATCTCGGTTTCCAGGCCGATGAGCGCGATTATGGCGTAGGTGCACAGATTCTCCGCGAAATAGGTATCAAGAAAATGAGGCTGATGACCAACAATCCGGTGAAACGCATCGGCCTGGAAGCATACGGCTTGCAGATTACTGAGAATGTGCCCATCGAGATCACACCGAATCAGTACAACGAGCGTTACCTGCGCACAAAGAAAGATAGAATGGGACATGCGCTGCATTTTAACAAGTAAATCGCTTGTTTGCTTTCTTATATTAAATATTTTTGCTTATTTTGCAGCGAATTTTGCATGAAACTAATAAAATAAGATACAAAATGAATCAACTGTCAGATCGTTTGAACAGCCTGTCTCCTTCCGAGACGCTGGCTATGTCGCAAAAGAGCAGCGAACTTGCCGCTCAAGGAATTGATGTAATTAACCTGAGTGTGGGCGAGCCCGACTTCAATACCCCCGATCACATCAAGGAAGCTGCGAAGAAAGCTGTAGACGACAACTTCTCTCGTTACTCACCCGTGATGGGCTATCCGGCTTTGCGCAATGCCATCGTTGCCAAACTGAAGAATGAGAACGGGCTGGACTACACAGTTGCACAGATATCATGTGCCAACGGTGCCAAGCAATCTGTATGCAACGTAGTACTGGCATTGGTAAACCCGGGCGACGAGGTGATTATTCCCGCTCCGTACTGGGTGAGCTATCCCGAGATGGTGAAGCTGGCCGAAGGTAAGTCGGTGATTGTGTCTGCCGGTATCGAGCAGGATTTTAAGATCACACCTGCCCAGCTGGAAGCTGCCATCACGCCGAAAACGAAAGCATTGATTCTTTGTTCTCCGTCGAACCCCACCGGTTCGGTCTATACGAAGGAAGAACTGGCTGGTTTGGTTGAAGTGTTGGCTAAGCATCCGCAGGTGATCGTCATTGCCGACGAGATTTATGAGCACATCAACTACATCGGTAAGCACCAGAGCATCGCTCAGTTCCCCGGTATGCAGGAGCGCACGGTGATCGTGAACGGTGTATCGAAAGCATACGCCATGACAGGTTGGAGAATCGGTTTCATTGCCGGTCCGCAGTGGATTGTAGGTGCTTGCAACAAGTTGCAAGGACAGTACACCTCAGGTCCGTGCTCGGTATCGCAGAAAGCTGCCGAAGCGGCTTATGTAGGAACACAAGAACCTGTTGCCCAGATGCGCGAAGCGTTCCAGCGTCGTCGCGACCTGATCGTGAAGTTGGCCAAGGAAGTTCCGGGCTTCGAAGTGAATGTTCCGCAGGGTGCATTCTACCTCTTCCCGAAATGCGATTCTTACTTCGGTAAGTCGTTCGGCAACCGTAAGATCAATGATGCCGGCGATTTGGCTATGTATCTGCTCGAAGAAGGTCACGTGGCATGCGTTGGCGGTGCTGCTTTCGGTGCTCCTGAGTGCATCCGTATGAGTTATGCTACCAGCGATGAGAACATCGTGAAGGCTATTGCCCGTATCAAGGATGCTTTAGCGAAGCTGAAGTAAGCTTTACATATAAGAATGAAAGCCGCAGGTTATTCAGTCTTTGACTGATGACCTGCGGCTTTTATTGTTGGTTATATTTTCTGCTAAATGTGGATGAGATTAGATAAAGCGTATAATGGAAAAACTTCTACCTGCATTTCCTCGTTTAGATATTCTCCGAAGTTTTCTAAAGAAGAACGCACGCCTATTGTCAACTTTTTGTCGTGCATAAAGTTATAGAGGCTTTTCATCCCTCCTTTCGTTCCGGCTTTCACCTCCAAGGGTAGAATCCTCAGGCTTCTTGTCAGCAGATAATCTACCTTTGCCAGACTATTCTTCTCAGTACGCATCCAGAAATACATGTCGTGGCGTTGGCTGGGCGATTGATAACGCATTAGTTCAAGTCCTGCGACCATTTCCGTGAGGTGTCCCTTATTTACTAACTCGGTGGCTTCTCCAATAAGAATGTCTTCAGTTATCTCGCGGATATCACCCAAATCCATGCTCAGTATAGATAAATTTGCTAAAATCAAGGGACTTAAATGGCTGAAATTTGCTAAAATCAAGGGACTACTCTGTCGCATACATCTTTATTCTTGTCTTTTCAGCCGGATATTTTCTCATTACCATTAAATTCTTGTTATCGAATAAATTCTGTTGCGAAGAATATAGTTATATTCGCAACGGATAACAAAAGCTCATTTAAATAAACGTGTATGATAAAATGTGACTCGAAAGATTTTAAATCGTCTACAAGCTTGGTGGCATCTTTGCGAATGGATACCAAGGAAAACTTAAAAATGTGGGCCAAGTTGCTGGAAGTCTATGTCCCGACTGCATTGAGAAAAGAAGAATATGCAGAGGCTTTAGCATCCGGCATACTCCAAAGTCCTCAAGAATGGTTATCTCTCTTGACACGCTATGAGCTCCTTTTATTGAAAAAGTTGGTGAAAGCGGGTGCTGATAACTTCGTAGAAGAACCGGATTGTATAGTAGTCAATACGTTAGAAGACATTGGGTTGATTGCTGTCGACTACTGCAAGGATACGGAAGAGGTGATGCGCTTTATGATCACTGATGATCTGCGTGAAGCGGTTACACCCCACCTTGACGCATTATTAATCTCCGAAGAGCAGCTTTCCAAGAATAGATTGGAACAATATGCATACGGTATCCTGAATTTGTACGGATTGCTCTCGATGAACGAACTACTTGATAAGTTAATCGAATGTATGGGAGATGACTATACGGAGGATCAAATCTGTTGGGAGATATTGAATTCGGCACTTGTAAGGCGTCATACTTTCGAGAAGGGGGTGGGTCGCTCTTCAGAGATATATGTACAGTCTCCCTTCCTGACAGATGAGGAAGAACTGGTAGCCGTGTGGAAGGTACGCCCCTGGATAAAAGAAGTTAAGCATTTTTCTGCAGAAACGGTGTTTGCAGCCGGGAATATGCCGATCCCAAAGCCTCCTGTTCCCGTTTCGGATAAACTCAAGCAGTACATGGTCACGCGCTTGAAATATACAGAAGCAGCAACGGATTTTCACCTGAATATGTTGTGGTATAGTATGCAGATGGACGCTAATCCGATGTCTGCTATCAATCCTATTATTGACAAACGATTGTCGTCCATGTTGGAGTTGCAAGAAGCTATTGGATTGTTTATGGAATATTGCAATCAGTGCCCCCGCTGGTTCCTGCGAGGCTACTCTTCTACGGAAATTCATGATAAGTTTGGGGATAAACCTATAAAAACACCTCCTAAGATAGTTGCCGGCCCCAACATGAAAGCTGCCGGTATGGATATCACTCCTGAAATGCAAGAAAAATTTAACCGGATGTTTGAAGAAGTTGTATCCGGCAAGAAGGTGGGGCGGAATGATCCATGCCCTTGTGGAAGCGGCAAGAAGTACAAGCATTGCTGCGGAGGAAACTAACCTATCCGGAGAATACACAAAAAAGGCTGCATTTCCATGGAAATGCAGCCTTTCAATTCTTTTTTTGATTGTATTTATTCAGCCGGGTGAATTGCTTCTGACGGACAAACGTCAGCACAAGTTCCACAGTCAGTACATACATCCGGGTTGATTACATAGATATCGCCCTCAGAGATAGCTTCAACCGGACACTCATCGATACAAGTTCCGCAAGCAATACAATCGTCAGTAATTACGTAAGCC
>JAVBUC010000064.1:0-29749 GCA_031555765.1 Bacteroides sp. | reverse complement strand
TTATGTGTATGTGAATATTCGTGATTGGTACTTATGTCTCCCTGGCATAGACAGGTAAGATTGCATAGTAGTTTTGTCGTGTTTTATTTTGTGTTTGTGTTGTGACGGTGCTACGACGTGAGTCGCGGCACCGTTTTTTGTTTCTATCTATCCAATCCTAAGTCTTCTTTCAGCCGGTGGATGGCTCTTTCTGCATCTTTCTCTTCGTCGAACAGAGCTACGAATCGACTGCCGATAATTCCTCCGCGGGCATATTCACAAGCAGCCTGAAAAGTAGCTTGGTTGGAGATGCCGAAACCTACTATACAGGGATTCCGTAACTGCATTTTGTTTACTTTTTTGAAGTAATCCAGCTTCTGTTTGTCGAATGTTTTCTGTGCGCCGGTAGTAGAAGCCGACGATACCATGTAGATGAACCCATCTGTGTGGGTATCCATCTCGTGTACCCGTTCTTCACTGGTTTCGGGGGTGATGAGCATGATGGCCTTTACGTCATACCGTTCGGCAATGGGACGATACTGGGTTTGATAGTCGTGAAAAGGGAGGTCGGGGATGATGACTCCGTCTATGCCGCACGCTGCGCACTTTTGACAGAAGTTTTCGAACCCGAATTGCATGATAGGATTCAGATAACCCATCAAGACCAGGGGGATGGTAACGTCCTGCCGAATTTCCTTCAACTGGTCGAAGAGCAACCGTAGCGACATACCGTTTCGCAAGGCTTGGGTGGCAGCACTTTGTATCACTGGTCCATCGGCCATCGGGTCGCTGAATGGGATGCCGATTTCGATCATGCTCACTCCGTTCTTTTCGAGGGTGCGTATCACTTGAGCAGTTCCGTCGAGTGAGGGAGCACCTGCGCAAAAATAGATGGAAAGCAAGTCTTTCTTTCCACTTTCAAATAATTGATTGATTCTGTTCATATCGCTTTACTTTTTATTTTTCATGATGGATGTTAGTACACTGCCGGATGGAACTGGCCATTCAATCCGTCGAGGAAGAATTTGATGCGCTCTTTGTCTTTCAACCCGGGGTGTATCTCGAACCGGCTGTTGATGTCGAATCCTGCCAGTTGGGGGTGGCGGAACTCCCGAAGTGCCCGGGCACTGTATTGGTTGATACCGCCGCTGAGCATGAAGGGAGTCTGTCCGGCATAGTGGTGCAGCAGATACCAGTCGAACTGTTTGCCCGATCCTCCGTGCTGCTCTGTTTTGGTGTCGAAGAGGAAGTAGTCGCAAATACCTTCGTACTCGTGTGTGTGGAGCAGGTCGGCTCTCGTGTTGATCGGGAAGAATTTGATGAGTTTCATTCCGGCTGATTGCAGCGTGCGGCAATAGCTGGGCGACTCTTTACCGTGCAACTGGATGTATTCCAGCTCGAACCGGTCGGCCAGCATCTGGATGGTATCTTTATCTTCGTCGACGAATACTCCTACACGCTTGGCCCTTTTCGGCAGATAGTCGGGAAGTTCGCACAGGCAACGGGGCGATTTGGGGTAGAAGATGAATCCTATCATATCTACTCCTAAATCTTCCGTTTCCCGGATGTTGTCGCCGTGGCACATGCCGCATACTTTGATTATTTTTCCGTTGATCATGATTCTTCTTGTTTGGAGTTGAGTTGTGCGATGAAATTGTGCAAGGCTTCGCCCGGATTCTCCGTCCGCATGAAGTTTTCGCCGATGAGGAAGCCGCGATAACCGGCCTGTTGCAGTTGCCGGACGATATCGGGGTGGGAGATGCCGCTTTCGGACACCAGTACCGTTCCGGTAGGCAATTGCCGTGCCAGTCGGAACGAATTTTCTACATCGGTGACGAACGAACCGAGGTTGCGGTTGTTCACGCCGACCATGTCCACGCCGGGATGTATGTAGGCTAATTCGTCGGGGTGATGCAGTTCCAGCAATACCTCCAGGCTCAGTTCGTGCGCCTTTTCGGTCAGTTCCAGGCATCGTTCCTGTGTCAGTGCGGCAGCAATCAGCAGTACTGCATCGGCTCCTACGAGGCGTGCCTGGTACAGTTGGTATTCATCGATGATGAAGTCCTTCCGGATGATGGGCAGGTTCACCAGTGGACGGGCGGCACGTATGTCGCCCAGCGTACCGCCGAAGTATTTCTCGTCGGTCAGGATGGAGAGTGCCGATGCTCCGGCCCGTTCGTAGGCGTGGACGATTTCTTCCACCCGTGCCTGTTGCTTGATCCAGCCTTTGGAAGGAGAGCGGCGTTTGAACTCGGAGATGATGCCCGTGGGCGATGCCGCGAGCGATTGGCGCATGGAGCGGGTAGACCCCACTGTGCTTACCCCTTCTTCCAGTTGCTCCAAAGAGATGGCCCGCTTCTGCAAGTCCACCTCGAAACGCTTGTTGGCGATGATTTCAGATAATATATCATTCATATAGACTAATTATTGAGTTCGATAAACTTCTTAAACGTAGCGAGTGCTTTCCCGCTTTCGAGCGATTCCCGTGCCAGCCCGATGCATTCCGTAATCGACTTCTCCGGACAAATCACCTGAATGGCAAACCCCGCATTGGCTATTACAACATCTTTCTGAGCCTGGGTAGCTGTTCCCGCCAATACATGGTCGAATATCTTCGCAGCTTCTTCGGGTGTCTGTCCACCGTCTAGATCGGCTTCTTTGTAACGGGCAAAGCCGAGGCTTTCCGGCGTATAGATCTTTTCATTGCCGCTGGTGGCTACCTTGAAGTCGCTGGTCAGCGAGATTTCATCGTACCCATCCAGGCTGTGCACCACGGCAAACTTGGTTCGGCTGGCCTGGTAGGTATAGCTGTATAGGCGGAGCAACGGTAGGTTGTACACCCCCAGCAGCTGATATGTCGGCATGACTGGGTTCACCAGCGGACCGAGCATATTGAAAAAGGTACGTACGGCAAGCGACTTACGCACCGGAGCCACCGCCTTCAATGCCGGGTTGAAGAACGGAGCATGCAGGTAAGCAATGTTGCACCTGTTGATGGAACGACGCAGACGGTCGTTGTCCGTGGTGAACTTCACCCCATGCTGCTCCATCACATTACTGGCTCCGCTGACCGAAGTCGCACCGTAGTTACCGTGTTTCACCACCGGGAAACCGGCACCTGCCACCACGAAGCAAGCCGTAGTGGAGATGTTGAACGTATTCTTACCGTCGCCTCCCGTACCCACGATGTCGATGGGAGCATAGTCGCTCAAGTCTACCGACACACGCATTTCCAGCAACGCATCGCGGAAACCGCAAAGTTCGTCTACCGAGATGTTGCGCATCAGGTACACGGTGATTAGCGATGCCACTTGTGCATCGTTGTAGTCGCCACGTGCGATGTTTTGCAGGATGGTGCGGGCTTCATCGCGACCCAGGTATTGATGCTCGAAGAGCTTGTATAAGATATTTTTCATAATTCTACAATGCTAAGAAGTTCTGAATGATTTGTTTTCCTTGCGGTGTCAGCACCGACTCCGGATGAAACTGGATGCCGTGTACCTCATATTCTTTGTGACGCAATGCCATGATTTGACCTTCGCGACTTACGGCTGTGATGTCGAGGCAGTCGGGAAACTTTTCCCCGCTCACCACCCACGAATGGTAACGCCCCACGGCCAGTTCACGCCCCAGACCATCAAACAAAGCATCCGCACCGGTGATGTCGATGGGCGTTTGCACGCCGTGGTACACCTCTGTCAGATTCTCCAACGTGGCTCCGAACGCTTCGCCGATGGCTTGGTGACCGAGGCAAACACCCAGCATGCACTTCGTCGGGGCATACCGGCGGATGATGGGGAGCAGCAGTCCCGCTTCCTCGGGAATGCCCGGTCCAGGCGAAAGAATGATCTTGTCGAATCGTTCCACTTCATCGAGGCCAATCCGGTTGTTGCGGTGAACCTCTACCTCCGTGGCTCCCAGTTCCTTCACCACGTGCAATAAGTTGTACGTGAAGGAGTCGTAATTATCTAAGAGTAAAATCTTCATGTCAGTATCGTCTTTAATTTTTCAGTGTCATGGCCAGGTCGATGGCTTTCTTAAGCGCACCCAGCTTGTTGTTAACCTCCTGCAATTCATTTTCGTCCTGGCTATGTGCCACGATGCCGCCGCCTGCCTGGAACCACAGTTCATTGTTCCGGCTGACGAAGGTACGGATGGTGATGGCCTGGTTCAGCTCGCCGTTCAGGCCGATGAAGCCGATACATCCCCCATAAGCACCCCGGTTGTGCGGCTCTATTTCGCTAATCAGTTGCATGGCACGTATCTTCGGCGCGCCGCTCAGCGTACCCGCCGGGAAGGTGTCGATGAACGCTTTGATAGGATTGGCACCTTCGTTCAGTGTACCTTTCACCCGGCTTACCAGGTGAATCACATGGCTGTAATATTGCGGTTCCTTGTAGAACACCACCCGCACATCGTGGCAGTTGCGGCTCAGGTCGTTCCGGGCCAGATCCACCAACATCACATGTTCCGCATTCTCCTTCGGGTCGGCCAGTAACGCTTCGGTCAGCTCCTTGTCCTTCTGGGCGTTGCCTGTGCGGCGGGTGGTTCCCGCTATCGGGTCGATGTACGCTTGTCCGTTATCTATTTTGCAATGCGTCTCGGGCGACGAGCCGAAGATGCGGTAGCCTCCGAAGTCGAAGTAGAACAGGTAGGGCGACGGGTTGATGCTGCGCAACGCCCGGTACACTTTGAAGTCATCCCCGCTGTAAGGCTGGATGAAGCGGCGCGAGAGCACGATCTGGAATACATCCCCCCGCAGGCAGTGGGCGATACCCTTGCGGATGTTTGCCTTGTGCTGCTCGTCGGTGATGGGGCTCGTTACCGGTCCGTCTGTCCGGAAGTCGTACGAGGCAAAGTTGCGGTTCTCGATGACCGATTCCAGTTGATCCAGTCCACTGGCTTCCCCGTCGGCCAGCATCTCCACCAGCGTCAGCTCGTTGCGGAAATGATTGAACACGATGACGTACTTATATAAAATGTAGAGCACGTCCGGGGCGTCGTTCTGTTCGTCGTGGCTCTCCACCACCGGAATCTGTTCGAAGTAGCGCACGGCGTTGAAAGTGGTGTAGCCGTAGAGTCCGCATACTTTGGCATCAGCACCTTCCACGTCGAACCGGTCGATGAAGCCGTCGATGGCATTCTCCACCCGGAATTGAGGAGTCAGTGAGACTTCTGTGCGTTGCCCGTCGGGTAGGGTGGTTGTTACGATGCCGCTGTTCACGCCGATGCTGGCCAGCGGGCAGAGGGCGATGTACGACATGGAATTCTCTCCGGCATGGAAGTCCGAACTCTCCATCAAGGCCGATTGCGGGAACATGTCGCGCACCTTCAGGTAGATACTCACCGGCGTGTGCAGGTCGCCTAACACCTGTTTGCTATTTGTTTGATACTTGAATACTGTTGTTTTCATCTGTAGTTGGTTTTACTGTTACAATGGATTAGTCCTGGCAGGCCAGGTAAGTCTCAATATCCTTATCTCCCCGTCCCGAAACGGTGAGCACCACCACATCGTCCGGCTGGAAGGAAATTTTCTTCAAGGCTCCCAGGGCATGAGCCGACTCCAAAGCCGGAATGATACCTTCCAGCCGGGTCAACTCATAGGCCGCTTCGATGGCTTCGTCGTCGTTCACCGCCACTACCGTAGCCCGGTGCTGCGCAGCCAGGTTGGCGTGTATAGGTCCGATACCCGGATAGTCCAGTCCCGCCGAGATGGAATAAGGCTCCTCGATTTGTCCATCCTCATTCTGGATCACATACGTGCGGGCTCCGTGTATGATGCCCGTCTTCCCGAGTTGGATGGTAGCCGCCGTCAGTCCCGTATTCACCCCTTTGCCACCCGCTTCGGCCAGGACGATCTTCACCCGCTCGTCATTCAGGTGGTGGTAGATGGTTCCTGCCGCGTTGCTTCCTCCGCCTACACAAGCGATGAGATAGTCCGGATAGTCGCGTCCCTCGTGTTCCAGCAATTGCTTCTTGATTTCTTCGCTGATGACCGACTGCAAGCGGGCTACCATGTCCGGGTACGGGTGCGGTCCTACGGTGGAGCCGATGATGTAGAACGTATCCGCCGGATGACAACACCAGTCGCGGATAGCCTCGTTCGTGGCGTCCTTCAGCGTCATGTTGCCCGATGTTACCGGTATCACCGTGGCTCCGAGCATCTTCATCTTCTCCACGTTGACGTGCTGGCGTTCCACATCCGTCTTGCCCATGTACACGATGCACTCCATGTTCATCAGCGCGCACACCGTGGCCGTTGCCACCCCGTGCTGACCGGCACCCGTCTCGGCGATGATGCGCGTCTTGCCCATGCGACGGGCCAGCAATATCTGCCCGATGGTGTTGTTTATCTTGTGAGCACCCGTGTGGTTCAGGTCCTCCCGCTTCAGGTACATGCGGCAACCATACCGTTGCGAAAGTCGGCTAGCCAGATAGAGAGGCGAGGGGCGACCCACATAGTCGCGCAGCAGTTGGTCGAACTCCTGCCTGAACGTCTCGCTCTGGAGTACCGTGAGGTACGTGCGTTGCAAGTCCTCTACACATTTATGGAGTATCTCGGGGATGTATGCTCCGCCGAACTCACCGTAATAACCGTTGGAATCTACTTGAAAATTCTTCATTGTTTGTATGTTTTTTGTTGATGAACCGGGATAAATAAAAAGAGCCCTGTCGCAGGTGCGACAGGGCTCTTACTTGTATGTTTACGATGGGTATATATACACGGGCACTGCTTCCTTACGACTGTCGGAGTTGTAAGAAGCGCCACCAATATGTATTTACCATCATTGTTCTCATGGGAATGCTTTGTTGTTATTCGGGGGCAAATATATGCAGTTTGTTTTTAAATCCAAACAAATTCTTACTCTTTTTGTTCGGAAAGGTGCAAATTGCTTATATTTGCAATAAATATATAAAGAGTCAGGTTATGAAAACGATGAATTATTCACTTCTCCGTGCCATCTTCGCGCTGGTCACCGGATTGGTTTTGGTGATGTGGCCCGATGCTGCCGGTAACTATATAGTCATTACCGTGGGCGTGCTTTTCATGGTGCCGGGACTGATCTCGTTGATCGGTTATTTCGCACTGAAACCCCGCGAAGGAGTCGCTCCCCGATTCCCCATCGAAGGAGTGGGTAGTTTGCTTTTCGGCTTATGGCTGGTCATCATGCCCGGCTTCTTTGCCGATGTACTGATGTTCGTGCTCGGCTTTGTCCTGATGCTAGGTGGTGTGCAACAGATGTCATCGTTGCTGATAGCCCGTCGCTGGACGCGTGTACCCGTCGGCTTTTATGTAGTGCCGGTACTGATCCTGTTGGCCGGGCTCCTTTCGTTGTTCAATCCTACCGACGCGCGCCACACTGTGTTCATCATCATTGGTGTGAGTGCTATTATCTATGCCGTTTCGGAATTGGTTAACTGGTTCAAGTTCACACGTCATCGTCCCCGCCCGGTGAAAGGGGATATCGAAGATGCAAAGATCATAGAAGACTAATGGATGTCTTACTGACCGTCATAGGTGCCATTCTCCTGTTTGTCGGCTTGCTGGGGTGCGTGCTTCCCATGCTCCCCGGTCCTCCGTTGTCGTATGCAGGCATCCTGCTTTTGCATTTCACGGACATAGTACAGTTTCCCACGAATCATTTGTATATTTGGCTGCTGCTGGTCGTGATTGTACAAGTGCTCGATTATTTCACCCCCATGCTGGGCAGCAAGTATTTCGGTGGCACGAAGTGGGGCACCTGGGGTGCGCTGGTGGGCACGCTCATCGGGTTGTTTTTTGTTCCCTGGGGATTACTTGTCGGTCCGTTTATCGGAGCTGCGGTAGGGGAGGTGCTGGGCGATAAAGATTGGCGGTATGCTTTCAAGTCGGGAATTGGGTCGTTGGTCGGGTTCCTGTTCGGTACGATATTAAAACTGGTATTGTGCGGTTACTTCGTTTATCAGTTTGTGGGGGCGTTGTTCTCCTGATTTTTTTAATCAGCTTCTCCTACGAAAAATGCAATTGAATCTCCCATCTCCCATAATTTTCGGTTTATATATCTCATACACAGCAAGAAACAATTATGGGAGATGCTGTTTCATCTCCCATATATCTCCCATAAATGACTGCTATCTCCCATAAATTTGAAAGTGTGAGATGCAGCATTACACTACTTCTAATTGGAATTGGACACCGTCTAATTTCTGTTTCGTGAAGAGTTATTTCCGGTTGCTCAACAGTTATGCCGGGTTGCTCAAGTGTTGTACGCAGATCTCTTGAGAAGATAATAAGCTTCTTGCTACTGCCTCCGCAGCTTCCCGGTACTTCCCCAGTAACTTCCCGGTACTGGGGAGTTTCATTCCTCGAAACAGAGAGTTTCACCCTTCGAAACAGAGAGTTTCACCCTTTGAAACAGTGAGTTTCACTCCTTGAAACTTGAAGTTTCATCCGAGGAAACTATTCTCATTCCTAATGATTTGTGACTCATCTTAGGGTAGGATATTAGTAGATTCTGTAGCAACTATGGGAGATGAAACCGCATCTCCCATACCTATACATAGGTGTTCGTGAAAGAACACCACTATGATATTGGACAGTGTCTGATGTCTTATTCAGGAAAGGAGGCAATAGTGTTTCCTTTTTCATCCAGGAAATCCAATCGGGCGTTGTTCTCCTTATCCACATAAAACTTAGCTCTCGGTGCTCCTTTATCATCATACAGGAATAGACCGTTACTCTGTTCTTTTGATTTTCCTAGCATCACGCGGGTAACACCGCCAATCAGGCCTTGATCTGCATATTCCTTATATTTTCTTCCCATTTCCCGTGGGTCTTTCTTTTGCAGATCTTCCAGCTCTTTCATGATTTCCATTGTTCTGAGTTGGGATTCCCCGGGCGCACGATCGTTGAAAGAAAGAGTACCGCCTACAAACCGTTGGTCACCTTGCTGATAATCCTGGGCGAGCAATTGCATAACCTGATCTCCATCATATTTGTCATAGGTAAGCGACAGACCGGCGGTGTGCCCGTTTTTGTTTTTCTGTCCGCTATAAATAAGGCCACCACATTCAATGCCATCTTCGTTGTAAAACAGCATTCCCGACATTTTTTGTCTTCGCTCGTTGATTGACCTGTCATTGACTGTTTGTCCTTCTCCGGAGGGAAAGCGGTCTACATTGGTAATGATCATTTTTACAGTTCCGTCTTTCTCGACAATGTTGATTCTCTCCACGTCGATCTCGTCGAATTTCTGGTTGCCACTTTGGGTAAATGCCATAGTGGTAATGAAGATCATTCCGATTGCTGTGGCTACAGCATAAGCTCTTAAAAATACTAGTTCTTTCTTCATGGATTCTTAAAATAGTTAGTTAGACTTTGTAAATACGATGGCAAATATACAAAGTTTCTTCGGAAATGCAAAACGCCACAGGTACAGGCTTTACATAACCTGTACTTGTGGCGTTACACATGGGTATTAGACTTTACTTCTATAATTAATATCCTGAGTTCTGACTCATTTGTGGGTTCAACATGATTTGATTGATTGGAATTGGGAAGACCAATCTCCAATCCGGAATATTAAGTGCGGCTTCTGCTATGCCGTTGCGCTTCAGGAAAGCAAAGTAAGTGCCGGTGCCTTCCAGTTGCGATTTCCATGTATTGGCCAACCTATTGATAAAACCGTCGGCTGTGCGTGTGTATGCAGGAGAACCCAGGTCGGCTGCGGCAACAGTATGCAGGTATTCTTCGGCTTTTGTGGAATTTCCCAGATGATATTCGCATTCGGCCAGGTTGAGTAAAACCTCGTTGTAGAGGTAGTAAACAGTTGCTACATCGGATGTGTTGACCGGGGTCTGATCCATTGGGCTATAATACAATTTATATAAATAATCACCCGGTTGGTACGTCTTACTGTTTACTACCGAAACTAACAACTCTTTCGCTTTGCTGAAATCGCCTGTCTCCATATATATACGGGCAAGGAGCAAAGAGGGATAATCCTGCGATGGGAAGAAGTATCTATTAGACTCAGTGGTTTCCGCTACTCGGGTTGATAAGTATTCGCGCGCTGCTACCAACGGATTGATATAATTTCTTAGCAACTCGTTTTTGGATGTGGCTGGTCTTGAAACCAGATCAGGTGTGTAAGTGTCAATATATACTGCTTTTCCCCACAGGCTGACCATCTCGAAATACAGCGATGAACACTGCATGTCAAGCAAAGCAGAAATAGCTGAAACGTCTGTAGCAGACAATTGTTTGGAGTATTGCGTAACTGCGTGTTTGAAGTTCAGTATATAGTTTATTGCTTTGTATGCGGCATTCCAGGCACTTCCTACTTCAGAACTACTTGCATCCAATGAATGGTTTAAGAAATCCAGATTCCACCTGTAGGGAGATGATGTAACTGTCTCTGATGTACGAGCGTATAACGCCTCTTGTGTATACATCTTTTGCAAAGCATCATAGGATGCGATGAGCATAGCGCTGAAGAACTGTTGCCCATTTGAATCGAGAACCAGGCGAGTAATTTTGGTAGGGTCCGGATCTTGATTTAGAGTCAGTTGGGCTTCTTTGTTCTCATACGCTCCATAGATGGTGACAGTAGCCGATACAGGCTGCGAACTACTGGCTGGGCTTACCACTAAATCCAGGTATTTCCCATCGTCGGACAGAGTTGCCTGATAGTTGAGTTCAGGCTTGTTCTCATATTTAAATAAATTAGTATAGTAATATTCTTCGTCGACATAAGAGCTAGGAGGTGCTTCTGACGGGTGTCCTTCGGGATATAAAACAGCCCATTTCTCCATCCTGACGTCCACATTGGCATCTATCTTAATACGGAATGTTCCTCCTTCCTTGGGTGCAGTGCATGTAGTCTGCTCCAAACTGACAGACGTAGGCTTGCCTGCTTGCCAGATTTTTAAAGTGTCACAAGCGTTGCTTGTTTTGCTTTTCAGCAACACTCTTCCGCGACGGGCCGAGAGGCCGTCGTTCTTTGCTGCCTTCAGATAAACCTTACGGATTTGCATGCCACGGGTGTCTGTGCTTTCTGTGATCCACTGGCAAGTATCGGCAGGATGCACTTCTACATTCACGTTGGTGTTTACATCGATGGCAAAAACGGAATCATTAGGTGTGTTCAGTTCTATGCTCTTATGGCTGATGATCACTGCATCCTTCTGCGCCTGGAGTACCACCAGTGTATCGGCAATGGCTCTGTTTTCCTTATCAAAGAAAATGATCTTTGCCTGGCGGCTATCATTTGTCTCATTAGGACTGATGGTGTAGTAAAGCGTATGGCTGGACATACCCCGGGACATATTGGCCTCTTGAATCCAGTCGACATCCGGCATCTTCACATCGTATGTACAGTTGCTGCGCAGGTCCACCTTGATAGTCTCACCCTTGTCGCCCACCGGGTATTCATTCTCGTTCAACAAAACAATACTTCCACCGTGCTGGTAAACCTTTACGACTTCCGTCAATATACCGTCGGTGATGTATACTTCCCCTTCGCGCTTTTCGCGTCCTTCGTTCATCTCTACTTTGAAACTGGTGGTAGTGGTGCTTAGCCCGCGGGTAGGCACAGGTACAATCCAGCTTTGGCAATCGCTGGCTACTACAGTGCGGTATTCTACATTGGCTTTGACTTCAATGCTGATCTGTCCGCCTTTTTGCTCAACCTCCAGACGGTCGCTGGTTATGGTCAAAGCATTCTTCTGTTTCTGCGAAACCATAAGAGTCTTTTTGAAACTGCCGGCATTGATGGTGATGGCCACGCTGCGATTGTCATACCCTGTATTTTCTTCGACAAGGATGGAAACGTCGGCTTTTCCTGCTCCTCCACTGCTGGGATGAACCCTGTACCACGTTTCGCCGCTACGTGTTTCGGCGGTAGTAATATTCCAATCACCTGTGGCAGTAAAACTGAGTTGTTGGCTACCGGATGCTTCGGTGAAATTTACTCCTTTTTCGAATATGGCTTCTGTTTCCGGTGGTAAGTTGATGGTGGTAGTATCCTGCTCATCGACTTTATTATCGCTACAGGCTATCAGTAGCGTTATGTAACTAACTATAAGCAGGGGTTCTTTTACGAATGATTTTATTTTCATGTGTTGTAATTATTATTTATCGGCAAATAACGTAATTAAAATTCGTATGGGCAAATGATTTTACTATAAGTTTGTAGACTTCACTTGGCATCTTTAATCCGGGAAGACAGAATAGATGAATGGGCGTGCTTTTATACAGGTATCCCGAACACCATCCGGGTTCCTTCCGTATAGGTCTCGTCTATACGTAGATAGCCACCCATTCGTTCGGCAATGACATGGCTGACAGGCAGTCCCAAACCGGTGCCTTGGGTGAACTCGTCCACTTTGAAGAAGCGTTCGAATATCCGCGCCCGCCATTGGGCCGGAATGCCGATGCCCGTATCGGTGATGGTGAAACGCAGCTCTTTCTCATTGACCTCATAAGCGAGCATGATTTGTCCCGCAGAGGTGAATTTGGCAGCGTTGCTGAGCAGGTTGCCCAATACTTGAACGATGCGTTCGCGGTTATTTTCGATAACCAATTGAGTGCAAGCGGGCTGGAAAAGCAGTTCGACTCCTTCGGCCAGTATGGGGCGGACGGTTTCGATAGATTCCCGGCAACATTCATTGACTTCCATCGAAGCGTTTCTCAATATCAGATTGACTTCGTCGAGTTCCGAAAGATCGAGAATATCACTGATAAGCTTTAGTAGCAGTTGGCTGTTCAATTCAATGAGGGAGGCGAACTGCTGCACTTCTTCATTTTCGTCCTCAAAGAGGCTGGCCAATACGGCAGAGAAACCGACAATGGAGTTGAGTGGTGTGCGTATCTCATGTGACATGTTCTGGATAAACAGCGTCTTCAGCATGTTGCTCTGTTCGGCTATCTCCTTGGCCTTGCGCAGTTCCTCTTCTGCACGGGTAAGCTCCTGGTTTCGCTCGTCAAGCCTATTGGCCGATCTTATAAGTCTCAGGTGCATCCGGCTCTGGTAATAAAGGAAAAAGATAAAGATAACCAGGATTGCCAGCAGGAAGAAGAGTATCAGGCGGATGTTTTGCAGTTCCTTTTCCTTGGAGATGTCTTCCAGCTCCTTCTTCTCGGCATTCAGTTTCTGCATATTGAGCAAGGTGGCAAATTCGCTTGTGGCTATTTCCTCATTCTCTTCTTTCTCTTTTTTCAGTTCTTCGAAGTAGCTGCGGTATAGCTCTCCGGCTTCTTCTTTCCGGTTCATTTCCCAGAAAATATCTCCTTTGGTCTTTAGCAGGCTGCGCAAGGTTACGGTTTCACTTTTTCTTTCCAATTCTTTTTTATAGAGCTCCAACGACTGTAAAGCACTGTCGTATTTCTTAGTTTTCCGGTAATAAGTGATCTCTACCTCGTACAGATAGCTGATGTGCCTTTTCAGCGCAGGGTTTTGCGTGTATATCCGATGGCATTCTACCAGATCTTTTTCGGCCTCTTGCAACTCGTTTTCTGCTACGTGCAGACTGGTATGAGCCAGTTGGGCCGTAACCTGATGGTAAGAAGTCTGGGCGGTGGCAATAGCCTTCTGAATCAGCTCGTTTGCCTTTTCGTACTGACCTTCTGTAATCAGAATACTGGCGGCATCACTGTATTTGAGGGATATATTTGGTCTTTTCAGGTGGTACTTTTCAAAGATTTCTATCTCCTTCAGCAGAAATTCCAGGCATTCTTCCGGAAGCTGTTTGGCACTATATATGTTACTCATGCAGCCGTAACAGTCGGCAATACCTTCTTTGTAATCTTCCGCTTCCGCTTCTTTCAGCATTTTGTCTGTTTCCACAAGGGCGATGTTGTACTCGCCCAACCGGATATACTGGTTGATGAGCCGTGCCGACCAGACGAAGTAATAATATTCCGGCAAATTGGCACCCTTGGCAAATGCTTTGACGCGATCCACCCAAACAATGATACTGTCCATATCATTGTTATCTGCATTGTAATAATAATGATCTAGTTTGGCACGCAAAGCTGCTGCCTGCACGGGCAGATTCCCTGCTTTGGCAGCCAAATCGAAAAGAGTATCGGAAAGAGTCAGCACGGCAGTATTTGCCGGGTCGTCCGTACATAGGTGTTGATAATGCAATATCAGGCTGTCCAATGAGCTTGTCGGCTCGTTTTGTGCAAATGTACTTCTGAAAAAAGTGCAAAGAAGCAAACATGCGAAAGTGATATATCTTAACATATCTATCTTACAAAATGTGCTGGAGTAATAAAAACTGAACAAAGTTAGTGCATTTTTTATTATAGACCAAAGATTCTTTTAATTTCAATTATTTTTTACTTATTGAAACAGAAAAAGAGAGCAACTACCTCCCGGCACCTGCTCTCTGCAAACTTAAAACAACCAACAAAAGAAAATAGCGATTGATCGTCTATTATCTATCGTTTTCCACATTTCATATCTTATCTTATAAACAGAAGTTCCCGGTATTTGGGGAGCGTCCACATCTGGTCGTCTACGATCAGTTCTAACTTGTCGATGTGGTAGCGGATCTCTTCCAGCATCGGTGCGATGGTGTCGTGGTAAGCGATGGCTTTTTCACGCTCGCACTCTATCTTGTTGGCTACCTTGCGGGCTTCCACCATGGCATCCACATGCTCTTTGATGTAGGCGGTACGGTCGGCAATTTCCTCAATCAGCTCCACATTGCGTACCGACATCTGGTCCGCTCTGTCTGTGGGGACGATGGAACGCAACTTGTACACATTGTTGATCAAGTCCGTCTGGTACTGCGTGGCTACGGGGATGATGTGGTTCATGGCCAGGTCGCCCAGTACGCGGGCTTCTATCTGGATTTTCTTGGTGTACATATCCCATTTCACCTCGTTGCGGGCTTCCAGTTCCTTTTTCGTCATCACACCGACGCCCTCGAACATGGCAATGCTCTCGGGCTTCAGGTAGTTGTCGAAAATCAATGGCACGCTGGTTTCGCAATCCAATCCGCGCTTCTTGGCCTCCTCTTTCCAGGCGTCGCAATACCCGTTGCCATCGAAATGGATGGGTTTGCACTCATGGATGTAGCCGCGTAGGATGGCAAGGATGGCCGACAGTTTCGGCTCGCCTTCCTCGATCAGTGCATCGACATCATGCTTGAAGCGTTTCAACTGATCGGCCACGGCACTGTTCAGGGCAATCATGGCACTGGCACAGTTGGCCTGCGAACCGATGGCGCGGAACTCGAAACGGTTGCCCGTGAAGGCGAACGGCGAGGTACGGTTACGGTCGGTATTGTCCAGTAACAGTTCGGGGATGTGCGGGATACCCAGCTTCATGCCCTGCTTGCCACTGAGGCTTAACAGATCGTCAATGGTGCTTTCCTCGATGTGCTCCAACACCTGCGTGAGCTGCTTGCCCAGGAAGGACGAGATGATAGCGGGCGGTGCTTCGTTGGCACCCAGGCGATGGGCGTTAGTGGCACTGGAGATGCTGGCTTTGAGCAGTCCGTTGTGACGGTGCACCGCCATCAGCGTATTGACGATGAAGGTGAGAAAGCGCAGGTTATCTTCCGGAGTCTTACCCGGTGCCATGAGCAGGATGCCGGTGTCGGTGCCGAGCGACCAGTTGTTGTGCTTGCCCGATCCGTTGATGCCTTTAAATGGCTTTTCGTGCAGCAATACCCGGAAGCCGTGGCGGCGGGATACTTTGCGCATCAGCGACATGATGAGCAGGTTGTGATCGTTGGCCAGGTTGCACTCCTCGTAGATGGGAGCCAGCTCGAACTGGTTGGGTGCCACCTCGTTGTGACGGGTTTTCACGGGGATGCCCAGTTTGAGGGCTTCGACTTCGAGATCTTTCATAAAAGAGGCCACGCGGGTGGGGATGGCACCGAAGTAATGGTCTTCCAGCTGCTGGTTCTTGGCGCTATCGTGTCCCATCAAGGTGCGTCCGGTGAGGAGCAGATCGGGACGGGCAGCATACAGCCCTTGGTCAACGAGGAAATATTCCTGTTCCCAACCGAGGTAGGCCACTACCTTCTTTACATCGGGGTTGAAGTACCGGCATACGTCGACAGCAGCTTTGTCCACGGCACGCAGGGCTTTGAGCAGGGGTGCCTTGTAGTCGAGAGACTCACCGGTATAAGAGATAAACACAGTGGGGATGCACAACGTATCGTCCACGATGAAAGCAGGCGAGGAGGGGTCCCAGGCCGAGTAACCGCGGGCTTCGAACGTGTTGCGGATACCGCCGCTGGGGAATGAGGAGGCATCGGGTTCCTGTTGTACGAGGAGTTTGCCGGTGAACTCTTCCAGCAAGCCGCCTTTCCCGTCGTGTTCCACGAACGCGTCGTGCTTCTCGGCGGTTCCTTCGGTGAGCGGGGCAAACCAGTGAGTATAGTGGGTGACGCCCATTTCGGTGGCCCACTTCTGCATACCGGCAGCTACCTCATTGGCGATGCTGCGGTCCAGAAAAGCACCATTGTCTATGGCGTCGATTAACTTCTGATACACCTTGCTGGGCAGGTACTTGAACATCTTCTCCTTGTTGAAAACGTACTTGGCGAAATATTCTGACGGACGTTCCTGTGGAGGGGGTACTTCAACAGCTTTCTTCTTGAAGGCTGTTTCTACGACTCTGAATCTTAGTTTGGACATAATTTCTGAATTAGTAAATGGTTTAAAATGGGTTCGTAATCTCAATTATTGCTTTAAAACTTTAAAATGTCATTCCGAAGACGAAGTAGGCTTTGTCTTCGAAGGGGTTCATGGTGACTTTGGCAAAGACCGGTAGCGCGAAGGCATCGGTAATCCGGATGTCACGACCGGCCCGCAGACCGATGTTGGTCACATTGAACTTGTCTGAATAGGCACCTTCCCATGGGGTGAGCCCCACTTCGGCAGCGAAGTCCGTTCCACCTAGTTTGAAGGGGGCTTTGGCTTCGATGTAGGTGGAGTAGGCGCGTTCTCCATTGGCTTTCTTGTAGTCCGAACCGGCGAAGTTGGTGTTCCAGCTTACTGCCAGCGGACCAAAGTCATAGCCCAGGGTGGCTTCGAATACGTGGGCGGTGCTATGCGCCCGGTAGTCGAAATACTTGCTCGGTACGCCGTCCGTCCGGTCGAACCAGTAGTCGGTCACTGCTACCGAGAGTCTGCCGGTGTTGTACCCCAGCGTGAAGTCCAGCTCCTTGGCGTCCGTGCTTTCGAAGCCGACAGAGCCCCAGGCTGTGAGAGAGAAACCGCTGTGGGCTACCGAGATGGTAGGCTGTATGCTTACGCCTCCGCAATCGGTTCCGCGCCAGATGTAACCGCTGACCAGATCGGCACCAACGTTGACTTCGGTTTTCTCCTGTGCCGATACACTTCCTGTTGCCAGGCTTCCCAATAACGCTACCGCTACGTGTGTACAAATCATCTTTGTCGCTTTCATAAATCTTTTTGCTTTAAAATAAATACTCGGGCGGTGGCTGTACACTCCACCTCTTATATAAGCGCGCCATATTATCGGGATAGTTCAAGTCTTTTCGTACAGGTGGTGCGGCGGCAGGACGGTTTATAGCCAGTTCCTGATTCGCCGCATGGCTTCGATACAATCGTTCCGCTCGCCGAATGCGGTGAGGCGGATGTATCCTTCGCCACTGGGACCGAATCCCACTCCCGGTGTGCTTACCACATTGGCTTCGTAAAGCATCTGGTCGAAGAACCGCCAGGAGGAGAGGTTGTTGGGCGTCTTCACCCACAGGTAAGGAGCGTTCACTCCTCCGAAGACTTTCAGCCCGGTACTTTCCAGTCCTTCTTTCATGATCCGGGCATTGGTCATATAGTAATCGATCGTCGTCTGGATCTGTTCCCTTCCGGCGGGGGTGTAGATAGCCTCGGCGGCCCGTTGGGTGATGTACGACGTTCCGTTGAACTTGGTGCATTGCCGGCGGTTCCACAACTTATTCAGCGGAATGCGTTCGCCTTCCAGTGTGCCGGCGGTCAGTTCCTTCGGTACCACAGTGTAGCCGCAGCGTACGCCTGTGAATCCGGCTGTCTTCGAGAAACTGCGGAACTCGATGGCGCATTTCTTCGCCCCCTTTATTTCGTAAATGGAGTGGGGGATCTCCGGATCCTGAATGTAGGCCTCGTAAGCGGCATCGAACAGGATCAGTGTATCGTTGGTCAGCGCATAATCCACCCATTTCTTCAACTCCGCTTTCGAGAGCGTAGTCCCCGTGGGGTTGTTGGGGTAGCAGAGGTAAATAATATCGATACGCTTGTCCGGTATCTGCGGGATGAAGTGGTTCTCGATGGTGCAAGGCATGTAGGTGACGTTGCTCCATTTGCCGCCCTCTTCCAGTACCCCGGCTCGTCCGCACATCACATTGCTATCGATATACACCGGGTAGATCGGGTCGGTCACCCCGATGCTGTTGTCATGCCGCAGGATATCGCCGATGTTTCCCGTATCACTTTTGGCCCCATCGCTCACGAATACTTCCGACGGGCTGAACTGTATGCCGCGACTACCATAGTCGTTCCGGATGATAGCGTCGATCAGGAAATCATATCCCTGCTCCGGACCGTATCCCCGAAAAGTATCTTTGACCGCCATCTCTTCCACCGCCTTGTGCATGGCTTCGATGCAAGCAGGCGGGAGCGGTTGCGTGACATCGCCGATGCCCAATCGCATGAGCTGCTTCCTGGGATGCGTTACCTTGAAGGTGTTCACCTTCTTGGCAATGTCCGAGAACAAATAACTTCCCGGTAATTTCAAAAAATGTTCGTTTACTAATGCCATCTTGTAGTTGTTTTAAGTTTCTGGTTCTATATATATAAAGGTATAGTCATGTTATTCGTTCCACTGGATGGTTCCTTCGAATACTTCCTCGGCCGGCCCCGTCATCAGCAGGTGTCCGGTGACCGCATCCCAGTCTATGGTCAGCCTGCCGCCATCCATGAGGATATCCACCCGTCGTCCTGTACGTCCGGTCAGGGCGGCTACTGCTGTGGTGGCACAAGCACCTGTTCCGCAAGCTTGGGTGATGCCCGATCCTCGTTCCCATACCCGCATCCGTATCTCATTGTGGCCGGTAATCTGTGCGAACTCTACATTGATACGTCCCGGGAAGAGCGGATGACATTCCAGCCGGGGCCCAATGACAGGCAGGTCTATCTGACGGATGTCGTCAACGAAAGTCACCAGATGCGGGTTGCCCATAGATATCTGTATGGAGTCGAACGGGAATTCACCGGCGAAGTCTATAGGGACAGCTTTCGTGGGAATCCCCATGTCCACCGTCACCGTTTTAACCCGGTTGTCGAAGATATGCAGCTTTACCGTTTTGATGCCCGAGAGCGTTTCCAGGGTCAGTTCCTGCTTCCGGGTCAGTCCGTGCTCATAAACATATTTCCCGATGCAACGGCTGGCATTTCCGCACATCATGGCTTCCGAGCCGTCGGCATTGAAGATACGCATGCTGAAGTCGGCCTTGGCCGACGGACCGATCAGTACCAATCCGTCGCTGCCTATTCCTGTGTGAGGCGCACTCCATTCGATAGCTGCCTTCTCCGGATGAGCGATGGAAAACCGGTGCGTATCTACATAGATATAGTCGTTGCCGGCTCCGTGCATTTTGGTGAATATGATCTTAGTTGTCATTATGTTGTTTGAAATATGGTTTATAGTTTCTTATTGCTTTAAAACATTGCAAATATACGGCTAAATGATTTTATTTAGTTTAAAATAGTGTCTAAAATCTATTTTATTTTAGTTAAACTTTCAATAAGATAGAGAAGTGTAAGGTTCCTGTTTTAAATTAAAACTAAATTTGGGAAATATTTGTTCAGATTATAATTAGTTACTTGAAGGTAAGGGAATAGCCGCATAGACCGGACATGTAGAATGGAATAAAACGAAGTTTCTTTGCAAAAAAGTGTGTCGAACCCTTGCAGAATTGCTAAAAAGGACTACCTTTGCATCCGCAATCGAGAGAGATGCTGGTTTAAAACTATTTTGGTGCGTTAGTTCAGTTGGTTAGAATACCTGCCTGTCACGCAGGGGGTCACGGGTTCGAGTCCCGTACGCACCGCTTAAAGCTCTGAAATCCAAGGATTTCAGAGCTTTTTTTGTTCGCCCCTATTGATGACTGTCATGTTAATACGGTCACGTCCGGCTCCCTAACGCATGGGCGGGATATGCCTGTCAGAAGGCATACGGGCGTAGACGCTTTGATGCGTATTTCAGTTGTTTTCCTTTCAAAATGTCGGATATTTCCTATTTTCGGAAACAACTATTTCGATAGATTCTGTGCATCCAAGGTTTTTTAAGAATAAAAATGCGGCATAAATATACATATTACTTCTTTTCGCCTTTCAGTAATGGCTAAATATACAGTTTTGTGCTGGAAGAAAAGGAAGAAATCACTTAAAGATAAGGCGTGAAGGTTTTAAACCTTCGGTCCGAACCTTTAAAACCTTCGGCCCAAACCTTTAAAACCTCTTAGGCAAATCCTTCCATTTACATTCGTTTACGCTTTTTAGAGTCATTTTCTTGCTAAACTTCTAAATAGACAATTTATACATTTTTCGGAACAAATCAAATAATTCGATTGTCGATTTTCTTTTTTCAGATTAAACCAGCGCGGATAATTCTAAAATTCGCGTCATTTTGAATTCGCAAAATCGTCTACAGTACCATCCATTCTGGGTTACCCAGTCTCGAATTCAAATAAACGATTGTAGAGCCACTTGATTTATCATTCTGTCAAACTTATCATTCTGTCAGATCTTTACTTCTGACTTGTGAGTAGGCTTTTCCGTAATAATTATAAACATGTTGTGCCAATTTCTTAAATAAATCATTATCTTCGCTGTCGGTCATAAAAAAGCATAAAACAATGAAAAGACACCTATTATTGACGATAGCCGTTCTTTGTTGCCTGAGTTTATTTGCAACGAACAAAGTGATTCTGAATCCAGCGACAGAAACAAATAATACAGACATGATGTTGGTCGTTTCCAAAATTGAAATGACTGACACGGAAACAATCTTGTATTTCGATGCCTATCAGCGCCCTGGATATTGGATTCGGATAGGTGCTGCTTCGGTTATCACTGGAAGTAATCAGAGAACGTATAAACTGATTGGTAGTGATGGAATCGTTCCCGGAGAAGAAACATATCTATCGGAGTCGGGGCACATTGCATTCAGTCTTCGCTTTCAACCGGTCGACAAAAACGAAAAGAGTATTAGTTTCAAGGAAGGAGATGGCCCGGGAGACTGGGCGATAACCGGAATCAAATTATACGAAGAGAAACAGCCTGTTAAGCCCATTCAATGTGTGTTGAGAGGGGAAGTGATTGATCGCCCGCAAAGCAGTCGGTTATTATTAGTAAGTAAACGCGAAGATATGCGTATCTCGTCCACTTATATTCCTATTCGGGACGGGAAATTTGAATATACATTGAATGGTGATTATGAGAAGGAGTACGATTTGGTGTTTTATGATGAAATGATGAATGGCGCCTGGAGACCTATTCCTTTTATCAGCAGGGCAGGAGTAATCGAATTCAAGCTTTATCCTATGGCTGATTCTGACAAAAACAGCGTAAGCGGAGGACCTTTGAATACGAAATATTATCAATATAAAGAGAGTGTCGCGAAGATGTATAAACCGCTTTCTACTAAAAGTGACTCATTGCGAAGTAGTGGTTTGTATTATACCCCGGAATTTACGGATTTGATAAAACAACAGGGAGAGGCTCTCGATGCAAAAGATGAGAGCCGGCTGGATTCACTCAATAACCGACTGGATGCGATCTTTGCTTCGGGAGAGGCTATTAGTTCGGAAGGAAAAGCTATAGAAGATGAAGCTAAGATTATTACCGGAAGAGTGAAAGGGATGTTACTGAATTATGTCAAAGAAACTCCGGACTTACTAGGCTATAGTCTTCTGGTTGATGCGGCCTGGAGTGTAGTGAATTACGAGGAAGGTGATGCAACACCTTATATAGATCTCTTCAATGCAGTTTATGCCGATAAATACCCGGATCATCCGTACACCCGGGAGATGAATACAATGATAGGCCAACTGATGAATATTAAAGTAGGCGGGAAATACATAGACTTTACCGCTCCTGATATGGCCGGGAATCGGGTAAGAGTTTCTGATGTTATTAAGGGTAAGGTGGCATTGATTCATTTATGGGCTCCGTGGTGTGGATCTTGTCGTAGAAATGGAATCGCCATGATTCCTGTTTACGAGGCTTATAAAGATAAAGGCTTTACAGTAGTGGGGGTGGCTCGTGAAAGAGACTCTCTCCAAACTGTTCTGAATGCCATACAGAAAGACCAATATCCATGGATGAATCTGGTGGATCTAAATGGTAAGGAAAATGTTTGGCCGATCTATGGAGTGGGTAATGCCGGTGGAGGTGAGTTCCTGGTGGATGAGAATGGGGTGATATTAGCTATCAATCCGATTGCAGAAGCGGTGAGAACTATTTTGGAAGAAAGACTAAAATAAATTATTCCAATTGTTCTGCTTTGTTATCTTGCTAAACAGTTATTGGAATTATAGGATTTTGTCTTAAACGGGCTTTTTTGTAGATTTGTAGTCTGAAAGAAAGATAAATAGTATGAATACATCACAAGGTTTTCGTCTCCATTCTCTGTGCTCCTTCAGTTGGAAGTTCGGGTTGTTCCTGATCCTGCTCTTCGGTATCCCCCGTTTTATACTGGTTCTTGGCGCCAATGCTGCTGGCGGATATCAAATGGTTTCCTTTATCTTCGTGGCGATGTGGTTTGCTCCGTTCATACTTCTGAACAAGCAAGGACGAAAGGAGATTGGCATGAAGCGGCCTCGAGGCATAGGACGGATGTTGCTTTCGTTTCTGGCTGGGATGGTGAGCTGTGCCGTTATCTTTGCCATGTACAAGTCGCTTTACGGCGAAACGATACAGAATGCTTTCGCGTACATTGGCAAAGTATCGGGTGACTTTAGTCAGTTGAGTGATTCCGACCGGTTGACGTATTTCATTATTGCCGTCATACCCAGTATGTTGTTTAGCCCGATAGGAGAGGAGTTTCTGTATCGTGGCATCATTCATCGTAGCTTTTCTGGTAAGTTCGGTGAGAAGAATGCTTCTGCTGTCGATAGTCTGGCGTTTGCTTTGACTCATCTGGCTCATTTTGGTATTTTGTGGACAGTTACCGGTTGGGCTTTTCTTCCGGTACCGGCTGTGCTTTGGGTGATTTCCATGTATGCCGTCAGTCGGTTGTTCTTTGAATGTAAGCAGTGGTGCGATTCATTGTTTGGGGCGGTCGTTGCCCATGCAGGATTTAATCTGGCAATGATGTATTTTATCTTTTATCATTTGTAGGATTTTGTCAAACTTTTGAGGGCATGCTTTTAGGCACACCCTCATGGACACATACTCTTTCCGGAAATATAGTTTCCCGCGAACTATTTAACCTTGAACAACCACCTGAAACCCACCAGTGCCGTATGCACATCGGCATCGGCCAGCTCACTGAACTGTCCTTTGTAGTCCGTATTCTGATAGCTATACATGGCATGGAAATTCAGGTCCTTCACTAATCCGCTGAACGGGTAGAACTCTACCAATGCTTGTATGCCGGCATTCGTATAGGCTGTAGCATCATACTCCTTGTCATAACGTTGGTTCCAGACAGCTTTGACAGACGGTTTCCATTTGCCCAGATCGTATTTCAGGTTCACTGCCGCGGATTGGTCTTGTACCACTCTGTTTCCCAATCCCTCTGTACCGACCACCGAACTGTAATCCATGTTCCGCCTGCCGTTATAGTAATCCAGTTCCGCAGTGAACTTCTCCACATTTAGCTGAAGACCGGCGGTTATCCAACTGTAAATGGAGTCGCCGTTGTGCTGGAAGGCTCCGTATCCCACACGTGTTCTCAGTACATCCGAGAATAGACTCCCTTCCCACAGCAAATTGAGTGCTAAGGCTTTATTCTTATATTCTTCGTCCGCAAACTGGTTGTAATCGGAATTGACCACTTGCAGGTTCAGCGTCTGTTTGGCAAAGCGGTAAGCTACGTTGACACCTGTCTTATAGGCATCGAGATCATTGAAGCACATGGTTCCCAAGTAGATGTCGGCCGGATTATAGTCGTATTCGAAGGTCCCGAACTGGACCGATTGCTTACCCGCAGTGATGGTCCATCGTTTACCGATATCGAAAGCCACCCAAGCTTGGTCGGTGGCTGCCGAATACCCTTCGCGCAGAGGTTCCTGGGGCTTGTTGAGCCGTTGCCGCAGCCGATAACGGATACCCGGTACAATTTCACCGACAAACCATAATTTAATGGTTTGTCCCCGGAAGGAAAGATCGGTGACATCGCCCTCCTGAAAATCGGCCTGGAAATCGACACGCGTATCGATCAGGATATTCAACATTTTATCGTCCCAGATCAGCTTATCCAGAATGTTCTCGCTTTCCTTGACTTGTGCCGACAGTCCGGCTGCCATTCCGGCTGCCAGTATCGTAAAAAGTTTCTTCTTCATCATAGCTTGTTTTTAGTATTGGGTAAACATTCGTTGGATTTCTTTGTAATTAGTTGTTTGGGTCAATGCCAGCATGAGCAGCACGCGCGCACGGTACGGGTTGATATACCAGGAAGTGGAGAATCCAAGCTGATCATCGTTCACCTCATCCCATTGGGCAGTGGGGCCCGTCATGATACGTGAGGAGCGGACTACGGCCACTCCTTTCTTGACGGCAGCAGCCAGCGCATTCTGCATGGAGGTGGTAAAGTTTCCATTGCCTACACCAGCGGTGACGATGCCTTTCGCTTCGGCTGTAACGGCGGCATTCACCAATAAATCGGTAGCATTGGAGTAGCTGAGTATGATTTCCACCCGGGGTAGTTTGGTCAATTTCGAAACATCGAACTCCGATTTGGTGGTGTGGCGTTTCGCCGATTCGCGCGTATAAATAGGTTTACCGTTGTACACGATACCCAGTTCTCCGTAATTGGGATTCTGGAAAGTACCCACGCTCAGCGTATTTGTTTTAGCCAGATCGTCGGCACCCAGTATTTTATCGTCCATGACTACCATGACTCCTTTGCCTATCGAACTCTTGTCGCCGGCTGTAGCCACTGCATTGTAGATGTTGCGCGGTCCGTCGGCACTGATGGCAGTAGACGGACGCATAGATCCTACCAATACAACCGGTTTGTCGCTTTTCACCGTTAGGTTCAGAAAGTAAGCCGTTTCTTCCTGGGTATCGGTACCGTGTGTTACTACAATTCCATCTACATCGCTTTGGCTCAGCAGTTGGTTGATGCGTTTGACCAGTTTCAGCCACACGTCATCGTTCATATCCTGGCTTCCGATATTGGCTACCTGTTCTGCTTTGATATGGGCAATGTCCTTGATTTCGGGAACAGCACCCACCAATTGGCTTACGGAAATCTGTCCGGCTGTATACCCCGAAGCTACTTCGGAACTTCCTGTCCCGGCTATAGTGCCACCTGTAGCCAGTACATAAATGTTGGGTTTCGTTTGTGCACTGATGGAAGTGGCAAGACACAAAACCACCAGTAACCCCCATGATTTAAAATACATTGTTTTCATAACTCATAATTTGTTTAGGTAATTATTTATTTTGACTTTATTTGGTTGCTGAACTTTTCCAGGCATCCACATATTGTTGCATGGTTTCAGCTATTTTCTGGCCGATGATGCCATAGTCTTCCTCTTCCAGGTTAGCCAATGACACCCTTATCGACCATTCGGGACCACCAAAGCCTCCTCCGTTGAGCAGTACGATAGACGAAAGCTCTGCCAGACGGAAGAGAAAATCGACCGGTTCGAAGTTCTTCTGTAGGAAATCGCCAAACTCTTTTCCGTACAGTTTGACGGCTCCTTCCAGAATATCTATTTCGCAATAATATCCGGCCCGGTCCGGGTCAGGCCTTACAGGTATGTCCATCCCTTCCCATAGCAGGTTGTAACGGCGTTGTACGATGGCATTGCAATCTTTCTTGTAGCTATTCTGCTTGTCCAACAGTGCAAAAGCGGAAAATAAAAGCATCTGCATTTGTTGAGGCAGCGATAGTCCTGCAGTATGATTCAATGCAATCAGACGGCTGTCGGCCACCAGGCGGTCGATGAATTTCAACATATCGGGATTCAGCGTCAGCGATTCGTACATTTGGGCCAGACGCTCCTTCTCTTTTTCCGGAACAGCCGATAGCATTTCATCGTACACATTGTTCTCATGCAAAGCGATCACTCCAAGACGCCAACCTGTGGCACCGAAATACTTGGAGAATGAATAGACGCACAAGGTGTTTTGAGGCAATTCGTCCATCAGCGACCTGAATCCGTTTACGAAGGTTCCATATACATCGTCGGTTATTATCATCAGGTTAGGGTTAAGACCTTTCACCACCTTTACCAGATATTTGCGCGATTTTTCGGTGATCTGTACCGAAGTCGGGTTGCTCGGGTTGATGATGAAAAGTGCTTTGATCGACTTGTCGCCCAGCTTGTCCAGTTCTTCGTCGGGATACTGGAACGTGCTCCGGCCCTCCTTGTCTTTGCCCGAACCATGAATGTAGGTGATCTTGAAACTGTATCTATTCAATTCAGGGATTTCCAGATAAGGAGTGAATGTAGGTACAGCCAAGGCTATCTTGTCGCCTTTTTTCAGCAACCCGTTTTCCAGCAACGAGTCGAAAATATAGCACATGGCGGCTGTTCCGCCTTCTACTGCGAAAATATCGTATGTGCCTTTAGTCTGGGGGGATCCTCCACACATCTCTTGTATCAGGTAGTCGTGGACAATTTTTTCTGTATGTTTCAACATCCGGTCCGGGCTGGGGTATTGATCGCCGATAATTCCTTCGGCCAACTCGTGTACCCAGTCATCGGCTGCGAAACGGTGCTTTTTGATGCCATATTCATAGGTTTGTTGCAATAATTCAATACCCGGCATTTTTGGATTATCTTTCAGGAATTGCTCGAAACGCCGGGCAATGTCTTTCTTCTGAGGTATTCCTCCGATACCCGATGGGTAGCACATGCTCCGTTTGCACTCCTCTAACCCGAATTGTCCCAGGGTGAAGAAGGCTTCCCGGGGTAGGGTGGCTGTCCAGTTGGGATTGCCTCTCCCGGCGTTCAGCATGGTTCTTGTGGCTCCCTGTTGCTGTGCAGAAGCCAGTTTTATCAAGCTGTCTTTTAACTCGAACGGGCTGAGCTGTTCCAGTTTTTGTTCGCGGCTACGCGAAGTCTTTAGTTTTGAAATATGATCCATATTCGTTTTGGTTAATTAACTCATTAATAATACAATGATGACTCCCCAGATAATCAACAACGTGTTTCCTACCGGGTAGGTGGTAGTATAGGAGAGGGCAGGGACTTTGCTTTTGACGGCTTCCTGCACGGCTCCGATGGCAGCGGTGGTCGTTCGCGATCCGGCACAGGCTCCCAACGTAATGGCCGGGTGAAACTTGAAAACATACTTACCAAGCAGAAGGCCTATCAGCATGGGTACGAGGCTGACGAATATTCCCGCGAAGAACAGGCTGACTCCGGCCGCTTTAAGTCCCGCAAAGAAATCGGGCCCGGCATTGATTCCCACCACAGCGATAAACACATTCAGACCGAGATTATTCATCACCCACACGGCCGCTTCCGGAACCGCTCCGAAGGTGGGGCGCAAGGAACGTAACCACCCAAAGAGGATTCCCAGAATCAACACTCCTCCGCTGGCACTGAGGCTCAACGGAACATTGCCTACACGCCAAACAAGAGAACCTATAATGCCGCCCACGAAGATGCCGATGGCCACATACAGCAAGTCGGTAATAGTGGTCGGGCGTTCCGGATAACCCAGATAGTTGGCAAAACGGTCTACATCCGCCTTCCGTCCTTCTATCTCGAAGATGTCTCCACGTTCTATCTTCACACTTTCCAGCAAAGGAACATCTGCATTCCCCCGGATGATTTTCCGGATGATGCTGCCATGGTGTTGCTTATTCGTTTTCATGTCTTGCAGAGTGGTACCTATGACGGTTTTATTGGCAATGATGACTTTCAGCGTTTCTACCCTGAAATCGAGTAATTCGAGGTCGGTGATTTCTTTTCCTATTAAAGTCTCATCGGCTACCAAGGTATCGATGGGACCATTGAGTACCAGGCTGTCTCCCTGGCTGATAATCTGGTCGGGGGTCGGCTCTTTGATGATCTCACCATTTTGATTGCGGATGCGTTCCACGAAAGTGGGCCATCCTTTGGCTACTAACCTGTCTTCCAGCTCTTTGACTGTTCTCTCCTGGGCGAAATAATGGCTGCTGGCCTTTATGACCCTGAAAGTGGTACCGTTGTAGGCATATTTGAGGGAAGGATCGTTGCCGGGCAACAAACCGCCCAGCGAATTTTCGTACTCTTTGGTCTGCTTTACGATATCCCCACCCAGAATTTTGGGTCCTATAGTTGCCAGGAACCAAGCCGTACCGGCTGTGCCGAAGATATAGGTAACGGCATAAGCAACAGGGATTTGGTTTATGTAAGTCTGCTTCTGAGCCGCATCGATAGAAAGCTGGTTGATAGAATCCGTGGCTACCCCTATGACAGCCGATATGGTATTTCCTCCGGCCATCAGACCGGCAGCATTGCCCAAATCGAATCCGGCAATCACGGCAGCAGCCCATGAAACCAGCAAACAACTCACGCAGACGATGACTGCAAAAAAGATTTGTGGCAATCCTTCTTTTTTCAGGCTGCGCACAAACTGAGGACCTACGCCATAACCCACTGCAAACAAGAATATCAGGAAAAAAACAGACTTAACGGTAGGAGAAATGGCAATATCCAATTGACCTACCAATACGCCAACCAGCAGCACTCCTGTTACTGAGCCCAGTCCTATTCCTTTAATTTTTATCTGTCCGATGGCAAACCCCAGAATCAGTGTCAGGAACACAGCTAATTCCGGGGATCCCTGCATTGTTTTAATAATCCAATCCATGTAATTAATAGTTAAAGGTTTATAGTTGATATCATTAGTGTCCCACAAAAGATGGGGGATGTTATTGTATTTCCGTTTCATGCAATGTATGTGCTTCCTGCTAGCTGAGCGTCGAAACTTTAGGAGGCAGTAATGGCTTGTTTTATATGAATAGGAAATGCTTTTGCCAGTAACAATGTGTATTTATACAATGTTTAGAGTGCTTTAAAAGTGTTTCTATAAGCTTCTTGTGTATGTTTATACGGTGCTTGAAGCGGGGTTGGATTCTGGGATGTAATTTTTGTGTTATTCATTCCTGATTCGTAAATGTGGACTTGAGATATTGTTTTTCTTTTGATTTATGAAGTAATAATTGCAGATGGAGTATGGTGGCTTTACTACTAAAGGAAATAGTAAGCCGATGCTTGACGTGACCGTTTTTCTTAACAGGCAATGGTAAACTGTATTGTCCCGGAATCTTCCATGAATAGTAGGAATCGTATTTACCCCTGTTCTTATTTTTAAGCGATGTCGGGGGAGTAGGTCATCAGGTTTCAGATAGTCCTGTGCATGTTTTTGCAGGGTTGCTCTTGGGAATAATACAGCAAAAAAGTACAAATGAGTTCTCATTATTATCTTTTTTTAATAAAAGTTTAGGCCAAAGTAACTATTCAGCGAAAAAAATCCGGCTCTGAGATTCCGATGAAATAGAAACCCTGTGGTACCCCACGTGATTACAGTTTATCCCATTCTCTGGGCGCAACAATCTGACTATCAAATAAATAATATGCAAAATGGCAGGAT
>JAVBUC010000017.1:0-81522 GCA_031555765.1 Bacteroides sp. | reverse complement strand
TGCCACTGTTTATCAGTGAGGTTGGTTGGATAGCTACTCATAACTTATGTCTTGGTAACCATAAAGTTACGAAATAATATTCAATCAACCAACTGATATTCAGTATATTATACTATAATTTCATAATTCAAAACAGCTTCTCAAAACAGCTTCTTATAGAACAAAATAATAAGTTATGAGAAAAATTGCGTACCTGTTTATCGTAATAGTGGCAATGTCATGTAATAGCATTTGCCAATTGGAGAACTTATCTGTTTATAAATGTGAACGAGTAGGAGAAATTGCTCCTTCATATTTAATTATAAAAGGTGGAGCACTAAAGCAATGTGATTTGGTCTCTCCTAGCTTAGGTTATGGAACCTTAGGCAATTATTTAGTGAAACAAGATACGTTGATATTTTATGCACAGTATGATTATTCTTCGAATTCTATTTCTGTTACAGATTCAATTCCAAATGTGTTCATAATGAAAGATGATTGCCTATTGCACATCATGAACGACTCCATTTGGGGAAAACATGAAAATTTGTATAGAAGAATAAAATAGTTTTTCTGATAGTAATTTCTTGCTATAAGTAGGAATAATATTTTCAGCCAACCGATTCGATTTTGAGCCGGTTGGTTGTTATATTATTTCACTGCTGGGCACTTAGTCCCAGCTGATTTTCAATTGTTTATAATTTGGTTCTTTGACATTTTTGTAATCGCAATCGGTAAGTATCTCTCTTACAGGTGTTTTGTCCAGTAGAGATAATCAATTTGTCACTTTTGACAAATTGATTATTCTAATGCCTGCTGCTTGCTCTGTTTGTGGGCAGGAATCTACTTGACTCAGAAAAACGCAAAGAAAACGCGTTTGCTTATATTGATTTGATTTTGGAATGTGTCTTTTGGATTCTTTTTGTTTAAATGAAATTATCATGTGTCTCTTTTTGATCGGATGTCCCCTGTGATTGATGTTAAATAGACAAATCAAAAAATAGGTGAATAACGATTGAAATAGCTATTTAAATGAAAAAAGCGTACGCTCTTCTCGAAGGTTTTAAACCAATGACTCGAAGGTTTTAAAGGTTCAGCCCGAAGGTTTAAAACCTTCGCCTCGTTTGAAAGAGTGTTCGGAAAGGATTTGCTACCTGTTGGGGTGTATTAATATGCAATATGGGGTGAAAAAAGGAAGATAATTCTGTATGATAATACCGATATTCATGCGTGTTCTTTTCTATTTGTGTACTTTTGCTTAATTTGTGTGTTATTAGAAAAAGGGAGATAAGGATGTTTTGTCTTCAGCTTCGCCTGATTAGGTGTCAAATTGTAATGTTAGATTTGCCCGCTTTCCACTAGCAGCACCACCCGTTCGGTGAGTTTGTCCTCTCCGTTAGGATCGTACTCTTTCTTCAGGCTGGCACCGAAAAGCGCGGCAAAGGTTTGATAAAAACCGGCTTTGAAGGGACCCATGAAAGCTTTTACCAGCTCGTAGGAAGTCTGGTTGCTCTGGCGGTCGATAAGTTTGATGAGTAACTTCCCTTGGGCGAAAGTCAGCTTTTTCATCTGGGGGGTGTACTGTTCTTTCAGTCCCTTTTCTACGGCTTTGATGTGTTTGTCGCGCGCTTTCTCGTTGGGCAGTGTCATCATATACTCGTAGGTTTCGATGATGGCCCGGTTTATTTCGCGGGAGATGGGGTAGACTTTCTTTACATTTCTCACCAATTTGTTATATTCCATGCGTTCTTTTTCGTTCTTGAACTTCAGAGGTTTGAAGCAATAGACAACGGGCAGCTGCACACACGGAATCATTTCCCCGTTGTACTCGCACATCGGAACGAGGAATCCACCGTCGGCAGGTTGGTCCTGGGCTTTTGCCACATGGACGCACATGGAAGCAAACAGTGTCACAATGAGTATGTTAAGTGCTCTTTTCACTTTACAAAAATACGAGAATATTTATTATATCGTTCGTTTTCTTGCCGGATTAACCAATTTAAAGTATCTTGTATGGTACTTTTAGGGTTTAATACATGAAAAAACTATACTATCTTCGCACGATTGTGCTTATTAACACATTGTTCATATCTTCTGTTCATAATGCGCAAAACGTCTCTACGGATGTTTTCGATGAGGTGCTCGAAGAGATTTCGGTTAATAACGAAGTCGCTGGATCGTCGTTTACCGATGATATGCTCGAGGATTTATCCGAACGGATGAGCGAACCAATCAATCTGAACACTGCTACCCGAGAACAACTCTCCCAATTCCCCTTCCTGAACGATCATCAGATAGAAAACCTATTGGCTTATCTCTACATTCATGGGGAGATGCAGACGCTTTACGAGCTCCAATTGGTGGGCGGAATGGACCGCCGGACGATAGATTATTTACTTCCTTTTATTTGTCTTCGACCGGTGGAGAAGAAATTGCCTCCGCTCCGCTGGAAGGAGGTGTACCGGTATGGTAAACAGGAGGTATTGACGCGGCTGGATATTCCGTTGTACGAACGGAAGGGGTATGAGGATGTTTACCTGGGTACACCGCAGTATCATTCCTTGCGGTATGGCTTTCGCTACCGGGATGAGCTGTATGCGGGGGTGACGGCGGAGAAGGACGCCGGTGAGCCGATGGCGGCACTGCACAACCGGGCGGGGTACGACTCGTATTCGTTCTACTTCCTGTTGAAGAACCGCGGATGGCTCCGATCGTTGGCGGTGGGCAACTACCGGCTGGGCTTCGGGCAGGGGCTGGTGGTGAACAATGGTTTCCTGCTGGGCAAAACTTCCTCGGCCGACTTCTTCCAGCACCGCCCTGCGGGCATCGGCAAGCATTCGTCTACGGATGAGTACAATTATTTCCGGGGCATAGCCGGCAGTTTCTCGCTCTCGGAACCGCTTACGGCTTCGGCCTTTTACTCGCACCGGTCGCTGGACGGGAAGGTGGAGGAGGGGGTGATTACTTCGATCTCCCGGACCGGACTTCACCGTAGCCGGACCGAGGCAGACAGAAGGCATGCGCTGGCCTTGCAGTTGGCCGGTGGTAACCTCACGTACCAAAAGGATAAACTGAAACTGGGGCTGACCGGTATTTATTACTTCTTCGACCGTCCTTACCGCCCGGAGCTTCGGAAGTATGCGCGCTACCAACTGCAAGGACGTACCTTCTATAATATAGGGGCCGATTATCAATACCGTTGGCACCGGTGGTTGTGGCAGGGCGAAGCTGCCGTTGGCAAGAAGGGTTTCGCTGTGCTGAACCGCTTGCTGTATACGCCTTCGCAACTCTATCGGTTTATGCTGGTGCACCGCTACTACGCACATGATTACTGGGCGATGTTTGCCCGTTCGTTTGCCGAGAGTGGGGTGCAGAATGAGAACGGGTGGTATGTGGCCGGGGAAGTTTCGCCCATCGCCTGGTGGACGTTCTTCGCATCGGTGGATTTGTTTTCGTTTCCCTGGTGGAAGTACCGCATCAGTAAACCTTCGCAGGGAGTGGAGTGCGTGGGGAAAGCCACTTTCACCCCTCGTCGCTCGATGGATATGTACCTGAGCTACCGGTACAAACAAAAGGAAAGGGATGTGGCGGGAACGAGCGGCGAGGTGGTTCTGCCTACGTATCATCATCGGCTACGTTACCGGCTGAATGTAGCACTGGACGAAGTGTTTTCGTTCCGGACAACGGCGGACGGCACTTCGTTCCACTCGAAAGGGAATGCACCCGGATACGGCTATCAGTTGGCTCAATCTGCTTCCTGGCAATTGCCGGAATTTCCGTTGGCTGTGACGCTCCAGGTCAGTTATTTCCGTACCGACGATTACGATTCGCGGGTGTATAGCTCGGAAAAGGGATTGATATACTCCTTCTATACACCTTCTTTTCAGGGCGAAGGTGCTCGCTTCGTGCTTCACGCCCGGTACGATCTGAATAAGCATTGGATGATTCTCGGGAAATACGGACTGACTACGTACTATGACCGCGACGAGATAGGTTCAGGGAATGATTTGATACGTGGAAACGAAAAAGCAGACATTCAACTGCAACTCCGTTGTAAGTTTTGAAGAGGTTATTCACCACAGAGTCACACAGAGTTCCACAGAGTTTTTTTAGACAAAGAACATTAAGAACAAAATTGACGGATAACCTGTCCTCTTATTGGATAAAAAAATAAAAACTCTGTGGAACTCTGTGTGACTCTGTGGTGAATATAATATCTTTGCGGGTGAAATTCTTAATACTTAATTCCAGATGTCAGTAATATTTCCCGCTCCTATCTTTGGTCCCGTACATTCCCGCCGCCTGGGAGTATCGTTGGGCATCAACCTCCTGCCCGCCGACGGCAAAGTCTGTTCGTTCGACTGCATTTACTGTGAATGCGGAATGAACGGCGATCATCGCACCCGTACCACCCTGCCTACCCGTGAGGAAGTACGTACGGCACTGGAAAACAAGTTGCAAGAGATGCAGGCCGATGGGCCGGCCCCCGATGTACTGACTTTTGCAGGCAACGGCGAACCGACTGCCCATCCCCACTTTCCGGAAATCATTGACGATACCTTGGCCCTGCGCGACATCTATTTCCCGAATGCCAAAGTCAGCGTATTGAGCAATGCTACGTTCCTCGGTCGCCCGGCGGTGTTCGAGGCACTGAACAAGGTCGATAACAACATCCTGAAACTGGATACGGTGGACGATGATTACATTCGCCTGGTCGATTGCCCGGCCGGTAAGTATTCCGTAGCCACGGTCATTGAGCAGATGAAAGCATTCCGGGGAAACTGCATTGTGCAAACCATGTTCCTGAAAGGTGTCTTCCACGGACAGGATGTGGACAATACGACCGATCGCTACGTCCTTCCCTGGATTCAGGCCGTGAAAGAGATTGCCCCGAGCCAGGTGATGATCTACACCATCGACCGCGAAACGCCCAGTCAGGATCTGAAAAAAGCCACTCCCGAAGAATTAGATCGGATCGTGGCTTTAATAAAGGAAGCGGGACTGGATGCTACCGCCTCTTATTGAGCAGTCATTGCTTGTTTGGCGATGATGTAGGAGGCTCTATCCAGAGCCAGGTTGATGTTGTCGCAGATATTTTCCTTGCCCAGCAGTTCGTAGAATCCCGACTTTTCCAGTACGGTATGTACTTTCGGGTTTACGCCTGAGAGCACGATGGTGGTATTGTCCTTCTTCGACATCTTGCAAAGGGTGGCCAGGTTGTGAATACCCGTGGAGTCGATGAACGGCACCCGCCGCATACGGATGATGCGCACCTGGGTCGCGTCGCCTATCTGCAACATGGTTTCTTCGAACTTCGTGGCGATACCGAAGAAGTACGGACCGTTGATTTCATATACCTCTACCCCTTTCGGAATAACCAGATTCTCTTCGTGCACAGCGATATCGAGCTCTGTACTGGGGTCGATAGCATCCTTGATGACCGATATCTCGGTGGTTTCCATGACACGTTTCATAAAGAGCACGCACGCGATGATCAGCCCTATCTCGATGGCAATGGTCAGGTCGAAGATCACCGTCAGGAAGAAGGTGATGAGCAGCACCACTACATCCGACTTCGGATTCTTCAGCAATGCCTTGAACGTACGCCATTCACTCATGTTGTAAGATACGATGACCAATACTCCCGCCAGACAGGCCATGGGGATGTACTTGGCCAACGGTATGAGGAACAACAGGATGAGGAGCAGTACTACGGCGTGGATGATACCCGCCACCGGTGTGCGACCGCCGTTGTTGATGTTGGTCATGGTACGGGCAATGGCACCTGTAGCCGGTATACCACCAAACAGGGGAGTGATGAGGTTGGCTGCGCCCTGGGCGATGAGTTCTGTGTTGGAGTCGTGGCGGTCGCCCGTCACACCATCGGCTACGGTAGCCGAGAGCAGTGACTCGATGGCTCCCAGTACGGCTATGGTAATGGCTACGGGGAAGAGTTCGCGGATAGCCTCCCAGTTGAGCGACGGTACAGCCGCATCGGGAAGTTCGGACTTGATGTCGAAGCGGTTGCCGATGGTGTCGATGCAATCCACACCTGCAAATGTCTTCAGCAGGTACACCACCAGCGTCACCAGGACGATGGCAATCAGCGAGCCCGGTATCTTCTTCGAGAACCTTGGGCTGATGACGATGATGAAAATGCTGAGAATGCTCATCACCAGGTTCCACCAGTTCACCGTATCGAAATGCTGGAAGTAGAGCAGCCACTTACCTACAAAGTCGCCCGGCACCTTCTCCCCGCCGAATGTCAACCCGAAGATATCGGCTATCTGCGTGGTGAAGATGGTCACCGCAATACCGCTGGTAAATCCTACAATGATGGGGTAGGGGATGAACTTGATCACGGCACCCAGCTTGAACACACCTAATAAAACAAGGAGCACCCCGGCCATGAGTGTAGCCACGATGAGGCCCGCCTCACCGTATTGCTGGATCACTCCATACACAATGACGATGAAGGCTCCGGTGGGACCTCCGATCTGAACCTTGCTTCCACCCAGTGCGGAGATGATAAATCCGGCGATGATGGCTGTAATAATGCCTTTCTCAGGAGTTACGCCTGATGCGATACCAAAGGCGATGGCCAGCGGAAGGGCTACGATACCCACGATGATACCCGCCATGAGGTCGGCCATGAATGTTTCCTTCTTGTAATCTTTTAAAACCGTATACAACTTCGGTTTGAATTCGAATACTTTCATTGTACTATTTTTTGAAACGATTTTGCTGTCATGGGGCTCAAAATGAGTCGAATGAGGCTGCAAAATTAGGTAAAATAACTGTAACTGACATGTTGTGCAGCACATTATTTATTTCTTAATAAAGATTGAAGCGGTTCCCATTCCGAACATAATGATTATATTTGTGTTAAATATATGATGTAGTACGTATAAATGCATTTATTTAATCTTTAAAAAATACACGTTATGACTAAAAGTATCAAAGGTACTCAAACAGAGAAGAATTTAATGATCACGTTTGCTGGAGAATCACAGGCCAGAATGCGCTACACTTATTTCGCCAGCCAAGCCAAGAAAGAAGGTTTCGAACAGATTGCTGCTATCTTTACCGAAACAGCCGACCAGGAGAAAGAACATGCCAAACGTATGTTCAAGTTCCTCGAAGGTGGTATGGTGGAAGTGATGGCCAAGTATCCGGCAGGTGTCATCGGCACTACGCTCGAGAATCTGCAGGCTGCCGCCGCAGGCGAACACGAAGAGTGGGCGGTGGACTATCCTCATTTTGCCGACGTGGCCGAACAGGAAGGTTTCCATGCCATTGCCGCCATGTACCGCAACATCTCTATTGCTGAGAAAGCCCACGAAGAAAGATACCTGGCTTTCGTAAAGAATATCGAGGTAGCTCAGGTATTTGCCAAAGAAGGCGAAGTGATCTGGCAATGCCGCAACTGCGGTTTCGTGAAAGCCGGTAAGGAAGCTCCGGAAGTATGTCCGGCTTGCTTGCACCCGAAAGCTCACTTCGAAGTAAAGAAAGAAAACTTTTAAGGAAACTATCGCCCGGCGAACGGGTGATTTTCTGCTCACCGAACGGCCTGTTCCCTATCGAGGGAGCAGGCCGTTTCAGTTGGTTGATTACTCAGTTTTTTACCTTTCTACCCCCTCCAAAAGCCTGTTGGACAACATCAAGTAACATATTGTACCATTGAATGCAACATTTAACCTACTTCGCTTAACTTATACCACCGCAAGGCTTAACATGTAAACACAAGGTTCTCCTCTACATACATTAATTTTGACTTCGATTCATCGTGGCTTCTACTAAGGAACCATCCGTGAACCGAAAAAAAGTAAAACAATCCAATATTAACCATTAAACAATGTACCATGAGGAAAACATTAGTTGACAAGTGCTCCGCTACACATCTATGTAGTATCGCGCTGATTTTATTACTCCTCTTGCCGGCATTCGGCAGCCTTCGGGCAAACACTACCCAAAGTAAACCGGTTACCGGTTCTGTTTTGTCGGCTACCGACAACGAACCGCTTATCGGAGTAAGTGTCCTTGTAAAAGGAACCACCAACGGTGCTATCACCGACATTGATGGTAACTTCTCA
This sequence comes from Bacteroides sp., assembly GCA_031555765.1. Taxonomy (GTDB): domain Bacteria; phylum Bacteroidota; class Bacteroidia; order Bacteroidales; family Bacteroidaceae; genus Bacteroides. Next base: position 73,450 of record JAVBUC010000017.1, on the reverse strand, counting down.
GTACCCAACGTACAGTCGGGACAGACATTAGTGTTCTCGTACATCGGCTATCTTTCCCAAGAAGTCAAGTATGTAGGACAAGCTATTAGTGTATTACTGAAAGAAGATGCGAAAGCACTCGATGAAGTAGTCGTAGTAGGTTACGGTGTACAGAAAAAGAAACTGGTAACGGGAGCTACCGTTCAGGTAAAAGGTGAAAACATCGCCAAGCTGAACACTACATCACCGTTGCAAGCTATGCAAGGCCAGACACCGGGTGTGAACATCACTTCTACTTCCGGACAACCGGGAGCCGACATGAAGGTGACTATCCGTGGTTTGGGTACCGTAGGAAACTCGGGTCCCTTATACCTTATAGATGGTGTAGGTGGTGACATTGCTACACTGAATCCCGCCGATATTGAGTCGATCGACGTATTGAAGGATGCTGCTTCGGCTGCTATCTACGGTGCACAGGCTGCCAATGGTGTGGTACTGGTGACCACGAAGAGCGGTAAGGAAGGCAAAGCCGTGGTTAGCTTCGACGCTTATTATGGTGTACAGAATGTAGCACGTAAGGCGCAGATGTTGAATTCACAACAGTACATGACCATCATGGACGAGCAAGCATTGAATAGCGGCAACGCTGTTTATGACTGGGCAAACCTTAAATCTATTTATGATGCCAACGGTAACCTGTATAACACAAACTGGGTGGATTCCATGTTCAAAGACGACGCTACCACCGAAAGCTATACACTGGGCCTTACCGGTGGATCGGCTACTTCTACGTATGCCATCTCCTTGGGTTACATGAACCAGGAAGGTATCGTAGGCGGTTCGGCAGTATCTAACTACGAACGTTACAACTTCCGCGTGAACTCTGAACACAAGATGTTCAAGAACTTCCTTAAAGTAGGAGAACAGATCAGCTTCGTTTATAAAAAGAACAATGGTATTAGCGTAGGCAACCAGTACAACAATACGCTGAGAGGTGCTTTCGGCACATCACCAATTACTCCTATCTATAGTGATAATAATATTTACGACTCTCCGTACAACGATACCACCAACAGCGATTGGACGAAAGGTGATGGTAACCCCTACGGCTCAATGATGACCAATACCAACAACGAAAACAAGGGAGCTACTTTCAGCGGTAACCTCTATGCTGAAATAGAACCCATTAAGAATCTGAAACTACGTACCGTATTTGGTGCTGTTTATGGTTCCAGCGAATATCGTAGCTTTAAGCCGCTTTACCGCTTTAGCGAATATAGCTATAATGATACGCGCACTGAAGTATCTCAGAATATGAATCATAGTTTGGGTATGACCTGGACTAACACCGCTACCTACGATTGGACAATCAAAGACCACTCCTTCAATGCGTTGATCGGAATGGAAGCTTACCGGTATGAAGGTACTTACCTGGGAGCTGGTAACGGAAGTTTGAAGGAAGGTTTCGATACATGGCCTTATGCTTATATCAGTAATGGTACCGCTTCTTCCAGTACAGGAGGTTTGAGTGCATCGGGCAATCCTCATGATGATGGTCGCAGTGTTTCTTATTTCGGTCGTTTGGGCTGGAACTGGAAAGAAACCTATATGATTAATGCTACCATGCGTGCCGATGCTTCTTCTCGTTTTGCCAGTGGACACCGTTATGGTTACTTCCCCTCTGTTTCTGCCGGTTGGACCATCACCAACGAAGCATTCATGGAGAGTACACAAAGCTGGCTCGACTTCCTGAAGGTGCGCGCCAGCTGGGGACAGGTAGGCAACCAGAATATCCCTAATTACCAGTATCTGGCTCCGATGAAAAGCACAAACACACATTACCTGTTCGGTAGCGGATATAGCGATGCTACTGCCGCCGAACAACTGGCCACCAACTGGGGGGCTTATCCGAGTCGTTTAGCCAATGAGGTTGTTGCATGGGAAACCTCTGAACAAACCAACATCGGTTTGGATGCCCGTTTCCTCAATAGCAAGTTGAGCTTGAACTTCGATTTCTACATGAAAGACACCAAAGCTTGGTTGGTAGAAGCACCGATCCTGGCTACTGTAGGAGCAGGAGCACCTTATATCAATGGTGGTAGCGTGAAGAATACCGGTATGGAATTAGCGCTGAACTGGAACGACCGGATTGGCAAGGACTTCAATTATAATATTGGAGTGAATGGTGCCTACAACAAGAATAAAGTAGGAGAAATCCCGACGGAAGACGGTATCATCCACGGTTCTACTAACCAATTGTATGACAATACTCCTGAGTTCTATCGTGCAGAGAATGGCAAACCTATCGGTTACTTCTGGGGATACAAAACAGCCGGCATTTACCAGAACAATCAGGAAATAGTAGATTGGATTTCTGCAGGTAACGGTGTACTCCAGAGTGATGTACAGCCGGGTGACGTTAAATTCGTTGACGTAAACCATGACGGTGTGATCGACGATAAGGATAAAGTGAATCTGGGTAACGGTATGCCTGACTTTACATTCGGTTTCAACCTTGGTTTCAGCTACAAGAACTTCGATTTCTCTGTCTCGGCCAATGGTGCTGCAGGACAACAGATTGTACAGTCGTACCGCAATTATACTAATAAGTACGCGAATTATACCACAGCTATCCTGGAACGTTGGACGGGTGAAGGAACAAGCAACCGGATGCCTCGCGTAACCGAACAAAACATCAACTGGCAGTTCTCTGACTTGTATGTTCAGGATGCCGACTATCTGCGTATCAACAACATTACCATCGGTTACGATTTTGCAAAACTGATAAGATGCAAAGCTATCAGTCAGGCTCGTTTGTATGCTCAGGTGCAGAATGCTTTCACATTTACCAAATATGATGGTATGGACCCTGAAATCGGTTATGGTACCGACGGTTGGGCATCGGGTATCGATCTGGGTTACTATCCGCGTCCCCGTACAGTACTGGTTGGTGTAAACCTCAAATTCTAATTTGTGAACTCTAAAAGTGAAAAACTATATGAATAAATTTACATTACATATAATGGCGTTGGGGATTACCGGATTGATGCTGGGATCCTGCGCTGACAGCTTCCTGGACACGTCGTCTAAAACGGAATCTACCACGGGTACTTCTTATAAAAGCGAAAACGATGTCTGGCGTGCTTTGATTGGTTGTTACGACGGATGGCGTCAGACCTCTTCGGCCATGAGCGTGGGTTTTTACATGAGCTCTGAAGTGATGGGCTACGAGTGTTTCGGTGCCACCGGTAATGCCGACGGACGTGGTTATCAGGCTATCGACCGCTTCGATATTTCACAATCGCCTGCCGACCTGAATCTGTTCGAGGGCGACTGGAAGAACTATTATGCAGCCGTTTACCGTTGCAACGAATTGATCTCCCGCGAAGAACAGGTTCAATGGAAGGAAAACAACAGCAAACGTGGAACGTACATGGGCGAATGTCGTGCCATCCGCGCCCTGCTCTATTTAGATATGGTTCGTATATGGGGTAACATTCCTTTGTATGATGTACCGGTGAACGAGAACCGTCCGCAGGTTGATCCGTCGGAAGTATATGCGTTGATCTTTGACGATTTGAAGTATGCCATGCAGAACATTCCTGCCGATGCTTATCCGAAAGCCAAGTCATCGGAAAACGATGGACACATCACGAAGTATGCAGCCGAGGCTCTCTTCGCACGTGCGTACCTTTATTATACAGGTTATTACGGAACTGAACCGGCAGGTGTTACCAAAGCCGAAGCGTTGGCTGCAGTAGAAGATATCATTTCTTCCAATGAATACAGCTTGGTAAGCGAATTCAAGAATTTGTGGCCTGCTTCTTCGGGCGGCGTAGCTGCCATTGGCGATATGACTACCCTGTACGGAACTTATGCCGGCGATGGCAACAGCGAAACTGTTCTTGCTCTGAAATTTACCAGTTCACAGGACTATAACGGAAACAACGATGGTAACCGCTGGCAGGTAATGGTCGGTATGCGTTCGCTCAACTCGGCTCCTTACGGAAAAGGTTGGGGTGCATTGACGGTTAATCCGGCATTCGTTGACGAATTTAAGGATGGCGATACGCGTCGTGCTGCTTCTATTATCGATTTGGAAGGCGAAGGCATCACTTTATTAGCCGATTATGAGAAGAGCTTTAAAGACCAACGCGAATATACTGGCTATACTGTGAAGAAGTATTCACCGTTGTGCTTTGCCGATGGTACTTCTGCCTCGAAAGATGATGGTTCGGGTGATTTCCAGACTTCCAATCATCAGGACTATGTACTGGTTCGCTATGCGGATGTGTTGATGATGGCTGCTGAATTGGGAAGCTCCAATGCACAGAACTACTTTGACGCGGTTCGTAAGCGTGCTTACACTTCGGGTTCTACACTCTCTTCCGGTTACTCACAGTTGACTGCTACCAAAGAGAACATTATGCAGGAACGTCGTTTTGAATTTGCATTCGAAAGCATTAACTATTGGGATTTACTCCGCCAGGGAGTAGATTATGCAGCAAATAAACTGGCACTCGAAGCTTCTGTTTTAACTGCTGGCAACCCAGATGTAGTAACAATCGATGCCGACCGTATTCGTGCTACCAAAGGTCTTAGCCAGATTCCTTATAACCAGATAACACTGGCTAACGGTACTCTGAAGCAAAACAATGGCTGGTAATCGGCGATGTCAAACATTAATAATAAGAAGAATATGAAATTGAAATCTTATATATATTCATTCATGGCAGGCATAACGTTGCTTTGCACTGCTTGCTCACCCGATGAGTTTGATTTGGGTGGAAAGACATACGTGTCTGATGACTTGGTGCAAGGCCTGGCTTTTACGGTTACGCCCGACGCTCAAGATCCTAATACGATACATCTGAAATCTCTTATAACAGGTGCGACTCCTCTCTGGGAAACTCCGCAAGGACGTTCACAGAAGGCTACAATGGACATCGAACTGCCTTTTGCAGGCGAATACGAAGTGACTTTCGGTGTCATGACACAAGCTGGTCCGGTTTATGGCCCGGCATATAAGTTTACCGTGGAGTCGAACAACTTCAACATGCTCAGCAACGAAATATGGAGTAATCTTGCCGGAGGTGTAGGTAAAACCCGCAAATGGATACCCATGAACGGCAATTATGGCATCGGACGTTGTACCGGTCCTGTGATGTACATGAGCCCGACGGATGTGAAAAACAATGGTTCCAACGTTTCCGATCTGATGTTTGGCAGTGCCAACTGGGCACCCAACTGGGACCCCGGTTTCCAGTCCTGGCTGATTGGGGCTGATGATCCTTATATGAGTTCGTATATGACTTTTGGTCTCGATGCAGAGAAAGGATGTACCGCTCAGGTATTTCGCAATGACGCAAGTGGTGGTAGTCTGATGAATGGAAAATTCGTTCTGAACCTTTCAGACGCTAAACATCCCACCATTACATTTGACGGTTGCTACTCCCTGCACAATGCCGGTTTCGATAATGTGTGTGGCAATTACTCCATCGACCTGAAGATTATTGAATTGACACCTTATCTCCTTCAGATTGCCACCATGCGTACCAACAGCGAAGGTCCCTGGTGGTTGGTATGGAACTTTATATCTGAAGAAGCCAGCAATGATCCTTCTTTGATCCCGACGGATGATCCGGGCTTGCTCCCGACTAATCCTGTGGCTGAACCGGAATATGATAACCTCAGCGAAACGCTCTTTACCATTGCCGGTCCGAGTGCTACGTATGTTGCCACAGCTACTACCTTCCTCCTCAATGAAGAGGCTCCGTATGACTGGATGTGGTGGAACGCTGCCACAGGTGCTTGGGAATCAAACGGTTTCGACGGTGCTGGCGACTATACTGCCAACTGGACACCTGCATTTGCCGATGCCAGCGATTTCGTGATGAACCTTTCTAAGACAGGAACAGCTGGAACTTATTCTTGCGAACTGGAAACAGTTGCCGGAGGTGCAAATACGAAGTTTACTATCAAAGGAAATAAGCTGATCTTTGAAGACGAAGTTTCTTTGTTGTCTGCATCGAATAGCTTTACGACCGTTGAAATCAAAGGCAAGGAATTCACTGTGATGGCTTGCTCGCCGGACGATAGCAAGGTGGTACTGGGTATCCCGGCCGGAACGGATGCTAAGGGTGCGGTGAACCGTTACCTGTGCGCTAACCTGACGATTAAACCCATTACTTCTGAAACAGGACCTACGGTAATTAAAGTTGATAATGCCAAATTGAATTGCTATGTAGAAGCCGATAAGTATTTCCGTATTGAGTTCTATAATCCGTGGGGTGACAAAGAATGGCCTATCGACATCTCTAAGATGAAGGTGAAAAAGGATCAAAAGTTGATTATCAAGTTCAATGTCAGTGGAATCGCCTGGAAAGACGGAGCCAATCCTAAAACAGCACTCTGTCACAATATAGGTTCCGGCCTTTGGGAGCCTGCTTGTTTTGACGATGCTTCTGCTGTGAGCGTGAACAAGGGAGGTGAGACAACCGTGACGTTTACCAACACCACCGGTGCTACTGCGAACTTTGCCACTGCACCAAGTTGTGTGACTATTGCTATGCAGATTGACGGGCTGGTTAATGGCACATTCGACGCATCAGCGGTTACGGTTGAAGTTACTTCAATGACTATTGAATAATCACATTAAAGAATTTAGTATATGAAGACAAAAATATATTTGGCTATTGTATCACTCGTCATGGGGCTTTCGCTATCCTCGTGCGAGGACGATACCAATTACGCGATTTCGACTACGCCTATTTTGAACGAATCGTCCGTAGGGACGGGTTCGTCAGATGTCACGGCCACTTCGGCTACCTTGCATGGTACCGTAGCCGGTCTGGAAAAGATGGCTCCCGCCTCTTATGCAGTAGGTTTCTTGTACGGTTCCTCTGAGTCGGAACTCACTGAGAATGTTACAACCACATTGGAAGACGGTGTGTTCTCCGCAACACTCACCGGCCTGGCAAACAATTCTACACTCTATTACCAGGCATTCGTGCGTCTGCAAGGCAAAGTGTACTTTAAAGGACAGGTAAAGAGCTTGATTACGACCAATGCCAAGGCCGCCACTAAGGCAGCTGCAAATGTAGACTTTGCTTCGGCCATACTGGGCGGAACGTTGACCGATTATCCGGCCGATGCTACCTGTGGTATCGTGATTTCAACTTCAGCCGATGTAGAAACTGTTCGTAGTGGTTTGATCGTTGAAGGTGCAGACCTCTCGGGTGACTATGGCATTGCGCGTGGCGGTTTGCTTCCCAACACCAAGTATTACTATGCAGCTTACCTGAACTTGGGTAAGGGTATCGTGTACGGTGATGTAGAAAGCTTCACTACGGCTACTTACAGCTTTGACGTTGACAATGACCTTGTCGACCTGGGCTTGTCTGTGAAGTGGGGACGTTTCAATGTGGGCGGTAAGGAAGGAACAGACCTGGGTGGTCTCTTCGGTTTTGGCGATCTGACAGGTTGCAATAACAGCATTAGCGTGGACGATTATCCTACCGCATCGGATACCTACAAGACACAGTACGATATTGCCAACGCAGTATATGGCGGTAAGGTGACGTTGCCTACAGCAGCCGATTTCGAAGAACTGTTCGCTCTGTGTACATCTGAATGGACTGAACAAGACGGTGTAACCGGATTTAAATTGACAGGTCCTAACGGAAACTCTATCTTCCTCCCCGCAGCTGGTTCACGTATCATGAATGATATTACCGGTGAAGGAGTGAATGGATTCTATATGACAGGTACGGTGAATCCTACCAATTCTAACTTTGCCCTGAGCTACGAATTTTCTTCAGGCATGCATGGAAAGACTACGACTGCCCGTTATCAGGCTGTCGCTGTTCGCCCCGTTTCTACAGCTAAGAACGTGAAGTTCGACAAGTCGTTGCTTTACAATACTTGGGAAATCGACGTGAAGAGCGACGGTTCTCACCTTACTTTCCCTGGCCCTTCTTACTTCTATGGTATGGACGACTCTTGGAGTACTGTAACCAACGGTGAACCAGTGGTAGGTGACTCATGGAACTGGTCTCCTGACTTTGCCGGTAATGCCTGGGTGGTTGGAAACGCTGATAACTGCCGTGGTTACATGACTTTCTCGGAAGAAGATGGTGTAGATAAGGTGGTTGTTTCGCAGGTTACTTCGGCAGGAACTTTCATTACAAGCGAAGGTACATTTACCATTGATGAGACAAATAAGACCATCACGCTCAGTGTGGACATTCTGGCTCCGACCAATTATGTTCCTACGTTCGTGGACAACAAGAAGACCAATATTAAGATCCTTTCTCTGACGAAATCATCCATGCAATTTGCAGTAGTACGTACTGATCCTTCACAAAATCCATGTCTGCTTAGCATCAACTACGTTCCGCAGTTGGAAAAATATGGCTTCCCTGCCAAGTTGACTTGCTATGGTGATGGTGGTGCTCCTGACGAATGGGCTTCGGCTGAAATTATCATCCCTGGCGGTGATGCTGCTCTGGGCCAGTATACGCTTACATTCAGTGCTGAAGGTCCTCGTACCAATGCTAAGGTTTACGTCATTGATATCGAAGGTTTTGCTGCTGCTTACCCCAATGCTTTTGTGCGGGTGGATGGCATTAAGGCCGACGGCAATGAGGTTAAATTCGATGCGAATAAATTCTTCTACGGGAACATTGAAGGTGGTGGTAAATACCGCATTGAATTGGCGAATATCTGGGGTAAGGGTCACAACGACGCTTGGGATGGTTTGAAGGATTCGCCGTTTAGAAAAGGTGGTGGCGAGACAAACAATGAGACGGCTTTGGCCTTCAGTTCTACCTTTGAGGTGAAGTTTACTGTTGTCTCTATCACTAACAATGGTGCAGGCGTATATACGCCTAACCTGATTACTATTAATCCTTCATGGGGAGGTACATGGGGGCACAATTCAGGTAGCACGTTCGAGGTGAAGTATGATGACTTTAAGTACTCCATTGTCAATCCGACGATTGATATTAAGTATGAATCGGGCGATCATGCAGCAGGTTCTATCATGACCTTTGTTCAGGTAGATGGTATCCATGATATCTTCCCGGGCATGCATGCCACTTTGGATGAACTCTCTCTGGACGGAACGAAGGTTGCATTCGATGCAACGAAGGTTCCCGATGCAGTGGATGGATCGAGCTATCGCTTGGAACTCTGGAATTGCTATGGAACGACAGGAAACGTTGGTTGCGCCTTTGGTACACGTGATGGGGATACCATCAAGGAACTTGCCTTCACTACTTCCATGGAAACGAAGTTCACCTTCCATAATCTTTTTGCTATACCTGCATGGTAACAATAAATAAAAAGAAGGCATGATGAGAAACTCCATCAAACAATTGAATATGTCTCTGATATTTCTGGTAGCATTGTCGTTTTTCTCTTTTGTGACAGCCTGCTCGAGTGATGAATCAGAACCGGAAGCAGCGGCAAAGATCGTCATAGCCAACCCGGCGTTGGCCTTCTCTAAAACAGGAGGAACAGAAAGCCTTTATATCCAATCCAATGTAAAGTTAGAGGTGACAAGTAGTGAGAGCTGGTGCCAAGTGGCACCAGCCGCCTCTACCTCCACTACTACCCTGAAATACACCGTTACCATAGAAGCGAATCCGGGTACAACCGAACGCTCTGCTACGATAACAGTGAAAGGCGGTAGTGTGACCGAAACTGTTACCATAAAGCAGCCGGCTAACGATGGGTTGATTGTAACGCCTACTGCATTTAATGAAGTAGCTGGAGGAGGTGCTGATATAGAGGTGAAACAGACTGCGAACGGAAGTGTTACAGTAACCTGCAACGATACCTGGATTACCCAAGTAACCAGTCGCGCTATGGTGGAAGAAAGATTGACGTTCAAGGTGGCAACCAATTATGGCAGTGCCCGTACGGGAAGTATCACCTTTAAGTTGGGCAGCCTGACGGAAACCGTGACTGTAAAGCAACTCGGTGTCGATATTCCGGATACCGGAATGGAGAGCGATGCTTTGACATTGGCTGCTAAGATCTATGCCGGTTGGAACATCGGAAATACACTCGAAGCTTGTGATGCGGGCAATAAAACGGCCAGCGAAACTCTCTGGGGGAACCCGCTGATTACTGAGAGCTACATCAAGAAGCTCAAGGCGCTTGGCTTCAACGCTGTACGTCTGCCTTCTGCCTGGGACTTTTACATCGAGGATGCTGCTACGTATAAACTCAAGGATAGCTGGCTCAACCGCATAAACGAAATCGTAGGCTACTGTGTGAACAACGACATGTATGCCATTGTCAATATCCACTGGGATGGCGGATGGTTGGAAAACAACTGTACTGCCGATAAACAGGAGGAGAATAACAAGAAGCAGAAAGCATTGTGGACACAGATTGCCAACAAACTGAACCATTATGACGAGCACTTACTCCTGGCCGGTTGCAACGAACCGAATGTGGAGAATGCCGCACAAATGACTGTACTGAAATCGTATCTGCAAACCTTTGTCGACGCAGTACGCGCCACCGGCGGTAATAATGCCGTGCGCAACCTGATCGTACAAGGACCCGGAACGGACATTTCCAGAACAAACGATTTGTTTGGTGCTATGCCCACCGACGTGGTTGCCAACCGGTTGATGGTGGAGGTACACTGCTACGATCCGGCATCATTCTGCCTCTTGAATGAGGATGGCGCATGGGGTGGCTGGGGATATATGAGTTATTTCTGGGGCGCTTACAAAGTGGCCGGTTCAGACCGTAATGCCACGGATGGCAGCGAAGCTAATATAAAGTCACAGTTTGCCAAAATGAAGGCTAAGTTCGTAGACAAAGGCATCCCCGTTATTCTGGGTGAGTATGGAGCTATCATCCATCGCACCGGATTGGGCGACCTTCAGGAAGCCCATGATAAATCCCGGAGTGCTCTTGACGAGGTAACTACCCGCGAAGCCAAGAACCACGGAATGATTCCCTTCTATTGGGATACAGGCGGCGTGGTGAACCGTAATACAGGTGATGTAAAGGATAGTTATGCCATGGATGGCATCATGAAAGGTGCGGAAGCAGGAACCTATCCTTTTTAAAGTTCACCGGATAGGTATAAGATAAGGTAAAAAGATTGTATCAGGAAAGGTAAGCCGCCCCGAACGTTTGTTCCGGGCGGCTTATTTATCTTTGGATAATCTCTGTTTCTCCGTTCTTCATCTTTGTATGAGGAATAACAAAAGTATGTTTTGTTATTTCGGTATTTAGTGAAAACATACTTTTGCTAAATGAGTAAATAATGAATAGAACAGTGTTGACAAAATGATAAACCTGACAGAATGATAATTCAAGGGGCTCTACACTCGCTTCTTTCGGGCGAGAGTGGAGGCTCCTCGGCAGGAAGCACTTTCTTACTGGTTAAGTAAATTCTGTATGATATACATAGTGTCTTTTGGCTGATTATTTGATTTAAAAGATAGGCAATAGTGGTAATTCTGATTTTATTTACCCTTAAATGGTATTAATCTTCTATTTTGGTTTTAGTGCAGAAAAACAGTCTGAAAGTTGTAGAGAATCGTTAAATGGTGCCAATGGCCCGGAGGTTTTAAATCTTCAGGTCGTCAAAGGTCCGTTGCTCTACGAGCAGCAACTCTTCCCTCTACGGCCAACGACTCTTCCCTCTACGAGCAACACCCCCTTTGCTCTACGAGCAAAAATGTATATTTAGCCGGAAATTACGATTGAACTCCCCTGAATCGTATGTTTATACCGCATATTTATTCTTAAAAAACCTTAGATGCCGATGATAAACAGAAAGTGTGGTTATCAGGAATGCCCAATTACCACCATTTTGATAGATTAACCATCAGAATGCAATCATTCTGTTACTGTTATTTCGCCGCGTGCGGGTAGTCGATGGTATAATGCAACCCGCGACTTTCCTTCCTCTCCATGGCTTGCCGCATGATGAGGTACCCCACATTAATCATATTACGCAGTTCGCAAATCTCTTTCGTAGCTTCGGTACGTTTGAAAAGACGCTCAGTCTCCTCGTACAGAATATCCAACCGGTCCCAGGCGCGTTGTAAACGAAGGTCGCTCCGTACGATACCCACATAAGTACTCATGATCTGGTTCACTTCCTTCATACTCTGCGTGATAAGTACCATCTCCTCCGACGAACGGGCTCCTTCGGCATTCCAGGCAGGAATATCCTCATTGAACGTGTACTGGTCGATAAGTGAGAGGCAATGCTTGGCAGCTGCATCGGCATAGACCACCGCTTCGATGAGCGAGTTCGATGCCAGACGGTTGCCCCCGTGCAGACCGGTGCACGAACATTCGCCGGCAGCGTAGAGCCGCTCGATGGACGACTGCCCGTTGAGGTCTACCTTGATGCCACCGCACAGGTAATGGGCCGACGGGGCCACGGGAATGTAATCTTTCGTGATGTCGATGCCCAGGCTGAGGCACTTTTTATAGATGTTGGGGAAATGTTCTTTCGTCTCCTCGGCGTTCTTGTGCGTCACGTCCAGGTAGACGAAATCGTCTCCGCGGGTCTTCATCTCGTTGTCGATGGCACGCGCCACAATGTCGCGGGGAGCCAGCGAGAGGCGTTCGTCATACTTCTGCATGAACTCCTTACCGTCCTGGGTGCGGAGTATGCCGCCGTAGCCGCGCATGGCTTCGGTGATGAGGAACGAAGGGCGGTCGCCCGGATGATACAGGGCCGTGGGGTGGAACTGGATGAACTCCATGTCCTTCACCGTTCCCTTGGCACGGTACACCATCGCGATGCCGTCGCCCGTGGCTACGAGCGGATTAGTGGTGGTCTGGTACACAGCTCCTACGCCGCCGGTGGCCATGAGGGTCACACGGGCGAGGAAGGTATCTACCTTATCGGTCGTGGGGTCGAGGATATAGGCACCGTAACACTTGATGTCGGGCGTCTGCCGGGTCACCGTCACGCCCAGGTGATGCTGCGTCAGTATCTCGACGGCAAACATATTCTCGAAAACAGTGATATTGGGGTGCCGGTGGATGGCTTCGATGAGGCTGTCCTGAATCTCCGCGCCGGTATTGTCCTTGTGGTGCAGGATGCGGAACTCCGAGTGCCCGCCCTCGCGATGGAGGTCGAACTCGCCCCGCTCATTCTTGTCGAAGTTGACGCCCCAGTTGATGAGTGCTTCGATCTGCGCAGGAGCCTCACGTACCACCTTCTCCACCACAGCCCGGTCGCTGGCCCAGTCGCCCGCTATCAGGGTATCGTTGATATGCTTGTCGAAGTCGTCAACCAGCAGGTTGGTGACCGACGCCACTCCGCCCTGTGCAAAATAGGTGTTGGCCTCTTCCAGGCTACTCTTACAGATGAGGGCTACCGTACCTTTGTGCGCCACTTTCAGGGCGAAACTCATCCCGGCAATGCCGGAACCTATGACGAGGAAATCGTATTTTCTGACCATACTATTCTTTATTCTTGACGCAAAACTACTAAAATAACTCTTTTCGTGGTGCTTTCGTTGCCACTAATTCATAAAATTGCTACCTTGCGAGCAAAATTTGATAGAATGAACCGAGTTTTTCAGGCACGAACAGCCTGGTACCATTACTTTCTGCTGGTCGTCCTCGGGGCGAATGCCATCGGCTCCTTGTGGGCGAAGATGGCTCTGCTGGGGTTGTTTTTCATGCTGTTGCTGGTAGTGATCATCGAGCAGATTGTGCATACATCGTACACCGTTACCGCCGAAGGTACGCTGGTTATCTCTACGGGCCGTTTTGTGCGGAAGAAGGTCATCCCTATCCAGGAAATCCATTCCATCCGGCGGATGCACTCCATGAAGTTCGGCCGCTTCTCGGTGACGAATTACCTGCTCATCGAGTATGGCAAGGGGAAGTATGCTTCCGTCATGCCCCGGAAGGAGGAGGAGTTTCTGGAAGTGATTAAGAAGAAGCGAACTTAATATATAAATGAAATGATTATCAGCGTTTTCCCCTTGCCCCAGCGGGGCTATGTGTTCGTAGCCGTGGGCTTCAGCCCACGGGGTAAATACGCCTCTAACCATGCGCCACATAGTGGTGCCGTATGTTATTTCAAGAACAAAATTAACAGCACCACTACGTGGCGCAAAGCTGGGAAGCATTGTGTTCCGTGGGCTGAAGCCCACGGCTACGGGCACATTGGCCCGCTGGGCCAAGAACCTCGGTGCTACAAAAATTAGCTGAACACTCTGCCTACTGGGGCAAAAGAAAACATCCTGATAATTATAATAAATGAATTAGCCATGAAGTACCAAGTCATTATCATCGGTGGCGGCCCAGCCGGCTATACAGCTGCCGAAACAGCCGGGAAAGCCGGACTGAGTGTATTGCTCGTCGAGAAACAGAACCTCGGCGGCGTTTGCCTAAACGAAGGTTGCATACCAACCAAAACCCTCCTCTACTCGGCCAAAACGTACGACAACGCCAAGCACGCTGCCAAGTATGCCGTCAACATACCCGAAGCTTCGTTCGACCTCCCTAAGATCATCGCCCGCAAGAGCAAGGTGGTGCGTAAGCTGGTACTCGGCGTGAAAGCGAAACTCACTGCCCACAACGTGACCATCGTCCAGGGCGAAGCGCAGATAGTCGACCCACACACCGTGCGTTGCGGCGACGTACCATACGAAGGCGAACACCTGATACTCTGTACCGGTTCCGAAACCTTCATCCCGCCCATCCCCGGCGTGGAAACGGTACCCTACTGGACACACCGCGAAGCGTTGGACAACAAAGAAGTCCCGGCTTCGCTCATCGTGGTAGGCGGAGGAGTCATCGGCATGGAATTCGCCGCCTTCTTCAACAGCCTCGGCGTGCAAGTCACCGTGGTAGAAATGCTGGACGAGATCCTCGGCGGCATGGACAAAGAGCTCTCTGCCCTGCTCCGGGCCGACTATGCCAAGCGTGGCATCCGCTTCCTGCTTAGCACGAAGGTGGTATCGCTGGCACAAACCGACGAAGGCGCAGTGGTGGCCTACGAGAATGCCGAAGGCGCGGGCACAGTAACCGGCGAAAAACTGCTGATGAGTGTAGGCCGTCGCCCGGTAACAAACGGATTCGGCCTCGAAAACCTCGATATAAAACGTACCGAACGAGGGCAGATACAAGTCAACGAGCAGATGCAAACCTCCATCCCCCATGTCTATGCCTGTGGCGACCTCACCGGCTTCTCTCTATTGGCCCACACGGCCGTATGCGAAGCCGAAGTAGCCGTACACACCATCCTGGGCAAGGCTGACACGATGAGCTACCGCGCCATCCCCGGTGTAGTCTATACCAACCCGGAGATAGCCGGCGTGGGACAGACCGAAGAAAGCCTGCAAGCCAAAGGCGTCGCCTACCGCAAAGTAGCACTACCCATGGCCTATTCCGGCAGGTTTGTAGCCGAGAACGAAGGGGTAAACGGCGTCTGCAAAATCCTATTAAGCGAGGACGATACAATCCTCGGTGCCCACGTACTCGGCAATCCCGCTTCGGAGATCATCACCCTGGCAGGTATGGCCATCGAACTGAAGCTAACGGCCGCGCAGTGGAAAAAGATTGTCTTCCCGCATCCCACTGTGGGAGAAATCTTCCGCGAAGCACTCTAACAAAAGCCAAGAAGCAAGCAACCCGAAAGTTTCATCAAGTGAAACCAACAGTTTCCTCAAATGAAACACAGGGTTTCGTCAAGTGAAACAAACAGTTTCATCAGGTGAAACTCCGAGTTTCAAGGCATGAAACACTGAGTTTCGACCGGGGAAACAGAGAGTTTGCAGGAAGCTGCAAGGGCAACAGCAGGAAGCTCCGAAAGAGAAAACAGGAAGCAAGCAATGGTGAATACCCCCAAAAATGGTGAATACATGGTGAATAAAACAGGTATTCACCACAAGATAAACACCTTTTAATCAGAACAGTAAATCGAAAAACGTGGTGAATGGCAAATACTTTGCAAAAAAAACATAGGAGAGAGAAGCAGTGACGAATACCCCAGAAAGTGACGAATAAAACAGGTATCCGTCACCGCATAACCATCAGACAATCAATCCAGTGAATCAAAAAATGTGACAGCGTGACAGATAAAATAAAAAAAACAAATGGAGAGTAAAAGAAAAAGAGCCACGAGCGAAGCGATGTGGCGAGGAACTAAGATCGGCCTCATTTTCGCAGCGTTAAGCGAAGCCTGCGCGAAAAGCGTTAAAAAGGTTCGGCTGTTTGAGCGAAGCGAGTTCCGAACCTTTAGCTTTTCGTACAGGCGGAGTAGCGGAGAAAATGCAGCCGTGGCTTTTTCTCTTTGTTACTTTCTCTTTTGCGCCAAAGCAAAAGAGAAAGTAAAAGCCCCGCGCAGCCTCTACATAGCAATACTACTAGCAGGAAGTATCACAACAGCAGTTAACGCACAGACCGATCTAACCTCCCGCCTCGACACCCTCATAAAATACAATCTACCAACAGGCTCAGAAGTAGGCATCTCCATCTACGACCTCACCAGTAAAAAGTCGCTCTACGCCTACCGCGACACCAAGCTCTCCCGCCCCGCATCGACGATGAAACTCATCACCGCCATCACCCTGCTGGCACGCGCCGATAGCAACCGCCCCTTCCGCACCGAAGTATGGTACCGCGGCACCATCGCCCGCGACACCCTTCAAGGCGACCTGTACGTAGTAGGCGGCTTCGACCCCGAGTTCGGCGACGAAGGCATGAACGCCCTGGTCGACAGCATAGCTGCCTTTCCCTTCCGCCACGTCACCGGCAGGGTGTACGGCGATGTATCGGCCAAAGACTCCCTCTACTGGGGCAGCGGCTGGGCGTGGGACGACAATCCCGCATCGTTCCAGCCCTACATGTCGCCATTGATGTATCACAAAGGAATGGTAGAGCTAACGGTCCAAGCCGGCCAGGCCAAAGGCGACTCGGCACGGGTAGAGTGCGATCCCCTCTCCACCTATTATACCCTGACCAACCAGGCACTGTCCCGTACCCCCGCCGAAGGAAAGCTATCCATCACACGCAATTGGTTGGAAGATGGCAACAACATCCTCGTGAAAGGTAATGCCGAAGGCCGGGTAGTGCGGCAACTCAACGTGTACTCCTCCCAGGACTTCTTCCTGCACGTCTTCCTTGAGAAACTCTTCGCCCGTGGCTTGTCGGTTCCCGAAGGTTACGCATACGCCGAACTCCCCACCGATACGTTGGCCAACCGCATAGGTGCCTGGGAGTGCTCCGTGCAGACCGTACTGAACCAGATGATGAAAGAGAGCGATAACCTCAACGCCGAGGCGATGTTCTGGCGCATCGGGCAACTGGCCACCGGCAAGAAACACGTATCAGCCGGCGACTGCATTGTCCAGATCCTGAGGATGATCCGCACCGTAGGCAATGACCCGGCCAACTTCAAGATAGCCGACGGCTGCGGCCTGTCCAATTACGATTATATTTCCCCGGCCTTGCTGGTAGACTTCCTGAAGTATGCTTACGGCAGCACGAATATCTTCCGGCGGCTCTACAAGTCATTGCCCGTTGCCGGGATAGACGGTACGCTGAAGAACCGGATGAAGAACACCAAAGCCCACCGCAATGTGCAGGCCAAGACAGGCACCTTCACCGGCATCAGTGCCCTGGCAGGCTATGCGCAGACCGCCGGAGGGCACCAGCTGGCCTTCGCCATCATGAACCAGAACACACTCTCCGCCTCCGAAGCCCGGGCTTTCCAGGACAAGGTGTGCGAACTACTAACCACCCTGCCATAATATGCAAAACAGACTACTCGCCGCTTTCATTGCCCTGCTGCTGGGTACTACCTTGCCGGCACAGAAGACCAGACACGATGTTCAGCCGGCCGAACGGAAGATGCTCACCAACGCTTATCCCGCCGCTATGGTGGAGCAGACGCTCTGCCAGCCATTAAGCTTTACACCCGTTCCCTGCATCGGCGACAGTTATTGGCACGACTCCATCCCCGAAGTCATGCGCCTCAGCTATATCACAGCAGGCGAAGCCTATCTCGATGCAAAATGGGAAACACTTCCCGTGATGGTATTCAGCCGCTTCCGTACCGACGGCGTACGGGTGGACTACGAGAACATCTCCTTTGCCCGCCGCCGCCAGTTCGCCACGCTCGTCATGGCCGAGCTCATGGAAGACAAAGGACGGTTCCTCCCCGATATCATCAACGGCATCTGGGTGCTGTGCGAAGAAACCTGGTGGGGCATACCTGCCCACTACGGACCGAAAGTCACCCTGCCTGTCGACCAGAACGTTGACCTGTTCCAGGCCGAAACCGCCGGCATGATGGCGTGGGCTACCTACCTGCTCAGGGAACGCCTGGATGCGTTCTCGCCCTTCATCGCCCAGCGGGTACAGGCAGAGATAGACCGCCGCATACTCACCCCCTGCCGGGTGATGGCATACGAATGGAAACAAAACACCTCCAACTGGAACCCGTGGATATGTAGCAACTGGCTTTCCTGCGCATTGCTTTGTGAACCCGACCGCGACCGTCAGCTGCAAGAGGTACAAGAAATCATGCAGTGTCTCGATTTCTACATGGACTCCGCCCCGGACGATGGCGGGTGCAACGAGGGGCCGAGCTACTGGACCCATGCCGCCGGTTCACTGGGACAGTGCCTGCTGTTGCTCCGGCAAGCCACCGACGGGCAGATCGACCTCTCCGCCCAGGAAAAGGTAAAAGCACTCGGTTCGTTTCTTTACAAGACGTATATCGGCAACGGTCGTGCCGTCAACTTCGCCGATGCTTCCGTCCATGCCTCCACCGAGGTGAACATCGTGTACCCCTTCGCCTGCTACCTGAACGATCCCGTCATGGCACAATATGCCGCACTGGTAGCCCGACAGGAGAACCTCTTCACCGATCCCGGAACGGTATTCCACAACAGCCACAACTACCCCAGTCTCAGCCATGAGCTGATGATGCTGGCACGGCTGAATAGCTTCCTGCACACCCAACCGCACGAGCCGTTGATAGCCGATGCCTGGTTGCCTCATTTGCAAGTGATGGCTTCGCGCTCCGTGGAGGGCAGTACGAAGGGGTTGTTCTTCGCTGCCAAAGGGGGGAACAATGCCGAGAATCATAACCACAACGACGTGGGTAGCTATGTGGTGTATGCCGATGGCGAACCGTTGCTCATTGACGTGGGGGTAGGAACGTACACCGCCCAGACCTTCGGCAAGGACCGGTATGAGATATGGACCATGCAGTCGGGCTTCCACAACCTACCTATTATAAATGGAGTCGATCAAACTTCAGGATCGAAGCGCAAAGCCTCGGACGTGCAATACGCCCGCAAAGGCAAGCAGGTGACTTTCAGCCTGGATATCGCCGAAGCCTATCCTGCTGGAGCCGCCGTGGAGAGTTGGAAGCGCACCTTCCGCTTTACGAAAGGGAAAGAGCTCACCGTCCGTGAAGAGTACCAGTTGAAAGAGTACAAAGCAGCACCCGAAATCGTCCTGATGACTTGTGCCCGTCCGGAAGTAGTATCCGGAGGCATCGCCCTGCAAACAGCTACCGGGCAACGGACGATAACGTTCGACTCGTCGCTGTGCACCCCGCTGATAGAGCCCATCGAAATAACCGATAAACGCCTGCTCGAATCATGGAGCCCGGACATGTGGCGCATCCGCTTGCAGCTTACCGGAAGAGTGACTGGGAGTTTTTCCTATTTTATTCGCTAAAAATAAAATTAGCGGCTTATTTATACAAGAGTGTGTGTCAAAGAGCAATTGGACTTTTGACACACACTCTTATTGTTTAGCGGGTTGGTTAGAAGTGTATAAACCGAAATCTGCATGTGTTTGTGACATTGTTGGCTAATTTTATGACAATGTCCGAAAAACGTATGTCTATGTCCAAAAAACAACTGCTGATATTGAAGCAGAAAAGTAGCTTTGTGAGGTAGTTTTACTTATTATGATACAATAAAGGAGAACAACAAATGAAGAAGCTGGGACTTTAAAACTGGTAAATGAAGGAAAAGTAGGCCTACTGAATAATCTTAAATAGAAAAATGTATGACAAAAGAAAACAACTCTTCTTAATCCCTTCTTTTCTTTCGAAAAAGAAGGAGATGTTAAATGTAAAACGTAATGAATGCTTTTTTTTAATCACAAAGTTAATATAATAAAAATGAAAAAACACATTCTAATATCTTTAATGATATTGCTACTTTTTGGGAGTACGGATGCAGTGGCCGCCATAGAGCAGGCTATACAAGTAAAAGGTAGGGTTGTCGACAATGTTGGCGAACCCGTAATCGGTGCCAATGTGATTGTGAAGGGAACCTCAACCGGAGTTATCACTGACTTAGACGGCAATTTTGCCATTGACGTCGCAAAAGGTTCTACTATCGTAGTATCCTTTATCGGTTATATATCTCAGGAGATAAAAGTAACTGACAGTTTTCTGAATATTACATTAGAAAACGATGCGAAACAGCTGGACGAGGTCGTGGTCGTGGGCTACGGTGTGCAAAAAAAAGCCAACCTCACCGGCGCCATCGCCACAGTGGGAGCCAAGGAGCTTGAAGACCGCCCCGTAACCAATGTAGCCGCAGCGCTCCAGGGCAAGGTAGCTAACTTGAACATCTCTAATGGAGACGGTGGTCCGGGCAAGAAAGCATCATTCAACATTCGCGGCTATGCCGGATTAGGCTCAACCTACAGTCCACTGATTATCGTTGACGGTGTAACCGGCTATTTAGATGACCTGAATCCTAACGACATCGAAACGCTGACCGTACTGAAAGATGCTGCTGCAAGTGCTATCTACGGTGCTCAGGCTGCATACGGTGTTATATTGGTTACCACTAAATCAGGTAAGAAAAATGAAAAGACTGTTGTCAACTACAACAATAACTTTTCGTTCAACAGCCCAACCGTACTGCCCCAAACAGCCGGCTCACTGGAGTTTGCTAAGCTGTTTAGAGAATCTGACCTTAATGGAGGTGGTAGTGGAGTCATCGATTTGGAAACGATGGAACGTATTGAACAGTACTACTATGCCCCGAATAGTATTCCAAACAATGTGGCGCAGAGAGATAACCCGAGCCGTTGGGCTGACTGGGGAGACGGTCGCTCAAATGCGAATGAAAATTGGCAAAAGGCCATGTTCAAAGACAACCAGCTCAACCAACAACATAACCTCTCTATCCGGGGGGGAAGCGACAAAACCACGTACATCATGTCTATGGGTTACCTGAAAGACGAGGGTAAACTCAGATATTATGATGATTACTATCAACGCTACAATGTGCTGGCGAAGGTTACAACCGACGTGACGAAGTGGCTGACTGTCGGTTTGAATGTGCGTTATGTACACGAGAAAGGCGTATCGCCTGCTTACGGCATGAACCCAGGTGGCAGTGTTAACGATATGATTGGCTGGACACAAGTAGTATGGCCTACTATTCCCGTACTCGATCCCAATGGTCACTACTCTCCTGCCGGCCGTATGGCATTCATTGCCGATGCCAATCCGCAAACCTCATACACCGATAATTTTTGGGGAACTGCCAACGTGGCTATCAAGTTATTGAAGGGCTGGACCGTCAATGCCGACTTTACCTACAACAAATGGATGAACAAGCGTAGTTATTCTAAAGGTCTTGTTTACTCTTACTCAGTAAACAACGAGCCTTATCTTGAAAGTGGATTCGGACCTAAAGACACACGCGTATGGCAAGAGTCGAACAACGATGACTTCACATCAATGAATGCCTATACTACATACGAGAAGATGTTTAAGGGACATAGCTTCAAGATAATGGCCGGTATGCAATCAGAATATAAAAAGAATTTTGGTCTATATGCCAATAAGATGGGAATGATATTGCCCGACCAACCATCTATTTCTACCAGTACTGGAAAGATTGAAGCCTGGGATTCTTTGAAACACTACGCCACACTTGGGTTCTTCGGGCGATTTAACTACGACTATAAAAGTCGTTATCTCTTTGAATTCAACTTACGTAGAGACGGCTCTTCTCGCTACGCCAAAGGACACCAATGGGGTACTTTCCCAGCTTTCTCTGCTGGTTGGAACATAGCTAAGGAGGCTTTCTTTGAGCCTTACACCTCCACACTCTCTGAACTGCGTTTGAGAGGTTCTTGGGGCGAATTGGGTAATATGCGAGGGCAAAGTTATCAGTATATCTCTACCTTACCCTATAATGCCACAACGAACTACATCATGGGAGACGAGCGAATCAGCGCTTTCGGTTCTCCTAACATGATTGCCTACAATACATGGGAAAAGAACCGCACATTGGACTTCGGTATTGATATAGCCGCATTAAACAATCGACTCACCATGTCGTTTGACTGGTATAGAAGAGATATTATCGGACTTATCACGAAGGGTGTTACGCAATCGGCTGTATTAGGTGTGAATTCTCCCGATACCAATAATGCCGATATCCGCAATGAGGGCTGGGAATTGACACTGGGCTGGAAAGATCAGTTCTTGTTGGCATCCAAACCACTCAATTACGGTGTATCGTTCAGCCTTTCCGATTATCAGGGTACTGTAATGAAGTATTCGAACCCCAAAGGTTTGATCTACGATTACTATATAGGCAAGAAGATGGGCACTATTTGGGGCTATACTACCGACCATATTATGACCGATGCTGCCGAAGCGAAAACCATTAACGATTCTGGCGTGCAGAACAAGTTTGGTGGAAACTGGGTTGTAGGCGACATTAAATACGTGAATCTGGACGGTGACCCCAATATCAACGATGGAAATCAGACGCTGGCAGATCATGGCGACCTCTCTATCATTGGTAACGACACGCCTCGCTATAGCTTTGGTTTTGGTTTAAATACAGAATGGAACGGTATTGATTTTTCTATGTTCTTGCAAGGGGTTATGAAGCGCGATTTGTGGTTGGAAGGTCCTGTGGCTTTCGGTCTCGGAGGCGGACAATGGGGCTCTAATGTATGGAAAAACACGCTGGACTGCTGGCGCGAGGACGGGAGTAACCCGGATCCTTGGCTCCCGAGGCTCTATCTGTGGAGTAACAGTAAGAACCTACAGAAACAGACCCGCTACATGGATACTGGTGCCTACTGTCGCCTGAAGAACATTCAATTGGGATATTCGTTACCGAAAGGCATCATCAGCAATGTGGGGCTGGAAAAAGTACGCGTCTATTTCAGCGGAGACAACCTGCTAACATTCTCTGGCATCAATGAGAACTTCGATCCCGAAGCTCCATGGGGTGGTGCATACCCCATCTCTAAGTCATTTTCTTTTGGTGTTAACGTTACATTCTAAAACTCTAAAAACATAAAAGACATGAAAAAGTTAGTCTATACACTTTGTTTATTTACCGGCATGGTAATCTCTTCTTGTGAAGACTGGTTGGTAAGAGACCCGTTAGATCAAGTTACGGATGTCAACCTGACTTATACGGCAGACGAATGTAAACTGTACGTAAATCAGTTCTATACCTCATTTTGGGGTTCGCCCAATAATTACATCTACCATATAGACCGAGGCTCGGATAATCTACTGAGCGATAATTATCAGGACAACAAAGACTTGATTGAAGGCCTGCATCAGGTTCCCTCCAGCGGTGAAGGTTGGGGAATCACTGAGTGGGGGAAAATACGCAGCGTCAACTTCTTGTTGACCAATTGTGACAAATCTCCTGAACCGGAAAAGGCCCGAAAATACATCGGTGAAGCCTATTTTTTCAGAGCAATGTTCTACTACGAACAATTCTTACGGAAGTTTGGCGGCGCTCCTTGGATTGAAACAACACTGAAACTGGATTCTGAAGAGTTAACGTCCCCCCGCCTGAAGCGACACGAGTTAGCAGACAAGATCCTGAACGACATGGACGAAGCTATTAACAGACTGCCGACGTACAGCCAGCAGGAAAATGGGCGTATTTCCAAAGAGGTAGCCATGCTCTATAAAGCTCGAATTGCCCTTTTTGAAGCTACTTGGGAGAAGTATCATGCCGGCACTCCTTTCGCTGGAGAAGGTAATATACAAGCCTATATGGCTGAGGCGGCCAAAATGGCGAAACAGGTTATTGATAGCCAACAGTTCGACTTGGATAACGTAGGTGTGGAAGATGGTTATCACACATTGTTCAACCGTTGGGACTATTCAAGCAGCAAGGAGATTATGTTGTGGAAGAAATTTGACCGATCGTTAGGATTCTGGCACAGTGACAATCGTAACCCAGGACGTAACGGTGCTGGTGTAGGATTGACCCGAGGATTGGTTGACTCTTACCTCTGTATCAGCGAAGACGGCACGCAGGCACTGCCTATCAGCATAGCCGAGAACTACGCAAGTGATGCCAACTTACTGGACGTAGTTGCCAACCGCGACCCACGTCTGGCACAAACAATGTTCACCCCTGGACGACCAAGAACTATTAACGGCAAGGATGTGACGGTTCTCTTTATCAAGCCGAATATCACTCTTTCTGGTGTAGAGAAATGTTCCACAGGCTATGAACTGGCTAAAGGCGCTGATCCCGATGCCAACGAGCAAGAGACTATTTCAGGAAGTATTAAAGGAAGTATCATCTTTCGCTACGCCGAGGCGCTACTGATTTATGCAGAGGCAAAAGCCGAATTGGGTGAAATTACACAAAATGACTTAGATATCACCATCAACAAACTGCGTGATAGAGTAGGTATGCCGCATCTCACATTGGGTGTGGGCTACACTGATCCGAAAGGAGACTTTACAGCAGCGAGAGGCTACGAAGGGGTAGCTGTTTCTAACCTACTGCAGGAAATTCGCCGTGAACGCCGTGTGGAGTTGGCTTGCGAAGGTTACCGCTATGATGACTTGAAGCGCTGGCGCGCTCATCACCTGTGGAACCACGACAGGATACAAGGTGCTAACGCAGCCCAGTTTGAAAACCTGGATTGGTTAGTGGAGTATTTCCAAAACGACTTTCATTTTCCCGCCTCCATCAACAAGGCCGAACTCATGACAAAAGTGAGTAGTTGGAGTCCCGAACGTAACCAAGATAACTACTGGGTAGATAGCGAAGGCTATTTTGAGCCTTATCAACGCCATATTCCAAGTGGGCATTTCCATTTCGATCCGGCAAAGGCATACCTTCAGCCGATTCCTACCGAACAATTGGTGTTGAATCCTAATCTGAAACAAAACCCCGGTTGGGAAAAATAACAGCATATAATTAGAAACCTAATGTAATATTCATACCTTTGCTTTTCCTCGCCTGTAGGGTGGGAGAAAGCAAAGGTATAAAACCAAAAAAAGTATGAAGAAAAATGTAATTAAGGCATTGACTGGTCTTATTGTCGTCATCGGATTTTGTAGTTGTACCACATCCCCTAAGAAAGCAGTACAAAAAGAAAAAACGATAGGGAAATGGGTGAAATACGAAAAAAATCCAGTATTGGGGGGAGGCGATTTAGGCACAGTCTTTGATATTTGTGTACTGAAAGATGCTGAATCCTATAAAATGTACTGTTCTTGGCGTCCTCAGAAAAGCATTGCGCTCTCTACAAGCAAAGATGGGAAAAACTGGAGTACTCCGCAAGTAGTACTGCCTCCTGTTGAAGGCAGTTATTGGGAGGCCGATATGAACCGCCCGGTTGTTGTTTACAAAGATGGATTGTATCACATGTGGTACACAGGACAGAATGACGGTAAGTCGTGGATTGGATATGCTATAAGCAAAGATGGTTATAACTTTGATCGGCAAAGTAAAGAACCTGTTTTGTCGGCAGAACAACCCTGGGAGAAGGTGGCAGTCATGTGCCCTCATGTGATTTGGGACAAACATGAAAAGATTTTCAAAATGTGGTATTCCGGAGGAGAACAATATGAGCCCGATGCCATCGGTTATGCGACAAGTAAAGACGGACTGCACTGGACCAAATGGAAGGATAACCCGATATTCAAGGCTGATCCTGCAAAAAGCTGGGAACAGCATAAGGTTACTGCCTGCCAGGTGATAGAGCGCGAAAATGACTATTTAATGTTTTATATAGGCTTCTATAATACCGACTTTGCGCAGATAGGAATGGCACGTTCCAAAGACGGGATCAGCAACTGGGAGAGGTATTCCGGGAACCCAATTATCTCCCCTATGGAAGGGCAATGGGACGCCAGTGCCACCTACAAACCATTTGCCATTCAAGAGCAAGATCGTTGGATGCTTTGGTATAATGGACGGAATGAACATTTGGAACAGATTGGTTTGGCTATTTATGACAGCCATGACTTAAATTTCTAACTAAATGAAGAAGCTACTCATGGTTTTAGGTCTGTTTTTGCCTCTGTGTATGCAGGGGCAAAACTTCATCATTAAAAATGCTCCGGTAGTAATCGACTCTTACGTTAATCAATTCAATCATGAAGACAATGAATTGTACAAACAAGATATTCCTAACTGCGATGCATATGATTTTCTTAAAAAGAATATTCCATTCTTTGAATGTCCGGATAAAGGCATAGAAAAAACGTATTATTTTCGCTGGTGGACCTATAGAAAGCATATAAAGAAAACCCCTGAAGGGTTTGTTGTTTCCGAATTTCTGCCGGATGTCCCTTGGGCCGGAAAGTATAATACTATCAGTTGTGCAGCCAACCATCATTTCTATGAAGGCCGATGGTTGAAGGATGCTGAAATCCTATCCGATTATGCTACTTTCTGGTTTTCCGGCGGCGGGAATCCGAGGTTGTACAGTTTCGGCGCTGCTGATGCCATTTACAATTACTATTTAATTCACAATGACAAAGCACTGTTAGTCAATTTATACCCAAAGTTAAAAGACAACTTCGCTAAATGGGAAGAAGAGAAACAAGATTCAACCGGAATGTTCTGGCAGGTTGACGACAGGGATGGAATGGAAATGTCTGTTTCTGGCTGTCTGTCGGAAGGTGGACGCGGTTATCGTCCGACCATCAATAGCTATATGTACGGCGAGGCTGTTGCATTGGCGAAAATAGCTTCAATTGTTGGCCAAAACGGAGAATCCCAAATCTATCAAGAAAAAGGTGATAAGGTAAAAGAAATGATAAACCAAAAACTATGGGATAAACAAGCTGATTTCTATAAGGTTATACCTTTGAATGGCAAAATGGAGTTCTCTTATGCACGTGAGCTTCTTGGTTATACTCCATGGTTTTACAATATACCGTTGGATGAATATTCCATAGCATGGAAACAACTCTTTGATCCCGAAGGATTTGCAGCAGCCTATGGTCCCACCACCGTAGAGCAACGTTGCCCTGATTTTAAGATTTCATACGAGGGTCACGAATGCCAGTGGAATGGCCCCAGTTGGCCTTATTTAACTTCTATGACATTGACAGCAATGGCCAACTATTTCAATAGCTATGCCTCGACTACCATCACTAAGAAAGATTATTTTGACCTTTTGAGAATATACAGCAACAGTCACCGCATCTTATCCGACAACAACAATCGTATTTGTTGGATTGACGAAAATCTCAATCCCTACACCGGAGATTGGATATCGAGAAGTCGCCTAAAATCGTGGAAGAATGGAACCTGGGACGACGGCAAGGGTGGTGTGGAAAGAGGGAAAGACTATAATCACTCTTCTTTTTGCAATCTGATTATCTCAGGGCTGATAGGTGTTCGTCCACAGGACGATGGTGGCATTATTATAAACCCTCTTGTCCCAGATAATTGTTGGGATTATTTTTGCTTGGATAATGTATATTGCCAAGGCAAGATTATTACCGTTATTTTCGATAAGAAAGGGAAAAAGTACGGCAAAGGAAAAGGCTTTATGGTTTATGTGGATGGTAAATGTTTATCTCATACAGCAACGGTACAAAGGGTGGTGGTTTTGTACCCTCCTAATAACTAGGGCGTCTCCCAATTTGGCTTACATTCTTGAATGCTTTGGTTCGTTCTGCAGCCCAGCTTTTGGACATGTGCTTCCTTGCTGAAATGCCTTTGTGGAATACAACTATGTCACAAATCCATAATAGATAGTCGTGCATACGCTCTATCTTTGTGTACTGTATCAAAAAACATCAAAACAATTATTATGAGAAAACAATTTTTAGTACTATTTCTTCTTTGTTCTTCCTTTCATGTTTTCGGGCAGAAAGTGCAGACGCTTCAGTCGCCCGACGGAAAAACACAAGTCTCAGTCAGCTTGTCGGATAAGATTTATTATGATGTGAGTTCTCAGGGAGAGACGTTGCTGAAGCAGTGTATGCTTCAGATGGAGATAGGCGGTCAATCATTGGGTCTACATCCCAAGCTGATAAAGGCCACCTCCAAAAATGTCGATGAAGTATTAAAGCCTGTCATACCGTTCAAACATTCCACTGTATCCAATCAATACAACCAACTCCTGATGAAATTCAAGGGAGACTACACCGTGGAGTTCCGGGCTTACAACGATGGTATTGCCTATCGCTTCATCACCGATAAAAAGGGAACGGTCGATGTAAAGAATGAAATCTTCCGGATAAACTTCCCGGAAAATTACCTGCTTCACACACAGCAACCGGGAGGTTTTAAGACAGCGTATGAGGAACCGTACCAGCATATTCAAAGCAATGAATGGAAAGCGGATGGTAAGATGTCCGTTCTTCCTTTATTGGTGGATACCCGTAAGAATTGCAAAATCCTGATCAGTGAATCCAGCCTGGAAGACTATCCGGGCTTGTTCCTGAAAAGCGATGGAGCAAACGGGGTGAGTTCGGTATTTCCCAAAGCACCTCTTGAGTTTGGCGAAGACGGAGACCGCAGCCTTAAGATTACCAAGGAAGCGGACTACATTGCCCGGACAAATGGCAAACGCAGTTTTCCTTGGCGCTATTTTGTTATTTGCAGTAACGATGGTCAATTGATAGAGAATACCATGACCTATAAGCTGGCTCCGAAGAATGTGCTGGAAGATACTTCCTGGATCAAACCGGGCATGGCAAGCTGGGAATGGTGGAACGGAGCCACTCCGTACGGACCGGATGTGGACTTTGTAGCAGGTTGCAACCTGGATACTTATAAATACTTCATCGACTTTGCAGCTCACTACGGCATACCTTATATTATAATGGATGAGGGTTGGGCTCTGTCTACCTACGATCCTTATACGCCGAATCCCGATGTAGATGTACGCGAACTGATCCGCTACGGAAAAGAGAAGAATGTAGGTATTGTGCTCTGGCTCACCTGGCTGTCGGTGGAGAACAATTTCGGACTCTTCGAGACATTCGAGAAGTGGGGAGTGAAAGGTGTGAAGATCGACTTCATGGATAGAAGCGACCAGTGGATGGTGAACTATTACGAGAGAGTGGCTAAAGAAGCCGCCAGGCATCATTTGTTTGTCGACTTCCACGGCTCGTTCAAACCGGCCGGGCTAGAATATAAATACCCGAATGTGCTGTCGTACGAAGGCGTGCGAGGCATGGAGCAAATGGGTGGATGCTATCCGGACAACAGTGTCTATTTCCCTTTTATGCGGAATGCGGTCGGCCCGATGGATTATACCCCCGGCGCCATGCTTAGCATGCAGCCGGAGATTTATCACTCTGACCGTCCGAACTCGGCCAGTATAGGTACACGTGCTTATCAGATGGCCTTGTTCATCATCTTCGAAAGCGGCATCCAGATGCTGGCCGATAGTCCCACCCTGTACTACCAGAACGACGATTGTACCCGGTTTATCACGCAGGTACCGGTGACTTGGGACGAAACCATCGCTCTGGAAGCCAAAGTAGGCGAGTATGCGATAGTGGCTAAACGAAAAGGAAATAAATGGTACATCGGAGGTATGACCAATAATCAGGTAAAAGAAAGAGAGTTCAACCTGGATCTCAATTTCCTGAAAGAAGGACAAACCTACCGGATGAATTCCTTTGAAGACGGACCCAATGCCCACCGGCAGGCCATGGACTACCAGAAAAAAGAACGTACCCTCAGGAAAGGCGATAAGATAGCTGTGAAACTGGCGCGCAATGGCGGTTTTGCTGCAATCATTCAATAACCTTTTTTGAATAAAATGTTATAAACTTAAACTAAGAGTTGCACTTCTATGAAGAAAATTCGTAGAAGTGTAACTCTTTTTAAGTTATCTTTATTTTCTCATTGCTATCTTGTATATACCTTTGTCACTCTTATACTGTCTAATATGAAAATGAAGAACTTCTATCTGAGACATAAAAACGTGCTTGTTTTTCTTTGGATTCTGTGGTTGCCGCATACCCTCAGTGCTTATAGCCTGCGCCAGTTCTCCAATCAAGATGGTTTGTCTAATAGTGCCATCCTGTCCTTGTACCAGGATCAGCAGGGAGTCATCTGGATTGGCTCGTGCGACGGGCTGAATGTGTTTGATGGCTCCGATATCCACGTCTATGGCTCGGTGAACTCGTCCAGGCAGTTATCGGGAAACCTGATCAACCGTATCGTGGAAATCGAACGGGATGTGTTGTGGATACAAACCAACTACGGGCTCGACCGGTTGGACACCCGCCGGAATACCTGCCAGAGCTTTCCTGAGTTCAAGGACAAAAACCACATGACCCAAAGCATCCATAACGACTTCTTTATTATAAAGGACGATGGCGGGCTTTTTTATTGGCAATCGGCCAAACAGGCATTTCAGAAAGTAGACGTGCCTACCATTCCTTTCGCCCATGTGCTGGCTACCACTATTGCTTCAGATAATACGTTGTGGATCTTTACTTCTGACGGCAATACCCTTTCTTATCAGATCAACAAACAGGGAGATGCGGTGACCTTGACTCCCCGGAAACAGTTCAAGCATCCGGAGAAACTCCTATGGGCTTTTGAAGAAGACCGGCTGGTGTACTTCATTGACGAAACCGGATCATTGTATGAGTATGACGTCAATAACCTGCAGTCCTACTATATTGCCGATCTCAAGGCAGAAATCAATGTCCGCGGCGAAGTGTCTTCCATCACCAAGATGCGGAACGATTATTACATCGGTTTTAAGAATAGCGGGCTGATAGTGCTGACCCACATGCCCGATCAGAAAATAAAATACCGGATAGAGTCGACGGAGATACATACGGGTATCTTCTGCCTGGTGAAAGACAAGTTTCAGGATATCCTGTGGATAGGAACTGACGGTCAGGGTATGTATATGTACTACAACGAAGCATATTCCATAACCAATACGTTGCTGGATACACCCGTATATCAAATCAATAATCCCATCCGCGCACTCTACTATGACCCGGAACAAACATTATGGGTCGGTACCAAAGGAGGGGGAATTCTGCGTATCAAGGATTATTATCCCGGCGTGATGAGTCACCAACCTTTCGATCGTATCACTGTAGCAAACAGTGCATTGACCGATAATTCTGTGTATTGTTTTGCCCCGGGACATTCGGACCGATTGTGGATTGGTACGGAAACCGGTATCAATTATTATTCTTATCGCAGTAAGACGGTAAAGGAGTTGCCGGTCAAGGCCGATGGGAAGATGGTAAAATACGTTCATTCTATCAATGAGTTGAACGACAGCATTTTATGGGTGTCTACTGTAGGTGAAGGGATTGTGAAAATTATTCTGAACCCTTCCGGAGCTACACCGGTGGTAAAGTCTGCCAATAGAATTCTACTCGACGGTGGGCGCATGGCATCCAACTATTTCTTTACTTTTTTCCAGGAGAACGACTCCATCTTGTGGTTTGGCAACCGTGGCTACGGGGCTTATCGGCTCAATGTCGATACGAGAGATTTGCGTCCTTATAGCTTCAGTAATGCTGTAAACAGCCAGACAGCCAATGATATTTTTTCCATTCATAAGAACGACGAAGGATTCTGGTTGGGTACCAGTTCGGGGCTATTGCACTTCAATCTGGATGCTGCCTGTCAGCATGAGAATGTCGAGCTGTTTCTGAATAATACCGTGCATGGTATTCTGGAAGATCATCAGTGCAACCTCTGGCTAAGTACCAATCAGGGGCTGGTAAGGCTGAATCCATTGACCCATACCGGGCAGACGTACAACCAGGAGAATGGGTTGAAAGTGACAGAGTTCAGTGACGGAGCATTTTACAAAGACGAGCGGACGGGCACCTTGTTTTTCGGAGGTACCAACGGATTCGTAGCAGTGAATCCGAACTCTTATTCTGCCGACGACTATATGCCGGAGATACATCTGAAAGGACTGTCTATCTTTGGTAAGAATTGTAATATTTATGACTTCCTTACAGAAAAGAGAGGGCAGTCCATTCTTCAGCTGGATCATAGCCAGAACTTTTTTTGCATAAACTTCATGACGCTCGATTTTATCAACGGGAACAATTATTCCTATTCCTACAAGTTGGCAGAAGTGAGCGAAAACTGGATAGAGAACGGTTCGTCGGGCAGTGCCATCTTCTCCAACCTGGCTCCCGGGCAATATACGCTGTTGGTGAAATACAGGAACAATATCAATGGAAAGGAAAGCAATCCGACAACACTTATCATACGCGTCGTTCCTCCCTGGTATTTCAGCTATTGGGCGTACATCGCTTACTTTGTACTTGTCCTGGTCTTCTGTATCTGGCTGGCTTACTATCTGGTGCATCAGTACCGTCGTAAGCAACGGAGGATGATGGAGAGGCTGAACCGGCAGAAAAAGGAAGAGATCTACGAATCCAAGTTGCGCTTCTTTACCAATATTACCCATGAATTTTGTACTCCTCTGACACTAATCTATGGACCGTGTGAGAAGATTCTGGCCTACTCGCACACCGATGGCTATATCCGTAAATATGCGCAGATGATACAACAGAATACGGAGCGGCTGAACGGGCTGATCCTGGAACTGCTGGAATTCCGTAAGCTGGAGACCGGAAACCGGGCTCTTGCCATCCGGCAGTTTCCCGTATCGGAAAAGATACAGGGAATCGCGGCATCCTTCGAAGAGTTGGCAGAGTCACGGAAGTTGGGCTACCGGCTGGATATAGAACCGGACATTCTCTGGAATACGGATATCAGTTGTTTCAACAAGATAGTCAATAACCTGGTGTCCAATGCTTTCAAGTATACGCCTGACGATGGTTCCATAACAGTAGAAATGAAAGTAGAGAACCAACTCCTGACACTGCGTGTCTCGAATTCGGGAAAAGGAATTGAGAAAGATAATCTTAAGAAGATATTCGACCGTTTCAAGATTCTGGACTCCTTTGAAGTGAGTGGTAAGAACTCGCGGAGTGGCCTTGGATTGGCTATCTGTAAAAGTATGACGACTCTGCTCAACGGGCAGATCAATGTGGATAGCCAGCCGGGCGAGTTGACCACATTTACTGTTACTTTGCCGCAGTTGCCTTCTGAGAACCAGGAATCTCCCAGGGAAGTGTATGAGAACACTCTTCCGAAAATGTCTGCAGAACCGGTGGAATGGGATAAGACCTATCATAACTTCGAAGCCTCCCGGCAAACCATCATGGTGGTCGATGATGAACCTTCTATGTTGTGGTTTATTTCTGAGATTTTTGCGGACGAGTATAATGTGTTGCCTTTCAGTAATGCCGGAGAGGCATTGGCCAATCTGGAGCAGAGGCAGCCCGACCTTATCCTTGCGGATGTGATGATGCCCGAGATTGATGGGCTCTCTTTCACACGCACCATCAAGCAAAACAAGCTATGGAGTCATATACCGCTCATCCTTCTGTCGGCACTTCATCAGGAGGACGAACAGGTGAAAGGCATTGACTCAGGTGCCGAGGTTTACATCACTAAGCCTTTTAATGTGAAGTATCTGGAAAAAATTGTTTACCGTCTCATACAAAGGAAATCAGTTCTGAAAGAATATTATAGTTCCATACACAGTGCCTTCAAGTTGGACAATGGCAATCTTGTCCATCAGGAAGATCAAGAGTTCATGAATAAAATTATTGAGACCATCGAACGAAATATTTCGAACCCGGATCTGTCTATCGAACTGCTGAGCAGGGATATGGGCTATAGCACCCGGCAGTTCTACCGGAAACTGAAACCGGTAACCGACAAGTCTCCGGCCGACATTATCAAAGAATATCGTCTTACCGTGGCCGAACGCCTGTTGCTGACAAAGAACCTCACCATTGAGGAAATTATGGACAGAACAGGGTTCAACAATCGTGGTACATTTTATAAGTTGTTCTCACAGCGTTTTGGCATGCCACCACGTCAATACCGTGAACAGCAAAAAGACAGTGTCAAGAAAGATCTGATTTTGTGACATATGTATCCTTTATTATGCCATTTGAGCCGAATAATACATTTATGTCACAAAGTTATATATAAACTCTCGCTGATATCTCTAAATTTGCAGGTATAAACAGAAGTGGTTTAGGTAAAGCAATAAAGGGTAATTAGAGATTACAGTCAGGAAAAAAACAGGCAGCTTGCTTTAAGCATTACTGCCTGTTTTTAATGCAGAAATCGGAATAATATCATATAATTGAAAGAGATTACCATGAATTTTAAACAATTATCTTGTGCGCTGTGGTGCGTTGTATGTGTAGTGATGGGCTGCGATACGCGCAAGCAGACCGCTGCGCATAATGTGGTGGTGCTGGAGAGAGCCCAACAAACACTGGATTCCTTATACCAAAATTATTCAGTAGCCGAGACTTGCCTACTGCGCGAAAACTATCCGGTGGATACCGCCAGCTATAAGGCAACTTATCTGGCTTCCGAGGAACAAGGAAACACGCCCAACAAATTTTCTTATTTGTGGCCCTATTCGGGCACTTTCTCTGCAGTGAATGCGCTGTATGCCGTGACCCGGGATCCTATCTACAAGTCCATGCTTGATACGAAGGTCTTGCCCGGTCTGGAAGAGTATTTCGATACCCGCCGCACTCCCGCTGCTTATGCTTCGTATATCCGCACCGCACCGCAGTCCGACCGTTTCTATGACGATAATATCTGGCTGGGAATTGATTTCACCGATACCTATGAGTTGACCAAGGAGCCTCAATACCTTGAGAAAGCTAAGCTGATATGGAAGTTCATCGAAAGTGGTACGGATGAGAAGTTGGGTGGGGGAATCTACTGGTGCGAGCAGAAAAAGGAGTCTAAGAATACGTGCTCTAATGCGCCCGGATCTGTTTTTGCATTGAAACTTTTTGAGGCCACACAGGATAGCTCTTTCCTGCAAAAAGGACAGACACTGTACTATTGGACGAAAGTGAACCTGCAAGATACTACCGACTATCTTTATTTTGATAACATCGGGATGAATGGAACTATAGGCAGAGCCAAGTTTGCTTATAACAGCGGGCAAATGATGCAGGCTGCTGTTATCTTGTACCGGCTCACTGGCAACCAGCAGTACCTTACTGATGCGCAAAACATTGCCGGAGCATGCCACAGCTACTTCTTCAAGGATCATAAACAGGATGACGGTACGTCTTTCAGCTTGTTGAAGAAGGGGGATGTGTGGTTCTCTGCAGTCATGCTGAGAGGGTTTATCGAACTTTACCGGGTTGATAAAAACAAGGTGTACCTGGATTCTTTCGACCAAAGCATGGATTATGCATGGAATCATGCACGGGACGAAAAGGGACTGTTTAGTACCGATTTTACAGGGAGTACCCCGGATCATAAAAAATGGCTGCTCACCCAGGCTGCTATGATCGAAATATATGCCCGCCTTGCAGAAATAAAATAAACGAAAAAACAAATAGCTAATAAGATGAAAAGAATAACAATTGGCTTATGCGCTTTGGCTGCATTAAGTGTACAAGGTAATCTCTATGCTTCGGAACCTGCGATGAGGCAAGACAATACTGTCGTTGTAAATCATGCTGCCATAGATGCTGCCTATCGCTCTAACCGTCCTGCTGTAAAAGACAGGCTTTTCACCTCGAAAGCCGTAGAAGAAGAGATTGTCCGGGTCAAGAAACTCCTGAAGAGCCAAAAGCTGGGCTGGATGTTCGAAAACTGTTTCCCCAATACCCTGGAAACAACCGTGCACTACCGTACCACCGACGGCAAGCCCGATACCTTTGTCTACACGGGCGACATCCACGCCATGTGGCTGCGTGATTCCGGTGCACAGGTGTGGCCGTATGTACAATTAGCCAATCGCGACCCGGAACTGAAAAAGATGCTGGCTGGGGTTATCAGCCGCCAGTTCAAGTGCATTATCATTGATCCGTATGCCAATGCTTTCAACGACGGCCCGGTGGGGGGCGAGTGGATGAGCGACCAGACAGCCATGAAACCGGAACTCCACGAACGCAAGTGGGAGATCGACTCGCTCTGCTACCCGCTTCGATTGGCATACCACTACTGGAAAACCACGGGCGATGCCAGCATCTTCACTGAAGAGTGGCTGAAAGCTGTGGAGCTGATCCTGCAAACGTTCAAGGAGCAGCAACGCAAAGAAGGAGTAGGGCCGTACAGCTTCCTGCGTGTCACCGACCGGGCACTGGATACATTGAACAACGGTGGACTGGGTGCACCCGTCAAACCCGTTGGCCTCATTGTTTCCTCGTTCCGTCCCTCGGACGATGCCACTACACTCCAATACCTCGTCCCGTCCAACTTCTTTGCCGTGACTTCTCTACGCAAAGCAGCCGAGATTCTTACGGCGGTGAATCACCGTACCGACCTGGCGCAACAATGCACCGACCTGGCACAGGAAGTAGAAACCGCCCTGAAGAAATACGCCACGTACAACCATCCCGAGTTCGGTACCATCTACGCCTTCGAAGTGGACGGTTTCGGCAATCACCTGCTGATGGACGATGCCAATGTGCCCAGCTTGCTGGCCATGCCTTATCTGGGCGATATGGACGTGAACGATCCCATCTATCAGAATACCCGCCGCTTCGTGTGGAGTGACAGCAATCCTTACTTCTTCAAAGGCAAAGCCGGTGAAGGAATCGGCGGTCCGCATATCGGTTACGACATGATATGGCCCATGAGCATCATGATGAAAGCTTTCACCAGCCAAAGCGACGAGGAAATCAAAGCCTGTGTGAAGATGCTGATGGATACCGATGCAGGTACCGGATTCATGCACGAATCTTTCCACAAGGATAATCCCGCGAAGTTTACCCGCGAATGGTTTGCCTGGCAGAATACCCTTTTCGGTGAACTGGTCCTGAAATTAGTGAACGAAGGTAAAGTCGATTTGCTGAATAGCATTCAATAAAAGATAAAAAAGAAAGGGGTAGCCATGCAAATCAGTTGTATGGCTATTTTCTTATGGCTATATCCACCCTGAAGGTATAAGCCAAAATCAGTCAAATTATATAGGTAATAGCAGAAACCTTTTTATTTATAGCATAATCGTTTTCTTCCTTATTATTATGTGCAATACAAATACCAGTCATTCTATTAAGTAGTATTTTTGCTAGACTAATACTAAAAAGAAAAGTATGCAAAAGTTTATTATGGTAGGGTTGGCCTTGCTCTCTTGCTTGTCTATCCACGCACAAAAGATAGTTTACAAAGATGCGAAGCAACCGGTAGAAACCCGGGTGAAGGATCTGCTGAACCGGATGACTCTTCGCGAAAAAATACTTCAACTGAACCAATTCACCATTGGTGAGAATGATAATCCCAATAATGTAGGGGCAGAGGTCAAGAATCTTCCCCCTGGAATCGGTTCATTGATCTTCCTGAGTACTGACCCGGAACTGCGCAACCGGATACAGCATAAGGCCATGGACGAATCTCGTTTGGGGATACCTATCCTTTTTGGCTTTGATGTCATTCACGGCTTACGTACGGTATACCCTATCTCACTGGCGCAGGCATGCAGCTTTAACCCGGAATTAGTTACACAGGCTTGCCGGATGGCAGCCAGGGAAAGCGTGCTGTCGGGCATCGACTGGACCTTCTCGCCCATGATTGATGTGGCAAGAGATCCTCGCTGGGGGCGTATCTCCGAGTGCTATGGCGAAGACCCTTACCTGAACGGAGTCTTTGGGGTGGCGTCCGTGAAAGGCTACCAGGGCGATAATCTATCTGATCCGTATTCCATAGCCGCCTGCCTGAAACACTACGTGGGCTACGGTGCTTCCGAAGGAGGACGCGATTACCGGTATACGGAAATTTCCGCCCAGACCTTATGGGATACTTACCTGCCTCCTTACGAAGTCTGTGTCAAAGCAGGGGCGGCTACCCTGATGAGTGCGTTCAATGATATCAGTGGGGTACCGGCCACTTCCAATCGCTATGCGCTGACCGAAATCCTGAAGAACAAGTGGGGACATGACGGCTTTGTGGTGTCGGACTGGAATGCGATAGAGCAGCTAATCTATCAGGGTGTGGCTCGTGACGGGAAAGAAGCTGCTTACCAAGCCTTTCGGGCGGGAGTAGAGATGGACATGCGCGACAATCTGTATAACGAGCACTTGGAGCAACTGGTTGCTGAGAAGAAAATACCGTCGGCGCAGATTGATGATGCGGTGGCTCGTGTGCTTCGCCTGAAATTCCGTTTAGGATTGTTCGATACCCCTTATGTGCCGGTGCGTAGTGAAAAAGAACGTTACCTACAGAAGGAAGACGTGGCATTGGCTGCCCGTCTGGCGGAAGAATCCATGGTGTTGCTGAAGAATGATAAACAAGTGCTGCCTCTTTCTTCGGCTATCAGGAAGCTGGCAGTCATCGGTCCGATGGCCAAAGACAATGACAATCTGCTGGGTGCCTGGGCATTCAAAGGGAGGGCAGAAGATGTCGAAACTATCTATAAAGGTATTGAACATGAATTGGGTGGCAGAATACAGTTGAGCTATGCACATGGCTGTGCCTTGGAAGGAGAAGATGAGTCCGGTTTTGCAGCAGCTTTGGACTGTGCGAAAGCTTCGGATGCGATAGTACTTTGCCTGGGAGAGGACAGGCATTGGAGTGGAGAAAATGCTTCTCGCTCTACCATCTCCTTGCCCGCTATTCAGGAAAAGTTACTTCTGCACCTGGAACAGGCAAATAAGCCCCTCGTACTGATTCTGTCCAGTGGTCGTCCTTTGGAACTACTCCGGATAGAACCGCAGGTGGATGCCATCATCGAAATGTGGCAACCGGGTGTTGCGGGAGGGACTCCGTTGGCAGGCATTCTGTCCGGTCGAGTAAATCCGTCTGGAAAACTGCCTGTTACCTTTCCTTTATCTACCGGACAGATACCTATTTATTATAATATGCGACAGTCTGCCCGCCCATTCGATGCCATGGGCAACTATCAGGATATCTCCACCGAACCGCTCTATCCTTTCGGTCATGGACTGAGCTATACCACTTTCGTTTACTCCGGTATTCGCTTGTCTGCTCAAAAGATATCTAAGAGCCAGAAGCTGGCAGCTGAAGTCACGGTGACCAACACTGGAAAGGTGAAGGGAAAAGAAACCGTACTGTGGTATATCACCGATCCGTTCTGCTCCATCTCCCGTCCGGTAAAAGAGCTCAAGTTCTTCGAGAAGCAGGAATTGAAAGCCGGAGAGGCAAGAGTCTACCGGTTTGAGATTGACCCCATGAGGGATCTGAGTTACATCGACGCTTCCGGCAACCGGTTTTTGGAAACCGGTGAGTTTGTGTTGCGGGTGGGCGAGAAGGAACTCACTTTTGAGTTAACAGAAGATGTGCCCCAGGATATAACAAGCGGTTGGAACAGTAACAAAGCGGCAGGGCTCGCAGAGCCTCTGTTCGTTTACAACAACTGGTCGGCTTACGATGAACTATCCGATAATATACCTCTGGATGAGGCATTGGCTCTGAAAGAGTTGGAGCACGTTGTCCGCCTGAAGAAGCAAGGTGTACGCGTGGATTACTACCTGATGGATGCTTTCTGGTTCGACATCAACAAAGGCTATCGCCAATGGCGGACCGATCGTTGGCCCGAAGGCCCCCGGCGTTGGTTGGAGGCTTGCCGGAAAGAAGGCATAAAGCCCGGCCTGTGGTTCTCTACGAATCTGCTGCGTATAGGCGGTCCAGGTACTACCCTGAAACCCATTCCCGAATGGGAAGGTTCCGTGTCCGAAGATGAGAGTACGCTTTGCCTGTTCCGGGGAGGCTATCTGGCTCATCTGATGGAAACCCTACAAATGTATGCCGATATGGGAGTCAAACTGTTTAAGTTCGACTTCGCCTATTTCGATGCGGCCACGCCGGAAGTGCGGTGTACACTGTTGCCCACTGAGATTGAAGAGCAAAACAAGAATGCCTTTATCCTGGCCATGAAGGAGTTTCGCTACCGGAATCCGGAGGTACTGGTCATCGGGTACAACGGGTTCGGGGGAGATATGGAAAATACGATTACCCCCTTCCGCAAGACGGTGGACGGGCGTTGGCTGGAGATATTCGATACCATGTATTGTGGCGATCCACGTCTATCCGATGTACCGATGATGAACTTCTGGCGTTCGCAGGATGTGTACTCGGACCACATGACTTTCCAGTATTTGTTCAACGGGTTGCCGATACAGCGCATCGATAATTGCGCCTTTATGATAGGTACTACCGGTACTTGTTACAACCGGGCTTTGAATGCTTGGCGGGGAATGATGATTCTGACGATGGCAAGAGGAGGTTGGCTCAATGTATGCCACGGGAATATTGACCTTCTGAGCGACGAAGATGCCCGATGGATGGGCAAAGTACAACAACTCTATATGAGCGTGCAACGATATGGAAGCATCTCGGCATTCGGAGGCATTCCCGGTCAGGCACTGCCGTACGGCTATGCCGGTTTTACCGACGGAGGGCAGCTTTATACGGTGGTTAATGCTTCGCAATCAAAAGAACGTATCGTATTGCCTGGAGCATCGGGCGAAGGCAGAATACTCTTCCGGGACAATGGATTCGTGCCCATACTGAAAGGCAACAGTATAGAATTAGGCCCTGAACAGATGGCTGTTATCGGCTTTGGGAAGTTCGGTGCTCAAGCCTATGAG
This sequence comes from Bacteroides sp., assembly GCA_031555765.1. Lineage (GTDB taxonomy): Bacteria > Bacteroidota > Bacteroidia > Bacteroidales > Bacteroidaceae > Bacteroides. Next base: position 32,604 of record JAVBUC010000017.1, on the reverse strand, counting down.
CTGGGAATAGAGAAAGATATCGTCATCCCTGAAAGCATCCGGCAGGTGGAAGTCGATATTCGGAAGAAAGACCCGCATACCCTGCAAGCACGCTGTATACCTTTGCCGGGGAAGACAGTACGTATTCTTTTCCAGCAACAGGATGAACACGGTCAGGCATTTCGTTCCTGGGGAGGTGCTCCTCCGACAGGGAGAAAGATGGACACGTTCTTTACGATAGAGGCACGACAAGGTAAGCGCATCCTCCCCTTAAAGAAATCGCACGATAAAGTCATCTGGTGCGGCTTGTCATGGGCAGTGGCCGAAGTGGCTGCCGGGGACATCAAAGCCGGGCAACCGTTGGACATCAGTTGCACAGCCGCTGAAGGAGACAGCCGGTATGGCTCGCTGGAAATATACGAGGTTTCTTATCCTTAGCTATCGTCCCTTCTTCAAGTCTCTAAAGTTCTTGGGGGTCTCATTGTAGACCTCCTTGAAGCATTTGATGAAGTAATGCGCCTGATTAAACCCTGTCAGGTAAGCAATCTCCGCGACAGACAGATCACTGTTGATCAGTAGTTCGGATGCCTTACGAAGCCGGATAGCCCGTATAAACAGATTGGGCGTCTGGCCGATAAGCATTCTGAACTTCTTGTGCAGTACTGTTTTACTGATGTTCATGGCTACCGAGAACTCTTCGATATTGAAGTCTGCCTTGTCCAGATTTTCTTCTATCACCTTCATGGCTTGTTGCAGGAACACTTCCTTGGAATTGAACTCAATATTATCGCTATCCTTAGCAATAAGGCTTTTCAGGAATTGCTCCTTTCGTTTCTGGCGCGTATTCAGTATATTGATGATCTGGTTAATCAGGGCTTCGGAGTCGAAAGGCTTTTTGATATAAATATCCGCTCCTTCTTTATAGCCTCTCAACTCGTCTTCGGACGAGGTTTTGGCCGTCAGCAGGATAACAAAAATATCGGCATACAGGGAATTCTTCTTTATTTGCCGGCAGAGTGTCAGGCCGTCCATACCAGCCATCATGATGTCCGATACGACAATTTCAGGCAAGTATTCACTGACACATTTCAAGGCTTCTTCTCCACAGGTGGCTGTTATTACGTTGAAGTGCTCGGCCAGTTTGCCCGAGAGGTATTTCAGGATTTGTTCATTGTCCTCTACCAGCAGTATAGTGGCGCGGTTTTCCACGTTTGTGGGAGAAACTATGTGTTCTGTAGATTCTTCCGGCTGTTCGACTGACGTGGCTACCGGTATCTGGATGCAAAGCGTAGTTCCCTGCCCCGGTTGGGAGTTGATACTAACTGTTCCGTTCATGGCTGAAACAAACTTATTTACTACATACAAGCCAATACCCAGCCCATTCGGCGTGTTTTCTTTGTAATATTGCGGTTCACGGAAGAACTTGTTGAACACACTGGACTGGTATGCCTGATTGATGCCCGGCCCGGTATCCTTAATGAATACCTTCAATTGTTCTTCCATGCATTCCAGTTCAACTGATACACTACCCTGTTCGGGAGTATACTTAAGGGCATTGCTCAGCAAGTTGTACAGTACCCGTTCCAACTTTACGCTATCTATCCAGACGTGCATGGACGGTATATTGGCCTGATAAGAAAGCCGGATTTTTTTAGAACTTGCTAAGTAATTGAAGGCATTGACGATGATACGGCAGAACGAAACGACCTCCACGTTCCGGTTGTTGATCTTGACCTCCGAAAACTCCACCCGCTTAAAGTCGAGGATGGTTGAAAAAAGCTCGGAAAGGAAAGAGGCATTTTTGGTAATGATGGATAGACGTTCATGTTGAATGCTTTCTTCCTGGGTTTCGCGAAGCATATCATTAGCCGGTGCCAGGATAAGCGATAGTGGGGTCATAAGGTCGTGACCAAGGCTTTCGAAGAAACTTTCTTTTTCTTTCAGTAACTCTTCCTTTTTCAGGTTTTCCATCTCCTGTATCTTTTGGATACTCTTCTTTTTATAGTGTCTGATAATGAAATAGATTAGTACACCGATTCCCAACAGAATAATAGATAGGGAGATAAAGTAGAACAAGGTTGTTTTCCACCAGGGAGGGGTGACCACGAGAGTCATGGACCAGCAGGGATCGTTGCCTGGTTTTTCGTTGTACTTCATGATTTCCAGTGTATAAGTTCCCGGATTGAGTTGTGAGAAAGTTAACGGAACGGACATATCCAGGTATTGCCAACTATCGGTGAACCCTTTCATTCGGTACAAGTACTTATTGGAATAGTTGGCTTCGCCTATCTCGGTAAAGGATAAGGATATCCACCGGGAGGAATGAGACAGGGTGATGGACGAGACATATTCCGTGTTTTCAGTCAGAATCACCCGGTGGTTTACTACATCTCCAACATGTATCTTCTTGTGATTTAACTCTATATCGGTCAGTATAAGTCTGGTTTTATCGTCCTGATACAATATTTTTGCCACATCCACCAGCATGAGTTGTTCCGTATTGCCAAACAAGATGTATTCTTTTCCCTCGTAGTTTATTTTGTTGACAGAAAGAATGGACGAATTTCCCCAATAATTAATATTAGGTTCACAGATACGTTGTTCGCTGTTGATGTAGCAAAACAATTTTTCGCCGATAAAAAACCACAAATTCCGGTTGTCATCAAGAAGTAGCGACTTGATGGCACCTTGTGGCAATGGATAGTTGGGGAAAGCAGTAGATACCTGCAAGGAGTCATTGTGCAATTCCATCTTCAACAGGTCATTCGAAGTTCCCACCCACCAGCATTGGTTGCTCTTGTCTTCCAGAATGGAATAGACAATCTCGTTGTCGATAATTTTATTCTTCAGCGTAACTTGCCCGGAAGTATCGAAAAGAGAGAGCCCGTTGTGCGATGCGATGAACAACAGGTTGTCCCGGTAGGGAATAATGGAATTGATCCTGTCCCGGCTGAAGGAGTCGTAGTGTACATATTCGGTGATAGTCTGGTTCTTCTTATCTATATAGACCGACATCAAGCCGTTCTGCTTAGTGCCTATCCATACTTTATTGTTTTGGATATGGAAAGTGGTGATCTTCTCCAACTCATTGCTTGCCAGGAACTCCTTCCATTGGATACTGGGAGAATGGTTGTCTAGAAAGGAGTACAGCAAACCGATACCGTCGTGCCCCACCAGAATGACATCGTCATTCTGCCCAATGGATAGAATGTGGTCCTTGAACTTGTCCTGGCTCCTGTAACTCTCTTTTTCTTTGGATGTTTGTATGTCGAAATCATACAAACCATCTCCTAATGTGCCCAGTAGCACCTTGTTGTGCAGGAAAGCAATGGAAGTAATGGGCGAATGAGTATCTCGGATGGAAAGTAGTTGCTTGATACCCCGGTCGGTATAGGTGTATTTGTAGAGCCCTTTTCCGTAAGAACCAATCCATACATTATCGAAATTATCCTTATAGATAGCATTGATAAAGGTTGTTCCCAGGTACTCAGTACCTGGAAGGGGATATATAGTTTTCTGCTCTTTGTTATAGACCTTTATTCCCTCTCCCCAGGTACCTATAAGCAATTTTTTCTTGTCGCCCTCTATACGGTATATTGGGGTATTGCCATTATGAAGATGAAGGATTTGAGTTTGATCGGGACGACTGCTCCAGGTCAGTTCATAAAGTGCGTTGTCCCAGGAAGAATAGTAAAGGGTATTGTCTTCTCCCGTATCATGTATTTGTGTAATGGTTTGATCCTTGGGGCTGATATCTTTCCATATTTGTTTTTGGGAATCGTACATAATGAGGCCGGTATACGTGCTGACCCATATATATCCATTGGGCTTTTCGGCGAAACTGGATACAATGGATCCCCATTGGCTGCGATCTACGGTAAAACTGGAGCGGTCTGCATGATCCGGAATCAGTTTGCAGACACCTTCTTCCCAACCTCCCAACCAAATGTTATGGTCGGAATCTTCAAAGATGGAGACAACCCGGTTGGGGATTGGTTGGGAAACCCGTTTGTCAAGGTGAGTAAACTCGTCTGTACGCGGATTGTATATATCTACCCCTCCTGACTTGAAACCTATCCACAACATTCCTTTAGAATCGAGGAAAAGCGTTTCTATGTTGTTGCTGCTCAAGTAGTCGCCTTGTTTGTTGCCTGCCTTATATACTTTGAAACGATGCCCGTCAAAGCGGTTGAGTCCGTCTTCGGTGGCTATCCATATATAGTAATCGTTTTGGCAAATGGCTGTAATCTCGGAACTCGATAATCCGTCTGCCAGATCATAGTGCATGAGCTTCTGTGCCTTGGTATTGTGAACCAAACAAAGGGAGATAATAATAAAAAGATATTTCTTCATGATTTTATAGTTTTGGACGATGCATCATATACTCTTCAAGCAGCACTTCCATCTCTTCGGCAGGTATTGACTCTATCAGGCGGACGTGTTTACCTGTTTGGATGGGCTCCCAGCAATTGTATCCTTCCGCATTGATGGATATTGTTCCCCGTTCAGCTATATAATAAGGTATATAGCCTTTAATAGCCACCCAGACAGTTGTCTGATCCCAGCTCCACCGGCCTTCCGGCTCTCCTTGTGACATGCTCAAAGCAAATACATCTTTGACAGGATGATTTTCGATCGGCATCTGGCTTACCAGCTGGCCGGTAATGATACGGTAGCCTATCTCAAATCCGCAGAAAACGATTTCCGTAGGCCATTGCTTTACGACAAAAGAAGAGGAAACAGCATCGCAATACAGATTGTATTCTCGTCCTTCAGGAAACATACCGGCCATGGATACCAGTCGTTTTACTTTTCTGCCGACAAGCTCTATCCCTGTTTCCGGCGACAGCTCATCTCCCTGGGATAAAAGCAGTTCTCTCAAGTTGGAGAAAGCTCCGATGGTACAGATAGTAACACTGCTATCTGGCTGTGCGCATAATGCAGAGCGATATACTTTTACAGCGTCCGGTGCATCCGAAGAGCGGGTGGTTCGGTGCGCATACTTTTGTGGCAGGACTTCGGTCCATTTCTTCTCATGCGGACACTCCAGGGTGACAGCACTCTCCCCCTTAGCTACTCCGACAGGAATGCCCGACCGATTGAAAAAGGTATTGATGACCTCGATGCAAGGCACCGTCTGTTCTGACTTGTTGGACGATACTGTAGCCAGTATATCTACGTATCCGCTATCTGCCAGTGCATGCATGACTGCCATGGCACCCACATCGTCATAATCGGGACCTATATCAGTGTCTAAGATTAATCGGACTTTGTCTTCATGGGTAATGGGTGTACTACATCCGCAAAAGATAAATAGCAGCAAAGAATGAGACAAGAGTTTTGTGATTGACATAGTATATCTGAGATTTGATTCAACATCCAAAAATAGGGAAAATAGATTATACTCTGACTCTCGTTGGAGAGTAAAAAATAAAAATATCCTGCCGATTGATAACAATTTTCTGTTTTAACTACCAGATACAGGAATTTGTTATTCTTTTGTGTATATGTGTTATCTCGTCTATCAATAATCAGAGACTTTTGTGCAGGTAACTTTTAAAAATAATATTATGGATAAACAACATCTTTTGCAAAGACGATTCGTCTTCGGATTGTTATTTTTGGGTGGATTTACTTTCGCCCATGCGTCAACAGAAAAAGATTCGTGGTCATCACCATCGGCTATTACACAACAAGCTGTAACCATTCAAGGTTCAGTGAAGGATGCTTCCGGAGAGGCTATCATCGGGGCTTCAGTGATCGTGGAAGGTACTACTATGGGTACTATTACGGATGTAGACGGACGCTTCTCTATCAAAGCGTCGGTAGGACAGAATCTTATCATTTCTTATATTGGCTTTAACACACAGACTGTAAAGGTGGAACGTCTCAACCAGCCAATTAACATTGAGTTGAAAGAAAATTCGGCTTTGATCGACGAAGTGGTGGTCGTGGCTTATGGCACACAGAAAAAAGCCAACCTGACAGGCTCTGTATCTTCTGTAAAAATGAATGACATCAAAGACATCCCGGTTTCCAACACCTCCAGTTTATTACAGGGACGTATGAGTGGCGTTACAGTCAGCTCATTCTCCGCACAACCGGGTGCCAACAATGATGTCGAAATCCGTATCCGTGGTATCAATACGTTTGGCGACAGCAATCCTATGATTATGATTGATGGAGTCGAGGGAAGTCTGAGCAGCGTCGCCCCCAACGATATCGAGAGCATTTCGGTATTGAAAGACGCTGCCTCAGCTTCTATCTATGGAGTACGTGCTGCCAATGGTGTAATTCTGATTACTACTAAAAAAGGTAATACCGAAAAGAAGACATTGTCATACAGCGGTTCTTACGGTGTACAAACGGCTACAGTACTTCCTAAATACATCAACTCCTGGGATTGGGCTACCCTTTTCAATGAGCAGAACGAAGCGTTGGAAGATGTAAGCACTAATTATACGGCCGATATGATTCAACAGATGAAAAATGGCTCTAACCCCGACAAGTTTGCCAATACCAGATGGTCGGACGAGATATTCCGTTCCGCTCCCATCCAGACACATTATTTGTCTATGTCGGGAGGTAATGCTACCTCACATTACATGGGATCGTTGGGTTATGTGGGTCAGGATGGTATCATGCAAGGAACCAGCACAGACCGTATCAACTTCCGCCTGAATGCCGATAGCAAATTTGTCGACATGATTACACTGGGAATGAACTTGTCCGGTAATCATGAAGAGGTGGAAGAGCCGACTATTGGTAGCTGGTATGTATTCGATAACATGAAATGGCACTCTCGTCCCACCGTCCCGGTTCATTATAGTAACGGCGATTGGGGATATGTAGATGGAAACGACAGATTGCAGATGATTAAGAATCCGGTGTACGCTACAACGGTGACTTCGCAAACCATATACAATCGTTTCGACGGTAAGGCATTCCTGGAGATAGAGCCGGTGAAGAACCTGTCGTTCAGAACCAGCTTTGCCTATCAGTATAATAACTACACCGGCAAGAGCTTTGATCCGGTGTCTGTGCCTCGTGATGCAGCGGGCAACCCGGTAGGCGATAGCGGTGGAAGAAGTTACCTGTCGGAAGTGTTCTATACACAAACGCAGTGGATCAATGAAAACCTCATAACCTATTACTTTAAAGTAAAGGACAATACGTTCAATTTCCTGTTGGGGCAATCTAACCAATATAACGGATATCGCCAGACGATAGCCAAGGGTGAAGATTTCCCAAGCAATAACCTGCAGGTATTGGATGCTGCTTTGAGCACTTCGGCTAATGGCAATGCAGCAGAAGCTACGTTGCGCTCCTTCTTCGGACGGATGAATTATAACTTCAAGGACCGCTACCTGGCCGAGTTCAATATTCGTCGGGACGAGTCTTCCAGAATTCCCAGCAAGAACAGAGTGGGTTACTTCCCTTCGGTATCTGTGGGATGGAACGTAGCAGAAGAAACTTTTATAAAGAAGTTGGACTTCTTCAACCAGTTGAAGTTGAGAGGCAGCTGGGGACAGTTAGGTAATCAGGAGATTGGATATTATCCGTTTACCCAGTACATTGGTGTAGGATATAACTATGTGTGGGGCGACAACAAGGTTCCCGGTGTAGCTATTTCATCGCTGGCCAACCCGGACATCAAGTGGGAAACTACTACTACTACCGATATTGGCATCGACATCGCTTTGTTCAATAACAAGCTCACTCTGACAGCTGATTACTTCAACAAGAAAACATCGGATATCTTGTTACAATTACCTATCCCGGGTATAGTTGGTGTTACTGAAGAGCCTTACGTGAATGCAGCTACTGTAACAAACAAGGGCTGGGAAGTCGATTTGGGCTATAACGACAAATGGGGCGACCTTACTTTTGGAGCAAGAGTAAACTTCAGCAAGGTGAAGAACGAAATCGTCGACTTAAATGGAAAAGAATCCTGGATCAGCGGCTGGTCGATTAATCTGGAAGGACATCCTATCAATGCCTATTATGGCTATGTGGCCGATGGTCTGTATAGAAGCCAGGCTGATGTGGATCAGGCTAATGAAAACAATGTAATTGGAGGTGGGAACCTGAAACTGGGTGATATCCGATTAAAGGATATCAGTGGTAAGGACGGCAAGCCCGATGGCATTATCGATACATACGACCGTACGGTTATTGGCAACCCCTTCCCTGACTTTACTTATGGTTTCGGTGTGAACGCCGGTTATAAAGGATTCGACTTCTCTGCATTCTTCCAGGGTGTAGCAGGTATCGACCGTATTGTAATGGATTATCCGACTATCTCCGGTAATGTAACTACGGCATTCCTCGACCGTTATTCCACAACTGCTAACCCTAATGGTAACTTCCCGCGTTTGGGCAATGGTGACTACAATAGCCAGCCTTCTTCATTCTGGATGAAAGATGCTTCTTATCTGCGCCTGAAAAATGTAGAGTTGGGCTATTCATTCAATCCGGCATGGATTAACAAGCTGAAGATGGAACGCCTGAGAATCTATATCTCTGCACAAAACGCGCTGACCTTCAGCAAGATCAAAGACTATGATCCCGAGAAGTATGGAAGTGAAAACAGAGGATATGCTTATCCGAATGCCAAGACATTCTCAGTAGGTTTAAACATTACATTATAATAAAATTAAGAAGATCATGAAAAAGATATATTATTCCATTCTATTCTGTGTAAGCTTCTTGCTTTTTTCTTGTTCAGACTTCCTGGATCGAGAGTCTTTGTCTGAATTGTCCAATGGAAACTTCTGGGATACGGAAGCAGATGCTACGAAAGCGTTGGTGGGTTGCTACGATGCCTTGCAATCTGAAGGAAGCTTTGGCTTTTGTTGGCCGGGTGGTAATACGTGTAGTTTGAGAGAACTGGAGTTTGTTACGGACAACGGGTATTATGCTTGGATTCCCTGGGTAGGCCCCGATGTACTGACCACGAATACCATGAGCCCTACAGTATCAGTAACCAAGGCTGTGTGGAATGCCTCATACGCAGGTATTGCCCGCTGCAACAATGTGATAGAGAATGTTCCGGTTATGCTGGAAAACGGTAAGATAAGCGAAGAGGCTGCCACTCAAATTGTTTGTGAGGCGAAATTCCTCCGTGCCATGTTCTACAATCACCTGACCTGTTTGTACCGCGATGTCCCCTTGGTTCAGAAAGTTCTGACAGTGGCTACGAGCCAGGTTCCCAAGTCGCCCAAGGCAGATATCGTAGAACAAATCATCAATGATTTGAAAGATATTACTGCGAGTGGCATGTTGCCTGTGGCGGCCGACAGGGGACGCGCTACCAAAGGTGCTGCTCTAGGCTTGTTGACCCGTGTATATCTGTACAATGAAATGTATGCGGAAGCTGCTGCGGCTGCTCAACAAGTGATAGGCTTAGGCGTATACGAGATCGACCCAAATTACAGCACATTGTTCTCTGAAGCAGGATGCACCAGCAATGAAATAATTTTTGCTATCCGTTTCAAAGATACGGACCAGAGTAACGGTGAAGGAGGCTTCCTTACTTACAACTGGGGTTATCCGATGGAATGGCAGCTTCCTTATCAGAACCTTGCCGACGAATTTTACTGCATAGACGGTGAGCCAATAGCGACTTCTTCTTCTTATGACCCGGCAGATGACTCTACCCGCGATCCGCGCTTGACCTATACACTGATGACACCCAACGGGCCTTCTTATGACGGTAAAGTAAGCGAAGCCTGGTGGTCATGGAACAGCCCGTTCATGCTTTTTATGAGAAAGTACCAGAACCAGCGTACCACTTATCGGGCGGACAACCAGGATATGTATGTGACTCGCTATGCCGACGTGCTGCTGATGCGTGCCGAGGCTCTGGCCAAACAGAATAAAGATAAGAATGAGATTATGTCTTTGGTAAACGAGGTTCGTCAGCGTGCCGACGTGATGATGCCGAAGGTAGAAGATGCCGAAGGTGCTAATCTTTCTTACGAGCAACTGCTCGATGTGGTGAAACATGAGAGAAGAGTAGAGTTGGCCCTGGAGGGTTGCCGGTATTTCGACTTGCTGCGTTGGAAAGAAATGGAAGCGGCTTATGCACGATGCAGAGCAGACGGTGGTGCCGGTTCGCACATCTTTGACTCAGCCAAAGGATATGTATGGCCCATTCCGCAATCAGAGTTGGATAACAACAGAGCCTTGGTACAGGCACCTGAGTGGGGTGGTAAATAGTTGATAAATTAGAGATAGAGAGGTTGGCTGATGGGATTCCCGGGCTGTTGGCCAGCCTCTTTTCTATTAAATCGGAATATATGAAAAAGATATACAACTTGTTATTTCTATGGATCGCATTGGGGTTAGGCAGTTGTGGCGAGAAAGAATGTTTCATTCGGGAACAGTCCTTCGATTCGGACTGGTTGTTCCATCGCGGTGATGTGGCTGAAGGAGAAAAACAAGGGTTGGACGACTCCCAGTGGCGTATATTGGACCTTCCGCACGATTGGAGTATTGAGAATATTCCCGGAACAGATTCTCCTTTTGCTGCCGATGCTGTGACCGAGGTTTCAGGAGGTTTTACGGTAGGCGGAACCGGTTGGTATAGAAAGCATTTCTATTTGGATGAGGCCGGGAAGGGAAAGTGTGTGGCTGTGGCTTTCGATGGTATTTACCGGAATGCCGACATTTGGGTGAATGAACATCACGTGGTGCACCATGTGTATGGCTATACGGCATTCGAGCTGGATATTACCGACTACGTACGTTTTGGAGAAGAAAATCTGATTGCTGTCCGGGTGGAGAACGAAGGGCTGAACTCTCGTTGGTACACAGGGTCGGGCATCTACCGGCATACTTCCCTGAAGATGGTAGACCGCTTGCATTTCGGGAACTGGGAAACATTTATTGCCACTCCATCCATTTCAGAAGAGAAGGCGAAGATACACGTACAGTCTATCTTGCTCAATACCGAAAAGATAACAGGAACCATCATTTTTGAAACACAGATTGTAGATAAAAACAATCGTCCTGTAGCCCGGGGAAAACAGCAGATACTGCTGGACGGTCGGGCGAAAGTCAGGGTCGAGCAAACACTGGAAGTGACATCTCCACAATTGTGGTCCACAGACCACCCCTATTTATACAGAGTTTTCAATAGGTTGCTGAAAGATAATAAAATAATCGACGAAGAAAATATTTCAATAGGTATACGTGATATCGCATTTAGTGCAGAAAAAGGATTCCAGCTAAATGGCAAAACCATGAAACTGAAAGGTGGATGCATTCACCATGACAACGGTCTCCTGGGTGCCAAGGCATTCGACCGGGCAGAAGAAAGAAAAATAGAATTACTGAAAGCGGCAGGGTTTAATGCTTTACGCTTGTCTCACAACCCGCCTTCCACCGCTTTGCTTGATGCGTGCGACCGCTTGGGTATGTTGGTGATAGACGAGGCTTTCGATATGTGGCGTTACGGCCATTATGAGGGCGATTACGGCGATTCTTTTGATAAATGCTGGAAAGAAGACATGTACAGCATGGTAGCCCGGGATAGAAATCATCCAAGTGTTATTATGTGGAGCATCGGTAATGAGATCAAGGATAAAGAAACGGCTGAAGTTGTAGGTATCTGCAAGGAACTGGCGGGTTATGTCAGGTCACTGGACTCCACACGTCCTGTTACCGCCGGAGTAAACACCATCGTCGATGCAACGGACGATTTTCTGAATGCGCTGGATGTTTGCGGCTATAACTATTGTTTGGATCGTTATGAATCGGATGCCAAACGTAATCCCGGACGCATCATGTATGCCTCGGAGTCGTATGCTTCCCAGGCTTATGAGTTCTGGAAAGGGGTAGAGGATCATTCATGGGTGATTGGAGATTTCGTCTGGACTGCTTACGATTATATCGGCGAAGCAAGTATCGGCTGGTGCGGATATCCGCTCGATAAGCGCATTTATCCCTGGAATCATGCCTACTGTGGCGACCTGGATCTATTGGGCGAACGTCGTCCGCAATCCTATCTGCGCGAAACCCTGTGGAGCAATGCTCCAGTTTCGCACATCGTCGTAACTCCTCCTATGCCTTCGTTCCCGTTGAATCCGGATAAGGCCGATTGGAGTGTCTGGGATTTCACGGATGCAGTGAAGCATTGGAATTTTCCGGGACAAGAAGGAAAGAACCTGGCTGTGTCTGTCTATTCAAACTGTGAAGAGGTGGAACTTTTCCTGAATGAACAGTCGTTGGGCAAGCAAAAAAACACAGCCGACAAGAAGCATGTGCTCACCTGGCAGGTACCGTATACGCAGGGGACTTTGAAAGCTATCAGCTATAATAAGGATAAGGAAGTAGGTATCACAACGTTGGAAAGTGCCGGTAAGGTGAAGCAAATCAACTTATCTGCTGATAGAACAATCCTTACGGCAGATGGACAGGACTTGAGCTACATAACGCTGGAACTGGTTGACCATAAAGGAATCAGGAATCAGTTGGCTGAGGAACAGGTGGAGTTTTCCATCGAGGGCGATGCAGTGATCGAAGGAGTGGGCAATGCCAACCCGATGAGTGTGGAAAGCTTTGTCACCAACAGCCGGAAAACGTGGCGTGGAAGCAACCTGTTAGTTGTTCGCTCCGGTAAATCGGCCGGGCAGATTATCGTTACAGCCAAGGTACAAGGGCTACCGTCGGCAAGCATTACTTTATCACAAGTAAAATGATTGGAAGAGTATGAAGTGTAAAGCATTAATAATACAATATCTATCCATTCTTGCAGGTCTTTTGATGGTGGCATCATGCAGCCAGAAGACTGATTGGGGGGAACGAAAAACCAAGATCGACCAAGACTGGAAGTTCTATCGCGGTGTGATGGAAGATGCCGCCAAAGAGGCATTTGATGATACTGGCTGGCGGGTGTTGGATGTGCCGCACGATTGGAGTGTGGAACCTCTGGAGCAATCAGATAGCCTGTCGGTAGGTCCGTTCTCCAAAGAGAGTGCCGGTGGCTTTGCTACCGGACAGACTGTTGGTGGGGTAGGCTGGTATAGAAAGACCTTTGTCATTGACCGGAGAGATGCCGATAAACTTCATTCTTTGTATTTTGAAGGTGTATATGCCCAATCCGAGGTATGGGTAAACGGGCAGAAAGCCTGCTCTAATGTATATGGATATTCATCGTTCCGGTGTGATATCACTCCTTATTGCCATCCGGCAGGCGAGGTCAATACCATCGCTGTCCGGGTGGTCAATGAAGGAAAGAACTCACGTTGGTATGCAGGGTCTGGTATCTACCGGCATGTCTGGTTGATAAAGACTGATCTTGTACATCTGGATGAGTGGGGAGTAGCCATCCGTACAGCCAGTCTGTCGGAAGACGAGGCCACTTTGGAGATCGATGCGGATATCCTGAACGAAAAGGCAGAGCGTACGGAGGTAAGCATGACTGTCAGCATTCTCTCTCCCGAAGGAGAAGAAGTCGGGCAGAAGAAACAAATGGTGGAACTACCAGCCTCGGGTAAACAAACCATTTCGCTCACTTTGCCGGTCGGGAATCCCCGGTCGTGGTCGGTAGACACTCCGCAAATGTATGAAGCAAGGCTTACGCTTGCTTCGGGGAGCAAAACGCTGGATCATATCTCTGTTCCTTTCGGTATCCGCACCCTCTCTTTCAGTGCCAAGGAGGGATTCAAGCTGAACAATGTGCCGCTGAAACTGAAAGGAGGTTGCGTACATCATGACAATGGCTTGTTGGGTGCAGCCTCCTTAGACAGAGCGGAAGCGCGTAAAGTGGAGCTGTTGAAAGCCAATGGGTACAATGCAGTCCGCTGCGCACACAATCCGCCGGCTGAGGCTTTCCTGAGAGCGTGCGACGAACAGGGCTTGTTGGTTATCGATGAGGCTTTCGACCATTGGCAGAAGGAAAAGAATCCGCAGGACTATCATCGCTTCTTCGACGAATGGAGTGAGAAAGACCTTTCAACGATGGTGTTGCGGGATAGGAATCACCCGTCTATCATCATGTGGAGTATTGGGAATGAGATTCAGGAACGCTCGGACGAAGCGGGTGTGCAGATAGCCCGAAAGTTGAGGAATATCGTGAAGAACCTCGATCCTTCCCGCCCGGTGACAGCAGCCATCAATGACTACTGGGACAACCCGCAAATGAAGTGGAAAGAGGCTGCCGCCAAGGCCATGCAATACCTGGATGTGGCAGGCTATAACTACATGTGGTATGAATACGAGAACGACCATCAGAAAGACACTGCCCGGATCATGTACGGTAGCGAGACGGTGGCGCAAGAGGCGGCTGTCAACTGGAATCTGGTGGAAGAATATCCTTATATCATCGGCGATTTTGTATGGACGTCTCTTGATTATTTAGGCGAAGCCGGAATCGGGCACACACTGGAACTGAATCCGGGCGAGAGGAATCCTCAGTTCATGGGATGGCCCTGGTACAATGCCTGGTGTGGAGATATTGATATTTGTGGAGAGAAGAAGCCACAATCCTATTACCGGGATATTATCTGGAGAGAAAAAGAGATAACGATGGCCGTGCAACCTGTGCCCGCCTCGGGTAAGGTAGAAGATGTAAGCTATTGGGGTTGGAAGAACGAATCGCTTAGCTGGAACTGGAAAGGCTTGGAAGGAAAACCCGTCAAGGTGAATGTGTACAGTCGGGCACCCCAGGTGAGGCTTTATCTCAACAATAGTCTGCTGGGCGAAAAGGAGATTACAGCTAAGGACTATACAGCAACCTTCCTGGTCGATTACCAACCGGGTGAGTTAAAGGCAGTGGCTGTGTATGAGGATGCAGAGTCTTCCTGTGCTATCCTGCAAACAACCGGCTCTCCATCTCAGATACGTCTCATGGCCGACCGTAAGGCCATCAGTGCGACACCGGACGACCTGTCCTATGTCACCATCGAGCTAACGGACAACGAAGGAAGAATAGTAACCGATGCCGATACAAAGGTAACATTGAGTGTCGCGGGAAATGGCATCATCAGAGGATCGGGCAATGCCTGTCCTACGGATATGGAAAGCTTTCGTTCCTTGTCGCCGCAGACTTACAAAGGAAAGGCTATGGCCATCTTACAGCCCAAAGGCAGTGCCGGCGAAATTGTCCTGAAGGTATCTGCCGAAGGTATGCCGGAAGCCTCTATCGTTATTCAAACAACAGATAAAGCACCATCCAATAAAAACGGAAAGGATGTGATCGTGCCGGGTAGTGTATGGAGAGATACGGATGGCAACCCGGTCAATGCACATGGCGGCGGCATCCTGTTTCACGAAGGAACCTATTATTGGTATGGTGAGCTGAAAGGCGACTCTACATACCGGTTGGATTGGGTCGAAACCTGGGAATGCTGGCGGGCCGAAGCCGGTGGAGTAGCTTGTTATTCATCCAAGAACCTGAAAGAATGGAAGTTCGAAGGACGGGTATTGCCCACAGTCGATGATCCTGCCTCCGACCTTCATCCCTCGCAGGTGATAGAACGCCCGAAGGTAATCTATAACGAAAAAACCAAGAAATTTGTCATGTGGATGCACATAGAGAGTCCCGATTATGAGAAAGCACACGCAGGCGTAGCTGTTTGCGATTCTCCCACAGGAACTTTCACTTACTTGGGCTCGTTCAAACCCAACGGCGGCGATAGTCGCGACCAGACCATCTTCAAGGATGATGACGGAAAAGCCTATCATATCTGTTCATCAGAATGGAACAAGACTTTATACATCAGTTTGCTGAATGATGATTATACCGAACCGTCGGGAACTTATGTGCGAAGATTTATCGGGCAATCCCGGGAAGCTCCTGCTATATTCAAGAGAAACAGTCGCTACTATATGCTCTCGTCCGGTTGCACTGGTTGGGACCCCAACAAGGCCAAATGGGCCGTCTCAGCTTCGATGTTGGGAGTGTGGGAATTGAAAGATAACCCCTGCCTGGGACCGGATGCCGATAAGACATTCTACGCCCAGAGTACCTTTGTGCTTCCCATTGAAGGAAAACAAGATCAGTACATAGCCCTGTTCGACAGGTGGAACAAAACGGACCTGATCGATTCCCGTTATGTATGGCTTCCGGTCGAGTTCCAGGGAGAGAAACCACTTGTCCGTTGGGCAGATCAGTGGAATGTCCGGACCATGGAAGCTGTTTATTAACCTTATTAAGTAAAGTACATGAAGAAAATAACCCTCCTGTTTGCAGGACTTAGCATCTGCGCCGCCTTATCAGCGCAGAAGGTCTATACGTTGGATGCCTCGAATGTCATGGAAACCCCTTCCTATGGACATTTCAAGATGGGGAATCCCGGGCCTGAAGGGAAAGCAATAGAGATCAACAGCCTGTACATGACCATTGGCGGAAAAGCCGTACTGCCTGTTATGGGCGAGCTGCATTTCTCCCGTGTTCGTAAAGATCTGTGGGAAGACCGCATCCTGAAGATGAAAGCTTGTGGTATCAATGTCATTGCTACCTATCTGTTTTGGAATCACCACGAAGAAATAGAAGGACAGTTTGACTGGGAACAGGAGAAAGATTTGCGCAGCTTTATCAAGCTATGCCGGAAGCACGATCTGTTTGTTGTTCCCCGGTTAGGCCCTTGGTCGCATGGCGAGGCGCGTAATGGTGGAACGCCCGACTGGATCTTGCAGAAGAAATACCTGAAAGATCGTTCGAACGATATTGTTTACCAGAACTATGTGAAGCGTTATTTCAGTCAGATAGCGAAACAACTCGAAGGGTTTTATTATAAAGAAGGGGGGAATATCATTGGCATCCAGCTGGAGAACGAGTATTGGTACGGAAAAGCCGGTGAGCCGCATATCCAATGGCTGAAAGATACAGCCCGGGAAAATGGAATCGATGTACCGGTATACACGGTCACTGGCTGGGGTGATGGCTCCGTGCCTCCTTTCGAAGTCATTCCTCTTTGGGGAGGCTATGCCGATGCCCCGTGGGTGGAACATGTAGGTAAGGAGTACCAGCCGGGAAACTTCCAGTTCGATTCGTTCCGTGATAACAAACACATCGGGAACGACCAGATAGAGCACCAGGAAGTATATATGACCTATGAGAAGTACCCCTATTTCACCTGCGAAATGGGAGTAGGCGTACAGAATACCTATCACCGGAGGTTGAGCATCGATCCGCTGGACGGGTTGGGTATGATCATTGCCAAGTTGGGCTCCGGTTCCAACCTGTTGGGGTACTACATATTTGCAGGTGCTACCCAGTTTACCGGTACACTCTGGTCCACGGAAGAAGACCAGGTGAAGACGGGATACTGGAGCCGGTTGCCGGTAAAGTCTTACGATTTTCAGGCAGCTATCCGGGAGTCGGGTGAACTGGCCGAATCCTACAAGAAAGTAAAGAAACTGCATTATTGGGTCAATGAGTTCGAGAAAGAACTGGCACCCATGATGCCCGTTATTTCCAAATGGGAGGACGATGGGTTGCAGGCGGCAGTACGTTCCAACAATAAGAGTGGCTATTTATTTGGCATCAATTACTGCCGTTACTACCCCAAAAAGGAACAAAAAGGGATAACCATTGAAGTAAAGTTGGCCGATAAGACGCTTCGCTTTCCTGAAAAGGGTATTCAAATGCAGGACAGTACTGTTTTCGTTTGGCCGCTGAATGTGGAACTTGACGGTATGGGCATCGACTATGCCACTGCTCAGCTAATGGGAAGTGTGGACAATTGCTACCTGTTTTTCCAGAACCGGCAGGTGCCTGTAGAGCTGGCTTTCGACAAGGCAACCGTAAAGAGCGTGGAAGCTCCCCGGGCCAAGATAAAAGAAAGAGACAATGCGTTGGTGGTCAACGGGCTGAAACCTGGTAAAGACTGTGTGCTGAAAGTACGGTTACAAAATGGCACAGAGAAGTACATCGTGGTCCTCACAGAGAAGGAGGCCGATAATTGCTGGTTATTGGAGCAACATGGAGAAAAAAAGTGCTATCTTTCGGAAACGGGTATGTACAGTTCTCTGGGACATGTTTATATGTTCTCTACAGCGAAGAATGCGGCGTATTACGCCCTGAAGACTGGCGTCAACCCTACCTTTGAAAAGCAGGATGTAGTGTTTGAGCATCCGAAGGTGGATATCTCCATACAGCCTAAGGGTATACTGGAAGAGGCACAATGGTTGGAAACGGCTAACTTTAATGGTATTGAAGCTTACCAACAACGTTATCGCCGCTTCTTCTTCAAGGAGTTCAACCTGGACAACCCTTCTGAAATAAAGAAGGTGATGCTTTATATGTATCCTGAATCCAAAGGCGTTCTGAATCTGAACGACGATTGGGTGAATCAGGAAGTCAAGCCAAACCAACTGAACGAGATCGACCTGACCGGCTATGCGCGGAAAGGTGTCAACTGCCTGTTTGCCTCTTTCCCCTTTGTGGAAGGAAAGAAACAGTTTGCCGCACGGGTCGTGGTAGAGTATTATAATTATGACCGGATAGAGTTCAGTACGGACGCTTCCTGGCTCACGGCAGACTACTATTCCAATCCTTCGTTGACACGGGAGTTTCCCAAACCTGTGGCCCCGGTGATTGTAGAGAAACCCGGATATGCCGGAAGCATAGCTTATAGTGCATTTAAAGAATGGAACATACAGGTACCGAATGAGGCGTTGGAGAATGTACAGAACATCTATATGCGCGTCAATTATTCGGGCGATAAGGCAGAACTGTACAACGGCTATATGCTCTCGGACGACGATTACAACAGCCATACCACCTGGACCATCGGACTGAACCGGCAGGAACATTCCGTAGAGGGTAAAAACCTGACGCTGGTTATTTATAAGCTGGATAAGGACGAAAAGATATTCTTTGACCTGCCGGCTCATGGAACCGACGAGGAAGCTACGGTCAAGCAAATACGGTATGACTTTGAATGTTTACAAAAAATAGATTAAACGATATGAGAAGACTCGGCATAATAGGACTTTTCCTGGTTTTGGCTGTCTGGACTGCCGGAGCCAAAGAGATGAAGGTAGCCGGTATATTCGGCGATAACATGGTGTTGCAACGCAATACGTCGACACCTGTATGGGGGTGGGCCGATGCCGGAACTACCATCACCGTGACCTCGTCGTGGAACCATAAAAGTTACTCTGTGAAAGCGGGGAAGGACGGTAGCTGGCGGATGATGATTTCTACTCCGGAAGCGGGAGGCCCTTATACGTTGACCGTTACAGGTGGAAAAACCGTCACCTTCCGTGAGGTATATATCGGCGAGGTATGGTTGGCCAGCGGGCAATCGAACATGGCGATGTCCCTGAAAGAGTGCTACGAATCGACCAAGGCTATCCTGTCCTCCCGGAAGAGCAACATTCGCTATGTCAACGTGCCTCCGGTAGGAAGCTACAAGCCCCTAACCGACATACAAGCCGACTGGATCACTGCTGCCCCTGACAATGTGGGCGATTGTAGTGCCGTTGCCTGGTATTTTGCACAGGCTGTTCAGGCGAATCTGGATATTCCTATCGGCATTATCAATGCCAGTTTCGGCGGTTCCATCGTAGAAACCTGGATGAGTAGGGAGGGCTGTCTGGCACACGGAGGCATCTCGGTTCCCGATTTGGTCGAAGGTACCACGGGCTGGGTGGCCAATATACCTACTACGATGTACAACGGCATGCTGAATCCTCTGATCGGCTACGGCATACAAGGCTGTATCTGGTATCAGGGAGAATCGAATGTGTACAATGTCTCCCAGTATTCCGACCGCTTAGTGGCTATGGTTGCCGAATGGCGAAAACTGTGGAAAAGAGACTTCCCGTTCTACTATACCCAGATAGCTCCTTTCGACTATACCACCTGGAATGTTCCCAGTGAGGTAGGCGAACACGTGGGTGCTTTCCTACGCGATGAGCAACGGAAGTCTCTGGACAGGATCCGGCACAGCGGCATGGCCGTCATCCTGGACGTAGGAGAAGCCTGGCAGATTCATCCGGTGCGCAAAGAGAAAGTGGGCGAACGCCTGGCTCTCCTGGCACTGGCCGAGGTGTACGAGCTCAAGGGTTTTGAACACAGAAGCCCCACTTACGATAGCATGGAGTTGCAGGGCGACAAAGCCGTGATACACTTCAAGGATTTGGGCTACGGACTTACCTGCTTTGGGAAACCGCTGAGTTTGTTCGAGATAGCCGATGAAAGCAGGATCTTTCATCAGGCCGAAGCCTATGTGGACGAGGAGAATGATGCGGTAGTGGTGTATTCCAAGTATGTGAGGAACCCACAGGCTGTGAGATATGCTTTCAGGAACTATGTAGAGCCGGAACTATTCAGCCTCAGCGGGCTTCCGGTCTCTTCTTTCCGGACGGACAACTGGTAATGTAAAACTTTAAAATAATAGAAAAATGAAAAACCAATGGAAAATGCTTTGCGGAGGTATGTTGCTGGTATTGGCAGCCTGTTCTCCCCAGGTATCGACTGTGAATTACTATGTAGACCCGGTGGCAGGAAACGATGCGAACGACGGTACTTCGATCCGGGCCCCTTTTAAATCGTTGGCCAAGCTTCAGGAACTTACTTTCAAAGCAGGCGACAGCATCTTGCTGAAATCGGGTGCTGTGTTTGCCGAGCCGCTCTTTCTTTCCTGCAACGGTGAAGAGAATGCCCCCATCGTACTGGGCAAATACGGAGGAACGGAAAAACCCCATGTAAAAGGGAATGGCACTGATACTGCTGCCGTTCATATATTCAACTCCGCAAATATGGTGATACGCGACCTGGAGATATCCAACCGTGCCGATGCTCCGAAAGCCGGACTGCTGGGTTTGTGGCTGGAGCTGAACCAATTCGGCGAGTCGCACAACATGGTGGTAGACGGCCTGTATATACACGATGTATATGGCAGTACGGCCATCGAAGAAGGTGGCGGCATTGCCATCTGTGTACAGAACGGGCGGGATAGCGACAGCATCCTGAACAGGTTCGTAGGCCTGACTATCGAGAATTGCTACATAAAAGACTGTCAAAGAGACGGTATCCGGTTTAAAAGCTACTGGATCCGGAGCCAGTGGAATCCCAATCTGCAGGTGGTTGTCCGGAACAATGTACTGGACGGAGTTCCGGGGGATGGCATTGTGCTGGTAGGATGCGACGGCGGATTAGTGGAGTACAACGTGATGAAGAACTGTCCCAAGACATTACCCGCCTCCGAAGCTTGCGATGGTATCTGGCCCTGGTGCAGTGACAATACGCTGGTGCAGTTCAATGTGGTGAGCGATCATAAATCCATCATTGATGGTTATGCCTACGATTCGGATTGGGGTTGCCGGAATTCGGTATTCCAGTACAACTTGAGTTACAACAACGATGGCGGTTTTATGCTGGTCATCGGTACCGATGGTTGGCCTGCCGACTGGTGTGTCAACGGAAATACAGAGACGAAAGTACGTTACAATGTCAGCATAAACGACGGCTTGCGCAATTATCTGACCAATGCCAGCCATGCTGAAGCTTATTTTTCCCCTATGATGCACTTCACCGGATTTACACAGAATACCCTGGTGGAGAACAACCTGATTTACCTCTTCCCCAAGCCGGAACCGCAGATAGACCGTACCCTTTTCCACTTCACCAAACACGATTCATCGTACGGAAAGGGTGATATATTCAAGAACAACTACATCTATGCTCCGGAACCGACGGTAGCTGTCAAAGAGGAAAAGTCTGTCAGCAATCAATACGAAGGAAATAAGTACGTAGGAAACCTGCAAACTCCCGCTACCGGATTCGCTAAGCATGACGGTACTTTTGACCGTTCTATGTGGTACAATGCCGAGGATAAGAATTGGGACATCCTTCTCGATTTCCTGAAAGACAAGACCGTTCCCATAGGCGGCAAGGAGTTAAGAGTTCTCGATATTATTGAAGGCAAGTTGCCATAACCATTAAATAACAATAGATATGAAGATATTCAAGTTTTCCGTAGTAAGTCTGGTGGCACTCTTTCTGTGCGCACCGGTTGTCGTAGGTGCCAATATTATTCCCCAACCTTCTTTTGTGCAAGAGAAACAAGGAACTTTCCATCTATCTCAAAATAATAATATACAGTATACCGGCAAACAGGCAGAAGTCAGTAACGTGATCGCCCTCTTTATCGAACAGGTAAGAGGAGATTATGGTTTGAACCTGCAAGCCGATAAAGGCCGTAAAGCCGATATACTCCTGGAAGACAAAATGTCACTGGGTAAGGAAGCCTATGAACTATCTGTCACTGCCGGCAAGATCACGATCAAGGCATCCGCTCCGGCAGGATTCTTCTATGCTCTCCGCACGGTGAACCAACTAATACTGGCAGATAAAGAACATACATCTATCCCCTGTATCTTTGTAAAGGATTCCCCCCGTTTTTCCTACCGGGGCTTCCTGATGGATGCCGGCCGCTATTACCTGCCCGTGAAGGATGTAAAGAAAGCCATCGACCTGGCTGCCAACTACAAGCTGAATCGCTTCCAGTGGCATCTCACTGACGACCAGGGATGGCGATTGGAAATAAAGAAATACCCGCTCCTGACCGAAAAAGGCTCTACCCGCCCCAATTCGGCCTTTGGTACCTGGGACCAGTATTACCCCGCCCATTATGACGGGAAGGTACATTCCGGTTTCTATACACAGGACGAAATCCGTGACATTGTGCAGTATGCTGCCGACAGGCAGATAACCATTGTACCCGAGATTGAGATGCCGGGGCATGCACTGGCTGCGTTGACCACCTATCCGGAATATTCGTGCAGTTTCCATTCTTCACTGGAGATGATGGCGGGAGCCGGTATTTCCGATCAGGTGTTTTGCCCCAAACCTCAGACATTCCAGTTCATAAAGGATGTGCTTACTGAGGTGGCCGACCTGTTCCCCGGCGAATACATCCACATTGGTGGCGACGAGTGTCCCAAAACATCGTGGCAACAATGTGCCGACTGTCAGGCATTGATCAAGAAAGAAGGTTTGAAAGACGAGTTCGAACTCCATGCCTATTTCATTCAGCAGGTAGAGAAGATAGTAGAAGGGCTGGGTCGTAAGATGATCGGTTGGGACGAGATACTGGAAGGAGGTCTGCCGTTGAACTCCACCGTCATGTCATGGCGTGGCGAAGCCGGGGGTATCAAAGCTGCCCAGTTGGGGAATCCGGTTATCATGACACCCAATACCTATTGTTACATTGACTATTATCAGGAGAATCCTGAATTTGCTCCGTTGGCTATTGGCGGCTTTGTTCCTTTGGAAAAGGTATATGATTACGAACCCCTTCCCGCTGCACTTACTGCCGAAGAGGCAAAGCGCATTGTAGGTATACAGGGTAATGTATGGGGAGAATATGTTTCGTCTATCGAGATATACGAATACCTGGCTTTCCCCCGTCTGCTTGCCATTGCCGAGGTAGCCTGGACGCGCCCGGAGAATAAGAACAGGGAACAATTCATTGCTCACCTGGCTAAAGAGTTCTCCTTCTTCCGGAAAAGAGATGTCAATGCTTGCCGGGAGTATTTTCGTCCTCGCGTAAAAGGGTATTGGGATCAGGAGAAGCAGGCGTATGGCGTAGCCCTCCAAACTATCTGCCCCGATGGTGTGATCCGCTATACATTGGATGGATCGGAACCTACCGCACAGTCGGATATTTATACCGGACCGGTTTATCTGACGGAGAATAGCTGTGTCAAATCCATTGTTACCGATAAGGACAACCGGATACTGGAAGTGCCGACAGTGAAAAACTTCTTAGTGAATAAAGCGACCGGATGCAGCTACACCCTCTCAGTCGATGCGTGGAGCTTAGACTGGTACGAGGTAAAACCCACCTTGTTTACCGATGGCGTGAAGGGATTTGTCCCGTCCAATTACGACTGGGCTGCTATTGCCTCCGGGGTAGAAATTGTTATCGACCTGAAGAAAAACACCTCCGTTTCCGGCGTACGTTTCGGTACCATGGTAGCTCCTATCAACAGTATACTTCCTGCCCGCTCTATGGAGTGCTATCTATCGACGGACGGTAAGGAGTTTCAGCCCATCGGTGAGAGCACATTCACCTATCCTTTGTATAAAGGTGTGAAAGAGATTTATACTAATTATGTGAAGACTAACGGGCAGGAAGGGCGGTACCTGAAATTAGTCATCAACGGGCAAACGGAAGTCCCGGCCAATTATCCTTATCCGGGCTCATTACCCTCCATTGCTTTGGATGAAATAGAAGTCTACTAACACAAGAAAGCTATGTATAGATCATTACTCTTACCCATATTGCTATTGGTCTGCCTGACAAGCCGGGCCGATGGTGTACGGAATTTTTACGTGAATGCTTTTAGTCAAAGTCCGGTAGCTGACGGTAGTATCCATGCTCCTTTTAAGACGCTGGACGATCTGAAGATGATCAAGTTCCTGCCCGGCGATTGTATTCACCTGGCAGGAAACCAGATCCTGACGGGAACCATCACTATAAAAGACTTGTTGGCTACCCCGGAGCAACCATTGACCATTACCTCTTACGGAGAAGGCATCGCCCGGATTTACTCTGCCCATGCATCGGCTATTGTCGTAGAGGCTTGTGAGTACGTGTTGGTGAAGAACCTTGCGGTAAAAGGCTCGGGACGTAAAAAGGGCAATACGGGTACAGGCGTTGAGGTGATAAACTCGCGCTTCATAGAGATCGACCGTATAGAAGCTTCCGGCTATCTGATGAATGGTATCGGCATTACGGGTGGGGGCGATGTTCGTATCACCCGTTCCTATACGCACGACAATGGGTACAACGGCATCGAAGTGACCGGTGAGTGGGGCCAGAAGTCGGTGCATAATATCTACATTGGCTACTGTGTAGCCGAGAATAATGCCGGTTGCCCTGCCATCACCGAAAATCATAGCGGGAGCGGCATCCTGGTGGGGCACGCCACGAACGCCTTGATAGAATATTGCGAAGCCATGTGCAACGGTTGGGACATGCCACGCTCCGGGAATGGGCCGGTTGGTATCTGGGGTTATGAGGCCGACCGGCTGACTATCCAGTACTGCTACTCTCACCATAACAAAACATCCCCCCAAGGGCTGGACGGAGGAGGCTTCGACTTCGATGGAGGTATCACCAACTCGCTGATGCAATATAACCTGTCTATGGAAAACGAAGGGGCGGGCTATGGTCTGTTCCAGTTTGGCGGAGCTTCCGAGTGGAGCAACAACCTCATGCGCTACAACGTGAGCATTCACGACGGGATAAAGAACTCACAGGCAGGTATCTATGTGTGGTGCGATCCGTACAACAAGGATTTAGCACTGTGGGATTCCAAGGTGCACGATAATCTGATCATCAGCAACCAAGGGCATTCCATCTCGTATAATACCGGATTCTCCCGCGGATTGGAGTTCTCGAACAATACGTTTGTTCTGACTGAAGGAGGAGTGGAACATTTACATGGCGACGCAACCAAAAGCGAGGCTATTTACAAAGGAAATCGTTTCTGGTCGGAAGCAGCGGAAGAGAAAGGCGAACCCCAACCTCAAGTGAGCGAAGACCCCACCGCGCGCTATGAGAAAATAGAATACACTCTCCCGGAAAAAGTCGATGTGCTTCGACTGAAAGAGATAATCGACGGTCTGTTACCTCTTAAATGATGGAACTATGTACAAAAACGCCTTATACCTTTGAAAAATAAGTAAGACAGATAATGAAACAAATTGATTTTTACCTTAAATGTATGCTGTGTGCAGTAGGAATGACTTTTCCTGCCACTGCAAGCCTTGCCCAGGATGTGGTATGTACGGAATATCAGGAAACGATACTCACCCATGTGCTGACCCCTGCTGGTCCACTTGCTACAGCCATGGATGCCGATGGAGTGTACCCGTATGTCAGTTACAGTGAGACGTCCAACCGCCCGGTTCCCAAGACATACCGGATGATATCGATTGAGAACGAGGTGATGAAGGTGGTGATTTGCCCCGACCTTTGCGGTAAAGTGATGTCGATGGTGCATAAGAGCAGTGGTAAGGAAGTATTATACAATCCGCAAGTGGTTCGGCATACGCGTATCTTGCCACGCTTTTACTTCATAGCCGGAGGGATTGAGGTGAGCTTCCCCATCTCCCACACCCCGACCCAGAACGAACCGGTTTGCTACCGGATAGACCGGACTGCCGACCGCGTGTATGTGACGTGCGGGGAGCGGGAGGTGCATTTCGGTATGCAGTTCTCGGTGGAATATTCATTGGGTGCCGGGGACCACTTCCTGACGCAGCGTGTCAAGATGTACAATCCCGGTGCGCAGGCTTATCCCTGGATGTCGTGGAGTAATGCGGCTGTTCCTTCCATGCCCGATACGGAATACAGTTTTCCGCAGGGAGAAGTGTTGGTGCATGCTTCCACGCTGGATACCATCGACTGGAAGAAGCAGGGTCCTAAAGCCGAAAAGGATATCCGGGAGATGACCGGGTATTTCTGGAAGACGAAGGATGTCAATGCCTTTGGATCTTATACGCCCTCATTGGGATGCGGACTCTATCACATAGCAGCAGAGGAAAGTGCGCCGGGTATCAAACTGTGGAGTTATGGGGTAAAGGAGGATAAAGAATGGTCTTTGCTCAGCACTAACAACAGGCAGACGTATGCCGAATTGCAGGGCGGTCCCATCAGCGACCAGTCTATCAAGCTGGAGCTACAACCCGGAGAATACAGGGAGCGTACGGAGTTTTGGATACCGGCGGCTCAACGAATGGATATTTACAAGCTGACTGTACCGCAGGTGGCTCTGCGTCCCATTACCGAAGTGCCTCTTTTCGGTTGGGCACGTGCGGACGAGGTAAATACGTGGATCGGTCTGCTGAATGCTTTCGAACATGGAATATCTCTTCCGCAGATAGATCCGATTGCCACCCCTTGGGCACCTTCGGGCATGGAAAATCTTGATGCTGCTTTCCGTTGGGCGGTTACGAACGCGTGTGGTGACCAACAAGCTGCCTGGAAGTACTATTATGGCGCCTGGCTGGCCGGGCGCGACCGGATTGCAGAAGCGGTGGACTGTCTGCACGGTGTGGAACTGGGACTGGCACAGGCCTTATTGGCCCGGCTGTATGAGTCGGCCAAGGAATATGGTAAGGCGAAAGAGGCTTATGACGCTATCCGGGAGAACTGGGTAGCTCTGCATCCGCAAGTGGTTGTGGCACGCGACAAATTGTTGCGTCAATTGGGCAGCCGTACGCTGAACGAGCGCGAAGAATGGCTGAATAAAGTAGATGCTTCGGCCGATGAATGGATCATCGAACGGCGTGTACAATTGCTTATCGATAAGAAGCAATACAAGGCAGCCAAGGAGTTGCTGCTGTCCACCTCTTTCCAGAAAGTGCATCAAACGTATACCCGCACGGATATGTGGCGGCAAATCTGCAAGGCGTTGGGAGAATCTTCGCGTGCGGTTCCCTTGAACTTGGGTGAGGACCGTCTGGCACGTTTTGGGGCTTACCGGGAGTTTGAATAATTAATAAGTATACATATTATGAAGAAATACCTATGGGCAGTCGCAACAGGAGCGATGTTTATACTGGCCGGTTGCGGGCAAAAGTCGGGCGACGTTGTATCGATTGCTGTGTTCACCGATAGCATTGTCAGCGATGTATCCAATCATCCGGTGGGCATCAACCTGAACTTCATCATGGATGGAAACCGCTTCCCGGATGCGCAGACAAGTGTATCTGAAGCTGTGGAGAAAATGGGAACGAAGTTCCTCCGCTATCCGGGTGGAGAGAAATCCGATCTGTACCTGTTTAGTGTACCTCCATATGAAGCGTCGCATACTACCCTGGCACGCACAGTGGGGCTGGACGACTACCCCGGAGTATTCAAAGACGGAAAATTCGTTTTCGACCAGCTGGACTTTGACGAGTTCATGCAGATCTGCCGGGAAACAGGCGCAGAACCCGTATTGGTGGTAGCAGCTGATAATTACCTGCATAAGACAGCAAAAGGCGAAAGAATCTCAACCCGGCAGGAACTGATCAATCATGCGGCAGCGTGGGTAAAGTACGCCAACATCCAAAAGAAGTACAACGTACGCTACTGGATGATAGGCAACGAGAGTTGGAACCAGAACAATGTCAACTCTACGGTAGATATCTATGCGCAGGATGTCGTCGCTTTCTCGAAGGCCATGAAGGAGGTCGATCCTTCTATTCTGGTGGTTCCCAATGGCGATAGCGACGAGTTCTTCCAGGCGGTGATCACCCAGGCAGGGGATTATATCGACCGCCTGTGTGTGAGCAACTATGGTGTATTCGACTTCCATGCCGGGTACGAAAGTTACCGGGATACTACCCGCTGTCTGATATGGCCTGCGCAGACGGCTCTGAACGCGATGAATAAGTATGCCACCCCGGAGCAGCTCGACCGTTGGAAACTGATCGTAGCCGAATATGGAACGATAGATTGGGCCGGGCTCTGGCACGGAACGAACGATATGGGGCATGCCATCGTCAACTTCGACATGACGGGACAACTGTTACTGGAGCCGCAAATAGAGTTCTCCTGTTTCTGGAACACCCGCTGGTTGGACAATGGCAAACCCTCGCAGTCGGATCACGACGCCATCGACTCCAACGGGAACCTGAATCCTACGGGGCACTCTCTTATGATCTGGAACCGGTTTATGGGCGAGAAGATGGTTCGGTCTGAATCGAAGGGATGTATCCTGTCCTACGCCAGTTGGACTCCCCAAGCAAAACAGTTGTATGTGTATCTTATCAATAAGGGCGAACAGTCGGAACATGTAGATGTAGATATAGCCGGTCACAAGGGTGCTGAGATCATTCAGTCCTGGGAGTATTTTGGTAAAGACGATAGGGATGTTGCTCCTGTGTGGCAGAACAAGAAATTGGATGGCGAAAGTGCAATCGAACTAAAAGGTTATTCTATCAATGTGATAGAATACAGGCTTCTTTGACAAATAGATAATCGAGAGGTCTGTAGAACGCGTTGTTTGGAGCCCCAATAATGGCTGAGGCAAAAGATGCCGAGGAATTCTTGTTTGCGAAAATCAAATAGACACGAAAAAGGTAATTAGACGGTTTAAATGTTTGCACAGATAGGAACTTAGTTTTAAAAAGGTTCCCCGATTTCTAAGATAAGTGTTAGAATGAAAGTATAAAACCAGCCGAATTTTAGTGCAAAATAGTATAAAAAGTAAAAATAGTATACAGTGCACCCGAATGTTTTAAACCAACGACCCGAATGTTTTAAACATTCGGGTCGTTGGTTTAAAACATTCGGAGCGTATCATAGTATCTTTTTATGGATTTGGCACTTTGTAAAGCTACATATATATACGTAAATGCGCTCAGTACGAGGTTGTTTCTGCATGTTAATGCGATTGCTTATGCAGAATATTTGCTGGAAGTGGTAAATTGTCTGATTTGCTTGTTAGGAAAAAGCCAGGATTTGTTTATTTTTGTCAGCTGTTTGACTTGCAAAGTGTCACCTTGCCTCCATCTTAAATAATCGTAAAAAGTGAGGGTCTATTTAATGGTTGACTCGGTTAAGTGGGGTTATATTGACTAAGAGGGAAAGTTTTTTAGAAAAGAATAGTTATCTTTGCGCCGTAAACAGAAGATTATAAATAAAATAACAAAATAATGGCTTTACAATGTGGTATTGTAGGACTCCCTAACGTGGGTAAGTCCACTCTTTTCAACTGCTTGTCGAATGCGAAAGCACAGGCAGCAAACTTCCCTTTTTGCACGATAGAACCAAACGTAGGTGTGATTACTGTGCCCGATGAACGACTAAATAAATTAGCGGAGCTGGTGCATCCGCAACGCATTCTTCCCACTACGGTGGAGATTGTGGACATTGCCGGACTGGTAAAAGGTGCCAGCAAGGGCGAAGGCTTGGGCAACAAGTTCCTGGCCAATATCCGCGAAACAGATGCCATCATCCATGTACTCCGCTGCTTCGACGACGAGAATGTGACGCATGTGGACGGAAGCATCAACCCGGTACGCGACAAGGAAATCATCGACTACGAACTTCAACTGAAAGACCTGGAAACGGTGGATAGCCGCATCCAGAGAGTACAAAAGCAGGCGCAGACGGGTGGCGACAAAGCCGCCAAACTGGCTTACGAAGTACTGGTACAATATAAAGAAGCACTGGAGCGGGGCAAATCGGCCCGTACGGTGACCTTCGACACGAAGGACGAACAGAAGGTGGCACGCGACCTCTTCCTGCTCACCGCCAAGCCGGTGATGTACGTGTGCAACGTAGACGAGGGCAGTGCCGTAAACGGTAACAAATACGTAGAGATGGTACGCGAGGCCGTAAAGGACGAGAACGCGGAAATCCTCATCGTGGCTGCCCGTACCGAAGCAGATATCGCCGAACTCGAAACATATGAAGACCGTCAGATGTTCTTACAGGAAGTAGGATTGGAAGAGTCGGGTGTGGCGCGTCTCATCAAGGCTGCGTACAGCTTGCTGAACCTGGAGACTTACTTCACTGCCGGTGTACAAGAGGTACGTGCCTGGACCTATCAGAGAGGTTGGAAAGCTCCGCAATGCGCCGGGGTTATCCATACGGACTTTGAGAAGGGCTTTATCCGTGCCGAGGTCATCAAGTACGATGATTTCACCCAACTCGGTTCGGAAGCAGCCGTGAAGGAAGCCGGTAAGATGGGCGTGGAAGGCAAGGAGTACGTGGTACAGGATGGTGACATCATGCACTTCCGCTTTAATGTGTAAAGCATGAGTGATTTGCGTTATCTCATCGCTGGTACAGGAGGAGTAGGGGGAAGCATTGCAGGCTTTCTGGCGTTGGCCGGGAACGATGTGACGTGCATTGCCCGCGGTGCTCACCTGGAAGCGATACAAAATAAAGGGTTGACCCTCCATTCGGGCCTGAAAGGGGATCATGTGTTTCCGGTCAAAGCCTGTACGGCGGAAGCCTTCGACGGGAAGGCCGATGTGATTTTCGTCTGCGTGAAAGGGTATTCGGTGGACTCGATCATCGAACTGATCAAGCGGACGGCTCACGAACGGACCATCGTCATCCCGATACTGAATGTATACGGTACCGGGCCGCGTATCCAGCGGTTGGTACCCGGTGTGACGGTACTCGACGGTTGTATCTACATCGTTGGCTTCGTGTCGGGCATCGGGGAGATCACCCAGATGGGAACCATCTTCCGCCTGGTGTACGGAGCGCATAGAGGGACAACGGTAGCCGAAGGGTTGCTCGAAGCCGTGCAGAAGGACTTGCAGGAAAGCGGTATCAAAGCGGAGATATCGGATGATATCAACCGGGATACGTTTGTGAAGTGGTCGTTCATCTCGGCTATGGCCGTTACCGGTGCCTATTACGATGTGCCGATGGGCGAAGTACAGAAGCCGGGTGCGGTGCGCGACACGTTTATCGGTCTCTCCCGCGAGAGCGTTGCCCTGGGCGAGAAGCTCGGCGTGGAGTTCCGGGAGGATATGGTGGCTTACAACCTGAAGGTGATCGACAAGCTGGCTCCCGAAAGTACCGCCTCCATGCAGAAAGACCTGGAACGCGGACACGAGTCGGAGATACAGGGACTGCTGTTCGATATGCTCGAAGCTGCCGAAACGCACGGAATCGATGTGCCGACCTACCACGAAGTAGCCAAGAAATTTAAACAATAAATACGTGAGATTATGAATGCCATGCTTTTATCTATCAACTGGGATCCGAATCCTGAGTTATTCAACCTGTTCGGTATCTCCGTCAGGTACTATGGCCTGTTATGGGCCGTGGGCATCGCCCTGGCTTATGTGGTGGTTCACTACCAGTACCGGGATAAAAAAATAGATGAGAAGATATTCGACCCCTTGTTCTTCTACTGTTTCTTTGGTATTCTGATAGGGGCGCGGTTGGGACACTGCTTATTCTATGAACCGGAGCATTACCTGCATCATTTCTGGGAGATGATTCTGCCTGTGAAGTTCCTGCCCGGTGGAGGTTGGAAGTTTACCGGATACACAGGATTGGCCAGCCACGGCGGTACGCTGGGCTTAATGATTGCCCTGTGGCTATACTGTCGCAAGGTGAAGATGCACTACCTGGATGTGGTGGACATGATTGCGGTGGCAACTCCCATCACCGCCTGTTGCATCCGTCTGGCCAACCTGATGAATTCGGAAATTATCGGTAATCCTACCGATGTTCCCTGGGCTTTTGTATTCGTGAAAGAAGATATGCTGCCCCGCCATCCGGCTCAATTATACGAGGCAATAGCCTATTTTATCCTCTTCCTGATCATGATTTACCTGTATAAGAATTACAGTAAAAAGGTGCACCGCGGATTCTTCTTCGGGCTTTGCCTGACCTATATCTTCACTTTCCGCTTCTTTATCGAATTCATCAAAGAGAACCAGGTAAGTTTTGAAGAAGGTATGTCGTTGAATATGGGACAGTGGCTCAGTATACCGTTTGTTATCATCGGATTGGCATCTATATTCTACGGAAAGAAGCTGGATAAGCTCTATCCTCCCCTTAAAAGATAATCCGCAGCGCACAAATGAAGAAGATTATTGATTTGAATACCTGGAGCAGAAGAGACAATTACCGTTTCTTCCAGGACTTTTTGAATCCCTGCATTTCCATTACTACCGAAATAGACTGCACG
>JAVBUC010000069.1:0-20247 GCA_031555765.1 Bacteroides sp. | reverse complement strand
GTTTCTTGGTTGATATCGAATTTCTTTTCATCTTTGCTTTCGAAAGAAACATTAGATTTTTTCATAGTTAAGGTTTAGGTTAAAAAAATTAAGGGGAGCTGTGAAGCTGCCCTTTTTTCTTTTAATAAAGTTGCAACTAATCACTTTAAATGGCTACCTTTGCGGCATCCAAACAAGAGGAAGTAATTATGGAAGATATTTTTCAAGTTCTCCTTATTATAGGCTTTATTGCGATCGGCGTTTTCAGACAGATAAACAAAGAAAAGTCCCCAAAGAATACCGATAGTGAAATTCCTATGCCTATACCTGCTCCTACGGTTTCCGGACCCTACCCCCAGCAGAAGTCTCCTGAGACGAAGAAGCCTGCTAATTCCCGAAAGAAACAAATAACCAGCCCCATAGAAGAAGGTGTGCGAACCACACACGTTCCTCCCCCTATTTCTACTCCACCCCAGTCACCCGCCCCGACGGAAGCCGCCGAAAAGAGCGAATACAGTATTGATTCGCCCGAAGATGCGCGCCGTGCCATCATCTGGTCGGAAATTCTTCAGAGGAAGTATTAATGGAAAGTTCTAACACGAAATTATACTATTAAAGTTTATGTCATTTAACATTATTTCGGCAGCGGAAGCTGCCAGCCTTGTACAACATGGCTACAACCTCGGACTCAGCGGATTTACTCCGGCTGGTTCGCCCAAAGCCGTTACGGCAGAATTAGCAAAATTAGCAGAAGCAGAACATGCAGCAGGTCGCCCTTTCCAGGTAGGTATCTTCACGGGTGCCTCTACCGGTGATTCGTGCGACGGTGTACTGACACGCGCCAAAGCCATCCGCTACCGCGCTCCTTACACCACGAATGGTGACTTCCGCAAAGCAGTAAATGCCGGAGAAATTGCTTACAACGATATTCACTTGTCGCAAATGGCTCAGGAGCTGCGCTTCGGATTCATGGGCAAGGTCGATGTGGCCATCGTGGAAGCTTGCGATGTAACGGCCGATGGTAAGATTTACCTCACCGCTGGTGTGGGTATCACCCCGACCGTATGCCGCCTGGCCGACAAGATCATCGTGGAGCTCAACAGCGCGCACAGCAAGAACATGATGGGTATGCATGACTTGTACGAACCGCTGGACCCTCCTTACCGTCGCGAAATTCCTATCTTCAAACCGAGCGACCGCATCGGCTTGCCGTACGTGCAGGTGGATCCGAAGAAGATCATCGGCGTAGTAGAGGTAAACATGAAAGACGAAGCCCGCGGTTTCTCGGAAGCCGACGCTATCACAGACCAGATCGGACAGAACGTGGCCGACTTCCTGGTAGCCGATATGAAGCGTGGTATCATCCCTTCTACGTTCCTGCCGTTGCAGTCGGGCGTGGGCAACATTGCCAATGCCGTACTGGGTGCTTTGGGACGTGCCGAATCCATTCCGGCTTTCGAAATGTACACGGAAGTGATTCAGGACTCGGTAATCGACCTGGTTCGCAGCGGACGCGTGAAGTTCGGAAGTACCTGCTCACTGTCGGTGACCAACGAATGCCTGCAAGGTATTTATGACGATATCAAGTACTTCCAGGACAAGCTGGTGCTCCGCCCATCGGAAATCTCGAACAACCCGGAAGTGGTTCGCCGTTTAGGTCTTGTGACCATGAATACGGCCATCGAGGTAGACTTGTACGGCAACGTCAATTCTACCCACATCGGCGGTACCAAGATGATGAACGGTATCGGCGGCTCGGGCGACTTCACCCGCAACGCTTACATCTCTATCTTCAGCTGTCCGTCTATCGCCAAGGAAGGCAAGATCAGCTCCATCGTTCCGATGGTATCACACGAAGACCACAGCGAACACTCGGTCAACGTGGTGATCACCGAACAAGGTATTGCCGACTTGCGCGGAAAGAGCCCCAAGCAGAGAGCCGAAGCCATCATCGAGAACTGCGCTCATCCGGACTATAAACAGATGTTGTGGGACTACATGAAGCTCTCGGGTGCCAAAGCGCAGACTCCGCACTGCATCCAGGCTGCCTTGGGTATGCACGCCGAGCTGGCTAAGAGCGGCGACATGAAGAATACCGACTGGAGCGTTTACGCTAAGTAAGATAGTACATCTATTATATAGACGAAGGGGAATAACTTGCACATGCAGGTTGTTCCCCTTTTTTGTTAGCCTTTATAAACTACCTATCTCTTAACGAGTGCAGACAGATGTTGTTCTATCCTGTCTGCCCAGTATTCGTCGACCAGATGTTTCCTGGCGAAATCATAGAAATGACTGATAGCATTGGCCACCTCAGAGATGATCTTCTGCTCGTTCTTGATGCTATTCTCTTTGGCAAATTGAATAAGATCGGGCACGGTTATATCGTTGCCCTTCCCCAGGATAGTCATGGAATGTCCATTCTCGTAAGAAGCTCCGTCCAGGTTCGTTGTGAAAGTCATATCATAGGCAGGAGTGATGTGCCACGTGCCTCGTTCGTCCATCAGGAAAGAGAAGTTTTTAATATGATCGTCCACGTTTCCTCCCATCACATTGAACACCATCCGGCGGTATTCTTCTGCTATTTCGGTAGCAGGGATATTGAGTAGACGGGAGGTAGAGAACAACTCCTCATAACTGGTTGCACCCGGGCACATAGCAGCCAATGTCTGTGTATGAACCTTCTTGCCTGCTTTGCGGTCATATCGTTCCGTGATAAAATGAGATTTCCCTCCTACGGTAAGGAGTTTTGAGGGCATCATGCAGATACCTGCTTCAAGAGCCATCTCATAAAAAGCCATCTCTACATGGGTAAAAGGAAAGTCATCGCCTTCGGCAAATTTCAAGATGTAGTAGGTGTATTCCGGGGGCAACTCTACCTGCCCCGAACGAATGTCGCCGGTTTCCCGGTGGATGGCAATAATAGCCTTCGGGTGCTGACCGCCGGCGGAAGTTCCCACTTCGTACAAGCTTTGCATACTCAGTTCCTCTTCCGGCAGAACGATGGCTCCCTCCCTTTTCTCGAATATCTCTTTGGCCAGTCGGTACAGCGAGTCTATCTGAACAGAAGACGATTCATCCAAGCCTGCTGTAGCAGGTGTAAACTCGAGTGCCCCCATTCCTCTTTTGCCAATAAACGAGAGTTTATCTACCGGGGTGAGTTGCCGCATAGGAATGTGGTTTTGAGCCGCCCATTGCTCAAACACCTTGTTACCCCAGCGGTCGGGCAGGGAGTCGGCTATAAATGGAGGTAGCCCCTGATACAACTTCTCTTTATTGCCCATTACAGGAAACCCCTTGGCAACATTTCCTGTTAGGGATGCAGTGAGCGGTGCTACCTCTATCCCCTTTTGCACAAAGGATGGATGGTAACTGAAAACAGCTCTGCGGTTTCGTTCATCCCAATAGAGCTGGCCCACTTCTTCGCCGTTCAGCTTGACGCTGACAATGTTATTTTGCATGTCTCACTCTTTTAGGCTTGTTCTTAATCAGTTGCTGCATAGTGTAGGGCGATACAGGGATTTCCGGCAAGAGTTCTTGCACCTGATCCAAACAACCAATGGCACGGAGCAATCCCAGGAAATTACCCATGGTTATATTATAGATCTTTCCATTCTCGAACTGGCGGAGGGTTACAACGCTCATGCCCGCCTTGTCTGCCGCCTCCTGTTGAGTCAGCCGGCACGATAAGCGGTATTCCTTAAAACGTCTGCCGAGCTCCATAATGATTTCAGCATTCGATAACGCTACGATATTAGTTTGTTCACTCATACCGCAAAAGTAAATATATTTATGGTAATATCAAACAAACTAGCATAAAAATAAATATATTTACGGTATTATGACTCATACCTTTGGAAATACTCGGTAGGCGTACAACCGTAATACTGCCGGAAGTTCCGCAAGGCAGTGGTTTTAGAGCGGTACCCCGCTTCGAAGAAAAGTTCCTGGTAGCTGGCCATGGGGCATTGCCGGGCCAGCCGCATAAAGTCGTCCATGCGCAGGCGGTTGATGTACGCCGTATAGTTATCGTACCCCTGTTCCCGAATGGCGTATGACAGGTCGGTACGGTTACTGCCCAGCAATACAGCCAGTTGCTGGAGGGTGAGGTCGGGGTCGCGCCAGGCCTGTTCCTTGTGCATATATTCTTCCAACGCAGTATAGAGCGAAGCATACTTGAGTGCCGTCGAAGCAGAAGGTTCGGCAGGCAGTTCCTTCTCTTTTACCTCTTCCATCGTTGGGGTGGCAGGAAGAGTCGCCGGCATCTCTTCTACCCGCCGGTCTATCAGCCGCACGAACAGTTCCAGGTACACGATGTACGCCTCGCACCCCACGCTGACAAAGTAATAGCCAGCCTTTACATAGATGCTATCGCAGGCAAGCACCACGATGTAGGCCAGGTTGTTGACGATGAACACCCCGATGTAGCGGCGTATCCAGTGCCGGTCAGTATTATTGTACTTCCGGGTATAGGTAGGGAAGAGGATGAACAGTATCGGCATAAACACCAGCAGGCTGAGCAGCAACCGGAACCATACCCCGAACTCGTCCAGATGCCCCAGCATGTCTATCAGATTATCGTACGGTTCGTACGTGGCCCCGCACTGTACACTCACCCAGTACACCACCACCAGCACCCCGATGGGCGAGTACATCCGTAGCAGCCGCTTCCAGGTGATCCATCCCGGCGAGATTACCTCCACCGGATAGATGATGTAACTGATCACCATGAAAAGCCCCACGATAAGCATGGGTGCCGATACCACCAGTGCCGGCATTTCGCCTTGCAACAGGCTCGCTATCCGGGTGGAGTAGTTCAGCACCGACACCATCACCAGCCCGGCCAGTATCACGCGGGAGCGTTCGCCTTCCTTGCGTTGCAGGAACAGCAGCAGAGCCATCGCCAGATACATCCATGCTGCCATGAATATGGAACCGAAGTATAATAAATTCATGATTGTAGTATTTCATTACCGCACTCCCCATTCCTGTAACGGGCATTGCAGCCATGCAAATATAGGAGTTTATCAAGTATGATGAATGGTTTCTTCTTTTTATCTTTGAGAAATCCGCCGGGAACGGATTGCCATATTGACGTAAAACGGGAAGATTTAAAAGACAAAATGCAGATACATATGTGTTTTTGCTAACTCGTAAATGAAGCAAAAGTAGACAACCAGAAGAACAAGCGCATAAATATAGGTATTTTCATGCACAAACACCCCCGCTTTCGGGTGCCTATTTGCATATAAATACCTTTTATGAACTGATGAAACGCTCCGGATCACGGGAAGATACACGTTGAATGTTTTAAACATCGGGGTCGAATGTTTAAAACATCCGGGCCCGATGTTTAAAACATTCGAACGGCATGTCCTGATTTTTCATTTGAGACTCTATTTGGGTGATAATTCTTATCTTTTTTCGCCTATCATTCTGTCTACTTCAATCTGCTTTCCTTATCAAAATGGATGATGCTTTCTATTCATTACGCCATAAACGCTTATTCAGGGAATGAAAACTTGTCTTTTTGATTTCGTAGAACTCCATTTTACTGCACTTTTCCAGCCGGGCGAAAGATTCTATGCAACCAAGGGCAGTCAGCAGGCATTGGAATTATCAATCTGTCAATAATGACATTTTGTATCTTCTCAATTAGAGCATAGCTGCCATTTTGCGTATTTCAGCCAAACGGGCAGCCAATGTTTTATCATTGCTGCCATCGGCAGCGCGGGAAGTAATCGACTAACCGATTACTTCCCGCTTTGACTTTTAGTTATCATTACCCTACTCCTGCCGGTAGATGTATAAAGGAGAGGCAGCAGTGTCGGTGAGTGGAATACTAAAGATCTTAATCTGCATAACAGTACTATAAAGTGAGAAAAAATGACCGGCTACGCCGGTAGGTATAATACGAGGCTGTTTTTTGTTTCGGTCGTCCCTCCCTCACTGAAAACAGCCTCGTATAAATTATTTATTAGCTCAGAAAATAGGTGAACTAAGGAAAGAATAGCACCCGGAAACCGTAGTAGTTGTAGGCACTATTGGGGTAGCCGTAGTAACGATAGGCAGAACGGCAGGACCCAGCACTGCCACCCCAATAGCCACCGCGAAAAACGCGACAGACGCCGGTAGCCGCAACAGGGTCACTAACAGAGTTGCTACTGTATGTATCATTCCCTTCACTATGCCGATCAGCACACCACTCAAAAACATTACCATGTATATCGTAAAGACCGTAAGCATTGGGATCTTTCAAACCAACCGGCTTAGTTCCACTAAGATAACCACCAGTTGTGTTATTCGCAGAATACCAACCATAACTACCCAAATCGGTTGCGTTATCACCAAATGAGTAAATTGTTTGAGGATCTGCTCCCGCCCGGCAGGCATATTCCCATTGAGCCTCAGTAGGTAGGGAAGCGCCAGCCCAATCAGCAAAAGCTTTGGCACCAAACCAGGAAACATAGATAACAGGATAGTTCTCTTTGCCTGAAACGGCAGACCAACTTCCATCCACATTGTGTGTGACCCCCCATTGGGAACGAGAGTCGGTATTACAATCCAACACAAGAGCTTCGGTTGAATTTATGTAGGCTGCATTCTGATAAATATCAGATCCAGAACCAGCTTCACCATACTTTAAAACATCTTCAGTCTTTTTGGCATTCAGGAATGCTGCATATTGAGCATTAGTAATCTCAAACTTACTCATGTAGAAAGAACGGGTTAGGGTAACAGAGTGTACAGGAGTAGCACCAGTAATTTCGGCTTGTCCCATCTGGAAAGTACCCGAAGGGATAAGAGCTGTCCCGGTCGGAATGGGAGAGGCAGTAAGCGTGGATGGGGTAACCGTGTAGCGATATCCCTTTTTGTACTCCTTACCACCATTGCCGACAGTGACAGTGCCAGAATAAATGTTTTTATTACCCTGTATCTTAATGATTAGTTCATCGCCGACAGCTAATTCAAACGGATACATCATCATGTAGGCAGTAAGTGTATTACCATCAACCAACGATACATTCTTAAGTATCAACTCCTGAGTATCGGAGGTGTAATCTTTATCGGTACCCGATATGCCTTTCTTTAAAGACAAAGGCTTTGCTTCACCATCCTTCTCGGCAGTAACAGAGAGCACTTCCAGTGTTTCGTCGCCATCGAGGGCAGCCGGGAGGGTAAGCACAAACTTCATCATCAGGGCTTGGTGCTCAAAGCTCACTGTAGGATCGTTGTCATTGAATGCAACGGTGCCCGTCATGTAATCATACTTGGATAGGTGAGTCATGTCTCCGTTGCCGGTTTGTGTTTGACCTGTGAAATCCATTACGCAATCGTTGTGTGCGGTAATGGTAGATGCATCTGCAAGCGCAGGGTAGAAAGCTTTGTATGGAGCATCTCCTGTGGGCTTAGTGCCGGTAAAGGTGGCAGACTTCTCGTTTGCACCGCTTTGCAGTGTAAATTTCGCCTTGCTGTTTGCGCCGCCAAAAACCGTAAAAGCATCGGCCGCAGACCAGGTTACCGTAACGCCGCTATTACCTTCATCGGTATAGCCCAGTTTTGTAGTAGCTCCGCCGCCTTGCGTAGCAGTTATTATCCACGGTTCGCCTTTACTCTCTGCAACCTCAGTAGTTATCTCTTCGTTGGTACACGAAACACCGCCCAACACCCACGCTGCCATAACTATGCAGCCTGTTAATTTATACATCATGCTTTTCATGGCGTTACTCTTTAGTGGTTAAAATGTTGTTGATTAACTCTTCCAGGTCGGTAGCAGGGCTGTTGTTATACCTGATTCCTACACCTGGGTAACGGTTAACCATGGAATCGCCATCGAGAAAGTCCGGAGCGCTGAGACTCATTACGCCTCCTTCATTTTCCATCTCCAATACGTCGATGGACGGCGCCACATAGACGTCTTTTTGTTCTTGTTTCGTCATACATTTTAGGGTTTCTATTTTGACTATTATTATCGCATTTGCTTATTATTGGCAAAAATACCTTCTAAACCTATTCATGGGGTACCGTGTATGCAATAGTGAGGTACCATATTTACAATTTTGCAAAGTTTAACAATGGGACTCTACATCAATTATCTACTTCCCCACAAGCTGTTTTTGGTTGTTTTTACCGATGGAATCGGCATTTTTTGTATCATGGAGCAAGTAAATATCCATAGAAAGCGCTACACAAACAAGCATAAATGCCGAAATACCCGGTGTTTCTTCCGGGGATAATGCATTACTTTCTGCAGCGAATGATGCAGTATGTTGTTAATCACTTATAAACAACAAAAAGCTTTAATTGCCGGAAAAAATTTGTGCATTCAAAGCGTGTTTGTATATTTGTATATCATTTAATCATTAAGCAATGCTGTTTAGAGACTGGAAGAAAAAAAATGTGAGTAGCGAAATTTCAAAGACACTTCTTTGGGAATTCGACCTTTCAAACTTCGACTGGGACGATATGCGCGTATTGGTTATGCAACGCGTTATCGAAAGAGGGCGTCTTGATGATTTTTATGCCGCCATCAAGAAGTATGGAGGTATAGAGAATGTGCGCCAAATCATTAAAGAGATACCTATTCTCTCGCCAAGGGATATGAACTTTGTTTGTGTTTTCTTCCAACTGAAAAAAGAAGATTTAAAATGCTATATACGGAAACAGTTGAGAGAGGAACTCTTGAACTCCTGACCCGGTTAATGCAGGACGAAAGTTTAGGGCAGTTTCACCTTGCTGGAGGAACTGCTTTAGCTTTTTATATGGGACACCGAATTAGTATAGTCTTAGACTTATTCGCCACAGAAGAATTTGATGCACTGGAACTTGAATTTCATTTAATAGAAAAATACAATTTCCAGACCTCCTTGAAACGCAATATAAACACACTTAAAGGCTTTATTGGCGATATAAAAATAGATTGTTTAGCCCATAGATATCCCTGTGTTGAACCCATCTACCAATCTCAGGAAGGTATCAGGTTGTATAGCATAGCAGATATAGCAGCCATGAAACTATCGGCCATAGCCGACAACGGAACACGATTAAAAGACTTTATCGATGTAGCCTGCCTGTCTACCAAAATGTCATTGGCCGATATGTTGACGGCCTATACAAACAAATACCCCAATTCCAATTCGGTTACTCCCTATAAGGGTCTTACCTTTTTTCATGATATCAATTTTAAAGAACCAATTATGATGATTAAAGGTAATTATGAATGGGAACTTATTGAGAAAAGAATACGAAATATGATTAATAGGGAGAATCGTATTTTTCAAGGTTTCCCCATCGCTAAAAAGTAAGCAACATCTTATGACACAACAACATCATTATTGCATCGCCCGCCACACATTTACCTTGTGTGTACCTGCCGGAACTCACCCGGAGACACTGCTCCCCTCGTTTACCCCGTTTGTACAAAAAGACTGTCCGGCGGAGCCGCTGTTCGTATTCCGGTTGGCCGACGCACTGCCGCATCTGGCAAACAGTACCGAGCTCACCCGCTTTGAGTGGGAAGGAGCCGAATGTATAATCTACACCGGCACCCAGGGGTACGAAGTAGAGATTACTCCCGAACATACGGAGCGGGCCTGGCGCATGCAAACCGACCCAACGTTTGCCAACGCCGCCATGGAATATACCGACGGCGACCCGCGCCAGAGCTTTGTTATGCAAAACTTTCTGATGATGCTCTTTGCCTTTGCCGCAGCACCGCACGCCACGTTGATGTTCCATGCTTCGGTAATTCGCCGGGGCGGTAAGGGATATCTGTTCCTGGGAAAGAGCGGCACAGGCAAAAGCACCCACTCCCGCCTCTGGCTGCAACACCTGGCAGGCAGCGAGTTGCTGAACGACGATAACCCCATCGTACGCTGTCATGCCGACGGACAGGTGTTGGTGTATGGTTCGCCCTGGAGCGGAAAAACGCCTTGTTATCGCAATGAGGAAGCTCCGCTGGGTGCTTTTGTGCGCTTGCAACAAGCTCCGCATAATAAGATAGTACGCGAGGGAGCAGCCAAAGCATTTGCTGCGTTGCTGCCTTCGTGCTCTTGCCTGAAACAGGATGAGAAGCAGTACAATCATATCTGCGACGCCATCAGCCTGCTGGCTTCCGAAGTGCCGGTATTCAAGTTAGAATGCCTGCCCAACCGGGAAGCGGCCGAGCTTTGCTATCAAACCATCAGTGCACCACAGGGATGAAAGAGAAACGAACCATCAGCATACCCAACGAGATCTTGTTGCAGGAAACGGCACAGCTGATCGGCGAGGGGCATACGGTAACGCATACCGTACGGGGCAACAGCATGAACCCGTTCCTGGTTGACCGCCGCGACCAGGTAGTACTGGCTGGTTTTACCGATGAGCAGCTCTGCCCGGGAGCGTTTGTACTGGCGCGCGATACGCACGGCCGCATTGTGCTGCACCGCATCATCGCTCGCCAAGGGGATAAGATAACGCTGATGGGCGACGGCAACATCGCCGGAACGGAACAAACCTCTCCGGAGAATGTCATGGGACTGGTGATACAGGTGATCCGCAAAGGAAAACGCTACCGATGCGACGGACGGACATGGAGGGTTTATTCCCGGATTTGGGTAAGCATCTGCCCGGTACGCAGAATACTATTAGGTGGTTGGAGACGAATATTTAAAATACACGCTATATGAAAATCAAAAAAG
Source organism: Bacteroides sp. (assembly GCA_031555765.1). Lineage (GTDB taxonomy): Bacteria > Bacteroidota > Bacteroidia > Bacteroidales > Bacteroidaceae > Bacteroides. The sequence goes on along the minus strand of JAVBUC010000069.1, from coordinate 9,586 downwards.
GATTTAATCTCCGCCAGATTGGCAATGAGCACATCATCATCGCCAGCGGAACAGAGAATGTGGACTTTACATCGGTAATCAGCCTGAACGAACCGGCTGCCCGGTTGTGGAAGGAGATAGGCGACCGGGAATTTACGGCCGAGGAACTGGGAAAACTCCTCTTCGACTGGTACGAAATAGACGAAGCCACGGCTCTGGAAGATGCCCGCATATTGACCGATAGTTGGATCCAGGCAGGCATTGCCGAAAGATAACAGGTATGAATAAGTTCGTCTGGTTTTGGCAGGTATCGGCGGGGCAACGCAAGCGCATCGTGCTGAATTGCTTCACGGGGATAGCGGGGGTAGGATGCTCGCTGGCCTTCATCTGGTCGTCCAAGAAGGTGATCGATGTGGCTACCGGTACTTCGGACGGGAGTATGATGCAATACGGCATCATCACGGTGGCCTTGCTGTTGTTGCAGATAGGCTTCGGCGTGGTGGACAGCTGGATAGGCAGCCGCATGCAGGTGGAAGCCGGCAATGCCATGCGTCGCCGTCTCTTTGCCCGGTTGCTGCAAAGCCGTTGGAACGAACTGGAACAATTTCATACGGGCGATGTGGTGAACCGGATGGAACAGGACACGGCTGCCATCGTGGGACTGCTTACATCGTCTATTCCCGCCGTTATGGCTACTGTGGTGCAGATGTTGGGCGCGTTCATCTTCTTCTGCCTGCTGGACCCGTCGCTACCCTGGATATTGGTGGGTATTGTGCCTTTCTTCCTGTTTGCCGGACGATTCTATACCCGCCGGATGCGGGGATATACGCATGATATACGCCACAGCGACAGCCGCATCCAGTCGGTGATCCAGGAAAGCCTGCAGCACCGCACGGTAATCAAGACGCTGGAACAGGGCGACCGTCACCTCGAGAAACTCGATTCACTGCAAAGTACTCTTCGCTCACAGGTCAATGAACGCATTCGTTTCTCGCTGCTTTCGCGCACCGGCGTAGCGTTGGCTTTCTCGGGTGGATACCTGATTGCTTTCTTGTGGGGAGCGGTACGGTTGAGCCACGGAAGCATGACGTTCGGTGCCATGACTGCTTTCCTGCAACTGGTCAACAAGGTACAACGACCGGTGCTCGACATGGCAAAGATCATCCCGTCGTTCGTCACCGCCCTTACGGCTGCCGACCGTCTCATGGAGCTCGAAGCACTTCCTTCCGAAGAAGAGGGCGAACGTATCCTATTCGATGATACGCCCGGCATTTCGTTGCGGAATGTTACTTTTGCTTACAAACAAGGAGACAAACCGGTGTTCAGTGATTTCTCCATGGAGATTGCCCCGGGAAGCCACACAGCCATCATGGGTGAAACAGGAAAGGGAAAAACCACCCTGATCCGTCTGTTGCTGGCATTGGCTGCTCCTCAGTCAGGGCGGATTGTACTGAAATCTCCGACTAAAGAAGTGGTTACCTCACCGCTCACCCGTGGCAACTTTGTCTACGTGCCACAAGGGAATACGTTGTTTAGCGGCTCTATCCGCGATAACCTGCTGATGGGAAATGCAGAAGCCACAGAAGCGGAAATGCATCAAGCACTTCGCACTGCTGTGGCCGATTATGTGTTTCAATTACCGCAAGGAATAGATACGCATCTCACCGAACAGGGTGGGGGACTCTCCGAAGGACAGGCACAACGCATCGCCATTGCCCGCGCTTTGCTTCGTCCCGGTAACATCCTGTTGCTCGACGAAGCTACTTCAGCCCTCGATCCTGAAACCGAACAAACATTGGTCGATAACCTGCGGAGTCAGTACCAGGGAAAGACGGTCATCTTTATCACCCATCACCCGGCTCTGGCCGAAGCTTGCGATCAGACCTATCACCTTACGTAAAACGATTACATCTTACCCATCTTGCCGATGAAGAGAATCGTTCCGGTGCTCTTCTCCTTGATGGCGTATATAAACGGATGATCCATGTAGAACGTTCCCAACCGGGGAGGACCGGCAGACGTAGCAATTGCTTCAACAGCCGTTACCGCTGCTGCTTCCGTCCCTTCTTCGTTAACTTCCACGAATGTCTTTTGTTTCACCATCGAAATACATAACGCTTCATCCGCCATATTACTAAAATCAGCCGAATTTGTAAAGGCAGACTTCATGCCCAACTGTTTCAAATCATCATTCAGTATACGCTCATATTCTACCTTAAATTTAGGGAAGTTCACGTCTAATGAAGTTTTCCGTTTGGAAAGCTGTTCCATCCATTCGTTCCACTTTTCAGGTGTCAGATCGGCTATCAACTTTTCAGGAGTATTGTCACCGTAGGGAAGCAATACCACCATGCTGAAAGCTTCGTTTCCGTAGGGGAATTCGGCTATCTGCAAGTCTACATAAGCAGCATAAGGCAAGGTGCATTCTTGTTTCATCATATCCACCTGGCTTTTACTTTCATCTTCGTTGATAAAATCACCTTTGGTAGTATTGGCTTTGTCGAACTTAGCCTTCCATACCCCTTTAAAATAGAGGGCATTAATAAGATACATAGAGGCATCACTCGGTATCTGCTCCAGAATCTTCTCTATCTTTCCATTGGTATTGTCGGAACACCATTGATTGATTGTTTTCACAGCATTGGCAGAGCTAAAATCAAGTGCTTCCACCCGGGCATTATACATATCTTTGTTGACTTGGGTAAACGAATCTTTTACTTTAAATCCTTCCTTCACCCAGATGGAGTTGGCAATACCCAGTTGGGTGGTATTATCGGCTTCCATCAAACCCGCTATTAGTTTCTTATAGAAACCATTCATCTCGTCCAATGTATAGGCATCGAATCCGAGCAACCGTTTCATTTCAGCTAGCGTAGTACCATCCGCACCGTTCGTTGTCATGGAAAGGGCCAACGAAGCACTCAGGGGAGAAATAAAGTAATTCTCCTCCTTCTCATTTTGATCCACCGATTTCAGCAGATTGAAAGCAAAATAGTTACCTTCATCCACCATTGTCTGTTCACTACGGGTCAGCTCAATGTCTTTCCGTTCCTGAAGGTCGTGACTCTTACTTCCTTCTTCCGACTGACAAGCGCAAAGCAGCAACACACTGCTCCATACTACCATACTTTTTCTCATATACATTCTATTATTAGGACTAACTATCTATATAAGAGTAAATACTGTAAAGAATAAAATATTGCATCGGCTTCATTAAAAAACAAAAACAACCCGGTATAGATTTCTTATAGAACCTATACCGGGCTACCTTTATACTAATATATTATCAGAGTCCGAGCTCTGCGGAAATCTCCAACATACGCTGAATAGGCTTCACGGCCTTAGCTGCAACGGCCGGATCGACGGTAATCTCGGGCGATTCGTTCTTCAGACAGTCATAGAGCTTCTGCATCGTATTCAGACGCATGAAGCTACACTCGTTACAAGCGCAAGTGCTATCGTTCGGAGGAGCGGGGATAAACGTCTTTCCCGGACACTTCTTCTGCATCTCATGCAAGATACCTGATTCGGTAGCTACGATGAAGCATTGTTCCGGGCTGTTGATAGCGTATTTCAACAGGGCGGCGGTAGAGCCTACAAAGTCGGCCAACTTCAACACAGCTCCCTTACATTCGGGGTGCGCCAATACCAGTGCATCAGGATATTGCGCTTTCAGCTCCACAATCTTCTCCACCGAGAACTGTTCGTGTACGTGGCAGGCACCGTCCCACAATAACATCTGCCTGTTTGTAATTGAGTTGATATAATTTCCCAGGTTCCGGTCCGGTCCGAAGATTATTTTCTCATCTTTGGGGAAGCTTTCCACGATCTGCTTCGCATTGGTGGAAGTCACCACCACATCGGTCACCGCTTTCACGGCAGCTGTGGTGTTGACGTACGATATCACCGTATAGCCCGGATGCTCTTTGACAAACTGCTCGAACTGATCGGCCGGACAACTGTCGGCCAACGAACAACCTGCATTCAGATCGGGAACCAGCACCTTCTTCGTCGGCGAAAGGATCTTGGCTGTTTCGCCCATGAAGTGAACGCCGCACATCACTATCACGTCGGCTTCCGTCCGGGCCGCCCATTGGGCCAGCGCCAGACTGTCGCCCACGTAGTCGGCGATATCCTGTATCTCACCCATCTGGTAGTAGTGCGCCAGAATCACTGCATTCTTTTCTTTTTTCAGCTCACCGATAGCTTTTATGAGATCATTCATAATAATCTTATTTGTTTTCTTCTAATTTCTAAAAATCCTTTGTTAGTGATGATAGCCTGTTAATAGTGTTGGAAAATAATAGCCCGATTACTTGTGTAATAAGTTATTAGTCTCCAGTCTATAGTTAGCGGTGGTTTATCAACGTTTACAAACAGCGTTACTTGCTGATATTAAGCCATCTTCTATCGTTATCAACATTCGGTTTACAACGTGCAAAGTTAAAAACTTTATAGATATAAACAGGCTGGTAACTGCTGAAAAATGTGTTTATATAAGCTTTGGAAGTTTATGTTAACTTATTTGCAATGTTTATTTCATCTTTCTCATATACATTGTTATGAATAATGCAAGAAATAGTTTTCAAAATCTTTGCCCATTCTTTTGACAGGTTTTCAACGGTTATAAACAGGTATGTTAACATGGAATTGATTACCTTTGCCAGGCATTTATAATTAATGGGAAAATGAGGAAGTTAAAGATAACCGAATTGAACCGGATCAGTGCCGAAGAGTTCAAGGAAGCAGGTAAACTGCCGTTGGTGGTAGTGCTGGACGATGTTCGCAGCATGCACAATGTAGGTTCGGTATTTCGTACATCGGATGCATTCCGGGTGGAATGTGTGTATCTGTGCGGTATCACGGCGGTTCCTCCGCATCCGGAATTACACAAGACGGCTTTGGGTGCCGAATTCACTGTCGACTGGAAGTATGTTCATAATGCTGTCGAAGCTGTTGATAACCTCAAAAAGGAGGGGTATACTGTTTATTCAATAGAGCAAGTGGAAGGAAGTGTGATGCTGGATGAATGGGTGCTCGATCCTTCCAAGAAGTACGCTGTGGTATTGGGTAATGAAGTAAAAGGGGTGCAGCAGGAGGTTATTAACCATTCGGATGGTTGCATTGAAATTCCTCAGTATGGCACCAAGCATTCGCTCAATGTATCGGTTACCGCGGGGATCGTTATTTGGGATGTTTTCAAGCAACTTACCTTTATATAAAACTTTTATTTTCATGAAGAAACTCACAAAGCTTGTTCACAGCCCGTGCCCGGTGACTGATCCGGTTCTTCACATCATTCCCCAACTCAGCGAAAGTTTGTTCATAACCTTCGGGAACGAAAATAGGATCGTAGCCGAAACCGGTAGTTCCTTTCTTTTCATTGATAATTTCACCACGGACTATTCCCTCAAACAGATACTCTTTTCCTTCCAGAATCAATGAAACAGCCGTACGGAACTGTGCACGGCGGTTCTCCTTTCCATCCAGCTTGTGCAGGAGTTTCTTCATATTGGCTTCCGAATCATGGGCTACACCGGCATATCGGGCCGAATACACACCCGGTTCATGGTTCAGTGCTTCCACTTCCAGCCCGGTATCGTCGGCAAAACAATCCAGGCCGTAGTTCTCATAAATATAGCGGGCTTTCAGCAGTGCATTGCCTTCCAATGTATCGGCTGTCTCCGGGATATCCGTATGGCAGTCGATGTTGTTGAGGCTGAGCAGTTCGATGCTGTCGCCCAGGATGGCAGCTACTTCCTCCAACTTATGAGCATTGTTGGTAGCGAATACAAGTGTACGTTTCATTTACTTTATTTTTAAGCGGTCGAACCCTTCCCCGTACACACCGATGACGGAGCTTTGGGAGATAAAAGCATTCGGGTCGATGTCCTTTACTAACCGGAATATATCGGTCGATTGGCTTTTCTTGGCCAGTACCACCAGCACTTTCACATCGTTTTTACTGTACCAGCCCTTGCCGTCCAGTACCGTTACTCCGCGGTGTGTGTCGCGGGTGATGCGGTCGGCTATTTCCTCGTAATGCTTGGAGAATACCAGAAACTGAACCGACTGCCGGGCACTGTTGATCATCCAGTCCAGCACGAAGCTGATAATAAATAAGGTGGCAAAGCCGAAGATCACCCGTCGCCAGTCGTTGAAGATGAAGTAACAGGAAGAGATGATGATGATGTCGCAATACATAATCATCCGCCCGAAGGTGATATCCCGGTACTTGTTCACGATGGCGGCGATGATGTCCGTTCCGCCCGTGCTACCGTTGTTGATAAACACGATACCCAGTCCCAGACCGCACAAGAAAGCACCCAGCACACAAGCCATGAAGTCCTGTCCATCGCCCAGGAGTTGCAAGGGCTGTCCGGCATCATCCACTACAATACGCTGGAACCACCAGAGCAGGAATGTCAGCGTGAAGATGGCGAAGGTGGTCTTGATACTGAACTTCGGTCCGAGTATCTTGATGGCAAACGTCATCAGGAACGCATTGATGATGAAGTAAGACCATTGGATGGGGAATCCGCTGGCGTAATAGATAATGGCACTGATACCGGTGACGCCGCCCGTGGTGATCTTGTAAGGGATCAGGAAAGCGGCCCACCCCAGGGCATAACACATCAATCCGAAAGTGATCAGCGTATAGTCTTTCAACTCTCGTAGTATGTCCGATTTGTCTGGCTTGTACATGATGAATTAGTGATAAGCGTTATAGTGATTAGTGATTAATGCCTATAATCAGAGAACGATGTTCACAATCTTTTTGGGGACGATGATCACCTTCTTCGGCGTCTTGCCTTCAGTCCACTTCAGCGAGCGTTCGTCGGCCAACACCGTCGTCTCGATCTCATCGTTCGGTGCATCGGCAGCAAACTCCATGTTGAAACGGGCTTTACCGTTGAAAGAGATGGTGTAGTTCAGCACATCTTCCTTGAGGTATTCCTCGTTGCATACCGGCCACTGGGCATCGCAAACCGTGGTGCTGTGCCCGATGGCTGCCCACAATTCTTCGCAAACGTGCGGAGCGAACGGAGCCAGCAGGATGAGGATTTGTTCCAGCACTTCCTTCTTGTTGCACTTCAGCGTCCAGAGTTCGTTGACGCAGATCATGAACGCGCTGACCGAAGTATTGTACGAGAACTGTTCGATGTCATGCGATACCTTCTTGATCAGTTTATGTAACGCTTTCAGTTCTTCTTTTGTTGCCGGTTCGTCCTTCACCAGATAGTTATCGTTCTTGTCGTAGAAGAGCGTCCAGAACTTGCGGATGAAGCGGTGTACACCGTCGATACCGTTCGTATCCCACGGCTTGGACTGCTCCACCGGGCCGAGGAACATCTCGTACATACGGAGCGTGTCGGCACCGTACTTCTCCACGATCATATCCGGGTTTACCACGTTGAACATCGACTTACTCATCTTCTCAACCGCCCATCCGCAGATGTACTTGCCGTCTTCCAGGATGAACTCAGCCGTTTCGAATTCCGGACGCCAGGCCTTGAAGGCTTCCACATCGAGAATATCGTTCGATACGATGTTCACATCCACGTGTAGCGGAGTGACTTCGTACTGGTCTTTCAGGTTGAGCGAAACAAACTTGTTGCTGTCCTTGATGCGGTATACGAAGTTACTACGTCCCTGGATCATACCTTGGTTGACCAACTTCTGGAACGGTTCTTCCGTAGCCGACACACCCAGGTCGTGCAGGAACTTATTCCAGAAACGCGAGTAGATCAAGTGTCCGGTAGCATGCTCCGTACCACCTACGTAGAGGTCTACGTTCTTCCAGTATGCATCCACTGCCGGTGCCACCAATGCTTTGTCATTGTGCGGGTCCATGTAGCGGAGATAGTAGGCCGATGAACCGGCAAAGCCCGGCATGGTATTCAGCTCCAGCGGGAAGATGGTGACGTTGTCGATTTTCTCATTGTCAGTAATACAGTTGTTCGCGGTATCCCACGCCCACTTGGTAGCGTTGCCCAGGGGCGGTTCGCCCGTTTCAGTGGGGAGGAACTTGCTCACTTCCGGGAGTTCCAGCGGCAGGCATTCTTCCGGAATCATGTACGGCATTCCTTCCTTATAATAGACCGGGAACGGCTCGCCCCAGTAACGTTGACGGGAGAAGATGGCATCGCGCAGGCGGAAGTTCACCTTCACACGGCCCAATCCGCTTTCCTTAATATATTCTTTTGTTTTTTCGATGGCTTCCTTCACGTTCAGGCCGTTCAGTACCAGTCCGCCTTCAGCAGTACCGGGACGGGGAGAGTTCATCATAATACCCTCTTTGGCGTCGAAGCTCTCCTGGCTCACATCGCATCCTTCGATGAGCGGACGAATTTCCAGGCCGAAGTGCTTGGCAAACGAATAGTCACGACTGTCATGTGCAGGTACGGCCATGATGGCACCTGTACCGTAACCGGCCAGTACGTAGTCACTGATCCACACCGGAATAGCTTCGTTGGTCAGCGGGTTGATGGCGTAACTGCCCGAGAACACGCCGCTCACACTGCGGTCGGCGATGCGTTCGCGTTCGGTACGTTTCTTGGTGCGGTCTATGTACGCATCTACTTCGTCTTTCTGTGCGGGGGTGGTGAGCTGGGCCACCAGTTCGCTTTCCGGAGCCAGTACCATGAACGTCACACCGAACACCGTATCGGCACGGGTGGTGAAGATGGTGAATTCAATATCGGAGTCTTTCACCTGGAAACTCATTTCGGCACCTTCCGAGCGACCGATCCAGTTGCGCTGTGTCTCTTTCAGTGAATCGGTCCAGTTCACCGTGTCCAGTCCGTCGAGCAGGCGTTGCGAGTAAGCCGATACGCGCAGACACCACTGGCGCATCACTTTCTGCACCACCGGGTGACCGCCGCGTTCCGACACGCCGTCCACTACCTCATCGTTGGCCAGTACCGTTCCCAGTGCCGGACACCAATTTACCATCGTATTGCCCAGGTAAGCGATGCGGTAGTTCATCAGGATTTCCTGTTGTTCCTTCTCGCTCTTGGCTTTCCACTCCTCGGCGGTGAAGCTCAGTTCCTCGCCGCAGGCGATGTTCATGCCTTCGGTACCATATTGGGGGAAGGCATCGATCAGTTCCTGGATGGGGCGGGCTTGCTTCTCATCGTTGCAATAGTAGCTATTGAACATTTTAATGAACGCCCACTGCGTCCAGTGGTAGTATTCCGGTTCGCAGGTACGCACTTCGCGGTTCCAGTCGAAACAGAAACCTATCTTGTCCAACTGCTCACGGTAGCGGTTGATATTGTTAACGGTAGTAATAGCAGGATGCTGTCCGGTCTGGATGGCATATTGTTCGGCAGGAAGTCCGTAAGCGTCATACCCCATCGGGTTCAGTACATTGAATCCTTGCAGGCGTTTGTAGCGGGCATAGATATCCGAAGCGATGTAACCCAGCGGGTGACCCACATGTAGTCCGGCTCCCGACGGGTACGGGAACATGTTCAACACGTAGAATTTCTCTTTTGAGCTGTCTTCTTTTACCTGATAGGTCTGATCGTCGACCCATCTTTTCTGCCATTTCTTTTCGATCTCCCTGAAATTATATTCCATTGCGATACTCCTTATGTTTATG